>DASYYB010000064.1:0-11135 GCA_035934235.1 Allostellaceae bacterium | reverse complement strand
GATGCCGCGGCGGATCAGATCCGCGACGATGCCGGCTTGGATGTCGGAAAACGCCAGAACCAGGTCGGGTTTGAGCGTGACGATTTTCTCGATATTGGCCGAATTGAACGCCGAGACCCGCGGCTTCTCGCGGCGCGCTTGCGGCGGCCGGACGGTATAGCCGGTGATCCCGACAATGCGGTCCTGTTCGCCGAGCAGATAGAGCGTCTCGACGGTCTCCTCGGTCAGGCAGACGATGCGTCGCGGCGGGAACATCGCAGCGCTCATTCACGGCGCAGGTTAGAAAATGGTGGGCGTGGCAGGGATTGAACCTACGACCCCTTCCATGTCAAGGAAGTGCTCTCCCACTGAGCTACACGCCCGCGCGACGGCGGATTTAGACCAATTCCCGATCGGTTGGCAAGGACGGGCCGCCGGCCTCAGGCGGCCAGGAACCGTTCGATCTCGCCGACCAGCTGCCGCAGGTGAAACGGTTTGGCCAGCACGGCAGCGTCGCGCGGCAGGGATTCCGCCTCGCCGAGCGCGACGGCGGCGAATCCGGTGATGAAGATGACGCGCAACAACGGATGCATGTCGCTGGCGCGACGCGCTAACTCGATGCCGTCGAGTCCCGGCATGACCACGTCGGCCAGCAGCAGGTCGATCGGGTGGTTGGTGGCCCAGGACAAGGCGGTTTCGCCGTCGCCGAGGGCGCAAACATCGTGCCCGGCCCGCCGCAACGCGCGCGCCAGGAACACGCGGATGCTGTCGTCGTCTTCAGCGAGCAGGATTCGAGCCATGATGTTCCTCGCCGGGGAGGATACAGGGCCAGATTTAAACGAACGGTTTACCGCCCGCCGAATGGTGACAATTGGCGATTTTCCGCCAAAAAGGGCCGCTTCCCACGTGACAGGGTCGCCCGTTCCTCGTTAATCTTGTTGGCATGCACGGCCTGGTGACGGCGGCTGAACCGATCGAAGTTTTGGCCAATGGCGGACAAGCGGTACCGCTTGTACTCGCCTCGCCGCATAGCGGGGCCGACTATCCGGTCGACTTCCTCGCCGCCTCGCGGCTCGACGCGCTCACACTCCGGCGCTCGGAAGACAGTTTCGTGGACGAGATTTTCGGCGCCGGGCAGACGCTGGGCGCGCCTTTGCTGCGCGCCCGCTTTCCGCGCGCCTATATCGACGTCAACCGCGAGCCGTTCGAGCTCGATCCGACGATGTTCGAGGATCTGCTGCCGAATTTCGTCAACAGCCAATCGCCGCGGGTGCGCGTCGGCCTCGGCACGATCGCACGCGTCGTCGCATCGGGCGAGGAAATCTATGCTCGCAAGCTCAAATTCAGCGAAGCGGCCCAACGCATCGAGACGCTTTACCGGCCGTATCATCGGACGCTGAAGCAGCTGCTCGATGCGACTCAGGAGCGTTACGGCTTTGCCATCCTGCTCGATTGCCACTCGATGCCTTCGGCCAGCGGCGATCGCGACCGGCGCGACCGCTCGCCGCGCGCCGATATGGTGCTTGGCGATTGTCACGGCACGTCGTGCCATCCGGTGATCACCGAAACCGCGCATCGCGTCCTGAACGCCAAGGGCTATACGACGGCGCTCAATACGCCCTATGCCGGCGGCTTCACCACGGCGCATTACGGCCGGCCGGCTGCCGGCGCACATTGTCTGCAAATCGAGATCAACCGCGCGCTGTACATGGACGAACGGACCTTCGAGCGGAAACCGTTTCTCGCCCAGCTCGGCGAGGACATGCGCGATTTGACTGAAGCCCTGTCCGCGATCGAACCGGAGCTGTTACGGCCGGCATGAACAACGCCGCCGCATTCCGGTTCACGTTACGCGATTCCACGCCGGGCGACACCGAAGCGATTGCCGCGATTTATGCCCATCATGTGCGTTTCGGCCTCGGGACGTTCGAGGAGACGCCGCCGTCGGTCGACGAAATCCGCCAGCGACGCGAGAGCATTCTGGCGCTGGGCCTGCCGTTTCTGGTCGCGACCGCCCGCGAGCGCATCGTCGGCTATGCCTATGCCGGCCCCTACCGCACGCGGTCGGCCTATCGCTACACGCTCGAAGATTCGATCTATGTCGCGGCCGAGGCGGCGCGGCGCGGCGTTGGGCGCGCGTTGCTGGCACGGCTCATCGAGCGCTGCGATGCGCTCGGCTACCGCCAGATGGTTGCAGTCGTCGGTGACAGCGACAATCAAGCCTCGATCCGCTTGCATGCGGCGCTCGGCTTCGAGCGCATCGGCATCCAGCCGGCCGTCGGCTTCAAGCATGGGCGCTGGGTAGACAGCATCCTGATGCAGCGGACGCTCGGCACCGGCGCGGCAACCTTGCCCAAGGCGGCGGAATCTGCCTGAGCGGGTCGCGGTCCGTTGAATCCGAAGTCGCCTCACGCGCTGAGCGTTCATCACCACCACATACCGCCAAGGAGATTCGATGAGCTGGCCCTATATCGCGCCGATCTTGCTGCTGTTGTGCTCCAACGTGTTCATGACGTTCGCCTGGTACGGGCAGCTCAAGTTCCCGGGTACGGCGCTTTATGTGGTGGTGCCGATTAGCTGGGGCATCGCCTTCTTCGAATATTGTCTTGCGGTGCCCGCGAACCGTATCGGCTACACCGTCTACAACGCCGCGCAGCTCAAGACGATTCAGGAAATCATCACGGTTACGGTTTTTGCCGTGTTCTCGGTGACGTATTTGGGGGAAGCCATCCGCTGGAATCATCTCGCGGCGTTCGGCTGCCTCGTCCTGGCCGCGTTCTTCGCCTTCCATAACTGGACTTGATGCGGCGATTCCCGTCACGGGTCGCCACCGGGCTCAACAAATAGCCGGTGGTTTGCGACGTACAAGTTCGCCGAAAAAGAAAAAGGGCCGCACCAAGGTGCGGCCCAAGTTTAGGGAGGAAACGCCTAGAAGACGTACGACACGCCGTCGGGCGACGGCCGTGTCGCGCTGCAATAAATGGCATATTGCGGCGCACAACGCAATCCAAAAGCGTTAAACGGGGGCGTATAGGGGCGGATTCCCGTGCGTTATTTCGCCACAGGCGGCGACACACCGAGACGCGTCATCGCGGTCGTTTTTGCATCGCACAAATGCACAATTGGCAGGTCACGCAAACTCGCGCCGCAGCCTCGGACCATGTTCGTCGAGCCGCGGCACCGCACGATCGGCCAAATCGCCGGCGCGACGGCCGGGCGGCAACGGCAAGGCGACGGTGCCGCTTTCGGTTGCGGTGTCGATCGTCGCCAGCGCCGGATGGCGGACGAAATCGTCGAGCGTGTTGAGATTGCCGTAGGCGATGCCGGCCGCCTTGAGCCGTCCTGCCAGCGCCGCGCGCGGTTCGCGCTTGAACGCGGCCGCCACCAACGCTTCGAGTGCGAGCCGATTGGCGACCCGGCGCGGGCCGTCAGCGAAGCGTGCGTCGTGCGCCAGTGCCGCGTCGCCGAGAATCTCGGCGCAGAAGCGCTGCCACTCACGCTCGTTCTGGATCGAGACGACGATCGCCTTGCCGTCGGATGCTACGAACGCGCCATAGGGCGCGATCGACGGATGATGGACGCCGATGCGTTGCGGCGGATGGCCGTCCGCCTGCTGGATCAGCGCCACCGACAGCCATTCCGCGGTGGCCTGGAACAGCGAGATTTCGAGCTGGGCGCCGTCGCCGTGGCGCTCGCGCGCATAAAGCGCCTCGAGGATCGCGGCATAAGCGTTGAGGCCGGCAGCGATGTCGGACACCGGCACGCCGACCCGGCCGGGCGCGTCGGGCGTGCCGGTGATCGAGGCGAGGCCGGTCTCCGCCTGGATCAGCAGGTCATAGGACTTCATGTCGCGATAGGCGCCGCTTTCGCCATAACCCGAAATCGAGCAGACGATCAGCCGCGGATGCGCGCGGCGCAGCGCCGCCGGATCGAAGCTCGCACGCGCCGCCGCGCCCGGCGCCAGGTTCTGAATGAACACGTCGGCGCGGGCGAGCATGCGGACGAGCAGCGCCTTGTCGGTCGGCGCCTTGATGTCGAGCGCGATCGATTCCTTACCACGATTGAGCCAGACGAAATGCGCCGACTGGCCCTTGGCGGCGCGATCGTAATGGCGCGCGAAGTCGCCCTCTGGCCGCTCGATCTTGATGACGCGGGCGCCGGCATCGGCCAGGCGGCAGCTGCACAGCGGGGCCGCCACGGCCTGTTCCAACGCCACCACGAAAATCCCGTCGAGCGGTCCTGCCATTCGCCGCCTCCGCGCCTAGCTTTGGCCGCCACCGCCGTTCCCTGTCAACGGCCGGGGTGCTAAACGAAAGCGCGGGAGGCGGCCTCATGATCCAAGTGGCGATCCTCGACGATTACCAACGTGCGGCCTTGGCGCTCGCCGATTGGAAAAGCCTCGAGCCGGCCGTCCAGGTCGAAACTTTTCCCGACCACATCGCCGACCCCGATATCCTCGCGCGCCGGCTGCATACGTTCGAATGCGTCGTGTTGATGCGCGAGCGCACGTCGTTTCCAAAGCTGCTGATCGACCGTCTGCCGAATCTCCGGCTCATCGTCACCGCCGGCATGAAGAACGCGGCGATCGACGTCGCCGCCGCGACGGCGCGCGGCATCCAGGTTTGCGGCACCGAAACCCTCGGCGCGCCGACGGCCGAACTGGCCTGGGGCCTGATTGTCGCGCTGGCGCGCAAAATTCCGCAGGAATTCGCGGCGCTCAAACGCGGTCATTGGCAATCGACGCTCGGCATCGGTCTGCACGGCAAGACGCTGGGCATCGTCGGCCTTGGCCGGCTCGGTAGCCAGATGGCCCGGATCGGCGCTGCCTTCGGCATGAAAATCATCGCCTGGAGTCCGAATTTGACCGCGGCGCGCGCGCAGGAAGCGGGTGCCACGCTGGTCGGCAAGGACGAGCTTTTCAGCGACGCGGACTTCGTGACCATCCACCTCGTCCTCGGTGACCGGAGCCGCGGACTGGTGGGAACCGCCGAGTTCGAGCGGATGAAAAGCACCGCCTATCTCGTCAACACCTCGCGCGGGCCCATCGTGGACGAAGCCGCATTGATCGCAGCGCTGAAGGCGCGGCGCATCGCCGGCGCGGCGCTCGACGTCTACGACCGCGAGCCGCTGCCCACCGGCCACCCGCTGCTGATGCTCGATAATCTGCTGGTGACGCCGCATCTGGGTTACGTCACCGCCGAGAATTATCGCCTGATCTATGGGCAGGCGGTCGAGGACATCCGGGCGTTTGTCGCCGGCAAGCCGATCCGTGCGATCAATGCGGTCGCGGCGCGCATCGCCTAACCCTCCGCCACCCTAGATCCGTCCGGCGAGCTGTTTGCCCTTCTCCAGCGCGGCGTAGCCGCGTGTCGGCGCCGCCATTAAGAAGCGGTACCCCTCATTCAACACGCGTTCGACATTGGCTGCGTCGACATGCGGATGGCCGACCGGCACGTTGTGTTTCTTGCAGGTCGTCAGCACCTGCGCCATGTGCTTCAGCACCTCGGAATGCTCGTACTGCCGCGGCACGCCGAGTTCCTGACTGAGATCGCCCTCGCCGATGAGGATCGCGCCGATACCGGGCACTTGCGTCAGGATCGCGTCGAGGTTCCGGATGCCTTCGGTGTCCTCGATCATCAGGATGACGAAAATCTCGCCCTTCGGATTGAGCGGCCAGACGTCGGCACGTGAATAGTATTCCTGCTGCGTCAAACCCCAATAGCGCGCCGCCGCCGTCGGTCCGTCGCCGCGCAGGCCGGCAGGCTCATAGAGCGGCGCGGTCTTGAGACGCGGATAGCGGCAGGCCGCGACTGCGTTGCGCGCCTGCTCGACCGTCGAAATATGCGGCCAGACGATGCCGTAAACGCCGAGGTCGAGCGCTTGCTTGGCGAAGACCTGGCTCAGCTCGCCGCCATTGGGCGGAATCCGCACCAGCGGCGTGACGGCGGGCGCGACCGATTTCGCGTCGGCGATCTGGCGGCGGTTGAGCATGTACTGGAGACAATCGCGCAGCATGCGGATGTCCCACGGATTGTGCTCCATCTCGAACACGATGCCGTCGTATTTTGACTGGCTGAAAGCCAGCGCGTTCTCGATGTCGGCGATGGTGAATGCGGTGAAGGTCGGCTGGCCGTGTTCCAGCGCGCGGATCACGCCGTTGAGGCGCGGAATGTCGGTCATCGTTCCTCCCCGTCAGGCGGCGCATCCTAGCAGCCGCACGGTTTGACAAGCAAAGAGGCGGTTCCTAGCATTTGCTGCGATGATCATCGACTGTCACGGGCATTACACCACCGCGCCGAAGGCGCTCGAAAGCTTCCGCGAGCAGCAGCTGGCGGCGGCGAAGAATCAATCGCCGCTGCCGGCGCCCGAAACGCTCGCGATCTCCGACGACGCGGTCCGCGCCGGCATCGAGCAGGCGCAGCTCAAGCTGCAACGCGAGCGCGGCACCGACGTGACGATCTTCTCGCCGCGCGCCTCGGCAATGGCGCATCATCTCGGCAGCGAAGCGACGAGCCAGGATTGGGCGCGGATCTGCAACGACATGATCCACCGTGTCTGCCGGCTCTATCCGGAAAATTTCGTCGGCGTCTGCATGCTGCCGCAGTTTCCCGGCGTGCCACCGAAGAATTCGCTCGCCGAGCTCGAACGCTGCGTGACGAAGCTCGGCTTCGTCGGCTGCAACCTCAATCCGGACCCGTCCGGCGGCCGCTGGACCGACCCGCCGCTGACCGATAAATGGTGGTATCCGATTTACGAGAAGATGGTCGAACTCGACGTGCCGGCGATGGTGCATGTCAGCTCGTCGTGCAATCCGAACTTTCACGCGACCGGCGCGCATTACATCAACGCCGACACCACCGCCTTCATGCAGTTTTTGACCTCGGACCTGTTCAGGGATTTTCCGACGCTGCGGTTCATCATTCCGCACGGCGGCGGCGCGGCGCCTTATCATTGGGGGCGCTATCGCGGCCTGGCGCAGGACATGAAGCGGCCGCCGCCCAAGGAGCTGCTGCTCAACAACGTCTATTTCGATACCTGCGTCTATCATCAGCCGGGTATCGACCTGCTGCTCAAGGTCGTGCCCGCCGACAACATCCTATTCGCCTCGGAAATGGTTGGCGCGGTGCGCGGCATCGATCCCGAAACCGGGCACTATTACGACGACACCAAACGGTATATCGACGCCGCCAACCTGTCCGCCGCCGACAAGAGCAAGATCTACGCCGGCAACGCGCGCAAGGTTTTCCCGCGTTTGAAGCTGCCGGTCCGCGCCTGACCTTTAGCTGAGCGCGAGTGTATCCGGCGTAAACAGCGGCTCGACCGCCAGCTTGTCGCGCGTCATATGCTGTTCGACGCAGAAATGCGTCGCGGCTTCAAGCGCCTTGCGATTGGCAGCAACGCCATAAGGAAACGGATCGCCGACCACGGCTTTGAGCGCCAATGCCGCCTGATCGGCGGCGGAGCCGTCGCCGCCAGCGTCGAGGCGCTTCAGGTACGCGGTCTTTGCAACCTTGAAGATCTCGAACAGCTCACGCGCCAGCGTCGGCCGCGCGGCCACGGCGCGCTGGCTCAACGTGATCATGTGATTGATCGGATAGATGCCGGTCTTGCGGTAATAGGCGAAGCCGGCTTCGCGCGCATCGGGGATCAGCGGCTTGATTTCCGGCGCGCTCGAGCGAACGTCGCCGACCGCCGCGCTGACGCCTTCTTTCAGCATTAGCTCTTCGGCCGAGCGGCCGCGGAACCGGTAATCGACATTCGGCGGCGCATGATATTCCGCGACATGCTCTTCGTCGGTCGGCAGCCACGTGATCCGATCGAGGTCGACGCCGTATTCGTGCTGCAAGATGCCACGGATCCACAGGCCGGTGGTGACGGTATAGCCGCGATTGACCGCGACCTGCCGACCTTCCAGGTCCTTCGGCCCGCCGATGCCCGTATCGGCGTGGCGGAACGCCGCCCAGTGGTGGAAATTGCGCGTGACGAAGACCGGGATCGCGGTGATCGCCTTGCCGGCGGCGCGGGCGCAGAGATAGGTCGTCAACGCCATCTCGCACACGTCGAACTCGAGATCGCGGACTTGGCGCCGCATCGCCGCCGGAATCGAATCGAATTCGACGAACTCGAGATCGAGGCCGCCTCGCGCGTCCGGGTTTTCCTTCAGGCTCCGCGTCAGGCCATAGTTGCCGACAACCGTGCGTAGCGCCAAACCACCCTCCATACCGACCGCGCGAGAATAACGGCAGCGGCAGTCTTGAGGTAGCGCCTCAGAGATCGTAGGCGCTGTGCAGCTGGGGAATTTCGATCGTGGTGTCGCGCAGCAACGGCGCCAGCGCGTTCATCGCGGGTACTTCGCCGTGGACGATGAAGGTGCGGTGTTTGCCACGAATGCCCGCGTGCCAAGCGACCAGCTCGGGCTGACCGGCGTGGGCGGAGAAGCCGTTCAGCGTATGGACGGCAGCGCGCACGGGGACGTCTTCGCCGAACAGGTGGATAGACTTTGCGCCGTCGATGATTGCACGCGCCGGCGTGCCGGCGGCGGCATAGCCGACGAAAACGACACTCGCTTCGGGCCGCGACAGGTTATAGCGAAGATGGTGCCGGACGCGTCCGCCCGTGCACATGCCGGAACCCGCCATGATCACGGCGCCGCCGGTCACCGCGTTGATGGCGATTGAATCGGCGCGATCGCGGGTGCGGCGCAGACCCGGCACGCTGAATGGATCCTCGCCGCCGTTGATCATCGCGACGATCGGCGGCTGCAGGCTTTTTGGATAGTGCTCGAAGATATCGACCGCCGAAATCGCCATCGGCGAATCGAGAAACACCTTCATGCTCGGCGGCAACTGGTTCGCGGCCACGGCGCGATGCAGGATGTAGAGGATTTCTTGCGCCCGTTCGAGCGCGAAGGTCGGAATCACCACGTTGCCGCCGCGCGCGAAAGTCGCGGTGATCGTCTGCAACAATTCGGCGACGGATTGATCGATGGCACGATGCGCGCGATCGCCGTAGGTCGATTCGATGACGATGTAATCGGCCTGCGCCGGCGTCGACGGTGGCGGCAGCAGCGGCCGTCCGCTATTGCCGATATCGCCCGAGAACAGCACCGATTTGCGCGTGCCGCCGTCGTCCACCTCGACCAGGATGCTGGCCGAACCGAGGATATGACCGGCGTTGTAGTAGGTGGCGGTAATGCCGGGCGCGACCGCGATCGGCTGGCCGTATTCGGCCGTCCGCTTGAACAATCCGAGGCTGTTGGTAGCGTCGACCAATGTGTAGAGCGGCGTCGGCGCCGGCCGATGCCCGCCATGGCGATCGTTGAGGCGGACGCGACGCCGCATTTCCTCGTCCTGGAGATGCGCGGCATCGACAATCACCAGGCGCGCCAGCTCTCGCGTCGCCGCCGTTGCAATCACTTCGCCCCGAAACCCTTGCCGATACAGCAGCGGCAGCCGCCCGCAATGGTCGAGATGGGCATGCGTCAACAGCATGAAGTCGATCGCCTTCGGGTCGAAGCCGAACGGCGCGGCGTTCTCGGCGTCGAGCTCGCGGCTGCCCTGGAGCATCCCGCAGTCGATCAGCACCCGTTTGCCAGCAACTTCGAGGAGATGGCACGAGCCGGTGACGTCGCGGTCCGCGCCGTGGAAGGACAATCGCATCGCATGTTCTATGCCACATCCCACCGCCCACGTCCCCTGCTTCGGTGGTCCATTTTGCGGGTTGGGCGCTGGTGTGATTCCGCTAGACTGCCGCCCCAGCACGCCGGACAAGGCAGCCGGGAGGACTGAATGTACAAGGCTTCCGCAAACGTGCTTCTGCCGACATCGGTCATCGGCTCGCTGCCGCGGCCGGCCTGGTACGACGCCGCGCTCGGCAGCCAGACCTTTCTCGAAGCCATGGCCAATTCACGGCACCGCGAGCAATACGAGGACGCGGTGTCGGTTTTCCTGCGCGCACAAGAGGTCGCGGGTCTCGACATCGCCACCGACGGCGACGCGCATTACGACGAGCAGGTCGGCGGCATGAGCTGGCAGAGCTATGCGCCGTCGCGCATGGCCGGCTTCGATCGCGCGCCCAAGCCAACGCAATACAGCGTCGGCGCCGTGCCCTTTCCGCGCGGCCATATCCTGCACGATTTCCTCGAGGCGCGCGTCCTCCCCAAGGTGATCGGACCGATCGGCCGCGGCGATTTGCAGTATGCAGCGATGTGGCGTGTCGCCCAGCGCATGACCAAGAAGCCTGTGAAGTTCGGCACCATTACGCCCGAACTGCTGGCGATGGGTCTGGTTGACGAATACTACAAGGACCCCGTCGAACGTACGCTGGCGCTCAGCAAGGCGCTCAACGAGGAACTCAACGACCTCGCCGATGCCGGCTGTCCGGTCATCCAGATGGAAGAGCCGCAAATCCACATGGTGCCGGCACGCGGGCCGACCTTCGGCAAGCTGGGTACGGCCGAGCTGATCAAGATCTTCAACGGCACGGTCAAAGGCCTGCGCGGCAAGACCGAGGTTTGGTGCCATACCTGTTGGGGCAACCCGTCGCAGCAGCGCATCTTCCGCGACGTGCAGAGCTATCAACCGACGCTTGAGGCGCTTGCCCAGGTCGACGCCGACGCCCTCACCTTCGAGACCTGTTCGTCCGGCACCGGCGATCTCAAGGCGATCGGCGAAATCATCAAGGACAAGAAGATCGTCATCGGCGTCATCGACCACCACACGCTCCAGGTCGAGCGCTCCGACGAAGTCGCCGCGATCATCCGCGAGGCGCTCAAATACGTTCCGGCGGAGCGGCTGATCGTGTCGTCGGATTGCGGCATGGGCCGCGAAGGCATGAGCCGGCGGCACGCGACCTACAAGATGGTCGCGATGGTGCAGGGCACCAATATCGTGCGCAAGGAACTGGGGTTGCCGGAGGCCGAATGCCTCGCGGCCGACCCGCGCTATTCGCTCACGCTGACGAAGGGCTGAGGCTAGGCGACGCCGCGTAGGTCGACGGTGGCTTCGCCGCCTTCGGCCGGCAGGGTTACGGTTACGGTTGTTCCGTGGCCTGGGGTGCTGGCGATGGAGAAGTTGCCGCCATGGAGTTCGACCAGGCTCTTGGAGAGGGGCAAGCCGAGGCCGGTGCCTTCGTGGGCGCGGGTCATGGCGTTGGAG
>DASYYB010000063.1:0-11513 GCA_035934235.1 Allostellaceae bacterium | reverse complement strand
GGGCTCGCCCCGGCCTTCTCTTTCAAGGACCTAGCGATCATGGCGCGACGCTGCGGCATCACCGGCAAGGGCGTGCTCGTCGGCCACAATGTGAGCCACGCCAACAACAAGACCAAGCGGCGCTTCCTGCCGAACCTGCAGACGACGTCGTTGCTGTCCGACGCGCTCGGACATGCGGTGCAATTGCGATTGACCCCGCGCGCCATCCGCACCATCGAAAAGAACGGCGGGCTCGACGCCTATCTCGGCTCGATGCCGGATGGGAAGTTGCCCATCGACGCGCGACGGTTGAAGCGCCGCATCCGCGCGGCGCAGGCGCGCAAAGCCGGAGCGGGCGCGACCGCCTGACGCAGGCTGCGATCGGCGCGGCATCCGGCCGTCGCCCACATTGTCGCGGCATGCCCCAAAATTGACCGCGCGTTCGTGGTTGCGGTCGAGCGGCGGCTCACCCATTATCCGGCCGCCCGTCGCGACGGGCCAAGGAATTACCAAGGGAGCACGACGGTGAGCCTGCGCGATTACGTCTTCACCAGTGAATCGGTTTCCGAAGGTCATCCGGACAAGGTCGCCGATCGCGTCTCCGATGCCGTGGTCGACGCCTATCTGGCCGCCGATCCGATGTCGCGCGTCGCCTGCGAGACGCTGTGCACCACCAATCGCGTCGTCATGGCGGGCGAGACCCGCGGCCCAGCGTCGGTGACCCACGAAAAGCTGATCGAGATCGCGCGCGCCGCCATCAAGGACATCGGCTACGAACAGGAAGGCTTTCACTGGAAGAAAGCCAAGGTCGAGTGCATCGTTCACGCCCAGTCGGCCGACATCGCCGTCGGCGTCGACGCCGCCGGCAACAAGGACGAAGGCGCCGGCGACCAGGGCATCATGTTCGGCTATGCTTGCCGCGAGACGCCGGAGTTGATGCCGGCGCCGCTTTATTACGCGCATGCCATTCTCAAATCGCTCGCCGAGGCCCGTCATTCCGGCGCCACGCCCGAGCTCGGCCCCGACGCCAAGAGCCAGGTCACGCTCGAATACCGCGACGGCAAGCCGGTGCGCGCCATGTCGGTCGTGGTCTCGACCCAGCACAGCGATAAAGTCGACCAGGACGGCGTGCGCGCGATCGTGCGGCCGCATGTGCTCGACGTGCTGCCGGACGGCTGGATGTGTGACGAGGAACATTTCTACGTCAATCCGACCGGTCGCTTCGTCATCGGCGGTCCCGACGGCGACACCGGCGTCACCGGCCGCAAGATCATCGTCGACACCTATGGTGGCGCGGCGCCGCACGGCGGCGGCGCGTTCTCGGGCAAGGACCCGTCGAAGGTCGACCGCTCGGCCGCCTATGCCGCGCGCTATCTCGCCAAGAACGTGGTGGCCGCCGGCCTCGCCGAACGTTGCACGATCCAGCTCTCCTATGCGATCGGCGTCGCCAAGCCGCTGTCGGTCTATATCGACACTGCCGGCACCGGCAAAGTCGACGAGGCTAAGCTGTCCAAGGTGCTGCAAGAGATGGTCAATTTGAGCCCGCGCGGCATCCGCACGCACCTCCAGCTCAACCGGCCGATTTACGCGCGCACCGCGGCCTATGGCCATTTTGGCCGCCCGCCCGAAAGCGACGGCGGCTTCTCGTGGGAGAAGACCGACCTCGCCGATCAGTTGCGCCGCGCCTTCTAGTCCAAGGATCAATTTCACGATGACCGCCGATTACAAGATCAAGGACATCGGGCTGGCCGATTTCGGCCGCCGCGAGCTCGCCATCGCCGAGACCGAGATGCCCGGCCTGATGGCGACACGCGAGGCCTACGGCAAGCAGAAGCCCTTGAAGGGCGCGCGCATCGCCGGCTCGCTGCACATGACCATCCAGACGGCGGTGCTGATCGAGACGTTGAAGGCGTTGGGTGCCGACGTGCGTTGGGCGTCGTGCAACATCTACTCGACCCAGGACCATGCCGCGGCCGCGGTGGCGGCCGGTGGCACGCCGGTCTTCGCCTACAAGGGCGAATCGCTGGCGGAATATTGGGACTTCACCCACCGTATCTTCGAATGGGGCGACGGTGGCGCGCCCAACATGATCCTCGACGACGGCGGCGACGCGACGCTGCTCGTCCATCTCGGCATGCAGGCCGAGAAGGACGCCAAGGTGTTGGCCAAGCCGACCAGCGAAGAGGAAGAAGTGCTGTTCGCGGCGATCCGCGAGCGTCTGAAATCGAAGCCGGGTTGGTATACGAAGCTCGGCGCGGCGATCAAAGGCGTTTCCGAAGAGACCACGACGGGCGTTCATCGCCTCTACCAGATGGAAAAAGACGGCCGCCTGTTGTTCCCGGCGATCAACGTCAACGACAGCGTCACCAAGTCGAAATTCGACAATCTCTACGGTTGCCGCGAGAGCCTGGTCGACGGCATCCGCCGCGCCACCGACGTGATGATGGCGGGCAAGGTCGCGGTGGTCGCAGGCTTCGGCGACGTCGGCAAGGGCTCGGCGGCGAGCCTGCGCAACGCCGGCGCGCGCGTCCTGGTCACCGAGATCGACCCGATTTGCGCGTTGCAGGCAGCGATGGAAGGCTATCAGGTCGTGACGATGGAAGAGGCGGCGTCCGCGGCCGACATCTTCGTCACCGCCACCGGCAACCTCGACGTGATCACCGTCGATCACATGCGGCAGATGAAGGATCGCGCCATCGTCTGCAACATCGGCCACTTCGACAACGAGATCCAGGTCGCGGGCTTGCGCAATCTCAAGTGGCACAACGTCAAGCCGCAGGTTGATGAGATCGAATTCCCGGACGGCAAGCGGGTTCTTCTCCTCGCCGAAGGCCGGCTGGTCAATCTCGGCTGCGCCATGGGCCATCCGAGCTTCGTGATGAGCGCGTCGTTCACCAACCAGACGCTGGCGCAGATCGAGCTGTGGACCAACCAGGGCAAGTACCAGAAGAAGGTCTATACGCTGCCGAAGCATCTCGACGAACGCGTGGCGGCGCTGCACTTGGCCAAAGTCGGTGCGCATCTGACCAAGCTGACGCCCAAGCAGTCGCAGTATCTCGGCCTCAAGACCGAGGGGCCATTCAAGGCCGACACCTACCGCTATTAGGCGCGGTCCGGCTGGACAGGGCCCGCCGGGCCTTGGCCTAATCGGGTGTGGCCGAAGCGATCACGATTTTCTATGGCGCGGCGACGCACGACGACGCGCAGACGGTTTCGCTCCGCCCTGGCGCACCGTTGCGCCTGAGCGACGGGCCTTATCCCTTCGCCGAGCCGCCCGATCTCATCCGCCTTGCGACAACGGCGGCGCGGCGCGATTTCCTGCGCGAGCATCTGCGGTCGCTGTGCGGCTTGTGGACCAAGCCGCCGCTTCAGTTTCTCGACGCTTATTTCGCATGGATCGGCGCGACGCTCGCGGCGGCACCGGCGCAGCGCGCCTTGACCGAGGCGGGCCAAGGGCTGTTTGAACCTGAAGACTGGAGCTTCGCCGCGTTGCGGCCACTGCCGTCGGCGCTGTTGCCGGCGGACGATGCCACGCTCCGCGTCGATTTCGCTTTCTGGACCGGCGCCGGTTTCGTCGCCATCGAATTGCCGGGCGAACGGCGTGTGCTGCGGCGCAGTGAATTGGCGCAGTTGGCAATAGCGGGAACAACGGTGATTGAATTGACGCCGGCCGATTTCGCCGATGCGGCGGCGCTCGGCACGAAACTGCCGGCGGATTTCGCTGAATTCTGGCGCAGCGTTCCATTGCCGCGCAGCCCCTTCGGTGCGCACGACCTGGCGATCGTGGCGGCGCGTTAGAACTGCAACGCGAGCGTATAAAGCCCGCCGGTAAAGCGGTCGACGGCGTAGACGATCTCGTTCTCGTCCACATAGACGTCGTTGATCTGCGCCGCGCCGGCCGGCGAGCGCACCGGCGGCTCGGGCACGAAGAACGCCACTTCCTTCGGTTGGAACGGATCGCTGATGTCGTGCACGCGCACGCCGCCGTTGAAATAACTGCCGAAGATCAGCGTGCTCGATCGGAAGGCGGGTCCCGGCCTGTTCTCGTGCATGTTGTGCGCGCCATAGCGGCCGCCGACGTTGCGGTATTTCTCGACCGGCGGCAGCGGCAGCGTCGCGACGTTGATCAGATTGTCTTCGCGGCGCATGTCGAGCAGCCAGACCAACTTGGGCCAGTCCGCCGCCTTGTCGCGCACGCTCTCGTCGCTCACCACCAGCAGGTCGCGATCGAACAGCGGCACCGCCGTATGGGTGAAGCCGGGGAAGGGCGGATGCGGATTCCAATGGCCGACCGGCTTGGGTCTGGCCTTGTCGGATATGTCGAGTATCCAGACGCCGCCGTCGATATAGCCCAGATAGGCGCGGTCCGGCCGCTCGGGATAGACGTTGGTGTTGTGCGTGCGGAAGCCGGAATCGAATCTGGGATGGCGCGGCGGCGGCGGCGCGCTATCGGTTTCTGCCAGGCCTGGCATCCACCACCGGCAAATCTCACGCGGCGTTGCCGGATTGCTCACGTCGATGGCGCGATAGAATTGATCGTCTTTCGGGTCGCGCGGCTTGAAGTCCGCGGCGCCGCCGGAAAAATGCACGGTCTTGCCGTCGACGAACCAGAGCTGATGCACGCCGCGCGAAAACGGACCCGAACAGTCGAAAAACGCGATCGACTTAGGCTGCTCGGGCTTTGAGATGTCGAACAATTCGACGCCTGCCGGCTTCATTCCGTGCGTCGCCGTCTGATAGGCCACCGCCAGGATGTCGCCGCACACTTCGAGCGAATTCGACCGGACCTGCTTGTGCGGCAGATCGGTTTGCACCACCAGCGAAAGCTTGCGCGGGTCGGTCACGTCGACGGCGGTGAAGTTCTTCGGCGCCGATTCGTGCGCCAGCCACAGAATACGGCGGCCATCATGGGCAAGTTGCAGGCTCATGCCCTCACCGATGCCGCCGAAGCCGGCGAGATCGTGATGAGCGAGCAGCTTCAAATTGTGGGCTTGCGCGGGCATGGCGATGAAATCGTCGGCGGCTATTTGCCGTCGATGCGGCGCTTCGCTTCTTCGATCAGCGACAAATCGACGTACTGGGGCTCGATCGTCACCGCTTTCGGAATGACGTGCAGCTTCGCCGCCTGCTCGATGTCGTCCTGCGCCGCCTTGATATTGGGCATGGCGTCCGGCGAGCGATAGAAGTCCTTTTTGGTGAAGGCATAGGCGAGGTCTTCCGGCTTCTGCTTGGTCGCCTGCTCAGCGATCGCCAGCGCTTCGTCGCGGTTCTTCGGATCGAGGAACCAGCGCACGGCGCGGATATGGTCCTCGAAGAAATCGACCAGTGCCGGACGATGCGCCTTGATGAAATCTTCGCGCATCGCCCACAGCACGGTCTGCGACGGACCAATGGCCTGGCCCATGGTGAACAGCGTGCGGTACTTGCCGGCTTCGTCGAGCCGATGCTCGAACTGTGGCATGACGGCGATGAGATCGACTTTGTCCTGTTCGATCATCGACACCATGTTGGCGAAATTGGCCTCGACGGTGGTGAACTGGCTGTCCTCGACACCATGCTTGTGCAACATCACGCGCATCGCCGCGTCGCTGGCCGAGCCGATGGCGTTGGTGGCGATCCGCTTGCCCTTGACGTTGGCGACGCTTTTGATCGGCCCATCTTTGAAGACCATGTACGGTTGATCGAAATAACCGTGCGTGCCGGTCTGGATGACGTCGGCGACGACGCGCACGTCGAGATGCGCGTTGGTGATGGCGAGCGCCAGCGACGACGGCGCGAAGGCCGCGACTTCGAGCTCGTTCGCCGCCATCGCCTCGATCTGCGGCGTCGAGCCGGCGAAGCGCACCGCCTTGGCGATGTAAGTCTTGCCGTCGTGCGGCATGATTTCAGGATGCTTCTGCGCCAGGATGTCGAGCAACGGCGCCAGATGACCAGGCGCCTGCGCCCAGCCGACGTTGATCGGGACCGGCGTCTGAGCCCCGGCGGGTGCGCTGGCGAGGGATAAGATGGCGAGCAGCGCGGCGCTGGCGGCCGCAGGGTGAATGCGGATCATGTCCTCCCCCTCGACGCGTTCTTGCGGCACGCGCCGCTTGGCGCGATCTTAACAGAGCGGCAGGCGATGAAAACGCGAGAAAAATCGAGGATTCGCGGGGCGATTGCGGACCCGACGCCGGTCGCGCTGGTCAGCGGCTTTCTCGGTAGCGGCAAGACGACACTGCTCAACGCATTGCTGCGCCAGCCGGCGCTGCGCAACACGGCCGTCATCGTCAACGAGTTCGGCGAGATCGGCTTCGATCATCTGCTGATCGAAACCGCGTTCGAGGACGCCGTGCTTCTTAAAAGCGGCTGTGTCTGCTGCACGGTGCGCGGCGATCTGACCGATGCCATCGTGACACTCGACACGCGCGTCCGACGCGGCGAGATCCCGCGCTTCGAGCGCATCGCGATCGAAACCACCGGCCTCGCCGATCCGGCGCCGATCGTCGCGATGCTGCTCGAAAACGCGCAGCTTGCGTCGCTCGTGCGGCTCGACCGCGTCGTCGTGACGGCCGATGCGGTGAACGCCGCGGCACAACTCGACGCGAATTACGAAACCGCGAAACAGGCGGCGCTTGCCGACGTCTTGGTGCTGACCAAGACTGATCTGGTCGCGCCGTCGCCGCGTGCGGCCCTCGAAGCTCGTCTCCGTGCGCTCAATCCGTCGGCGGCGATCGTCGCCGCGGTCAACGGCGCGATCACAGCCGAGACGCTTTTTGCGGCGACGCCATCTGCGTTGCGGGTTGTCGCTGGCGACGTCGACGCGCATGGCGGCCATGACCATGGCCACGATCCGTCGCCCGACCATCTGCTGCGTCATCACGGGATTTCGACCTTCGCGCTGACGCACGA
The DNA here is from genome assembly GCA_035934235.1 of Allostellaceae bacterium. Taxonomy (GTDB): domain Bacteria; phylum Pseudomonadota; class Alphaproteobacteria; order ATCC43930; family CGMCC-115725; genus REEB95. The sequence goes on along the minus strand of DASYYB010000063.1, from coordinate 4,646 downwards.
CGCGCCGATCGCGTGGCCGGCGCTGGCCGCGTGGCTGGAGGCCGTGGCGGCGTTCAAGGGGCCGACGCTGCTGCGGCTCAAAGGCCTGGTCAACGTTGCCGGGCGCGGCGGTCCGGTCGTACTCGACGCGGTGCAGCACTTGGTGCATGCGCCGCGCGAACTGCCGCGCTGGCCCGACGCCGACCGGCGGACGCGTCTTGTCTTTATCACCCGCGGCCTCGTCAAGGACGCGGTCGCGCGCTCCTTTGCGGCGGCAGTGGCGGCGCGAAGCTGAAGACAGCGGCGGATAATCCGCCGTCACCGAAGCGCCACCGGCGCGTCACGCTATCGTCATTGGTGCCGCGCAGAGTGATGCGGTCGCGCAATGGCGCGATCGACGACCACCCGGGCTGAGGCAGCCCTCTCGGCCCGGCGTTTTCCCGACGACAAATGCCTCCCCCCAAGGGGCAGGGTGGCGGTTCGGCTTCACGCCGGACCGCCGCCTCTTTTTGCCGCTGTCATGGCGCGCGAAAACGGTATCATCGCGTCCGGCTGCGGCTTCGAGAAGACCGCGGCCCGGGAGGGCTGGTGGCGGCGCACAGCGAAATCCGCGACGGCATGCGGATCGATTGGGATGTGCCGATCGCGATGGATGACGGCGTCGTGTTGCGCGCCGATATCTTTCGCCCGCTCAAGCTCGGCAAGGCGCCGGCGATCGTCACCTATGGACCCTACGCCAAAGGGCTCGCCTTCCAGGAGGGTTACAAGACCGCCTGGGATATCATGGCGAAGCATCACCCCGACGTGACGGCGGGCTCGTCGAACAGGTACCAGAACTGGGAAGTCGTCGATCCGGAGAAATGGGTGCCGGACGGTTATGCCTGCGTGCGCGTCGATTCACGCGGCGCCGGCCGCTCGCCGGGCACCATCGATCATTTCTCGCCGCGCGAGACGCAGGATTTCCACGACTGCATCGAATGGGCGGCGCGCCAGGATTGGTGCAACGGCAAGATCGGCATCAACGGCATCTCGTATTACGCGATGAATTCGTGGGCGGTGGCGTCGCGGCAGCCGCCGCATTTGGCGGCGATTTGCGCCTGGGAAGGCGCCGCCGACTGGTACCGCGATTCAACCCATCACGGCGGCATCCTGTCGACCTTCTGGGCCAACTGGTACGACATGCAGGTGAAAACGGTGCAGCATGGGCTCGGCACGCGCGGGCCGAAAAGCGTGGTCACCGGCGATCTGGTTTGCGGACCGGAGACGCTGAGCCACGCCGAGCTTGCGGCCAATCGCTGCGACTTCGGCAACGATATCTTGGCGCATCCGCTCGACGACGCCTGGTACAAGGCGCGCTCGCCGCGCTGGGACAAGGTCAAGGTGCCGTTCTTGTCGGCGGCGAATTGGGGCGGACAGGGTTTGCATCCGCGCGGCAATTTCGAAGCCTTCACTCGTGCCGCTTCCAAGCACAAATGGCTCGAAGCGCACGGCGGCACGCACTGGGTCGAATTCTATACCGATTACGGCGTCGGCTTGCAGAAACGCTTCTTCGCCTATTTCCTCAAAGGCGAGAAGAACGGCTGGGACAAGGAGCCTAAGGTGCGGCTCCAGGTCCGGCACGTCGACGGTTTTCGCGAGCGTTTCGAGAACGAATGGCCGCTCAAGCGCACGCGCTGGACCAAGTTTCATCTGCGGCCCGATCTGACGCTCGCCGCCAAGCCTGCGGCGAAAAAGGCGACGCGTACCTTCGCCGCGCTCGGTGACGGGCTGACATTCATGAGTGCGCCGGTCGCCCAGGCGACCGAGATCACCGGGCCGATTGCTGCGCGGCTCGTCGTATCGTCCTCGACCGCCGACGCCGACCTGTTCCTGGTGTTGCGGCTGTTCGATCCCGCCGGCAAGGACGTCGCGTTTCAGGGCGCGCTCGATCCGCATACGCCGGTCGCGCAAGGCTGGCTGCGCGCCTCGCATCGCCGTCTCGACCGCCGGCTGACCAGGCCGTGGCGGCCCTATCACACGCACGCCAAGGCCGCGCCGCTGAAGCCCGGCCGCAAGGTGACGCTCGACATCGAGATATGGCCGACCTCGATCGTCGTCCCCAAGGGCTGGCGCTTCGGTCTGTCGGTGCGCGGTCGCGATTACGAACACGACGGGCCGCCGGCGGCGCTCTCGAACATGAAACATCCGATGCGCGGTTGTGGGCCGTTCCTCCACAACGATCGGCGCGACCGGCCGGCAACGCTCTTTGGCGGTGATACCACGCTTTATTTTGGTGCCGGCGCGACCGCCTATCTGTTGTTGCCGATCATTCCAGCCAAGCTCGCCCGGCGCAGGAAATCCCAATGACCGAAGCACAGACTGACAGCGGCCTCGGCGAGCGGTTCGCGGCGTTGCATGAGATCGTGCGCGCGGCGCGCAACGCGTTGCCGACGAATTTCTGGGATTATCTGACCGGCGGCGCCGAGACTGAGACGACGTTGCGGCGCAATCGCCTGGCGATCGACAGCCTCGGCTTCCGGCCGCGGGTGCTCCACGATGTGTCGAAGATCGACACGACGATGCGGCTCTTCGGCAAGCCGGCGCGGTTGCCGGTGATCTTGGCGCCGATCGGCTCGATCGAGAATCTCAACGCCGAAGGCACGGCGACGGTGGCGTGCGCCGCGGCCGCGTTTGGCGTGCCGATGGTCGTGAGCTCAGTGGCCAAGCCCGGGCTTGAAGCGACGGCGCAAGCCGCGCCGGCGAGCCGCCGCATCTTCCAGCTTTACGTGCGCGGCGACGAGGCGTGGATCGACGATTTCGGCAGCCGGGCGATCGCGCACGGCTACGAGGCGTTCTGCTTCACCGTCGACACGTCGATGTACGGACGCCGCGAGCGCGACATCGCCAAGCGCTACGTCGTCGGCGGGCGGCGTCACGTGGTGCCCGAGATGGAGCGCTTCCAGGCGGCATTCGACTGGGACGGCGTCGCCCGCTTCAAGGCCAAGTACAAGCTTCCGATCGTGCTCAAGGGCATCGCCACCGCCGAAGACGCCGAACAGGCCTGTCAGCTCGGCGTGGCCTGCGTCTATGTCTCGAATCACGGCGGCCGGCAGCTCGATCAGGGACGCGGTGCGCTCGATGCGCTGCCGGAGGTGGTGGCGGCGGTCAAAGGCCGTGCGCCCGTCGTCGTCGACGGCGGCTTTTGCCGCGGTAGCGACATCGTCAAGGCGCTGGTGCTCGGCGCCGACGCGGTCGGCATTGGCCGGCTTTACTGCTATGGCCTGGCCGCAGCCGGCGCCGCCGGCGTTCGCCGCGTGCTCGAGCTGCTCGAGATCGAGATTCGCATGTGTCTCGGCCTCCTGGGCGTCACGCGCTATGCCGACCTCAAGTGCGACATGGTGGTGCCGGCGCCGCCGGTTTATCCGCCGCACGTGCTGTCGGCCTTTCCGCTGCTCGATCTCAGCCAACCCGGATACTGAACCGCTGCCACCGCGTCGGCGGGCCTGACGCCGGCGGCCACGATTCGCGTCAATTCTTCCGACGCTTGATTAATATTAACCATAGAGACCTTACATTTATTACTTTTGAACTATAGTATTAACCGACCTTCTACACCGTCTTAACTATATTTGTCTTGTACTTATAGTGCTTTAACCATAAAACATTCAGCGATGGATTTGGCATAGGCGCGATTGGGATCGCGCCGTGCGTTGGCAAAAGGGAACGGCGATGCGGTCTTCATCCGGCTCTGGTTTTGGCACTTCGTTGCTGCTGTTCACGCTTTCGGCGGTCGGCGGCGCGGCGGTGACCTTGTTTCTGATCGTCTCACTTGGTCCGCTGGTCGCGCTGTTTCCGCCGACCTCGGGTGCGTCGGAAATCGCATACGGTATCGCCGTGATGTGGGGGCTGGTGGTGACCGCGACGATCGCGGTGCTGTCGATCGGCAGCTATCGCCGCCGCCGTCAGATTCCCGATTTCTACGATGTGGGCTGGCAGGAACGCTATGTTCCGGCGGCGCCGCTGCCTGCCGCACCCGCCGTGCCGCACGACACGGCCCGGCCGACATTCGACGCGCGCTTGCGCCAGATGGATGCGCTGATGGCGGCCAACCGGGCGTTGGTCGAGCGGCTCGAACGTGCCGCCACACCGCGCGCGTTGCCTGCCACGCAGGTCGCGCCGCTCCGTCCGCAGGCCGCGCATGTGCAACCGCGCCCACTGCCGATGCCGGCGCAACGGTTGCGCGCCTACCGTTAAATTAAATCGCGGTCGAATTAGAACGGAAAGCCGAGCCGGACCTGGCCGGCCGAACTACGGTCGCTGCCGTTGGCGCCGGCCGAGCCATGCACCGTGTCGCTGCAACGCGCCAACAGCAGGATGGCAAGCGCGGCCATCGTGGCGCGGAACGCAAGACGCAGACGAGGGCGGGAACCGGTCATCGGCTGATCCTCGACCGGCATTCTAACCCCGCAACGAAGCGCCGTCAGCCGGTCGCTCAGCCGACGCCCCGCCACAGGGCGGCGTGGTCGCGTTTGTCGGCCGAGGCCATCGCCGGCAGGGTTACGGTTACGGTTGTTCCGTGGCCTGGGGTGCTGGCGATGGAGAAGTTGCCGCCATGGAGTTCGACCAGGCTCTTGGAGAGGGGCAAGCCGAGGCCGGTGCCTTCGTGGGCGCGGGTCATGGCGTTGGAG
>DASYYB010000041.1:0-30119 GCA_035934235.1 Allostellaceae bacterium | reverse complement strand
AACCGGCCGGCGGGAATGGTCGGAGTGAGAGGATTCGAACCTCCGGCCCCTAGCTCCCGAAGCTAGTGCTCTACCAGGCTGAGCTACACTCCGGCGCGGCGCGGTATAGCAGGCTTGCGCCCTGATACCATAGTCTTTTTCGACCGAAAACCCGGCGGCTAATGGCCGCGCTCCAGGCAGAAATCGATCGCCTCGTCGAGCGCCCGGCGTTCCGGCGAATCATGGAAGATGCCGAGCGCGCCACGGGCGGTTTCGGCATAGAGCCGCGCCCGTTCGAGCGTGGCGGCAAGCGTGCCGTGATGCTGCATCAGCCCGATGGCGCGTTCGAGGTCGCCGTCGCGTTGGTTGCCAGCTTCGAGCGTGCGGCGCCAGAATTCGCGCTCGCTTGCGTCCGCCGCCTTGAGCGCCAGCACCACCGGCAACGTGATCTTGCCGTCGCGGAAATCGTCGCCGACCGTTTTGCCCAACTCCGCCTGTTGCGCGGAATAATCGAGCATGTCGTCGACCAGCTGGAAGGCGATGCCGAGATTGCGGCCATAGGCTTCGAGCGCCTTCTCCTCGGTCTCCTTGCGCTCGCCGAGCACCGCGCCAATCCGGCTTGCTGCCGCAAAGAGCGCCGCGGTCTTGGCGTTGATGACTTCGAGATATTGCGCCTCGGTGGTGTCGGTGTCGTTGCTGGTGACGAGCTGGAGCACTTCGCCTTCGGCGATGATCGCCGATGCGCGCGACAGGATGTCGAGCACCTTGAGCGAGCCGTCCTCGACCATGAGCTGGAACGCGCGGCTGAACAGGAAATCGCCGACCAGCACCGACGGCTTGTTGCCCCACACCGCGTTGGCGGTAGCGAGACCGCGGCGCAGGCCGCTGGCGTCGACCACGTCGTCGTGCAGCAGCGTCGCGGTGTGGATGAATTCGACCGCGGCGGCGAGCGCGACGTGGCGGTCGCCGCGATAGCCGCACAGCCGTGAACTCGCGAGCGTCAGCATCGGCCGAAGCCGCTTGCCGCCGGCGGCGATGATGTGGCCGGCGAGCTGCGGGATCAGGGCCACGGGGCTGTGCATCCGCGCCAGGATCAGGGTGTTGACCTGCGCCAGGTCGGCCGCGACCAGCGCGGTCAAGCGGTCGAGCGAAACCCGATGCTTGATCCCGTGATCTGCATTTGCGGGTAAGGCCAAATTGTCTCTCCCTGGCGGTTGACCGCGCGCGCCGGCACGGCGAGCATAGAGGGCTTGATCTTCGGGTCAAGCGCCCCCGGCCGCTCGGCCCGGCGGGCAGTTTATCCGGTTGGGGGCCGATGAAGGAACTGCTGCGCAGCAACGATCCGGTGCGCTTGTCGTGGGCCGAGGCGCTGTTGGCGTCCGCCGGTATCGAAACCGTGATCGCCGACCGGCATACCAGCGTGGTCGAAGGTTCGATCGGCGCCATCCAGCGGCGGATCCTGGTGGCCGAGGACGATCTGGCGCGCGCTCGCAGCTTGATCGCCGAAGCCGAAAGCTCGATATGACGCCGCCCGTCGCCGTGCCGCAGCCTGTCAGCGACGACGCGTTGCTCGGCGGTCGGGTCAAATTGTTACAGCCGACGGAAGGTTACCGCGTCGCCATCGATCCGGTGCTGTTGGCCGCCGCCGTTCCGGCGGATGTGGGCGACAGCGTCCTCGACATCGGCTGCGGCGTCGGCGCGGCTTCGCTGTGTCTCGCGGCGCGCGTGCCCGATTGTCGGATCACGGGTATCGAAACACAGCGCGATCTGGTCCGTCTTGCCGGCGAGAACGCTTCGCGCAATGGCGTCGCCGATCGCGTCACGGTCATGGCCGGCGACATTCGCAATCCGCCGCCGCGGCTCGAGCCCGGCCGCTTCGCGCACGTCATGGCCAACCCGCCTTATATGGAGGCAGAAGCCGCGAGCCCGTCGCCGCTCGCGGCCAAGGCGACGGCGACCGTCGAAAGCGGTGCCGATCTCGCCGCCTGGGTGCGCTTCGCGCTCGCCATGGCGCGACCGCGCGGCAGCATCACCTTCATCCATCGCGCCGACCGGCTGGAACATCTGTTGGCGCAATTCGCCGGCCGCGCCGGCGGCATCGTCGTGCTGCCGCTGTGGCCGGGCGCCGGCAAGCCGGCGAAGCGCGTCATCGTCCATGCGCGCAAGGACGTGGCGACACCGACGCGCTTGTTGCCCGGACTGATCCTGCACGAAGCCGACGGCCGCTTCACCGCCGCAGCCGACGCCGTGCTGCGCGGGGGCGGCGCGCTCACCCTCACTTAGTCGTCATTGCGAGGCCGGGCACTCCCCGGCGAAAGCAATATCGACCGACTCGGGCCAAGCGTCGCACCCGGCGACGGTTGACCCCTTATGGCCGCTCCCCTACACCATCGCCATGCCCGATTTCAGCCTGGGCAAGCTGTTGGTGCTTGCCTTCATCCTGGCCGTCGTCTGGTACGGCTGGAAATACGCCCGGCGCGTCGAAGCCATCCGGCGCGCGCTCAAGGAAGAGATCGAGCGCCGCCGCGCCGGCGCGCCGCCGGCGCCGAAGCGTCCGGCCGAAGACCTGGTGAAATGTTCGGCGTGCGGCATCTACGTGCCGTCGCGCGGCGCACATGCGTGCGGCCGCGCCGATTGTCCGTGGCCGCGCTGAGGGGACGATGGCGGCGCGCGCGAGCAAGGCCCCCAGCTTCCAGGCGCTGATCCTGCGCTTGCAGGATTATTGGGCGAAGCAGGGCTGCATCATCCTTCAGCCCTACGACGTCGAGATGGGCGCCGGCACCTTTCATCCGGCGACGACGCTGCGCGCGCTCGGACCGAAGGCGTGGAACGCCGCTTATGTGCAACCGTCGCGCCGGCCGAGCGACGGCCGCTACGGCGAGAACCCGAACCGGTTGCAGCACTATTATCAGTTCCAGGTGATCTTGAAGCCGGCGCCGGCGGCGAGCCAGGCGCTTTATCTCAGCAGCCTCGCCGCGCTCGGCATCGATGCCAAGCGCCACGACATCCGTTTCGTCGAGGACGATTGGGAAAGTCCGACGCTCGGCGCCTGGGGCCTCGGCTGGGAAGTCTGGCTCGACGGCATGGAGGTGACGCAGTTCACCTATTTCCAGCAGGTCGGCGGCATCGAATGCGATCCGGTTTCGACCGAGATCACCTACGGCCTTGAGCGCCTCGCCATGTACGTGCAGGGCGTCGAGAACGTCTACGATCTCGACTACAACGGTGCCGGCGTCAAATATGGCGACGTCTTCAAGCGCGCCGAGCGCGAATACTCTGCCTACAATTTCGAAGTCGCCGACACCGCGCTGCTGTTCCGGCACTTTGCCGACGCCGAGAAGGAGTGCGGCGCGCTGCTCGGCCGCAAGCTGTCGCTGCCAGCCTACGATCAGTGCATCAAGGCGAGCCACTGCTTCAATCTGCTCGATGCGCGCGGCGCGATCTCGGTGACCGAGAGGGCATCCTATATCGGCCGCGTCCGTGCGCTGGCGAAGGCGTGCTGCGAAGGCTGGCTTGCGGGCGAGGCCGGCTGATGCCCGATCTTCTGCTCGAGTTGCTGACCGAGGAAATCCCCGCGCGCATGCAGGGTCTTGCCGCGCGCGAGTTGAAGCGCCTGGTCGAGATCGAGCTCAAGGAGATGAATCTCGCGGCGACGAGTGTCGAAACCTTCGTCACGCCACGGCGGCTGACGCTGGCGGTGGCCGGGCTTCCGAAAATGCAGGCGGGTTCGGTCGAAGAGCGCCGCGGTCCGCGCGTCGGTGCGCCCGATCAGGCAGTGCAGGGCTTTCTTAAATCCGCCGGCCTGAATTCGCTCGACCAGTGCGAAAAGCGCACGACCGACAAAGGCGAATTCTGGTTCGCGACCATCAAACGGCCGGGCCGGGCGACCAAGGATGTCCTGTCCGTGCTGTTGCTCGAAGTGATCCGCGACCTGCCGTGGCCCAAGTCGATGCGCTTTCCGGCGGCGTCGTTCCGCTGGGTGCGGCCGCTCGCTTCGGCGCTCTGCCTGTTCGACGGCAAGGTGCTGAAGCTCGATCTCGGCGCGGTGCCGGTCGGGAACAAAACCGTGGGTCACCGGTTTCTATCGCCGGCCGCTTTCGCGGTACGCGATCTCAAGGATTATCGCGCCAAGCTCGCGCGCGCCAAGGTCGTGCTCGATGCGGCAGAACGCCGCCAGCGCATCGAAACCGGCCTGGCGCAGGCTGCGACAAAAGCGGGGCTGAAGATCCAGCACGACGAAAGCCTGCTCGAAGAAGTCACGGGACTGGTCGAATGGCCGACCGTTCTAATGGGCGCCATCGATCCGAGTTTCATGGACTTGCCGCCCGAGGTGCTGACGACGGCGATGCGCGCGCATCAGAAATATTTCGCCACGCTCGACAAGGCGGGCAAGCTCGCGCCGCGCTTTCTGCTGGTCGCGAACCTGGATGCTGCCGACGGCGGCAAGGCGATCGTCGCCGGCAACGAGCGCGTGCTGAAGGCGCGGCTCGCCGACGCGCGCTTCTTCTGGGATCAGGACCGCAAGGTGAAGCTGATCGCGCGCGTCGAAAAGCTGCGCGAGCGCGTCTTCCACGCCAAGCTCGGCACCGTCCAGGACAAGATGACGCGCGTCGCCAAGCTGGCCGAAACCGTCGCACCGCATGTGCCGGGCGCCGACGTCGCCAAGCTGCGCCGCGCGGCGGCGCTGGCCAAGGCCGATCTTTCGTCGGGCATGGTCGGTGAGTTTCCCGAGCTGCAAGGCGTCATAGGCCGCTATTACGCGCAGCACGACGGCGAGCCGGCCGAAGTCGCCGCCGCCATCGCCGAGCATTACGCGCCGCAAGGACCGAGCGATCGCTGCCCGACCGCGCCGGTTTCGGTGGCGCTGGCGCTGGCTGACAAGCTCGACACGCTGGCGAATTTCTTCGCCATCGGCGAAAAGCCGACCGGGTCGGGCGATCCCTTCGCGTTGCGCCGCGCCGCACTCGGCGTCATCCGTCTGATCCTCGAGAACAAGCTGCGGCTCCCGCTGTTGACCGTGTTCAAGGCGGCGGCGCCGGTGGGCAAGGATTCCGGCAAGGAGCTGCTCGACTTTTTCGCCGATCGTTTGAAGGTCCATCTGCGCGAACGCGGCGTGCGCCACGACCTGATCGCTTCGGTGTTCGCGCTCGGCGACGAGGACGATCTGGTGCGGCTGCTGGCGCGCGTCGATGCGCTCGGCGCGTTCCTCAAAACCGAAGACGGCGCCAACCTGTTGGTGGCCTATCGCCGCGCCGCCAACATTCTGCGCATCGAGGAGAAGAAGGACGGCCGCAGCTATTCCGGCGTGCCGCGACCCGATTTGCTCCAGGCCGCCGAGGAGCGCACGCTCGACAAGGCGCTGCACGAGGCCGCCTTGCGCGGCGCCGCCGCGCTCGAGGTTGAGGATTTCGCCGCCACGATGCGCGCGCTCGCCGCGCTGCGCGGTCCGGTCGACAAATTCTTCGACAAAGTGACGGTCAATACCGACGACAGGGAGCTACGGGAAAATCGCTTGAGACTGCTTTCGCAGATCCGCGACACGCTGAACCGCGTCGCGGATTTCGCGCAAATCGAGGGATAGAGCGATGGCCAAATGGGTCTACCAGTTTGGCGACGGCAAGGCCGAAGGCCGCGCCGACATGCGCAACCTGCTCGGCGGCAAGGGCGCCGGCCTTGCGGAGATGAGCAACCTCGGCCTGCCGGTGCCGCCCGGCTTCACCATCACCACCGAGGTCTGCACCTTCTTCTATCAGAACGACAAGAAATACCCGCCCGACCTGCGCGCCCAGGTCGACGCTGCGCTGCAAAGTTTGGAGAAGCGCATCGGCGCGGCCTTCGGTGACGCGCAGAATCCGCTGCTGGTTTCGGTGCGCTCGGGCGCGCGCGCCTCGATGCCCGGCATGATGGACACGGTGCTCAATCTCGGCCTTAACGACGTCACCGTCGAAGGCTTGGCCAAGAAAAGCGGCGACGCGCGCTTCGCCTACGACAGCTACCGCCGCTTCATCCAGATGTACGGCCAGGTCGTGCTCGGCGTCGACCATCAGCTGTTCGAGGACCTACTCGACAACGTCAAGCTCGACACCGGCAAGCAGCTCGACACCGAGCTGACCGCGGTGCAATGGCAGGACGTTATCGAGGCCTACAAGACTCTGGTGCAGCGCGAACTCAAGAAGCCGTTCCCGCAAGCGCCGGAAGAGCAGTTGTGGGGCGCAATCGGCGCGGTCTTCGGCTCGTGGATGAACCAGCGCGCGATCACCTATCGTCGCCTGCACGGCATTCCGGCGGATTGGGGCACGGCGGTCAACGTCCAAGCGATGGTGTTTGGCAACATGGGCGACGATTGCGCCACGGGTGTCGCGTTTACGAGAAACCCATCAACGGGCGTCAACGAGTTCTATGGCGAATATCTCGCCAACGCGCAGGGCGAGGACGTCGTCGCCGGCATCCGCACGCCGCAGCATCTGACCGTCGCCGGCAAGACCACGAACAAGTCGAAGCTACCGGCGATGGAAGAGCAGATGCCGAAGGTTTTCGGCGAGCTGCTCGCGGTGCGCGACAAGCTCGAGACCCACTATCGGGATATGCAGGACATCGAGTTCACGGTGCAGCAGGGCACGCTCTACATGCTGCAAACCCGCACCGGCAAGCGCACCGCGCCGGCGGCGCTCAAGATCGCGGTCGACCTCGCCAATGCCGGCGTCATCACACGCGACGAAGCCGTGCGCCGCGTCGAGCCACAATCGCTCGACCAGTTGCTGCATCCGACGCTCGATCCGGCGGCCAAGCGCGTGATCCTGGCGCGGGGTCTGCCGGCGTCGCCGGGCGCGGCCTCGGGCATCGTCGTGTTCTCGGCTGACGAAGCCGAGGCCAAAGCGACCAAAGGCACCGCGGTGATTCTGGTGCGCGTCGAGACCAGCCCCGAGGACATTCACGGCATGCACGCCGCCAAGGGCATCCTCACCACGCGCGGTGGCATGACCAGCCACGCCGCGGTGGTGGCGCGCGGCATGGGCCGCGCCTGCGTCGCCGGTGCCGGCGATCTGCGCGTCGACTACGCCGCCAAGACGCTCACCGCCAGGGACACGGTCGTCAAGGCCGGCGAGACCATCACCATCAACGGCTCGACCGGCGAGGTCATGCTGGGATCGGTGCCGACCATCCAGCCCGAGCTGTCGGGCGATTTCGCGACGCTCATGGCCTGGGCCGACAAGGTGCGCACCACTGGCGTGCGCGCCAACGCCGACACGCCGGCCGACGCGCGCACCGCCAAACGCTTCGGCGCGGAGGGCATCGGCCTCTGCCGCACCGAGCACATGTTCTTCGAGGCCGAGCGCATCGTCGCGGTGCGCGAGATGATCATGGCGGATGATTCCGACGGCCGGAAGAAGGCGCTCGCCAAGCTGCTGCCGATGCAGCGCGGCGACTTCGCCGAGCTGTTCCGCATCATGGATGGCCTGCCGGTGACGATCCGTTTGCTCGATCCGCCGCTGCACGAGTTTCTGCCCAAGACCGACGCCGAGATGCAGGAGATCGCCAAGGCGACCGGCAAGGACCTCGCCACCATTCGCCACCGCGCCCAGATGCTGCACGAGGCCAATCCGATGCTCGGCCATCGCGGCTGCCGCCTGGCGGTGACTGCACCGGAAATCTATGAAATGCAGCTGCGCGCCATCTTCGAGGCGGCGGCGCTGGTGGCGAAGGAAACCGGCAAGCTGCCGGAACCCGAGGTGATGCACCCGCTGATCGCCACCAAGGCGGAGTTCGACCTATTGAAGGCGATGACCGACCGCGTTGCCGCCGAGGTGGCGAAGGAAACCGGCGCCAAGCTCAAATATCTCACCGGCACGATGATCGAGCTGCCGCGCGCGGTGCTGCGCGCCGAAGAGATCGCGCAAAGCGCCGAATTCTTCAGCTTCGGCACCAACGACCTGACGCAGACTTGCCTCGGCCTGTCGCGCGACGACGCGGGCAGCTTCCTCGACGCTTATCTGCGTCAGGGCCTGCTCGAGCACGATCCCTTCGTCTCGATCGACCAGAAAGGCGTCGGCGAGCTGATGAAGATCGGCATCGAGCGCGGCCGCCGCGCGCGCAAGAAATTGAAGCTCGGCATCTGCGGCGAGCACGGCGGCGATCCCGCCTCGGTGCGCTTCTGCCACCACATCGGGCTCGATTACGTCTCGTGCTCGCCTTATCGCGTGCCCATCGCGCGCCTCGCCGCGGCGCAGGCGGCGCTCGAAGAAAGTGCCAAAGCCACGGTCGCAACGACGGCGTAGATCGCTTCTGACCTGAAGCGCGAGCGCTCACCCCGATTTATGTACAACTTAGCGGCCTCTCCAATCGGCTTCATTGTCTTCCCGTCGCGCGTCGTGCTCATAGGATTCCGCGAGAGTGCGCAGGAGCCGCGCGGTGAACGGGTACCGCGCGTTCACAGCGTCAGCATTCCTTCGGAACTCCGCTGCCAGGTCCCGTTCTTGAGCGCCGCCATCGAAAACGCCTCTCGACGTGACGCCTCGTAAATTCAATTTGCCGACAAAAAATCCCCTACCAATCTCCTCGGAACTGATCGAGTCCAGCACTTCGCGGACCACCTCACAGGGCCACACTCTATTCTCATCCTTTGGAGAGCTTGCCAGAATTTGGCCAATAACGAAGTCGGCACTTTCCCCTCGTGACCGCTCCTTGCAAAGTTTCCTCGCTTCGGCGACCCACGATTGGAGCTTGGTCCGGTCGATCGTTCCAGTATCCCCATGGCCAGGCAATCGATGCGTGTTTCGTAACACGTTCCATGCAACATGCGCTCGGTTCGATCTTTGGCCGTCATCGAGGTTTTCGTCGTCCATGGTGCCGTCGTCTCGCTTGTATGCCCACGTCACAAGGTCAGCGAAGGTCGCCGGATTGTCGGTGACTTCGCGGTGAACCGCGAGGTTCGGGCGAGAATGCTCCAGTATGCCAACGAACGGAATTTCAAGGCGCGCAATCACCTGCAGGGGAACATTGCCGCGATCAAGACGCTCGAAAATCCGCTGTAGTTCGTAGTTAGTCACAGAAATCGCTCGCTTTCGTGCGGCTGCATCACTCAGAGCTTTGGGAGCCGCCTCAAGGGCTCGCACAATGTGCTCAACTGGCACGTCCGCAGCCGAGTGGGCGATGGCGTAAATCACCGGCAATGGATGATCGGCGTCGAGCAAGTGCTCTATGCCGTAAAGAAATTCTGCGCGATCTTTCGATAACAGGAAGATTCCGTTCTCGTACGAGGACCAGTACGCCGACTGTGTCTCGGCGCTCTCTCGTTCAAGACGCTGCCACGTCTCCATATTCGCTGGCGCTGCGAGATAGACCTCAACGCATTTCCGGATCGGGTCGGCAGCCCCCTTTGCGGCTGCCAAACACGCTTCGAGCGCTGACCAGCCATCCTTTCGGAACAAAGCCGCACATGCAGCTTGTGCGAAGATTCTGAGCGCCCGCTCGTCGTGGGCTAAGTTTGGGATCACCAACGCGAGGAGTTGTTCGCGGTCCGGTATAACCGTCACCAACGCCTCGCCGACAGTCCAAGGTGCAGCGACCTGCCGAGCGAACTCTATGGCCCCCCGATCCCCGTGCTCGGTGACGATTGCGCGCAGCGCCTCAACTCGCAGCTCATTAACCTTATGGCTTCGCGCCTCGTAATCGGTCACATCATGCTCTGCGTCGAGCAGTCGTGGCCAACTGTCAAATAGCCAAGCGGAGGCAGAAAATTTATCAGCGGGACGTAGCGCTTCGTAAATGTTTGCCAACCGATCGACCGGGTCCGATGGCATTGCCCAATCTGCGTCGGGAAAATCACGATGATGCCCCACAACCTCACGGATTTTGTGCCATAGCGTGACCGCACCGTCTTTTTCTCGAAGACTTGCGGCGGCTGCTTCAAGCTTGGAAATGGCCTCATCAAGCTGCGCTGGCACAAAATTCGCAATCACCCCGAGCAAGTCCACCCAGCGCCGCGGATCGTCGCCCACGAGCTGAATTATTCGCGCAACGAGCTCGTTGGAAAATCCAATAAACTCCGCGCGGGTCACGTCTTTCACATCCTGAGACCAGCCGTGCTGCCATTCAGGCTGGCTCCGGTGCATCAATGTGTCGTGCGATTGCGGGCTTGCCGCGACCAAACATTTCCAAGCAGGATGGGGAAGCCGCTGAAGCATTTCGTCTAGAACCTCTAGCCGACGTTGATCTGGCATGGTCGAGCACCGAATCCATGCCAAAAACAGCGAACGGAGGCTCTCTTTTGGTCTGTTCGCCCAACGGCCTCCCGGGTCGATCGCAGCAAGCCGTGCAAGAATGAAAGCCGCACGCGAAAAATAATCCGGACTCCACGCAACGCGTTCGAGTGCCCACAGGAGACCAGAGTGAAGACAGCCGCCCCAAAGGCTGTCGTCTTGATCCTTGAGCAGCGTTTCGAACGAACCAGGTGCCTTGTTCAGGCCCTGCTCGATGCAGCCGAGTACAATGTCTGGCGCGGCTTCCGCAAGCGTTGGTAACAATCCTCCAACGCTTGCCCAGATCTGCCATTTGTCCGGTTCCGCAAGAATACGACGGACTGCGTCGTTCGCGATGAGTTGAACGTCGCCAGCATTTTCAGCCCTCTCGGGGTGGCTCCCCATCAGTGCCAGCGTGTTTGCGATACCCTCGCCCAAGACGCCGCTGTGAGTACGCGCTTTACCCTGGAACGCTGCCATCGGTCGTTCCTCGACGGGCATCTCGTATTCCGGCGCGAGTTCCGAAAGAACAGTAACAGCCGCATCTCGCAATCGTTCGAGATGTTGGCGGGTGAATGTGGGTGCAAGCAGCTCCCACGCTTCTTCGTGTGATGTCAGGCGCCAGTGTTCGCCGATCTTCCGAATCGGCGCGTCCGGCTGATTCAGTAGAGAGGCGTAGACGCCGATAACTTCATCATAAGGTCGCGCAGCCAGGGCCGCTATTACCCTTCGATCTGCATCCGTTTCTGACCACTGACCAGCGAGCAAAGCGGGCAGCAATAACCCGACAGTCGGTGGCGTGGCCCATGCGGGTTTTTCTCCGCCGGCTCTTCCAATGAGTCGCCGCCGAAGAACAGGCAGGCTGCGTCCGGTCGAGCGCGCGAGTGCTTGTGCGCCATCCCCGCGAATCCCCATTTCGCCGAGCGTTTTGACGATTTCTTCGCGACCGAGACGAGGCAGAACACATCCACGTCCGTTGGGATTGTCGCCATTACCAATTGGGACGAGCACATGATGGCCGCGTCGCACGGCAATTGCTGGCGAGCCTTCGGCCAGATCCATAATGATGATAAGGGGGGTCGGATGCTGAGAGACGCCACGCCAGGCGTCGGCGGATTGGACAACGAGTGCCCGCGAGAAGAAATTGATCCCGCGCGCGTCTTGTAGCCTCAAAGCGACAGCACACGCGAAGGCGATAGCCTCGTCCTTTGTCTCTCCTTTGACAAAGAATTGATCGGGCTGGCCCGTGATCCAATCTTCGAATGATTTCGCCTGCTCCCCTCGGCCGGCCAAAACGAGCGCTGGCGTCAAAATGGGTTTTGTCACCAGCGACCAGTTTTCCCAGAATTCATCCGCCGCCATGATGCCGGATGCAGGCAATTTGCCAATCTGGCGAACAAGCCAAGCGCCAACCGCCGATGCGCGCTCCAACCACTGAGCGAGGTCCTGCGCGTCATAGACGCGTATGTTTTTCCAGCGACCTTCCGCCTTACGCTTTGCGACCCAGTCTCGTTTTGTGGCCCAGACCCGGGGGGTTACGAAGACGAACGTCGATTCGATTGGGGCAACGCCCAGCGATGCGGTCGTTCGTTTCTCGTAGTCTTCGTCGGCCTTCGTCCCGATGTCCTTTCGACGGCTCATCTCCCAGGCGGAAATCCCATCGGGCACGTACGTGCTCCCGCCTGAAACGTTGATAATTCCGTCCCAGCCACCGAGATTGATGCCGCTTCCGCTCGGAATATCTACGAGTGATGCGACAGCCGTAGTGGCCGCAACCAAGCGTCGCACGAGCGCCGGCAGGAGCGACTCGCATCCAGGCAAGTCAGCCCAATGTTCTAGATCTTTCGGGTCTATCCAAATCATGTCATTGGCTGAGAGCGGACGTTCGTCTGGCTTTGTCGTGGGCGCACCCAAATTCCCATGCTGCCGCTACCTCCCTTGACCCTATCCGAGCTTCATCCACGCCGGTGGTTGCGGCGAGAGCTTCGCGTCGCCGGCTGTCAAAGGTCCGGCCAGCGCATCGAGCTTGAGCATGGCGAGCGCCGTGCCGTCCGCACCCGAGCGTAGCTCGCCGACGTCTTCGCCGTTGCGCGTGATCGGCGTGCCCGGCGCCGGCATCGCTCCGTCGACTTTCACCGGCACCAGCCGCTTCTTGATCAGCGCGCGGTATTTGGTGCGGGCTGTCAGCTCCTGGCCCATGTAGCAGCCCTTCGAGAAATCGACGCCGTTCAATTCCTCGAAGCCGTTTTCAAGCAGGATCGATTTCTCGATTTCGAGGTCGCGGCTGCCGTCGGGCACGCCGAGGGCGAGACGGTGGCGGTCGTACGCGGCGGCGTCCGCGCGCGCGAAGCCCGCGGCCGCGATGTCGTTTTCGCGTCCAGCCGGAATCAGAAATCGAAAGCCAAGCGCGGCGAGCCGCGGATCGGCATAAGCGACGCCACCGGCGAACGGTCTGGCCGCGCCGTCCGCCAGGCCGAGCTTCGCCGTCGCGCCGTCGCCCCACGCCGCGACCACGACAAACTTCGCGCTCGCATCCGTCAGCGTCACTTTGGAGCGCAGCTTGTAGAGCGACAGTCGGCGTTGCAGGTCGCCGAGCCGCGCACGCTCGCCGTCGAGGTAAAGCGCGTCGCCCAACGCGACGACGAAGAAATCGTGCAGATATTTGCCCTGCGCGGTGAGCAGCGCGGCATAGATCGGCGCGCCCGCCGCCGCCTTGGCGACGTCGTTCGAAACCAGGCCTTGCAGGAAGGCGACACGGTCGGCGCCCGCGACTTCAAGCACGCCGCGGTCGCCGAGCGGCACGAAAGACGGAGTCATCGGTGCACCTCGGTCCGCTACAGGTAGGCGACCGGCCGAGGCTTGGCAAGCGGCGGGGCCCGGCCTATAAACCGGCGATTCCACCGCCCGCGAGCGCGCTTCCGGCATGAAAATCCTGTTCGTCACGGCGACGCGAATCGGCGACGCCGTCCTGTCGACCGGATTGCTGCGCCATCTGATCGAGCGATATCCGGGCGCCGGGCTCACCATTGCGGCCGGTCCGCTGGCGGCGCCACTCTTTGCCGAAGTCCCCGGCCTGGCGCGCCTCATCGTCGTCGAGAAGAAGGCGCGCGGCCTGCATTGGCTGTCGCTCTATGGCCAGGTGGCGGCGGCGGGTTGGGACCTCGCCGTCGATCTGCGCGGCTCGGCGCTCACCTATCTTCTCTGGGCGCGGCAGCGCCGCGTCATGGGCAAGGGCAGTCCGGAGGAGCATCGCGTCCGTCAGCTCGCGCGCCTGTTCGATTGCGAGCCGCCGCCGGCGCCGACGCTATGGCTCGGCGCCCAGCATCGCGTAGCGGCCGAGCGTCTGGTGCCGCCGGGCGCGCCGGTGCTGGTGGTCGGTCCGGCGGCCAATTGGTCGCGCAAGGAATGGCGCGCGACGCGCTTCGCCGAACTCGCGGCGCGGCTGACCGCGCCCAACGGACCGCTGCCGGGTGTGCGTATCGTCGTGATGGCGGCGGCGCATGAACGCGCGCAGGCGGCGCCGGTGATTGCGGCGCTGCCGTCCGAGCGTGTGATCGATCTCGTCGGCAAAGTCGACTTGCTGACCGCCGCCGCGATCCTGCGCGATGCCGCGCTGTTCGTCGGCAACGACACCGGCCTCATGCACGTCGCCGCCGCTTCCGGCGCGCCGACGCTTGGTCTTTTCGGGCCGAGCAACGTCAAGGAATACGCGCCGTGGGGTCCGCGCGCGGCTTATGTCCACACGGCGCTGTCGTATTGGGAGCTCTACAAGCCCGGCTGGCATCTGACGCCGGCAGACAGCATGATGGATTCGCTCTCCGTCGACATGGCGGAAGAGGGCGCGCGCAGCCTGTTGCAACGAATCAAAGGCGAGGCGGCGTAGCATGGCCGATATCGTGATGGCCGACGATGGCGTCGTCTTCGACGGCCGCACCGGCGCGAACGCGCCGCTCGGCGGCGCCGAGGCGGCCTTCGTCTCGCTCGCCGAAGCACTCGCGGCGCGCGGCCATCGCGTGCGTGCCTTCACCAACGGCGCGACCGCCGCCGCCCACAATGGCGTGACCTGGGCACCGGTGATGAGCGCCATGCCGGATGTCGCCGACCTCTATATCGCCAATCGCGGCGACCAACTGATCGGCCGCGTGCCCGGCGCGCGCACACGCGTTTTCTGGGTGCACAATCCCGGCCGCTATCTGAAAAAGTGGCGTTACGTCCGCGCGCTGTGGCGCTGGCGGCCGATCATCGTCGCCATCGGCGACTATGCCGGCGGCACCGTGCCGCGTTGGTTGCTGCAGCGCGACACAATCGTCATTCCCTACGGCCTCGACGAAACGTTCCGCCGCGCGAGCGAACGCCTGCCGCCGCCGCCGGTGGCGATCTTCACCTCGAATCCGCTGCGCGGCCTCAATTGGCTGCTCGATCAGTGGACGCAGCTCATCCAGCCGATGGTGCCCAGGGCCGAGCTGCGCATCCATGCGGGTCCGGCGGTGTATGGCGCGGCCGGTGACCGGCACGCCGCGGCGATGACGCAAATCCTCGATCGCGCCGCCGGCCTCGCGGATGAAGGCGTGCGGCAGCTGGCGCCGCTGCCGCGCGCGGCGCTGATCGAGGCGTTGCAGCAGGCGCGTGTCATGCTCTATCGCGGCGACCGGAACGAGACCTACTGCGCCGCGGTCGCCGAGGCACAGGCGCTCGGCGTGCCGGCGGTGGTCATGCCGCTTGGCTCGATGCCCGAACGCGTGGCGGACGGCGTCACCGGCGTGATCGCGCGCGACGACGATGCCTTCGCGGCCGCTGCAATTCGGCTGCTGACCGACGATGCCGAATGGCAGCGGATGCACATGGCGGCGCTGATGCAGAAACGCGGCCTGTCGTGGGACGACGTCGCGGCCCGCTTCGAAGGCCTGATGCAATGACGCGGCTGGTACAGCTCATGTCCGGCGCCGAGCATGGCGGCGCCGAGGCGTTTTTCACCCGGCTTGCCATCGCCTTGCAGCGTGCCGGCCAGGAGCAGCGCGTCGTGCTCCGGCCGTATCCGGCGCGCGTCGCGGCACTGAAAGCCGCCGGCATCGCGCCGGTCGAATTGCCGTTCCGCGGTGGCCTGTTCGATCGCGCAACGTCCCACGGCCTGCGCGCGTTGATCGAAGAGTACCGGCCGCGCGTCGTGCTGAGCTGGATGAATCGGGCCACGTCGCTTTGCCCACGCGGCGATTTCGTGCATGTTGCGCGGCTCGGAGGGTATTACGATTTGAAATACTATCGCGACTGCGACCATCTGATCGCCAACACGCGCGGCATCGCGGCCTATCTCACGGCGAACGGCTGGAGCGCGGAGCGCGTGCATTACCTGCCGAATTTTCCGATTGTCGCGTCGGCGGCGGACGCGCCGGCGCTGACCGACCAACGGCCGGATGCGCCGTTGGCGCTGGCGCTCGGCCGGTTGCATCGCAACAAGGGATTCGACGCGCTGCTCGAAGCCTTGGCGCGCACGGATGGCATTCATCTGTGGCTCGCCGGCGATGGGCCGGAGCGCGCGGCGCTCCAACACCAGGCGCACAAGCTTCGGCTCAAGAACCGTGTGCGTTTTCTCGGCTGGCGCGACGACGTGCCGTCGCTGCTCGCGGCCTGCGACTTTCTCGTCGTGCCGTCGCGCCACGAGCCACTCGGCAACACCATCCTCGAAGCCTGGGCCGCGGAACGGGCGGTGCTCGCCAGCGAAACCGCCGGCCCGTCCGAGCTGATCGTCTCGGGCGAGACCGGCCTGCTGATGCCCGTGGAAGATGTCGAGAGTTTGGCGCTGGCGCTGGGGCGCCTCGCCGACGATCAGGCGCTGCGTCAACGGCTCGCCGCCGCCGGCCATGCCCAGTATCTTGCCGAGTTCGCCGAGGCGCGTATCGTCGACGCCTATCGGGCGGTGTTCGCGAAAGTCGCTGCCTGATGTGCGGCATCGCCGGGTTCATGACGCTGTCGGGCGAGGCCCCGCCGGCCGGCGGTCTCGCCGCGATGGAGACCGCGCTCCAGCATCGCGGGCCGGACGGCTTCGGCCATTATCGCGCCGGCGACGTCGGCATGGTGCAGACGCGGCTCGCCATCATCGATCTCGCCACCGGCGACCAGCCGCTCTACGAGCCGGCGGGCGCGGCGCTGGTCGCCAACGGCGAGATCTATAACTACGTCGAGCTCAAGCAGGATTTGCCGCCGGCGGTGTTCGCCACGGCGTCCGATTGCGAAGTCCCCCTGCATCTCTATCGCCGCTACGGCATCGATTTTACGCGCCACCTGCGCGGCATGTACGCGATCGCGCTGCACGATCCCGGCGCCGGAAGGCTGATCCTGGCGCGCGACCCGTTCGGCATCAAACCGCTCTATTACGTCGAGACGCCGCTCGGTCTCGCCTTCGCCTCCGAGCCGCAAGCATTGATCCGCGGCGGCTTCGCGCCGATGCGCGGCGGCGCGCCGGTGCTCAATTCGGCGGCGCGCAACGAGCTGCTCGAGCTTCAGTTCACCACCGGCCGCGAGACCATGTTCCAGGGCGTGCATCGCGTGTTGCCGGGCGAAACCGTGGTCGTGGCGCGCGGCCGCATCGTCGAGCGCCGCCGCATCGACGCGCTGCCCGAAAGCGGCACGCGGGCGCAGACCGAGGACACGGCGCTTGGCGCCTTCGATCGCGCTTTTGCCGACAGCGTGCTGATCCATCAGCGCGCCGACGTGCCCTACGGCATGTTCCTCTCCGGTGGCATCGATTCGACGGCGGTGCTGGCGATGATGGCGCGGTTGAACGAGCGCCCGGTGCAGGCTTTCACCATCGGCTTCTCGAACACCGAGGCAGCGGACGAGCGCGCCGCGGCGCGCGCCGTCGCCCGCGCGCTCGGCGCCGAGCATGTCGAGGTCGAATTCCGCGAAGGCGATTTCTGGCAATCGCTGCCGGCGATCGCGCGTGCGCTCGACGACCCGGCCGCCGACTACGCCGTGTTGCCGACCTACAAGCTGGCCGAGACCGCGCGCGCTTCGGGTCTCAAGGTGATCCTGTCGGGCGAGGGCGGCGACGAATTGTTCGCCGGTTACGGCCGCTACCGTTCGGTGATGCGGCCATGGTGGCTCGGCGGCAAATTGCTGCGTGGCCGCGGCAATCTCGACGGTCTCGGCCTGCTGCGCGCCGATCTCACCGGCTGGCGCGATGGCGTCCAGGCGGCCGAGCTCGCAGCGTCGGCGCGCGGCCGCTCGCGTCTCCAAGCCGCGCAGGCGACCGATTGCACCGATTGGCTGCCGAACGATCTGCTCACCAAGCTCGATCGCTGCCTGATGGCGCACGGCGTCGAAGGCCGCACGCCGTTCCTCGATCCGGCTGTGGCGCAAGTCGCGTTCCGCCTGCCGGACGATCTCAAGATCCACAAGCGGCTGGGCAAGTGGCTGCTGCGCCGCTGGGTCGAAAGTAAGGTGCCGGCCGCGCAGGCGATGGCGCGGAAGCGCGGCTTCACCGTGCCGGTCGGCGAATGGATCGCGCGCCGCGGCGCGCAGTTGGGACCGCTGGTCGCGGCGCAGCCGGGCATCGCCGAGCTGTGCGATCCCGGCGCGGTCGCGACGCTGTTCCGCGAGGCGGGCAAGAAGCGCGCCGGCTTCGCCGCCTGGACGCTCTTGTTCTACGCGCTCTGGCACCGCCAGCACATCGAGCGCCGCGCCAACGGCGGCGACGTCTTTACGATCCTCGGCGCGCGCGCCTAGCGATCTGGCCGCGACGGCGTTACGCCGTCAGCTTCCAGCCTAGTTCTTCGCCTGCCAAAAACGGTTTCACCGCGGCGCTGCCGGCTTTGACCTTCGCCGGCACTTTCCATTTCTCGCGGCGTAGGGTCACGCGCGCCTCATTGGGCGGCAGATCGTAAAACCGCGGGCCGTTGAGCGAGGCGAAGGCTTCGAGCTTATCGAGTGCGTTTTCCTCGTCGAAGATTCGCACATAGGTTTCGAGCGCCGTCGGCGCGCAGAAGATGCCGGCGCAGCCGCAATCTTTCTCCTTGTCGGCGATCGGATGCGGCGCGCTGTCGGTGCCGAGGAAGAATTTGATGTCGCCCGACGTCGCGGCTTGGCGCAGCGCCAGCCGATGCGCCTCGCGCTTCGCCACCGGCAGGCAATACATGTGCGGCCGCAGTCCGCCCTGGAACAGTGCGTTGCGGCTGATGACCAGATGATGCGGCGTGATCGTTGCGGCGACGTTGGGTCCCTGCGCGCGCACGAAGTCGACCGCGTTTTGCGTCGTCACGTGCTCGAACACCACCTTGATCTGGGGCAGGCGCTTGGTCAGCGGCGCGAGGATGCGCTCGATGAACACGGCTTCGCGATCGAACACGTCAACCTTGGGATCGGTCACCTCGCCGTGCACCAGCAACGGCATGCCGATCCGCGCCATGCGCTCGAGCACTTTGTCGATGCGCGCGATATCGGTGACACCGCGCGCCGAGTTGGTCGTCGCATTGGCAGGATAGAGTTTCGCCGCAACCCACACGCCGCTTTTGAAGCCGCGCTCGATCTCGTCCGGCGCCGTCGCGTCGGTGAGATAGGCGGTCATCAGTGGCGTGAATTGCGCGCCTTTGGGCAGCGCCTTGCGGATGCGTTTGCGGTATGCCTCGGCGGCGGAAACGCTGGTCACCGGCGGCGCCAGATTGGGCATGACGATGGCGCGGCCGAAGACGCGCGCGGTAAACGGCAACACTGCCTTGAGCATCGCGCCGTCGCGCAGATGCAGGTGCCAGTCGTCCGGACGCCGCAGCGTCAGGCTATCGCGTGCCATGTGCTTGTTCCCCGCTCGTGCCGTCAGTATATCCTAAGGACGCAAGCCAAGGAGAAGCCATGACCGCCGCCATCATCGGCTGGGCCCATTCGCGCTTCGGCAAGCTCGAAGGCGAGGATATCGAAGGCCTGATCGTCAAAACCTCGGCTGACGCGATCAAGGATGCCGGCCTCGCGCCGGCCGACATCGACGAAATCTTCATCGGCACCTTCAACGGCGGCTTCGTGCGCCAGGAATTCCCGTCGTCGCTGACCTTGCAGATCGACCCGAGCCTGCGCTTCAAGCCGGCGACCCGCGTGGAAAACGCGTGCGCCACCGGCAGCGCCGCGATCCATCAGGGCCTCAACGCCATCGCCGCCAAGCGCGCGCGCCGCGTGCTGATCGTCGGCGTCGAAAAGATGAGCGAGATCACCGGGCCGCAGGTCGGCGATATCCTGATCCGCGCGGCGTATCTGAAAGAGGAGGGTGAGATCGAAGGCGGCTTCGCTGGCGTCTTCGGCCGCATCGCCCAGACTTATTTCCAGCGCTACGGCGACAAGTCCGACGCGCTCGCCAGGATCGCCGCCAAGAATCACAAGAACGGCGTCGCCAATCCCTTGGCGCAGATCCGCAAGGATTTGGGCTATGAATTCTGCCGCACCGTCTCGGACAAAAATCCCATCGTCGCCGGTCCATTGCGCCGCACCGATTGCTCGCTGGTGTCCGACGGCGCCGCGGCGCTGGTGCTGACCGATATCGACACGGCGCTGGCGGCGAAAAAGGCGGTGGTGTTCCGCGCCGCCGAGCACGTCAACGATTTCCTGCCGATGTCGAAGCGCGACATCACCGGGTATGAAGGCGCGGCGCTCGCCTGGCAGCGCGCCTTCGACCATGCCGGCGTGACGCTCGACGATCTGTCCTGCGCCGAAGTGCACGACTGTTTCACCATCGCCGAGCTGCTGATCTACGAGGCGATGGGCATGGCCGAGAAAGGCGAGGGCGAGCGCGTCGTCGAAGCCGGCACCGCCGAAAAGACCGGCAAGCTGCCGATCAACGCGTCGGGCGGCCTCAAGGCCAAGGGCCATCCGATCGGCGCCACCGGCGTTTCCATGCACGTGTTGCAGTCGATGCAGCTCACCGGCACCGCCGGCGACATCCAACTCCCGAATGTGAAGCTCGCCGGCGTGTTCAACATGGGCGGCGCCGCCGTCGCCAATTACGTCAGCATCCTCGAACGCCTGCGATGAGCAATTTCACCGCGCTGTTGCTGGAGGAGAGCGCCGGCAAGGTGTCGGCGCGCGTCGCCTCGCTGCCGGAAAGCGATCTGCCGCCGGGCGAGGTCACCGTCGCGGTCGAGTATTCGACGCTCAACTACAAGGACGGCATGATCCTGCAAGGGGTCGGCAAGCTGGTGCGCAAATATCCGCACGTGCCGGGCGTCGATTTCGCCGGCACGGTCGAAAGCTCGACATCGCCGGACTGGAAGGCGGGCGACAAGGTCGTGCTCACCGGCTGGCGTGTCGGCGAGAACAGCTGGGGTGGCTATGCGCAGAAGGCGCGCGTCAAGGCGAGCCAGCTCGTGCGCTTGCCGGCTAACCTCAGTACCAAACAGGCGATGGCAATCGGCACCGCCGGCTTCACCGCGATGCTGGCGGTGATGGCGCTCGAGGACAACGGGCTGAAGCCCGATGCGGGCGAAGTTCTGGTGACCGGCGCCGCCGGCGGTTTGGGCAGCGTCGCGGTCGCGATCCTGGCCAAGCTCGGTTATCACGTGGCCGCATCAACGGGCCGGCCGGAAACGCACGACTATCTGAAATCGCTCGGCGCCAACGTGCTGATCGACCGCGCCGAGCTCGCCAAGCCGCCGGCGCGGCCGCTCGACAGCGAGCGCTGGGCCGGCTGCATCGACAGCGTCGGTAGCACGACGCTGGCGACCGCGCTGACTCAGCTCAAATACCGCGCGGCGGCCGCATCGTGCGGCCTCGCCGGTGGCAGCGATCTGCCGACGACGGTGATTCCGTTCCTGCTGCGCGGCGTGCGCTTGGTCGGTATCGATTCCGTGATGTGTCCGCTGCCGCAGCGCCAGGCCGCCTGGGCCCGTCTGGCGCGTGACCTGCCGCTCGACAAGCTCGATGCGATGACCGAAACCGCACGGCTTGCGGATCTGCCGCGCCTGGCGCCGACCATCCTCAAAGGCGGCATTCGCGGCCGGCTGGTTGTGGACGTCCGCAGCTAGGAATTAAAAATTCTCCATCTATTCATATAGATATGGACATTTCCTAAGCCTTAACCTAATTTTCACCGCCAAGTGCTTGAACGTCCCACAGGGAATCGCTGCCAAGCGAAGGGATTCGGCCTTGTCGCGCGCTACCATCGATCGCCGCCGCTTTAACCAACTCATCGCTGCGCTCGCCGCCGGCGTCAGCGTTGCACGGATTCAGCGCGCACTGGCGGCGACCGCCGCCGCGCCGGGCTTGCCCCTGATCATGCTCGATGCCGGCCATGGCGGCGTCGACCCGGGCGCGATCGGCGTCGTCGGCACCTATGAAAAGAACATCGCGCTGCCGACCGTGCAGGAGTTGGCGCAGCAGCTGACGGCGACGCGCCGCTATCGCGTTCAGCTGACGCGCCGCGACGACCAATTCATTTCGCTCGAAGGCCGCGTCGCACGGGCCCGCGCCGCCGGCGCCGACCTGTTCCTCTCGGTGCATGCCGACGCGCTGCCCGATCGCGCGTCGCGCGGCGCGTCGGTCTATACGCTGTCGGAACAGGCGTCCGACCGCGAGGCGGCGATGCTCGCCGCCAGCGAGAACCGCGCCGACCTGGTCGGCGGCGTCAAGCTCGACACGCACGATCCCCAGGTCAACGGCATCCTCATCGACCTGGCGCGCCGCCAAACCAACAATTTGTCCATCCGCTTCGCCCAGGACGTGGTGAACCAGCTCGGCCGTCACGTCGTGATGCTGACCAACAGTCATCGCTCCGCTGGTTTCGCCGTGCTCAAGGCGCCGGACATTCCGTCGGCCCTGGTCGAAATCGGCTGCCTGTCGAACCGCACCGAAGAATTGGATCTGCGCCGACCGCCATACCGGACGGAAGTTGCGCGCGCGTTGACGCGCTCGATCGGCGACTATTTCGATGCCATCGGCGCGTAATTAACCATGCAACCTTAAGGCGCTGCCGCGACTTAATAATTTGTTGAGAATTTGCGTCGTATAACCACCATGCGGATTGGGACTCCGGTCCCGCCGCAAGTCCTTCGGGCTTTTCCTCCCTGAACTTGGGCCGCGCCGCAAAGCGCGGCCCATTTTTCTTTGCGCCGGCACCGGCTAATATCCCAGTTCGGGTATGCGCCGGCGCGGCGACAGGCCGCGCCGAAAGGGGAGGCTGCGGTTGGCAGAACGCGCTCGATCGACCGCCCGGGACGCCATTCGGCCGTTGCAGGTGCTGTTGGCGGCGGCGATCGCCACGCCGATCCTGCTGTTCGCCGGCGCTGCCTGGCTGAATTACCGGTCGACCGTCGCCGACGCGCAGGAGCGCATCCGCCGCCTGGCGGACGTCGCCGCGCAGCAGGCGCAGACCGTTTTCCAGACTGACGCCTTTGCCGCCGACCGCATCGCCGACTACACCGCGACGATGAGTTGGGACCAGATCGCTCGGTCGCCCGAGCTCAACCAGTTTCTCAAACAGATCAAGGCGAGCCTGCCGCAGGCGACGGAGATCCGGCTGGTCGCGCCGAACGGCCACATCGCCGCGACCAACGGCCGGTTTCCGGCCCGCGCCGTGGTCGCGGAGCCGCAACCCGATTTTCGCGTCGACCGTCAGGGCACCGATACGCTGCTGATTTCGTCGGTGGCGCGCAACGCGCTCGACGGCCAGTTCGCCTTCGTCGTCGCCCGTCCGAAACCCGACCGCGTCGCGCCGGGTGGCCTGATTGAAATCGTCATGAACCCGGCCTATTTCACCAAATTCTATGCGGCGCTCGCCGAGGAGCACGATTCCCACACCAGCTTGTTGCGCCACGACGGCGTTCTGCTGGCGCGCGATCCGCCGCTGGATCAGCCGATGCGTCTTGCTGCCGACAGTGCGCTGATGCAGGCAATGCAGGGCGACCCGGTGTTCGGCAGCTTCACCGGCGGCTCAATTTCGGACGGCAGCGAACGCCTGTTCGCCTACGAGCGGGTGGGCGATTTTCCGATCTATGTCGTCGCCGGCAAGAGCCGGTCCGCGATTGTTGCCGCCTGGACGCGCACGATGGGTAGCCACCTGATCTACGGCATTCCGGTGACCCTGTCGCTGATCGCGGCGACCATGATCGCGCTCCGCCGCACCCGGCAGATGGCGGCCGAAACCGAGCGCCGCGCCGATCTCGAGGAGCAGTATCGCCAGGCGCAGAAAATGGAGGCGATTGGCCAGCTCACCGGCGGCGTCGCGCACGACTTCAACAATCTTTTGACGGTGATCCTCGGCAGTCTTGAGCAGCTCCAGCGTCTGGTCCCGTCCGAGCCGGCGCGGCGGCTGATCCAGGCGGCGACACGCGGCGCCGAGCGCGGCGCGCGCCTGACCCAGTCGCTGCTGTCTTTCGCGCGGCGCCAGTCGCTCCGGCCTGAGACCGTCAACCTCAATCGCGTTATCAAGGAGTTCGGTGATCTGCTGCGCGGCGCCGCTGGCGACCACGTGCAAGTTCAGTTCCTGCTCAACCCGACCGTCGATCCCTGCCGCGTCGACCCGGCGCAGTTCCAGGCGGCGCTGCTCAATCTCGTGGTCAATGCGCGCGACGCCATGCCGGAAAGCGGCGGACGGGTCTCGATCGAGACCGACAGCGTGACGTTCGACGCCAGCGCCGGCGGCGCACCTGGACGTTACGTGCGCGTGACCGTCAACGACACCGGCTGCGGCATGCCGCCCGAAGTGG
The DNA here is from genome assembly GCA_035934235.1 of Allostellaceae bacterium. Lineage (GTDB taxonomy): Bacteria > Pseudomonadota > Alphaproteobacteria > ATCC43930 > CGMCC-115725 > REEB95. The sequence continues at coordinate 6,226 of DASYYB010000041.1, read as the reverse complement.
TCGAGCGCGCGTTCGAGCCGTTCTACACCACCAAGGAAGTCGGCAAGGGCAGCGGCCTCGGCCTGTCGCAAGTCTACGGCTTCGTTAAGCAATCGGGCGGCCATATCGAGCTCAGCTCCGAGCCCGGCGTCGGCACGACGGTTCGGCTTTATCTGCCGCGCGCCGACGAGGTGCCCGTCGAGCAGGCCGAAGCGTCGGTGCGAACCGCCGCGGCGAAGGCCGAAACCGTGCTGGTGGTGGAGGACGATTCCGAGTTGCGCGCGATGGTGGCGGACAATCTGCGCGCCCTCGGCTATCGCGTGCTGACCGCCGCCAATGCACCGGCGGCGCTCGCCGTGGCCGAGCGCGAACCGCGGCTCGACTTGCTGTTCAGCGACTATTCGATGCCGTTCGGTATGCTCGGCGACGAGCTGGCGCGGCGCGCCCGGCGGCTCAAGCCCGGCCTCAAGGTGCTGCTGACGTCGGGCTATGCCGTCGCGGCGGCGGAGATCGCCAGCGCCGATTTCAGCCTGTTGCAGAAACCCTACCGTCCCGACGAGCTCGCCCGCGCCATCCGTCAGACGCTCGACCGAACGTAGTTTGCGGTATGCTGCCGGCCGATGAGCCAGCAGCCTGTCCAATCCACCGCGGCCGCCTTTGCCGGTGGTCCCGCGCTTCATCCGCAATTCGACGCATTAGCCCGGGAGCTGCACGCGCGGCCCTATGGCGTCGTCGCGGCTCCGGCGCGAATCGTTCACTTGGCGCTCACCGGCGGCGACAGTGCCGTCGAACGCGCCGCCGTGGTGCAGCTTTGCGCCACGCATCGCGCGCCGTCGCCGCCGGCTGGCGCGTCGCATGTTCAGCTCGAATGCGATGGGTTCAGCCTCACCTGGGAGCGGCATGCCGAATTCGCCACCTATACCTTCGTGCTGCCGTGGCAAGGCGACGGGCTGTTCCCGCCGGTCCGCGCGCTGCCCTTGCCGCACGCGTGGATTGCCAACTTGCCGGGCCAAGTGGTCGCGGCGGTCCAGATGGCGCTGACCGTCGGCGAGCCGCCGCCGCCGGCCGCGGTCGGCGAATTGTTCGAGGGCGGCAACATCGTCGGTGGCTACGCCGCCGGCGGCTTGGCGCAGTTGTGGACCGATCTGCGGCCCGACCGCGACCATTTCGTGCGCATGATCGCGCACAACGGCACCATGACCTCGCCGCGCCAGGCCGGCCGCTTGGTGCAGCGCCTGCTCGAGATCGAGACCTATACGATGATGGCGCTGCTGGCGTTGCCGCTGGCGCGCGAGATCAATCCGGCAGTGACCGCGATCGAGCGCAATCTCACCGGCATCGCCGAAGCGACCACCGGCGCCGACGCGCTCGAGGACGAACAGGCGCTGCTCACGCGGCTGTTGGGACTGGCGGCCGAGCTGGCGACGATCGGCGCGCACACGCCCTATCGCTTCGGTGCCGCGCGCGCCTATTACGCGCTGGTGCAGAAGCGGATCGAGGAGTTGCGCGAACGCCGCATCGAAGGTCGCCAGACCGTCGGCGAATTCATGGAGCGCCGCTTGTCGCCGGCGATGCGCACCTGCGAAACCATGGAGCGGCGGCTTGAGTCATTGTCTGAACGCGTCGCCCGCGCCAGCGACCTACTGCGCACGCGCATCGACGTCACGCTGGCCGCGCAGAACCGCGACCTGCTGCTGTCGATGAACCGCCGCGCTCGCTTGCAGTTGCGGTTGCAGCAAACGGTCGAATTCTTCTCGATCGCTGCGATCACTTATTACGGCGCCGGCCTGGTCGGCGACATCGCGCACGGCGCGGCGGTGCTCGGCTTCGCGGTTGACGAGCCGCTGGCCGTGGCGATTTCGGTGCCGGTGATCGGCGGCTTGCTGCTGGTCGGCTTGTGGGCGTTCCACGAATGGCTCGGCCACGACTGATCGCGCGAGCCAAAGCGTGACAGCGAAATCGGCGATTGCGCCGGCGGCGCGCTAGGCGTAAGCGCGCGTTGCCGCCGGTACGGCGATGCGACTTTTCGGGAAGACGACGCTGATCGTCGTGCCGGCGCCCGGCGTACTGGTGATGCGCAAATCGGCTTGATGCAGCGCCGCCATGGCACGGGCCAGCGGCAGGCCCAGGCCCGTGCCCTCGTGGCCGCGGCTGAGCGTGCTGTCGACTTGGCCGAACGGTGTCAGCGCGACGGCGACCTCTTTCTCGCTCATGCCGATGCCGCTGTCGGCGACCGAGATGACCAGTTCACCGCTTGGCGCGAGCGTTGCCGTGGCCGAGACGGTGCCGCCGGCCGGGGTGAATTTGACGGCGTTCGAGAGCAGGTTGACGAGGATCTGGCGTACCATGCGCTCGCTGCCGACGAGGTCCGGCAGGCCCGGCTCCGCCGAAACCTGGAAGGCGACGCCGTTCTTTTCGGCCAATACGCCGATGGTCTCGCCCAAGTTACTGAGGAGCGGCGGCAGGATGATCCGCTCGTTGCTGTCGAGCTCGGCCTTGCCCGCCTCGATTTTGGACAGATCGAGGATGTCGTTGATGATGGCGAGCAGGTGCTGCCCGCTGTCGTGGATGTGCTGTGAATATTCGCGATAGGTCTGGATGCTGTGCGGGCCCAGGGTTTCCTTCATCATCAGGTCGGCGAAGCCGATGATGGCGTTGAGCGGCGTCCGTAGCTCATGGCTCATGTTGGAGAGGAATTCGGATTTCGCCCGGTTCGCCGATTGAGCCTTGTCGCGCGCCTGCGCGAGTTCCGCGGCGCGGCGTTGCACGCTTTCGATGTCGCGCTCGCGCTCGATGGCGCGGCCAAGTTGCAAGCCGATCTGCGACATGAGATGGAGAAGAATCTCGTTGGGCTCGCGCACCGTGTTGGCGAAGAACTCCAGGACGGCGACGACTTTGTCGCCCGATACGACAGGGAAGGCGGCGGCGGCACGAAGCCCGCATTGGCGCGCAGCCCATTCGCGCGGGAAATTGTCGTCGTCGCTGACGTCGATGATCCACGCCGCGTTGCCGGAGGCGAAGACGCGGCCCGGCAGGCCGACGCCCTCGGCGAACTCGCCCGCCTCGGTGGCGAGCCGGAACGTTGCCAGGACGGCTGCGTCAGCGCCGTGCCAGACCCCCAGCGAGCGCAACCGCGGTTCTTGCGTGGTGAACTCGACGCCATAGACGTGGCCAACCTGCCAGCCGGTGAAGTTGCAAACTTCGGTCATGGCCAGGCGTAGTGCACTCGCGGCGGTCTCGGCTTGGTTTGACGCGGTGGCGATCTTCTCGAGCAGCTCGAGCTGCTGCTTGCGCTCGTACAGCTCGCGCAGCCCGTGTTCGCTCAACGTCTCGGCTTCGTGCCGCGCTTTCCGTTCGCGTTCGAGCCGACGGCGCAGCTGTGCCGTTTCGTCGGCGTTATCCGGCAACGGGAGCGGCATCGGCGGGTTTCATCGCGTGAATGCGGATGCTGAGCAGGCACTCCTGATCGCCTTTGGCGCGGCAGCGCAGATGCTCGACCGTGGCTGTCTCGCCGAAATAGTTCGCTGCCCCTTCGATGAATCCTTCGGCGAGGGCGCAGAACGCGCGCGGTGACTCATATCCGAGGAGGAGCGCGCCGTCCGCCGCTTCCTCGAAACGGAAGACCGGGCAATTGGCGCCCGGATGGATCTTGCGCACTTCGGGATGGATGATGTCGTTGACGCTGAAAATGAACGGCAGCGTCGTGGTATGCCCGGTGAAGAAAACCGGATAGCGCTTGGCCAGAAGCGGCATCGCCTCGCGCCCGAACCAGCGCACGCACTCGCGGGGCGGGATACCGAGCGTGGTGGAGATCGTTTGCACCAGCCGCCCGAGCTCGTCGTCGGGATAAGTGCCGAGCGACGTATAGACGCCGTCGACGCCGGCCTCGTCGAGGAATTTGTCCCACGTCGCCTCGCCGTGATGGTGGCTGACGACTTCCTCGAGGAGATTGAAGATGATGCCCTTCATCGCACACATAATTTTCGGGCTCGGCGCCGCCGCGCAGCGCCCGGGTTTTAGCGTGTGCTATTTTTGGGGCAACGAGGTTAACCAAACCTGAAGATTGGCCGGTTTTAGCCCGTCCGACGGCCCGTTCGTCGTCGTCACATGCGGCGGTCCCGGTACTACGCCGTCGAGCTTTCGGAACGCTTGGCTCCCGATTGCGGCAGCACGAACAGGCACACAATGATAAAGGCCGCGATGATCGCCGAAGCGAGCGGGCGGCTGAGTGCCAACCCGCCTTGGTCGTGCGGCTGGTCGAGGAAGTCGCCCAAGGTTGCGCCGAGCGGCCGCGCCAGGATAAGTGCTGCCCAGAACAGCGATACGCGCGACACGCTCGTCCAGAAATAAAGCGCCGCGACCGCGGCCAACCCGGCGGCAAAAACCAGCGCGCCGGTGGCCGAACCCAGGTCGAATCCGTCTGAAACCCAGTCGCCGAGCGCCGTGCCGAGCGTTTGCGAGAAGGTAATCGCGATCCAGAAGAAGATTTCTGTCTTGGGCGCGGTCACCGAGCTTGGCGCGATCGTGCCTTGTGCGCGGTACCAGATGGCGAGTACGGCCAGCAGACACGCGAACAACAGCGTCGAGCCGCCGGCATAGCCGATACCGAGCGATCGATCGGCGAAATCGGCCATGGTGGTGCCGAACATGGTCGAGGCGACGATGGTCGCCCAGTAAAGCGGTGGGTGGAGTTTGCTGGCGCGGATCTGCAGGATGGCCAGGACAACGAAGACCGCCAGGAAGAAGGCGGTGCCGCCGAGATAGCCCCAGTCGAGCGTGTCGCTTACGGCGTCGCCGCCGGTTTCGCCCAGCGTCGTCGCCGCGACATAGATGATCCAAAACCAGATGGCGACAGCCGGTACCTTGCTATTCGTCGGCGTATTCATTGTGGCCCCCCACAAATCCGTTGCGGAAATGTCCCGATACGCACCCCAAGCAATTGACTGCCTATGCCGAGACCTGCGGTCGCGGCCGGCTTGTATACCAGAAATTGGAACGCGGGCGCGATAGCGCGCAGCCGAATCCACGCCTCAAGGCCGTGCCTCGACGTGCTCTTGCCGTGCGGCTGCGAACACGTCCCGCGCCGCATCGGCATTGAGCGCCGCAATCCCAAGGCCGACGACCAAATCGGGCCAGATCGAGGGGTAAAGCGCGGTCACCGCTCCCGCCAGCATGATCGCAACGTTGGCGAGTGTGTCGTTCCGCGCCGAGAGGAAGGCCGCACGCGACAGGCTGCCACCATGATGTCGGAATCGCGCTAACAGGAGAGCGCAAGACAGATTGACCACCAGCGCGCCGAAGGCCGTCGCAGTCAACGGTCCCGGAGCCGGGGACACGGGCAGCGTGAATTTGTGCCAGGCCATCCCAAGTGTCGCCAAGCCTGGCACGAGCAAGATGCCGGCCAATGCCATGCCGACGCGGGCTCGCGCCCTCGCGTTCCACGCCAACGCGACGAGGATCAGCACGTTGATCGACGTATCTTCGAGAAAGTCGATCGAGTCGGCGAACAGCGAAACCGAACCGATATGCAGCGCGACGCCAAATTCGACCGCGAAATAGGCGGCATTCAGAATCGCAACCACGCAGACGATCCGGTTGAGGGATGTGACCATCGTTTGGAACGGTTCCGCTCGCGGCGCTAGAATGCCGCGACAATGAGGCTCGCTTGCAGCGCAAAAATACCCGTGGCGACATAGCGCAGCCAGTCGGGATCAATACGCCGGCTGATCTAGCAGCCGCCGAGTACGGCCGGGATATCCGCCATCAACGAGCCGACCGTAAGGCCGATCACTACCGGCAAATAGGCGTTGAAACGCGCGCCGTAAACGACCTCCATCAGCTCCGTCTTGTCGCCGATTTCAGTAAAGGTGGCGCTGCCTAGAGTGTTGAACAGTGCCGCGAGCGATGATTCCAAAAATGCCCCGAGCGGTCTTTAAGGCGATGGCGATGATAATAGACTTTCGCGCTTTTGGTAATCGCATGCCAACGAGACGGATGTCAGTCGCGCCGCACTGGCGGATGCCAGAACTTATTCCGCCAATTCGGTGGTTGCCTCCGACGGGGCGACGAACGTCGTATGTTTTGCCTGCCGGAAGACGAACAGGCTGACGAGCACCGGCATCGCCAGCAGCACCAGCGGCAACTGGACGGTGATGCCGGCGATGATCGCGATCGCCAGTGGCTGCAGCATCTGGTCGCCCGAGCCGCTGATCGCCGCGCCCAGCGGCAACAACGCCAGGATCATCGC
>DASYYB010000034.1:0-92065 GCA_035934235.1 Allostellaceae bacterium | reverse complement strand
CATCGCGCCGCCGCTGTCGGCGATGGCTGCTGCCGCGCTTGTCGGCACGATCCTGCTCTATGTTTTCGGTCCGTCGGCAAGCACCCACACCGCCCGCGCGCCGCGCGAGAAACCGCCGAGCCTTCGCGTCCGTCTGCTTGGTTGGCTGCCACGGCCGCATCTGCCGCGGTGGCGGCGCGTCGCCGTCGATCGTCCGGTCGCACTCGAAACCGGTCCGCGCCGCGAGCCGTTGCTGCTCGACGCTACCGGCGCCGAGAGCTTCGACGACGAACCGGCGGAAGCGCCGCCGCGCCGGTCGGCTGCAGTCGACCTGCCGCCGCGCGAGCGCAAGATTAAGCGGCTGCGCCAGGCGTCGCTCGCGCTTGACGCCGCCGATCACGTGTTGCCGTCGCTCGAGCTCCTGGCCGAAGTGCCGCCGACGCGCACCGCCGCGGTCAACGAAGAAGCCTTGCAGCAGAACGCGCGCCTTCTCGAATCGGTGCTCGAGGATTTCGGCGTCCGCGGCCAGATCGTCAAAGTGCGGCCGGGTCCCGTCGTTGCCCTCTATGAGCTCGAACCGGCCGCCGGCATCAAGGCATCGCGCGTCATCGGTCTAGCCGACGACATCGCCCGCTCGATGAGCGCGCTGTCGGCGCGCGTCGCGGTCATTCCCGGCCGCTCGGTGCTCGGCATCGAGTTGCCGAACGCCCGCTCCGAGATGGTGTTCCTGCGCGAATTGCTGGCGTCCGAAGCCTATGAGCGCAGCAGCGCCAAGCTGCCGCTGGTGCTGGGCAAGGATATCGGCGGCGCGCCCGTGATCGCCGATCTCCAGCGCATGCCGCATCTGCTGATCGCTGGCACCACCGGCTCGGGCAAGTCGGTCGGCATCAACACGATGATCCTGTCGGTGCTCTATCGGCTGTCGTCGGATCAGTGCAAGTTCATCATGATCGATCCGAAGATGCTCGAGCTGTCGATGTACGACGGCATTCCGCATCTGCTGGCGCCGGTCGTCACCGAACCGCGCAAGGCCGTCGTCGCGCTCAAATGGACCGTGCGCGAGATGGAAAACCGCTATCGCGCCATGTCCAAGCTCGGCGTGCGCAACATCGAGGGTTACAACCAGCGCATCGCCGAGGCCAAGACCAAGGGCGAGGTGCTGATGCGCCGCGTCCAGACCGGCTTCGACGAAGAAACCGGCCGCCCCGTGTTCGAGGAGCAGCCGCTGTCGAACGACCCGTTGCCGCTCATCGTCGTCGTCGTCGACGAGATGGCCGACCTCATGTTGGTCGCGGGCAAGGACATCGAGCACGCCGTGCAGCGGCTGGCGCAAATGGCGCGCGCTGCCGGCATCCACATCATCATGGCGACGCAGCGGCCGTCGGTCGACGTCATCACCGGCACGATCAAGGCAAACTTCCCGACGCGCATCAGCTTCCAGGTCACCAGCAAGATCGACAGCCGCACCATTCTCGGCGAGGCGGGCGCCGAACAGCTTCTCGGTCGTGGCGACATGCTCCATATGGCCGGCGGCGGCCGCATCACCCGCGTGCATGGCCCGTTCGTCTCCGACCAGGAAGTCGAAGCCGTCGTCCGCTTCCTCAAGGAAAACGGACCGCCGCCCGCCTATCTCGAGGACGTCACCGCTGACGAGGAAGACGAGATGGCGGCCTTCGCCGAAGACGGCGAAAGCTCGGGCGATCAGCTCTACGACCAGGCGGTCAATCTGGTGCTGCGCGAGCGCAAGGCCTCGACCAGCTTCGTCCAGCGCCATCTCCAGATCGGCTACAACCGTGCCGCGCGCATCATCGAGCGCATGGAGAGCGAGGGCGTCATCAGCGCGGCGAACCACGTCGGCAAGCGCGAGGTGCTGGGCCGCGGCCGGGACTGAACCGCCGCGCCCATAAATCCGCCACAAAGCGCGGCCTTATGGCGGCGTGAGAGGCCTCGACAAGCCGCTGCCGGAAACCGATATATGAACCGCATGACGTTCCATTCACCCGCGCGCTTCCCATCGCGCCGCCTCGTGGTCGCCGGTCTGGCCGCGGCGCTGGCGTTGCCGCGCGCGGCGCGGGCTGCGCTGAAGCCGGCCGACCAAATCGATCTCGCGCGGGTTCAGACTTACCTCAACGGTATCCACACCATGGAATCGCGGTTCGATCAGGTCGCCGGCGACGGCTCGACCGCGACGGGCACGATTTATATCTCGCGGCCGGGTCACATGCGCATCGTCTATAACCCGCCGCATCCCATTCTGATCGTCGCCACCAACGACCAGGTCTATTACTACGACGGCCAGCTCGGCCAGGTGACCTGGACTGATCTCGACAACACGCCGGCTTGGTTCCTGCTCCAGAACACCGTCGAGCTCGGCGGTGCCATCCGGATCGACGGCGTCCAGCACACTCCGGGCGCGATCCGCGTCAATGCGACCGAGGTCAAGCGGCCCGAGCGCGGCCGCGTCACCATGGTCTTCAGCGAATCGCCGCTTCAGCTTCGCCAATGGACCATCCTCGACGCCCAGAACAAGACGGTCACGGTCACGCTCGACAGCCCGCGCTTCGGCTTGCAACTCAATCCGCAGCTGTTCATCTGGCAGGACCCGCGCAACGGCGTCTCGGGCGGCTGAGCGCGCAGGTCTCCCCCGCGATAAGCACGTTGCTGGCGCCGCGCGGGATCGCCAATATCTCGCCTCGTGCCGAACGCCGCCGATCCGCAATCCGGTCGCACCGCGCCACTGGTCGGTGTGCAATGCTGCACCCGGCCGCTGCGCGGCCAGCCGACGCACGCCGTCGTCGAGAAGTATCTCCGCGCCGTGCGCGAAGCGGCGGACGCGGTGCCGGTGCTGATTCCCGCGCTCGACGACATTCCGCCGCAGGCTCTGGTGATGCGGCTCGATGGCCTGCTCTTGCCGGGCTCGCGCTCCGACATCGGGCCGGAGCACTACGGCGGTCCGCCGCCCACGCCTGAGCGCGAACGCGATCCGGCTCGCGACAGCGCTGCCTTGCCGCTGATCCGTGCCGCGCTTAGGGCTGATCTGCCGGTGTTCGCGATCTGCCGCGGCATCCAGGAGATCAACGTCGCGCTCGGCGGCACGCTGCATCCGGCGGTTCACGCCGTCGCCGGCCGGCTCGATCACCGCGCCGAGCCCGATCTGCCGGTGGACGAACGCTATGGCTACGATGCCCACGACGTGCGGCTGGCGCCCGGCGGACTGTTCGCGACGCTCGCCGGCAGCGAAATCGTGGCCGTCAACTCGCTGCACTATCAAGGCATCGACCGGTTGGCGCCGGGCCTCGTGGTTGAAGCCACCGCGCCCGACGGCCAAATCGAAGCCGTCCGCGCGCTGGCGGCGGGTTTCTTCGTTGGCGTGCAGTGGCATCCCGAACATCGCGTCGGCGACAACGCGTTCTCGCGCGCACTGTTCCGTGCCTTCGGCGAGGCTTGCCGCGCACGCGCCGCGCGCCGCGCCGGCGCATGAGCGACGCGTTCCGTTCGCTCGCCGACACCGATTCCGTCTTCACCGTCGCAACGACCGACGGCGGATTGCTGCCGGTCTATGAGCTGCGCCCGCGCGGCGTCGCCGACGCGGCGCTGTTGTTGGGCCACGCCAACGGCTTGCCGGCGGGCTCTTATGGTCCGTGGCTCAAAGATCTCGCGCGCGACGTGCACGTCTTCGCTTTCGATGGGCGCGGTCATGGCGGCGCGACCTGGCCGGCCGGCCCGCTCGACGAAATCTTCCACGTCGACCGTTTCGCCGACGATCTGCGGCGCGTGGCCGATGTGGTAACGGCGCGGCTCGGCGCGACGCCGCTGTCCTATCTCGGCCATTCGCTCGGCGGCGCCGCGGCGATCGATCTTGCCGCCGCCGGCCGGCTGCCGGATTTCGCCGGAATCATGCTGCTCGAGCCACCGGTTTTTCCGCCGCCGGATTCGCCGGTGCGCGACGAAGCGGAAACGCGCCAGGCGCGGCTGGTCGAAGGCGCCAGGCGCCGCCGCGCCGACTGGCCCAGCATCGAAGCCTTCCGCGATCGCCTCAACGGCGGCAACAGTCCGTTTGCCCGCTTCGCGCCGGCGATGCTCGACGCGCATTGCCGCGCCGCGCTCAAGCCCAAAGCCGGCGGCGGCTTTACCCTGGCCTCGCCGCCCGAGATCGAAGCGGCGATCTTCACCGCGCATCGCGACAGCGACGCCTGGTCGCGCCTCGACCGGATCGACCGTCGGCTCGATCTGGTCGGCGGCGATCCCAATCGTCCCGATTGCGATTGGGTGGTGCGCGCGATGCCCGACATGGCGCGGCGCATGAAATACGCCCGCCTGACCCAACTCGCCGACATTGGCCATTTGATGATCCAGGAAGACCCGGCGCGCCTGCTGGCGCTGGTGCGGCGCTGGCTCGGATGCGCGTGAATCCGGCATGCGGCGGGTGCAACTTTTGCATGTCTTGATCCTCAAAATCGCCCGGATCGCTCCCTAAGTATTTCTTCAGAAGCCGTCCGTGGCGTTGCCGCGGATGGGCCGGGGGGCCGCATTAGACCCTTCGACTCCTCAAACGGACTTCGGGCGCCCGGTCACTCCCCCCTGACCGGGCGCCTTTTATTTTGGCTGTCGATTCAAGGCTTTAGCCGCCTTGACCGGCCCTCTTTTCCATGCACGATGCGACGCTATGAGCGGGACGTTGAGCGGTCGGGTGGCGGTGGTGACCGGCGGTGGTCGGGGCATCGGCCGGGCCATCGTCGAGGCCTTGCATCGGGCCGGCGCCGCGGTGGTGATCGCCGACAATGGCACCAGCATCGCTGGCATGGGCGCCGATCCGACGGTGGCCGAGGTCTTGGCCAAGGCCTTGGGCGATCGGACCGCCGCCTTCACCGAAAGCATTGCCACGCCGTCGGCCGCTCAGGCCGCGGTCGATTTCGCCGCCAGCCGCTTTGGCGGCATCGATATCCTGGTCAACAACGCCGCAATCCTGCGCGACGCCTTCGTCTTCAAAGCCGATCCCGGCGACTGGGAGGCGGTGTTGCGCACCAACCTGTTCGCGCCGTTTTATCTGATTGCGGCGGCGACACCGTTGATGCGCGACCAAGCCAAGGCGAAACGCGGCGGCGGCGCCTGGGGCCGCATCGTCAACCTGGTTTCGACCGCCGGTTTCTACGGCAATTACGGGCAGGCCGCCTATGCCGCTGCCAAAGCTGGCTTGACGGGTCTGACGCGCATCGCCGCGCTCGACATGGCCCGGAGCCACGTCGCTTGCAACGCGATTGCGCCGTTCGCTGCGACGCGCGTCACCGAAAGCATCAAGCCGCAGAATCCGGTGCAGCAGGCCTACAAGGATACGGCGATGAAAATCCCGGTGCAGCCCGTTGCAGATCTGGTGACGTACTTGGCGGGCGATGCCGGCGCCAAGATCACCGGCCAACTCTTCGGCGTTCGCGGCCGCGAACTCCTGATCCTGTCGCAGCCGCGGCCGATCGCCGCCGCGGTCGCCGAGACGCCGGACGGACTCAGCGCTGCCGTGGCGGCGCTGGCGCCGCACTTCGCCGCGCTTGAGACCGATCTCGAAGCGTTTGCGAACCGGCCGGTTCTTTGATAGGGTCTTATCTATAGACCTATAGAATTCGTCGGAAAGGAAGGGGATCATGAGCGCGCTATCCGCCGCCCCGATCAAATCGGTCGACGCCCTCACGGCCGCGCCCGAAGAGTACCGCTTGGCGGTGCGCAAGATCGTGCGCAGCCACGCGGTCAACGAACTCTATGGCGCACGCGTCTACGATGAGCCGGCGATCGCGCTGGCGCCGACGCCGTACCTCAAATGGCTCACCTGCCGCATCGCGATGGAGGAATACGGTCATCATGTCCGTTTCCGCCAGCTCGGCGAGCAGATGGGCATTCCCGAGTCCGAGATGACGCCCGAAGGCCGCAAGCCGTTGTCGATCTTCGAGTTCCCGCTCAAGACCTGGGAAGAATTCTGCGTCATCAAGCTGCTGGCCGACTTGGCCGAGATCATCCAGGTCGAAGATCTGATGAAGTGCAGCTTTCTGCCGCTGCGCAACCTGGCGAAAGTGACGATGCCGGAGGAGATCTTCCATTCGCAGTTCGGCAAGGATACCTGCACCGAGTTGGTGAAGACCGCGGACGGCCGCAAGAAAGTCCAAGCGGCGATCGATCATTATTTCCCGATGATGCCGGCCTTCTTCGGCAAGGCGGATTCGGCGAACAACGCGCTTTATCGCAAATACGGCGTCAAACAGCGCACCAACGAGGACATGCGCACGGATTTCATCAAGCGCGCGCGTGATGTCGTCGAGGGCCACCTCAAGCTCAAGCTGCCCGAGGTCGCCGAGGCGGCGTGAGCGACGCGGCACGCGGCGAAGCCGATGCGGCCTGGGCGCAGATCGCTGCGTTTACGGCCGAAATTCCCCGCCTCGAATGGTTTGCCGCCGTTGGCACGGCCCTGGCGCCGCCGGTGATCGCCGCCGCCGAGCGCTATGTCGCCGCACTCGGCCTGGCGCCCGGTCCGGTCGCACCGGTTCCCGGCTGGCGGGAGGCCGCGGCGACCGCTCAGCGTCCGGATTGGAGCCGCGATTGGTGGCAGGCCGAAAGCGCCTGCGAGCAGGCGTTGCGGCGCCAGGGGGCGGCGCGTTTCGGTTTGCAACCGCTGCTTGCCGCATTGACCGCGCTGGCCGAAATCGCTGCCGGGCTGCATGGCTGCGCCGTATCTGCGCTCGCCGCGGCCGGTCTCGACGATCCAGCGCTGGCGAAAGTCGCGGCCGGTGCCGCCGCGCAGGCCTGCCATCAACGCGGCCTCGCGCTGCTCGCTGGCAGCGAAGCCGGACGCGCTTTCACCGCCAAATTCGAGCTGTTCGCCGCCGGACATTGGCCGCTCGGCATTGTCGGCGGGACCTGCTTCGTGTTCTAGTTCGCCGCGCATGGCTTTCTCGCTCGTCACCTGGAACATCAACTCGGTGCGGCTCAGGCTCAAGAACCTGAAGCGCCTGGTGGCGCAGCTCGCGCCCGACGTCATCTGCCTCCAGGAAACCAAGACGCCGGACGAATTCTTTCCGCGCGAGGCGATCGCCAAGCTCGGCTACAAGCACATGCTGATTCACGGCATGAAGGCCTATAACGGCGTCGCGATTCTGTCGCGCCTGCCGATCGAAAGTCCGCGGACGCAAAGCTGGTGCGAGCGCGAGGATTGCCGTCACGCGGTCGTCATGCTTCCCGGCGGCGTCGAATTGCATAATCTCTACGTTCCGGCCGGCGGCGACATTCCCGATCCCGACGCCAATCCCAAATTCGCGCACAAGCTGCGTTTCATCGACGAGCTGTCGACCTACTTCGCCGGCGAGAAAGCACGGCGCAAGACCATGATCCTGGTCGGCGATCTCAATGTCGCGCCACTCGAAAACGACGTCTGGTCGCACAAGCAGCTGCTCAAGGTGGTGAGCCACACGCCCGTCGAAGTGGAGAAGCTGACCCGCCTACAGGCGCGCGGCGGATTCGCCGATGCCGTGCGGCACTTCGTGCCGCCCGAGCAGCGGCTCTATACGTGGTGGAGCTATCGCAATCAGGATTGGGCCAAATCCGACCGCGGCCGGCGCCTCGATCACGTCTGGGTTTCGCCGGCGCTCCAGCCCGCCCTCAAGGCGGCGCGCGTCCACAAGGCGGCGCGCGATTGGCAGCTGGCCTCGGATCACGTGCCGGTCATGCTTCAGGTCGGCTGATGGCGTCCGACCTCAGGCCGTTCTTCGCGCCGGCGAGCGTCGCCGTGGTCGGCGCGGCCGAGCGGCCGACCTCGTCGGGCGGCGCGGTGCTGCAAAACCTGCGCATCGCGGGCTTCGCGGGCGAAATCGTGCCGGTCAATCCCAAAGGCGGCACGATGTTCGGCATCGCCGCGCGCCAGTCGCTCGCGGAGCTCAATCGGCCGGCCGAGCTTGCCGTCATCGTCATCCGGCCGGACCTGATCCTCGATGCGGTCCGCGAGGCCGCGGCGACGGGCCATCGTAATCTTCTGATTCTGCCGGGCGGGTTCGCCGAGGCGGGCGAGGCCGGCCTCGCGCGCGACAAGGCGCTGCGCGCGCTGATTGCGCAGGAAAACCTCACCGTCGCCGGGCCCAATTGCGCCGGGATTATTCACTTGCCGCCCGGAGCGCGCTTTGCCGCGACGTTCCTGCGCGACATGCCGCTCGGGCCCAACCGGCACGGCATGGCCGCGTTTATCACGCAGTCGGGCGCGCTCGGCGAGGAAGCAATCGCTGCGTCGAAAGCGCTTGCCGTGCCGCTTGGCTCGCTGGTTTCGGTCGGCAACGCCGTGCAGCTGGGTGTCACCGATTATCTCGATTATCTCGGCGACCAGGATTCGATCTCGGTGGTTCTGCTCTACGTCGAGAGCGTCGACGATGCCGTCCGCTTCGGACGGGTCGCGCGCCGCGTCGTGGCAAAGAAGCCCGTCGTCGCGCTGATCGGCGGCCGCACCGATGCTGGCGCGGCGGCGGCACGGCGGCATACCGGCGCCGCGGCTCAGGGCGAAGCGAAAATCGAAGCGCTCTGCCGCGATGCCTGTTTGTTGCGCGTCAAAAGCCTGCGCCAGCTGCTGCTTGCGGCCAAAGGTTTCGGCAGCTTTCCGCAGGGGATCGGCCGTCGCGCGCTGATTCTTTCTAATTCAGGCGGACCCGGCGTGTTGTGTGCCGACGAGGCGGCGGCGCAAGGGCTCTACTTGCCAAATCTGCCGCAAGAGATGGCAACGGCGTTGCGCGCCAACCTTCCGGCCGAGGCCGCGGTCGCCAACCCGATCGACCTTTTGGCCGATGCGCGCGAAGACCGGTTCGGCTTCACCCTTGAAGCCGCGATTAAGCATGGCGCCGATACCTTCGACGCCATTCTCGGTATCCACGTCGTGCCCTTCATGGTCGACGCCGCGCCGGTGATCGCGCGCATGGCAGGTTTGGCGCCGACCGTGAAGCTGCCGCTGCTCTATTCGATGATGGGCACGCTGCCCGGAAAGGCCGAATGGTTCGCGGCGATGGAGGCCGCGGGCGTTCCGATCTTCAACGATGTCGAGGCGATGGCCGAATGCGCCGGATTGCTGGCACGCTATCCGGCGCTCAAGGTGCGCGCCGCCGCCGGCGCCTAGCTGGCGCGATAGAGGTGATGGCGTCCATCGCGCACGCCGTCGGCCGGCGGTAGCCGCTCCCAGCCCGGCAGTTCGACGGCGGTTTCGCTGACCACCACGGCGCCGGGCCGCAGCATCGGCGCCACCAGCGGCGCCACTTCGGCCGCCAGCCGCGCTTCATCGGTAATCGGGAAATTGATCAGCGCCAGCGCCGCGCTGCGCTTCAGCCGTTCCCAGTGACGCGGCAGCGTCTCGCGCGGATCGCCCTCGACGCGTTCGGCGGCGGGCGGCACTTTGCCGTCGGCAATCGGGCCTTTGTCGAAAAGAATGACGCTGCGTTTGCGTGCGATCTCACAGAGATGGTCAAGCGCGGCACCGTCGCCAAGGCCGAGCAGGATCGCCGGCCCCTCGAGCGATGCCACGAGGCCGCCCGCGCGTTCAATCGACGCGCGCTGCGCCATCAGTCGGCGGATGAGCATATCGAGCTCGCTCACCGGATTTCCCCCTCCTCGACTGTGGCTATCCTCGCCCAGCCGATATCCGCTTGTCGAGAGCGGCCGGCGCGTCGCTTCCTATGGCACCAGGCGGTAGCCGCCGGCGTCGGTAATCAGGATCTCGGCGTGCGTCGGATCGCGTTCGATCTTCTGGCGCAGGCGATAGACGTGGGTTTCGAGCGTGTGGGTGGTCACGCCCGAGTTGTAGCCCCAGACCTCGTTGAGCAGTACATCGCGGCCGATGGTGCGGGCGCCGGCACGATAGAGGTATTTGAGGATCGCGGTTTCTTTCTCGGTCAGCCGCACCTTCTTGCGTTTGGTCTCGTCGACGAGAAGCTTGGTGCCGGGCCGGAACGTGTAAGGGCCGATGGTGAAAATCGCGTCGTCGCTCTGCTCGTGCTGCCGGAGCTGCGCCCTGAGTCGCGCCAGCAGCACGTGCAGCCGGAACGGTTTGGCGATGTAGTCGTTGGCGCCGGAATCGAGTCCGAGCACCGTGTCGGCCTCGCTGTCGGCGGCGGTCAGCATCAGGATCGGCGAGCGCACGCCTTCGCGCCGCATCAGCCGGCACAATTCACGGCCGTCCATGTCGGGCAGTCCGACGTCCAGAATCACGGCGTCGTGGTATTGCCGCTTGGCAAGGTCGAGGGCCTCGGCCGCGGTCGCGGCCTCGACCGCCATGAACTCCTCGTGCAGCTGCAATTGCTCGGCGAGCGAATGGCGCAGGGCCGAATCGTCATCCACGATCATGATCCGGCGGTTTGACGTCATCGCGGGCGTAACTCGGTGGCGAACATTCTGACAGACTATAGGCGGCGGGCCGGTCATCTGTCCCCTATCTCGGGCCTCGGCGGGCGGCCCACGGCAACAACGCGGGACGCCGGCAAGGATAACGCCGACAAAGATGACGCTGGCAGGGCGCCGCGATATACCTCGGCGATGACCGGCGTTTCCTTTGTCGTCACCGTCTATAACAAGGCGCCCTATCTGCCCGCGGTGGTGGACGCGATCTTTGGCCAGCAGGGTGATTTTGCGCGTGAGATCGTGTTTGTCGATGACGGTTCGACCGACGAATCTCCCGCAGTTCTCGACCGGCTGTGTGCCGGTCGCGCCGATACGCGTGTGATCCACCAGAAGAACCAGGGTCAGGTTGCTGCCACCAACGCCGGCGTGCGCGCCAGCACGCTGCCGTGGCTCAAAATCGTCGACGGCGATGACGTTCTGGCGCCCTACGCGACACGCTTGCTGCTCGATGCGGCCGTAAACATCGGCGCTAAAATCGCGGTCGGCGCGACGTCGTCCTATGTTTTTGGTTCGCCGATAACTTTCGAACCACTCGACGCCGAGATGGCCGCCCCCTACCCCCGCGATCTTTTTCGGGAGGTGATGATAAATTCGCCGAGTAACCTTTCGGGAACCCTGATTGATCGCGCTCTTTATTGGGAAGTTGGTGGCGGCGATTCGCGCCTGCGCTACGTCATCGATACGGCACTGATGATGCGAATGTCGCGCAATCGCCCGGTCGCCGGAGTCCGCGCGGTGGTGGCGGCGGGGCCCATCGCGGCGCCCAACCGCATGAGCGCCGATCAAGCCCGTATGCTGCGGGAGCACAATCGGGCCATGCTCTATCTGCTCGCGGAGAATCCGGACCTCCCGTGGCGCCTGCGGCGTTTGGTATTGGAGCGTGCGTTCGGCCGCGCCTGGAAATGGCAGCGGCGGCGACGCGGAACGTCGCATTTCTCACGCTGGTTCTGGCTTTATGCGCTGGCGAAGATTGCGCCACCCCGGCTCGTCGAGCCCCTGCTGCCCAAGACGCTCGACGCCTTCACCGAGGCGTTGATCCCGCGCGAATCGGCGGAAAGCTGATCGCCGACCCGGCCGGCGGCGAAATCGCGGCGGCGGCGCGGCGGATTTACGGCAAATCGCGAATCGGCGCTCGGTGGTCGCAAAAGCCGCAGGTCGTCGTCGTCGTGCCGTGGTAGAAGCATGGCCGGAACGGCGGATTTTCGATGGCGCGTGACGACAAGGACGAATCGCGCGGTGACCGGCGCCCGCGCGGCACGCGGAAGCGGTCACCGCGAAGTCTCGGGCAAGGGCTCGCGTTCGCGGCACTGTGGGTGTTTCTCGCTGGCGCTGGCGCGCTCGCTTATTTCGCGCTGACGCTGCCCAGTACCGATCAGCTCACGGCGGCGCAGCGCCAGCCTTCGGTCACCATTCTGGCCGACGACGGATCGCTGGTCGCAACCTTCGGCGAACTCTTCGGTGAACCGTTACGGCTGCGCGAGATGCCGCCCTATCTGCCGGAAGCGGTGATCGCCACCGAAGATCGCCGCTTCTACCATCATTTCGGCATCGACCTTATCGGTATGGGGCGTGCACTGTTCGCCGATTTGCGCGCCGGCCACATCGTCCAGGGTGGCAGTACGATCACGCAGCAGCTCGCCAAGAACCTGTTCCTCACGCCCGACCGCACGATCGGCCGCAAAATCCGCGAGACCATGCTCGCGCTCTGGCTCGAACATCAATTCACCAAGAGCCAGATCCTTGAGCTCTATCTCAATCGCGTCTATCTCGGTGCCGGCACCTACGGCGTCGACGCCGCGGCGCACCGCTATTTCAACAAATCGGCGCGCAACATCACACTCTATGAGGCGGCAGTGATCGCCGGGCTGCTGAAGGCGCCGTCGCGCTTCAGCCCGGTAAACGACCGCGCCCTGGCCGCGGACCGCGCCGACCAGGTGCTCCAGAACATGGTCGATGCGGGATACATCACCGAAGCCCAGGCACATGCCGCCGAACGCCAGAAAAGCCAGCTCGCCGCTGACCGCGTGCCGCCGGGCAGCCGCTATTTCGGCGATTGGATCGCCGGCCAGATCGGCAGCTTCGCCGACATCAGCGGCCATGACGTCGTCGTCACCACCACGCTCGATCCGAAGATGCAGGCTTACGCCGAACACGCGGTGGCCAGGACGCTCGCCACCGATGGCGCCGCCGATCACGTGACGCAGGGCGCACTCGTCGCCATGTCCCCCGACGGCGCGATCCGCGCGATGGTCGGCGGCAGCAACTACAACGAAAGTCAGTTCAACCGCGCCACCCAGGCGCAGCGCCAGCCGGGTTCGAGCTTCAAGCCGTTCGTCTATCTGGCGGCGCTCGAACACGGCGTCAAGCCGACCGACATCTTCAACGACGCGCCGGTGCGGATCGGCAATTGGGAGCCGCATAATTACGAGAACACTTATCGCGGCAACGTGACCGTTGCCGACGCTGTCGCCTATTCCATCAACACGGTCGCCGCACAGGTGATTCATCGCGTCGGCGCCGGCAACGTCATCGCTGCCGCCCGCCGGCTCGGCATCACCACGCCGCTGCCGGATGACGACAGTTTGGCGCTCGGCACCGGCAGCGTCACGCTCATGGAACTCACCGCGGCCTATGCCGCGTTCGCCAGCGACGGCATCGCCGCATGGCCGCACGCGGTGATGGAGATCCGCGATTCGCACGGGAACGTGCTCTATCACCGTGCCGGCTCGGGCGCGCCGCGCGTCATCGACGCCAACGTCGCCAGCGAAATGAACCAGCTCCTCGAGGGGGTGATCCAGCGCGGCACCGGCCGCGCCGCGGCGCTCGACCGTCCCGACGCTGGCAAGACCGGCACGACGCAGGATTTCCGCGACGCGCTGTTCGTTGGCTATACCGCCGATCTGGTCTGCGGCGTGTGGTTCGGCAACGACGACAATTCGCCGATGAAGCACGTGACCGGCGGAACGCTGCCGGCGCGCACCTGGCACGCGTTCATGGTCGACGCGACGCGCGACATGCCGGTGCGCGACCTGCCGGGACCGGGCGCCTTCGTCGCGCTCGACAATCTATTCGGCCACAATGCCCCGCCACCGCCGCCGCCCCAGGGCGGATCGCCGCCGCCGAACCGCCCCGGCATTCTCCAAAGCCTGATGAACGCGATCTTCGGTGCGCGCTGATTCGCGCGTTCAGCGGCCGGCGGCGGGCAGCAGCCGGCGATAGACGTCGCTCAGGACGACCGCGCCGAGCGCGGCGATCAGGAAATCGGCCACCGTGCCGATCAGGCCGCGCAGGATGAACAGGCCCATCGGCGCGGCCGCCGTGCCGCCGATGCCGAAGCCCGAGAACACCGCGCCCATCGCGATCTGAACGCCGAGCAGCAGCGGCGCGGTGGCGAAAAGCCAACACAACACGATGCGCCAGCCGTTGCCGCGCGTCGCGCGCCACGCGCCGCCGATGCCGACCGGCTGACCCGCGGCGGCGGCCGGATAAAGCAGCGACAAGCGCGCCATCGCCAGCAACAAAGCCGCGACAGCCGCCAGATCGAGCGCCACGACGCCGATTTCGAGGCTAACGCTGTGGTCGCCGACGATCGAGTCGGCGAGCAGGATCGCTGCCAGCACGACGCCAAGCGCGGCGTAAAGCGCGAACGTGTAGAGCAGGAAACGGGTCCACGGCTGGAACCATGGACGGTGGTTGGCGCCGCCGAACAGCTGCGCCTGATACCAGCGCACCCCGAAGGCGTTGAGGCATAAGGCGCCGGCGACCAGGTCGAGAAGATCGGGCAGGGCATGCAGCGCGGCGTTGTCGTCGCCGAAATTTACCGGCAACACCGCCGGCACGATCGACACGCCGAGCAAGATCAGCAGCGGCAGCCAGCCAAGTTCAAGCACGTCGCCGAGCCGGCCGAGGACGACACGATAGGCTCCGATCGTCACGTCCGGGACGGGTACTTTCACGGTCGGCAAGTCGGTCATCGGGAGAGCCCCTCGGCGGCGCGGGGGCCCAATCTATCGGCTAGCCGATGGCCTCGTCGAGGGCATAGCCGGCCGCGCGCACGGTGCGGATCACGTCGATCCGACCGCCGCCGTTGAGGGCCTTGCGCAGCCGGCGGATGTGAACGTCGACCGTCCGGAGCTCGACTTCGGCGTCGCGTCCCCACACCGCATCGAGCAGCTGCTCGCGCGAAAACACGCGGCCCGGCCGCTCCATCAGGAACCGCAGCAGGCGGAATTCCGTCGGCCCGAGATGGATCGGCTTGCCGTCGCGCGATACCTTGTGCGCCGACAGGTCGAGCGCCAGGTCGGAAAAGCGCAACGTCTCCGCATTCGAGGCTGGCCGCGCCCGGCGGATCACCGCCCGCAGCCGCGCGATCAGCTCGTTGGGGCTGAACGGCTTGACGACGTAGTCGTCGGCGCCCGAATCGAGGCCGCGCACGCGATCGCCTTCCTCGCCGCGTGCGGTCAGCATGATCACCGGCAGGTCGCGCCACGCCGGCGTCCGCCGGATCTGGCGGCAGACTTCGATGCCGGAGACGCGCGGCAACATCCAGTCGAGTAGCACGGCGTCGGGCTTCGCTTCCTTGAGCTGCAGCAGCGCTTCTTCGCCGTCGTGCGCGGCGCTGACCGTGAAGCCTTCTTTCTCAAGGTTGTAGCGCAACAATGTCAGCAGCGCCGTCTCGTCCTCGACGACCAGAACCGCGGGCCGCATCAATCCTGATCCTCTTCGATGTCTTCGACGTCGGCGTTGGGTGCCAGCGCCAGGCTGGTACGGTCGCGCTTCGGCCGGACCTGTGCCAAGGGCGTGCCGTGCACCAGGAAATAGAGCGTTTCGGCGATGTTGGTGGCGTGGTCGCCGATGCGCTCGAGGTTCTTCGCCATGAACAACAGATGGGTACAGGCGGTGATGTTGCGCGGGTCTTCGATCATGTAGGTCAGAAGCTCGCGGAACAGGCTGGTGTAGAGATCGTCCATCTCCTCGTCGCGCAGCCACACCGCCAGCGCCTTCTCGGCGTCGCGCTCGACGAAGGCATCGAGCACGTCCTTGATCATGCCGCTGCCGAGCCGCCCCATGCGCGGAATGCCGGAGACCGGCTTCACCGCCGGCGTCTGGTTGAGCGCGATGGCGCGCTTGGCGACGTTGGCGGCATAATCGGCGATACGTTCGAGATCCGATGCGATCTTGAGTCCGGCGACGATCTGGCGCAGGTCGCGCGCCAGCGGCTGACGCAGCGCCAGCAGTCGCACGACCAGGCTTTCGACCTCGCGTTCGAGCTCGTCGACGCGCGCGTCCGACTTGACCACCCGCGCGGCCAGCTCGCTGTCGCGCTTGGCCACCGCCTCGATTCCAGCCGCCAGCTGGCTTTCGGCCATGCCGCCCATCTCGGCGATGATGTTGTCGAGTCGCTGAAGCTCCTGGTCGTAGCTCTTGATGATGTGTTCGGAAACCATGTTTCGCCCGCTCCTCAGCCGAAGCGCCCAGTGATGTAGTCTTCGGTCTGACGCTCCTTCGGATGCGTGAAGATCGTTTCGGTCGTGTCGAACTCGACCAGCTGCCCCAGGTACATGAACGCCGTGTAGTCAGAGCTGCGGGCCGCCTGCTGCATATTGTGCGTGACGATCACGATGCAATAGTCGGACTTGAGGTCGGCGATGAGCTCCTCGATGCGCTGCGTCGAGATTGGATCGAGGGCGGACGCGGGTTCGTCCAACAACAGGATCTCGGGCTTCACCGCGATGGCGCGGGCGATGCACAGCCGCTGTTGCTGGCCGCCGGACAGAGACAAACCGCTTTCGCGCAGCTTGTCCTTAACTTCGTCCCACAACGCCGCGCGCTTGAGCGCTTCTTCGACGCGCTCATCGAGAGCGCGTGCGCCCGGCCGCTCGTACAGCCGGATGCCGAAGGCGACGTTGTCGTAGATCGACATCGGAAACGGCGTTGGCTTCTGGAACACCATGCCGATGCGCGCACGCAGCACGTTCAGGTCCTGGCGCGGATCGAGGATATCCTTTCCATCGACCAACACCTCGCCGGTCGCGCGCTGATCGGGATAGAGTTCGTAGATGCGATTGAGCACGCGCAGCAGCGTCGACTTGCCGCAACCCGACGGGCCGATGAAGGCGGTGACGCACTTGTCGTGCAGCGTCAGGTTGATGCCTTTGAGCGCCTCGTAGGTCTTGTAATAGAAGCGCAGGTCCTTGATCTGGACCTTCGGCTGCGCCTGATCTTTGGCCTCGGCGGTCGGGGTCGCGTTGGGCGTGTCCACGGCGGGCATTTGTATCAGATGCGGGCGCGATCGGCTGGGGGTTTCGATGGGCTGGATTTCGTAGGTCATTTGCCGAAGCTGCTCCAATTGGCGACCATTCGCGCCGCGATGTTGAGCGCAAGGATCGCAAGGGTGATGAGCAACGCACCGCCCCACGCCAAGAGCTGCCAGTCGGCGTAGGGGCTGAGCGCGAACTGGAAGATGACCACCGGCAGATTGGCCATCGGCGCGTTCATGTTCGTGCTCCAGAACTGGTTGTTGAGCGCGGTGAACAACAGCGGCGCCGATTCACCGGCGATCCGGGCCACGCCGAGCATCACGCCGGTCAGCATGCCCTGCATGGCGGCGCGATAGACCACCATGACGATGACCTTCCATTGCGGCGCGCCCAGCGCCACCGCCGCCTCGCGCAGGCTGGCCGGCACCAGCGTCAGCATGTTCTCGGAGGTGCGCACGACCACCGGCACCAGGATGATCGCCAGCGACGCGGCGCCCGCCCAGGCCGAGAAGTGGCCCATGCGGACGACCATCACCTCATAGACGAACAGGCCGATGACGATCGACGGCGCCGACAGCAGGATGTCGTTGATAAAGCGCACCGCATGGGCCAGGCGCGAGCCACGCGCGAATTCGGCCAGGAACGTGCCGGTGAGGATACCGATCGGCGCCCCGACCAGGGTGCCGACGACAGTCATCATGAAACTGCCATAGAAGGCGTTGAGCAAGCCGCCGACGTTGCCCGGCGCCGGCGTGTTCTTGGTGAAGAAGTCGGCCGACAGCGCCGGCACACCGTGCCGCAACAGCGACCACAGAATCAGGAACAACACCAGCAGGCCGGTCCCGGTCGCCGCCAGCGACAGCGACATGATCGTGAAGTTGGTCGCGCGGCGGCGCGCGTAGATACCGATCACGCGCCCTCCTTCGCCGACAGCCGCCACAGCATGAAGTTGGCGATCGCCAGGACAATGAAGGTGATGACGAAGAGGATCAGGCCGAGCGCGATGAGTGACGACGTGTAGGTGTCGCTGACCGCCTCGGTGAATTCATTGGCGAGCGTCGCAGAGATCGTCGTACCCGGCGCCAGCAGCGACGCGCGGATGTGGTGGGCGTTACCGATGACGAAGGTCACCGCCATGGTCTCGCCCAGCGCGCGGCCGAGGCCCAACATCACGCCGCCGACGATGCCGACGCGCGAATGCGGAATGACGATCGCGCGCACCACTTCGGCCGTCGTCGCGCCCATGCCATAGGCGCTTTCGCGTAGCATCGCCGGTACGGTCATGAACACGTCGCGGATCACGGCGGCGATGAAGGGCAGCACCATCACCGCCAGGATCAGGCCGGCGGTCAACATGCCCAAACCGTAGGGCGGGCCCTGGAACAGCGCGCCGACGATCGGAATGTCGCCGAGCGTGTCGATCAGGAATGGCTGCAACGTGGTTTGCAGTACCGGCGCCATCACGAACAGGCCCCAGACGCCGTAGATGATGCTCGGAATGGCCGCCAGCAGCTCGACCAGAACGCCAATCGGCCGGCGCAGCATCGGCGGGCAGAGCTCGGTCAGGAAGATCGCGATGCCGAAGGCCACCGGCACCGCGATGAGCATGGCGATCAGCGCGGTCAGCACCGTGCCGTAGATCGCCGGCAGCGCGCCGAAGGTTTCCTTGACCGGGTTCCAGGCCTCGCTGACCAGGAAGTCGAAGCCGAATTTGCGGAAAGCGGGCAGAGCGCCCTCCGCCAGCGCCACCAGTACGGCGCCAAGCAGCACCAGGACGCCGACGGCGAAAGTCTGCGTCAGGCCGCGGAAAAGCGTGTCACCCAGGCGCTGGCGCCGCATAGCGTGGGGCGCAAGCCCCACGGCGGCGACTGCCGACGGGCCGTGCAGACGAGCCTCCACGCTGTTCCCCGTGCTTCCAATTCTTTCTGTGCGACAGGGTTACGCGCCTTCCATTACGCTTTTATGACAGCCGGCCGGAATTGCGCCGCGTTAACCTAAACCGCTGTTCCCACTGGGATTTTCTGAGCGGTCGCGACCGGCAGATGAACCGTGAAAACCGAGCCCTGACCGAGCTCGCTGTCGATCTCGAAGGCGCCGCGATGATGGCTGACAATATGCTTAACGATGGCGAGACCGAGACCGGTTCCGCCCAGCGCCCGCGAACGTGCCGCGTCCACGCGATAGAAGCGTTCGGTCAGCCGCGGAATGTGCTCGTGCGCGATGCCGGCGCCGTGGTCGCGCACGGCGACGGCGACGCCGCCGCGTTCGCTTGGCCGCGTACCGCTCAGCGCCCGGGTTGAGGACCGCGCCACGACTTCGATGGCCGTACCCTGATCGCCGTATTTGAGCGCGTTGTCGAACAGGTTCTGGAACACCTGCACCAGCTCGTCGAGGTCGCCGGCGACCGGCGGCAGGTCCGGCGCGACGTCGAAGACGAACCGCATGCCACGCGCCTTGGCACGCGGCTCAAGCGGGTCGGCCGCCTGGCGCAGCGCGTTTTCAATGCGCACCGCTTCGGTCGGCGCCCGGTGCTCGTTCATCTCGATGCGCGACAGCGACAGCAGATCCTCGACCAGCCGGGTCATCCGCGCGCCTTGTTCGGCCATGATCCCCAGAAAGCGATCGCGCGCCGGCGTATCCTCGCGTGCCGGGCCACGCAGCGTCTCGATGAAGCCGACGAGCGTCGACAGCGGCGTGCGCAGTTCGTGGCTGGCGTTGGCGACGAAGTCGGCGCGCAGCCGCTCGGCGCGTTTCAGTTCCGTCAGGTCGTGCAGCACGAGCACCGCGGCCGCGCCTTCCGCCTCGGGCATCAGCCGCGCCACCACCGCCCGCAAATGGCGCTCCACCGGGCTGGTCAGCTCGAATTCGACGGTGCGCGCCGTTTCGCCCTTCAAGACCTGGTCGGTCGCTGCCAGCACCGCCGGGTGGCGCAGCGCGCCGGCGAGATCACGGCCCTCGACATGTTCGCCGAAGAGTGTCGTGGCCGCCGCATTGGCCCGGACCACGCGGCGGCCGGCATCGAGCAGCAGTAGCGGCTCGGGCAGGGCCGCCAGCACCGAACGTGCCGACTCCAGCGCGCTGTCGCGCGCCCGGATCTCGGCACGCATGCTCCGCGCCCACCGGCCCAGCGCCAGCCACAGATCCCGTACCGACGGGCTCAAGCTTTGGACCTCCGGCGCGGGCTCGTTCGCCGCCATGCGGTCGAGCGCGCCGCGAACGCCGGCGACGCCGCCGACCAGCGGCGCGAGCAGCAAGGTGACGCCGACGTAGATCGCCACCGCCGCGATCAGCGCCGGAACTGGCGCCAGCCAGCCGCCAAGCACGAGAATGGCCAGCACGGCGAAGGGCGGCAGCGCCGTTACAAAGCCGCCCAGCAGCACGCGCGCCGGCGTATTCATCGTCCCGCTCCGAGTCGGATTCCCCGCATGGCCGCCAGTGTAGCCCCTCTCAAGTGCCAGCGGCAGTTCTCTGCCGAGGTACGCCGCCGGTTTGCCGCGCGCGGTCCAGGTGCTAGCTTGCGCGCATGAGCCAGAAAGCCCGAGCCAGCGAGGTCGCGCGCGAGTCGCCGGCGCCGGCCGGGCATCCAATGGCGTCGGTCAGTTTGGCCGCCGATGCGACGCCGCTGATGGCGCAATACCTCGAAATCAAGCGCGCCCATCCCGATTGCCTGCTGTTCTACCGGATGGGCGATTTCTACGAACTGTTTTTTGACGACGCCGTCCAGGCGGCGCGTGCCCTCGACATCACGCTGACCAAGCGCGGCAAGCACGACGGCGACGACATCCCGATGTGCGGCGTGCCGGTCCACGCCGCGGAATCCTATTTGGCGCGCCTCATCCGCCAAGGTTTCCGGGTGGCGGTTTGTGAACAGGTCGAGGACCCGGCCGAAGCCAAAAAGCGCGGCGGCAAGGCCGTGGTGAAGCGCGCGGTTATCCGCATCGTCACGCCCGGCACGCTGACTGAGGACAATCTCCTCGATGCGCGTCGCAACAACTTCCTCGCCGCGCTCGCCGAAGCGCAAGGCGAGCTGGCGCTCGCTTGGCTCGATCTCTCGACTGGCGATTTCGCTCTTCAGACGGTGGCCGAGCGCGATCTCGGCGCGGCCTTGGCGCGGCTCGCGCCGGGCGAGATCCTGTTACCGGAGCGGCTGGTGCAGCGACCCGCACTGTTCGAATTGCTCGGTGACTGGAAATCGGCGCTGACGCCGCTGCCCAATCCGCGCTTCGATTCCGACAACGGCCGCAAGCGGCTGGAGGCGCTTTACGGCGTGGCGGCCCTCGACGCGTTCGGCAGCTTTACGCGCGCCGCGATTGCCGCGGCCGGCGCGCTGGTCGACTACGTCGAGTTGACGCAGCAAGGCAAGCTGCCGGCACTGCCGCCGCCGCGCCAGGTCGCCGGTGGCGCCTTCATGGCGATCGATCCGGCGACGCGCCGCAATCTCGAATTGGCCGAAACGCTCACCGGCGAGCGCAAAGGCACTTTGTTGGCGGCACTCGACCGCACTGCCACCGGCGCCGGCGCGCGCCTGTTGGCCGAGCATCTGGCGGCGCCACTAACCGACCGCGCGGCGATCGAGGCGCGGCTCGACGCGGTCGCGTTGTTTCACGTCGACGAGCGCTTGCGCGACGACGTCCGCGCCATCTTCCGCCGGTGCGGCGACCTGGCGCGCGCCATGGCCCGGCTCGCACTCGGCCGCGGCGGTCCGCGCGATCTCGCTTGCCTGCGCGACACGCTCGGCGAAAGCGCGGTGCTGCGCGTACGGCTCGACGGCGCCACGCCGGCGTTGGTCGCCGCCGCCGCACGCGATCTGGGCGAGCATGCGACCTTCGTTGCGCGCCTGACGCGCGCCTTGGCCGCGGAATTGCCGCTTGCCGCGCGCGACGGTGGCTTCATCGCTGAAGGTTATTCCGCCGATCTCGACGCGCTACGCCGGCTGCGGGACGACGGCAAGCGGCTCATCGTCGAGCTCCAGGCGCGCTATGCCGGCGAGACTGGAATCGCGTCGCTCAAGATCCGCTTCAACAACGTTCTGGGCTATCACATCGACGTCACGCCGGCGCAGGCCGGCAAGCTCGGCGCGCAGTTCATCCACCGCCAGACGCTCGCCTCGTCGATGCGTTATGCGACGACCGAGCTTGGTGATCTCGAAAGCAAGATCGCTTCGGCGGCCGACAAGGCTTTGGCGCTCGAACTGAAGCTGTTCGACGATCTGGTCGGCGAGGCGCGCGCCCGTGCGGAAATGATCCAGCGCGCGGCGGCGGCGCTGGCGGCGCTCGATGTCGCCGCCTCGCACGCCCAGCTTGCCGCCGAACGCGACTACTGTCGGCCGACGATCACCGACGACATCGGGTTCACAGTCACCGGCGGTCGCCATCCCGTGGTCGAGCTGGCGCTCAAGACCGCCGGCCAGCCCTTCGTCGCCAACGACTGCGACTTGAGGCCGGGTCAACGGCTTTGGCTGCTGACCGGTCCCAATATGGCGGGCAAGAGCACCTTCCTGCGCCAGAACGCGTTGATCGCGGTGATGGCGCAGATGGGCGGTTACGTGCCGGCGGTGGCGGCGACGCTCGGGATTGTCGACCGGCTGTTCTCGCGCGTCGGCGCCGCCGACGATCTGGCGCGCGGCCGCTCGACCTTCAT
Organism: Allostellaceae bacterium; assembly: GCA_035934235.1. Taxonomy (GTDB): domain Bacteria; phylum Pseudomonadota; class Alphaproteobacteria; order ATCC43930; family CGMCC-115725; genus REEB95. The sequence goes on along the minus strand of DASYYB010000034.1, from coordinate 69,782 downwards.
GGTCGAGATGGTCGAGACCGCGGCGATCCTCAACCAGGCGACTTCGCGTTCGCTGGTGATCCTCGACGAGATCGGTCGCGGCACCGCGACCTTCGACGGGCTGTCGATCGCCTGGGCGACGCTCGAGCATTTGCACGACGTCAACGGTTGCCGCGCGCTGTTCGCCACGCACTATCACGAGCTGACCGCCTTGGCGTCGAAGCTCGCCGAGCTTTCCTGCCGCACCATGCGGGTCAAGGAATGGCAGGGCGACGTCGTGTTCCTGCACGAGGTCGCGATGGGTGCCGCCGATCGCTCGTACGGCATCCACGTCGGCAAGCTCGCGGGCCTGCCGCCGGCAGTGCTGGCGCGCGCCGAGGCGGTGCTCGCGACGCTGGAGAAGGGCGAGCAGCGCGGCCAACTCGCAAAGCTCGCCGACGATTTGCCGCTATTCAGCGCTGCCGCGCCCGCGACGCCGGCAGCCGGTCCGTCGCCGGTCGACGCATTATTGTCGACCCTGCGTCCGGATGAGTTCTCGCCCAAGGACGCGCTCGAATTCCTCTATAAACTCAAGGGCTTGCTCGACGAACGCGGCTGATTTGCCGGTCCTTGCGAGGCGACAGGATGACGCCAGCTGTGTAAAATGGCGCCATGCACGCCATCAACCGGCCGCGCGCGGTGGTCGATCGCCGCAGCCTGCTGGCGCGGCTCGACGAACTCGCCGAAAACGGCACGCCGAGCCAGCCGCAACTGGTCGCCTTCCTCAAGGAGGCGCTGGCCGCCGGCCGCGCCGAAATCCGGCAGCGCTTCGACACGGACGGCTCCGGCACCGACGCGGCGCACGCGCTTTGCTTCCTGATGGATCAGCTGATCCGCGTGCTTTACGACTTCACCGTCAGCCACGTCTATCCGGTCGCCAACCCGACCGAAGGCGAACGCATGGCGCTGGTTGCGGTCGGCGGCTACGGCCGCGGCGAACTCGCGCCTTATTCCGACGTCGATCTGCTGTTCCTGCTGCCGTACAAGGCGACGCCGCATACCGAGCAGGTTGTCGAGTACATGCTCTATGCGCTCTGGGACCTGGGCCTGAAGGTCGGCCAGTCGACGCGCTCGATCAACGAGACCATCGCCCAGGCCAAGGCCGACCTCACGATCCGCACCGCGATCCTCGAAGCGCGCTACATCTGGGGTGAGCAGCCGATCTTCGACGCGATGAAAGCGGCGTTCGACACCGAGATCGTCAAGGGCAACGCCGCGCAATACGTCAAGGACAAGCTCGCCGAGCGCAACGAGCGCCACCAGCGGCTCGGCGATTCACGCTATGTGGTCGAACCCAACGTCAAGGAAGGCAAAGGCGGCCTGCGCGATCTGCACACGTTGTTCTGGATCGCCAAGTTCGCCTATCGCGTCGACGACGTCTCGAAGCTGGTCGAGCTCAAGGTGTTTTCCGAGGACGAGGCGGCGCGTTTTGCCCGGGCCCAGAACTTCCTGTGGACGGTGCGCTGCCACCTGCATTTCCTCGCCGGCCGCGCCGAGGACCGGCTGACCTTCGAGCATCAGGCCGAGATCGGCCGCCTGATGGGTTACACCGATCACGCCGGCACGCGCGGCGTCGAACGCTTCATGAAGCACTATTTCCTGGTCGCCAAGGACGTCGGCGATCTGACGCGCATCATCTGCGCCGTGCTCGAATCCGAGCACAAGGCGCGGCCGTTGCTGGCATGGCGGCCGTGGGGCGGCGGCGCCAAGACACTCGACGGCTTCGTCGTCGAAGGCGGCCGTGTCGACGTCGATGGCGAGGACGCCTTCCGTCGCAATCGGATTGATCTGTTGCGTCTCTTCCATGTCGCCGAGGAACACGATCTCGACATCCATCCGCACGCGTTGCGGCTGATCACGCACAATCTGCGGCTGATCGACAACAATCTGCGCGCCGATCCGGAAGCCAACCGCCTGTTCATGGAGATTCTGACTTCGCGCAAGGATCCCGAGGTCGCGCTGCGCCGCCTCAACGAAGCCGGCGTCTTCGGCCGCTTCGTGCCGGATTTCGGCCGCGTCGTGGCACAGATGCAGTACGACATGTATCACATCTATACCGTCGACGAGCACACCATCTTTGCCATCGGTATCCTGTCGAAGCTCGAAAAAGGACTGCTCGCCGACGAGCTGCCGTTGACGACCGCGTTGATGCCGACAATCGACGCCGGCTCGCGCCGTGCGCTCTATCTCGCGGTGCTGTGCCACGACATCGCCAAAGGTCGCGGCGGCGACCATTCGATTTTGGGCGAAGAGGTGGCGCAGAAGCTCGGCCCGCGGCTGGGATTGTCGGCGGAGGAAACCGAGACCGTCGCCTGGCTGGTGCGTTGGCATCTGCTGATGAGCGCCACCGCCTTCAAGCTCGACGTCGACGATCCCAAAACGATCTCGGACTTCGTCGAGCGCGTGCAGTCGCCCGAACGTCTGAAGCTGCTGTTGCTCCTGACCGTGGTCGATATCCGCGCAGTCGGGCCCAAAGTGTGGAACGGCTGGAAGGCGGCGTTGCTGCGCGAGCTTTATCAGCACGCCGCCGAGCTGATGGCCGGCGGCCTGGTCGACGAGGCGCGCGGCCAGCGCATCGCGGCGGCGCAGGCGGCGGTGAAGCAGTTGCTCGGCGACTTCACGCCCGAAGAGATCGAAAGCTTCATCGCCAAGGGCTATCCGTTCTACTGGCTGTCGTTCGAGCCCGAAATCATGGCGCGGCACGCGCGCCTCATCCGCGACGCCGAGCGCAGCGGCAAACTCCTCACCGTCGAGACGCGGGTCGATCCCGACCGCGCCGTCACCGAGGTCACGCTCTATACCGGCGACCACGCCGGCCTGTTCTCGCGCATTGCCGGCGCGCTGGCGATCACGGGCGCCAACATCGTCGACGCCAAGATTCTCACCATGCAGAACGGCATGGCGCTCGACACCTTCACGGTGCAGGACCAGACCGGCGGCGCCTTCGATCAGCCGGAGCGCCTTGCACGGCTGTCGGCGACGCTCGAAGGCGTTTTGTCCGGCGCGATCAAGGCACATATCGAGCTGGCGCGGCCGCAGCCGATCCCGGCGCGGACGCGCACGCTGGCGGTGCCGCCGCGCGTCATCGTCAACAACAACGCAAGCCGCACCCACACCGTCATCGAGGTGAATGGCCGGGATCGGCCGGGCCTGTTGTTCCAGGTGACGCGCGCCTTGACCGCGCTCAACCTGCAGATCTCGAGCGCCAAGATCTCGACCTACGGCGAGAAGGTGGTCGACGTCTTCTACGTGAAGGACCTTTTCGGCCACAAGATCGAGGACGAGACGCGGCTCAAGAACGTCCGCGAAGGCCTGCTCGGCGCGCTCGCCGAAGAGCCGGCGCAGAATCCGACCGTCGCCGCCGAATAGCGCGGCTCAGGCCGCGCCGCGGTGAAAGTCGATCGTCGGCGCCAGCGTGATGATCGCGATCGCTGCAATCGCCGCCGGCACGAAGGCAAAGCCCGGCCAGCCGCTCGCGTCCCAGGCAAATCCGGCGAGGATCGGCAGCACCACGGCCGTCGGATAGGAAATGGTGAACATCGCGGCGATGACGCGATGCACGTCCCCGGGCCGCGCCAAAAGCGGCGGCAACGCCAGCATCAGCACCAGCATCGCAGCGTTGGCGCCACCAAGGACGCCCGACCACACCACGATCCACACGCCCGATGTGAAGGCGAGGCCGGCGGCGCTCGCCAGCACGAGCGCCGCCAGCACGATATAGGCGGTGTGCCGCCGCACCAGCTTCTCGGCCAGCGCCAGCATGGCGAACGATAGAGGCAGCTGGCAGAAATTGAGCGAGGTCAGCGCCGCGCTGATCCAGCGTCCGTCGCCGGTGGCGTGCAGATAGTCGGGCAGGAAGGTGTTGGTGGCGAAATAAGCGGTGTTTGTGCCGCCCAGCATGAAGGCCAGGCGCCAGATCAGCGGGTTCTTCCAATCCGGCCACCAGCGCCGTCGCTCGCCCAGGCGTGGATGCGCGTCGCGCGGCGCCAGCACGAGGACGAGCAAACCGGTCAGCAGCACCGGCACGCCCCAGACGACAAAGCTCCAGCGCCAGCCGCCGACCCATGGCAGCACGAACGGCAACGTCAAGGCGACGGGTAACGTTTCGCCGATCAGCAAGCCGTTGGTATAGACCGCCGTGCCGAAGCCGACGCGGTCAGGGCACCAGGCGCGCACCAGCGGCGGCAGCGCCGGTTGCATGATGGCGACGCCGGCGCTCATCGCGACGGTGGCGAGATAGAGCGTGGCGACGCTGTCGGCGGCGCCGCGCGCGGCCGAGGCGAGCGCCGTCAGCACCAAGCCGGCGACGAGCGTCGGCACCGCGCCGGCCCGCGCGATCAGGAGCGAGCCCGGCACCGCGGCGAAGGCGAATAGCAGCGACGGCAGCGAGCCAAGCGTGCCGATTTCGGTCTCGCTCATGTGCAAATCGGCGTGGATCAGCGGAATCACCGGCGGCACGGCCAGCACCGTGAGGCGCAGGCCCATGCCGGCAAGCCACAGGATCGCAAGCGGAAGCAGCAGTTTTCGGGGCACGGGATGGGTGCGGCGCGCGCGGTTGGCGAGGCGACCGGTTTAGCCGAACCGCAGGACGCCGTCGACCCGCGTCAGGTGTCGATCTGCAATGCCGCGAGCGCAGGCGGCGGATTCCAGTTCGCCGCCAGCTGTCGATACGCGAAAGCATAGAACGTGACGCTGAACGCGCTGACCACCAGTTGAATGACGCCCTGGGCCGCGCCCAGCGCGAGGCGGCTGGCGAAGCTCAGCTGGGCGAGCCATTCGGCGAACGACAGGTCGCCGTGCGTCGCCGCGAAGACCAGAAGCCCGCCGCCGCCACCGATCAACGCGGCGACGATCACCGCCGGCACGATCATCAGCACGTCGCCAAAGAACAGCCGCCAGCTATTGCCCCGGCCCCGCCGCCAGGCGGTCCGGATCGCCTTCGCCGGATCGTCGGTCGCGATCGCCGGACCCAGCAGGTACAGCCGGCAGGCGATGACGGTTAGAGCGACGAGGCCGACAGCGGCGAACACGACGAAAATCGCCCCCGCCACCGGACCGCCGCCGTGGAACGCCGCGAAACCGATAATGCCGGCGACCGCCATGATCGGCAGCAGCATCAGAAACAGCAGCACACCGACACCGATCAGCCGCCAATGCCGCCGGCGGAATTGCAGCGCCGCCGCCCACGAATGTTCGTCGAGCAGGATCGCGCGCAGCAACGCGATGTGCCACGCGATGCTGGCGCCGATCAGCAGGATCGCGACAGCGAAGGCGATTGCGTGCAACAACGGTGTCAGGGATTCGCCGCGGCGCAACGCCACGTCGAACGCATTGAGAATGAGATAAAGCCAACCCGTGCGCAGGACCATCAACGGATGGCTGGCGACAAAGCGATAAGCGCCGTTGACCGTGTCCCAGAATGCCAGCTTGACCACCGGCTTCTTCCCCCGGAAAGCCTTTCCCCAAGCGCGACCATAGCACGTGACGTAGCACGGGCGCGGGCCGATCGCGGCCGCGCCGTCGTGCGAAGCGCAATAAAAACGATTACTCGGTCAGATCGCCGAAGAACTCTTTGACCTTGGCGAAGAAGCTTTCGGCTTCGGGCTGGGTCTTGCGCGCGTCGCCCGCGGCGTCGAATTCTTTGAGCAGCTCCTGCTGCCGCTTCGACAGATGCACCGGCGTCTCGACCCGCACCTCGACATACATGTCGCCGCGTGCGGTCGAGCGCAGAGTCGACATACCCTTGCTCTTGAGACGGAGCTGATGGCCGTTTTGGGTGCCGGCGGGAATCGTCACGCGGGCGCGGCTGCCGTCGATCGTCGGCACTTCGAGCGCGCCGCCCAAGGTCGCGGTCGTCATCGATACCGGCACATGCACGTGAATGTGGTTGCCGTCGCGGTGGAACAGACGATGCGGCTTGATCGACAGGAAGATATAGAGATCGCCCGCACTGCCGCCACGCACGCCGGCTTCGCCCTCGCCGGCCAACCGGATGCGCGTGCCATCCTCGACACCCGCCGGAATCGACACCGACAACGCGCGCTCACGATGCACGCGGCCCTGGCCGCCGCATTGCCGGCACGGATTCTCGATCACGCGGCCGGCGCCGTGGCACGCCGGACAGGTGCGCTCGACGGTGAAGAAGCCCTGCTGGGCGCGCACGCGGCCCTGACCATGACAGGTCGGACAGTTGATCGGCCGCGAGCCCGCCTCGGCGCCGCTGCCCTTGCAGCCGTCGCAGGGGCCAAGCGTCGGCACGCGCACCGTGGTCTGCTTGCCGCGGAAGGCTTCTTCGAGCGTGATCTCAAGGTTGTAGCGGAGGTCGCTGCCGCGCAGATTGGCGCCGCCCTGCTGGCGGCGACCGCCCATGAATTCGCCGAACATCTCGTCGAAGATGTCGGCAAAGCCGGCGCCGAAGCCCGCGCCGAAGCCGAAATCGCCGCCGCCGCGGCCGCCGGTGTTCTCGAACGCGGCGTGGCCGAAGCGGTCATAGGCCGCGCGCTTCTGGTCGTCCTTGAGGACGTCGTAGGCTTCGTTGATTTCCTTGAAGCGGTGTTCGGCCTTGGCATCGCCCGGGTTACGGTCCGGGTGGCACTCCATGGCGAGCTTGCGAAACGCCTTCTTAAGCTCCTCGGCCGAGGCGCCGCGCGTCACGCCGAGGGTTTCGTAAAAATCCCGCTTCGCCATCGCCTTGTTATGACGCTTTTGGGTTCACACTGGCGACGAAAAAAACGCGGCGCCGTTAGGCAGAGCCGCGCTTCTTCTGCTCGTCGACTTCTTCGAAGTCGGCGTCGACGACCTTCTCGTTGCCGGCCTGCTGACCGCCGCCGCCTTGCGCGTCCGCGCCCGGCTGCGGCCCGCCGCTCGGCGGCGGGGTCTGCTGCTTATAGAGCGCTTCGCCCAACTTCATCGACGCTTGCGCCAACGTTTCGGACTTGGCGCGGATCTGGCCGATATCCTCGCCGCTCAGCACGCCCTTGAGGTCGGCGATCGCGCTTTCAACCGCCTGCTTGCCGTCGGCCGGAATCTTGTCGGCGTTCTCCTTGAGCGTCTTCTCGCTGGCGTGGACGAGCGCCTCGCCCTGGTTGCGCGCCTCGACCAGCTCGCGCCGCTTTTTGTCTTCGGCGGCGTGCGCTTCGGCGTCCTTCACCATCTTGTCGATGTCATCCTTGCCGAGGCCGCCCGAAGCCTGGATGCGGATCTGCTGTTCCTTGCCGGTGGCCTTGTCCTTGGCTTGCACCGAGACGATGCCGTTGGCGTCGATGTCGAAGGTGACCTCGACCTGCGGCACGCCACGCGGCGCCGGCGGGATGCCGACCAGATCGAATTGACCGAGCAGTTTGTTGTCGGCCGCCATCTCGCGCTCGCCCTGGAAGACTCGGATGGTCACGGCGGTTTGATTGTCCTCCGCGGTCGAGAACACCTGGCCCTTCTTGGTCGGGATGGTGGTGTTGCGGTCGATCAAGCGCGTGAACACGCCACCCAGCGTCTCGATGCCGAGCGACAGCGGCGTGACGTCGAGCAGCAGCACATCCTTGACCTCGCCCTTGAGGACGCCGGCCTGGATCGCCGCGCCGACGGCCACAACCTCGTCCGGGTTGACCGAACGGTTCGGCTCGCGGCCGAAGAAGGTCTTCACCGCCTCGATCACCTTGGGCATGCGCGTCTGGCCGCCGACCAGGATGACCTCGCCGATCTCGCTCGCCTTGAGCCCCGCGTCCTTGAGCGCGTTGCGGCACGGCTCGATCGTCTTTTGAATCAGGTCGTCGACCAGCGCCTCGAGCTTGGCGCGCGTCAGCTTGATGTTGAGATGCTTCGGCCCCGCCTGGTCGGCGGTGATGAAGGGCAGGTTCACCTCGGTCTGCATCGACGAGGAGAGTTCGATCTTCGCCTTCTCTGCCGCTTCCTTGAGGCGCTGGAGCGCGAGCCGGTCGTTGCGCAGGTCGATGCCTTGTTCTTTCTTGAACTCGTCGGCGAGATAGTCGATCACGCGCTTGTCGAAATCCTCGCCGCCGAGGAACGTGTCGCCGTTGGTCGACTTCACCTCGAACACGCCGTCGCCAATTTCGAGTACGGAAATGTCGAAGGTGCCGCCGCCCAAATCGTAGACCGCGATGGTGCCGGTCTTCTTCTGCTCGAGCCCGTAAGCGAGCGCCGCGGCGGTCGGCTCGTTGATGATGCGCAGCACCTCGAGGCCGGCGATCTTGCCGGCGTCCTTGGTGGCTTGGCGTTGGCTGTCGTTGAAATAGGCGGGGACGGTGATGACGGCTTCGGTGACCTTTTCGCCGAGATAGGCCTCGGCGGTTTCCTTCATCTTTTGCAGGACGAAGGCGCTGATCTGCGACGGTGCGAATTTCTTGCCGCGGCTTTCGACCCAGGCGTCGCCATTGTCGCCCGGCACGATCTTGAACGGGACGAGATCCGTCTCCTTCTTGACCATCGGGTCGGTCATGCGCCGGCCGATCAGCCGCTTGATGCCGTAGAAAGTGTTCTCGGGGTTGGTCACCGCCTGGCGTTTGGCTGCCTGGCCGACCAGCCGCTCACCGCCCTCGGTGAAGGCCACCTGCGAAGGGGTGGTGCGCGCGCCCTCGCTGTTCTCGATGACCCTGGCCTGCTTGCCCTCCATCACGGCGACGCAGGAATTGGTCGTGCCGAGGTCGATGCCGATAACCTTCGCCATATATGTCTCTCCTTCGGCGGATTCGCGCGGCCCGAAGCGCCGCTCGAACCCCCGGTTCTAAAGGGGATCGTCCCGAAAGCCGAGGGGATATATATGGACCGACGGACGTTGCTGCAACGTCCGCCTGGCCTGCCCCTGGCCGATTCCGGCCTCATACATGGGTAACCCGGCCATCGGGCTCAAGAGGTGGCCGGCCGAAAACAGCCGGGTCGCTGGTATCCGAACCCGTCGCTACCGGGTCGGTGACTGCATCGAACGCGAGGCCATCGATCACGCGATGCCGCTGCGTCGTACGACGGCGATACCGCGCGCGACTGTCGACGGGCAAATTCGACCAGGGTGGCTCGCCAGCGTGGCACGACTGTTCAATGCGAGCTCAATACGAGCGATCGGCGGTTTGAACCGTTGCAGCGTCCTCGCCGTTTGCAATTATTCGGTGCGTCCGTCTGATTTAAGCGGCGGTCCGCGTGTTGCGGATATCGCGTGACGGCGATCTGCGGGTTTCGATGTCAAGAATGTCGACATTTCGATCGTATTCGACTCAAGCTTTATTCGAAATAAAGAAGGATTTAATTCGAGGTCCATAGAGTTTTGGGCGCATGACCCGCGCCCAGCTCCTTGCCGCTTTCACTGCGAGCGTCGCCGTAGCGCTTGCCGCGCCCGCTCACGCCGCGCCGGTCGACGGCGCTCTCCCGATCAACGGCTTCGAGGCGATGGAGACGCACGGCGCAGGCATCACGCTCGATCCGTTGGGCGACATGTCGGTGGACGCGGCGTCGATCGCTCGCGTGTGGCCGGGCGACGACGGCGACAATGCCGGCGCGTCGCCCGGCACCAACAGTCAGCCGATGCATGGCATGGGCGATTTCCAGGCGCTCCTTCGCGATTCCGCGGGCCGTTCGATGACGAACGGCGGTCTCGATCACAATCCGTATTTCTCGCTCGGCACCTGGGGCGGCGACGGCCGCGCTATCGTCCATAACGTGATCGCCGCCGATGCCGGCATGCACGGATCGGGCACAGATTTCAATTACGCCGTCGAGTTGGCGTTCGACGGATTCCACGCCGGCAACGACGACCGCAGCACGGCCGGCGACGGGCCGACGCCGTTCGACGGCGTCCCGATGTTCATTCCCAATTCCTTTGGTCTCACCGGCAACAGCACGCCGGGCGGTAGCGGTGGCACCACGCCGACCGATCCCGGCACGAGCAATCCCGGCGGCAGCGATCCGGGCAGTCCTGGCACGACCGCTGGTGGCGGTCCCGGTGGCAGTCCCGGCGGCGGCCCCGTCAGTGATCCCAGCGGCTCGCCGACACCCGTGCCCGAGCCCAGCGGCCTCGCGCTGCTGCTCATCGCCGTTCCGGCCATTTTATTGATCGAGCGCCGGCGTGCGCTGGCGCGCCTCGCGATGCCGGCAGCGGTCGCGATCACGGCGTTGTTGTTCGTGCCCGGCTCGGCCAAGGCGCAGCTGCACGATTGGGAACAGTTGTGCAACGGCACCGGCGGCGTTCCGTCCGAGGTCATCGTCGAAGGCTGTTCTCAAGTGATCGCCAACGACGGCGAAAGCCTCAACAACGTCGCCATCGCCTATAACAATCGCGGCAATGCGCTGCGCGCCCTGAACCGGTTCGACGAAGCCAAGGCCGACTACGACAACGCCATCATTCTCGTGCCGAGCGATCCGTTTCCCTACCGCAATCGCGGCGTGACCTATGGCCTGCTCGGCGATTACGCCGCCGCGCTCGCCGATTTCGACCGTGCCATCGTGCTGGCGCCGAAATACGCCTCGGCCTATCTCGGTCGCGCGTTTGCACTCGAGCAGCTCGGCAACCACCAGGCCGCCGTCGCCGATCTCGCCAAGGCGACGAAGCTCGATCCGAAGCTCGTGGCCGCCATGCGCGCGCCGCAAACCGCGTCGCTGCCGGAATCGACCGCGCGCTAGGCGCGCGCTTTCCCGCCTATTTTCAGGTATCGCGTTCCGACGTCGCCGCGCTGGTGGCCGCCTTGGAAATGCCGACCAAAGCCGCCCGCAGCAGCCGGTCGTGCATGACATAGCCCGGTTGCAGCACCTGGGCGATCGTGCCCGGCGGCTGCGGCGCGCCCGGCACCTCGAACATCGCCTCGTGCACATTGTGGTCGAAACGCTCGCCCAGCTTGGGTTCGACGCGTTTGACGCCGTGGCGCTCGAAGATCGCGAGCAGCTCGCGTTCGGTCGCAGCGACGCCCTCGACGACGCCGCGCGCTGTCGAATCCGCCGCGGGCACGGCGTCGATGGCGCGCCGCAGGTTGTCCGCGACGTTCAAAAGCTCGCGCGCGAATTCGAACGCGGCATAACGCTGCGCCTCCTGGCGGTCGCGCTGATGCCGCTGGCGCTGGTTCTCCGTCTCGGCCAACGCGCGGAGCAGACGGTCCTTGCTCTCCGCAAGCTCGGCTTCGAGCCGGGTGACCGTTGCGTTGGCTGCGGGTGTGGCCGCTTCGGGCGCAGCTTCGGGCTGCGCATCGGCCGGTTTGTCGAATGCGTCTTCGCCGTTCATATCCTTCAACCCATGAGTCGGCCGATCACCTTGGCGGTGTAATCGACCATCGGAATGATACGCGCATAATTGAGCCGCGTCGGTCCGATGACGCCGATCGCTCCTACCATCTGCTCGCGCGAATTGGTGTACGGCGCGACGATCATCGAGCAGCCGGTGACGCCGAAAAGCGGCGTCGCCGCGCCGATATAGATCTGCACGCCTTCGCCGATGCGGGTTGCGTCGAGCAGACGCACCATCGCCTCTTTTGTTTCCAGCATCTCGAACAGCGCGCGCAACCGTTCGAGATCGGCGAGCGCCGTCACGTCTTCGAGCAGCTTCGACTGGCCTTTGACGATGAGCGCGCTTTCGGCCGGACTGCCCGACCATGACGCCAGCCCGGCCGCGATCAGCTTCGCCGTCAGTTCGTCGATCTCGTCCTTGCGCTGGGCGATCTCGGCGAGGATCGCGGCCTGCGATTCGTCGAGCGTGCGGCCCACCATGCGCGCGTTGAGATAATTGCTCGCCGCCGTCATCGACGACGGCAACGTGCCGGTCGGCGTGTCGATGATGCGGTTCTCGACCAATCCGTCCTCGGTCACCAGCACGACCAACGCCCGGCCCGGCGCCAGCGGCACGAATTCGACGTGCTTCAGCGCGCGCTCGGTCTTGGGCGCGATGACCAGGCCGGCGCAACGCGACAGGCCGGCGAGCATCGACGTCGCCTGCTCGAGCGCCTGCGGCAGGCTTTTACCGGCGGCGGCGCATTGCGCTTCGATGTTGCGCCGCTCGTCCTCGGATATTCCGCCAAGCTCCAACAGGCCGTTGACGAAGAGACGCAGTCCCGCCTCGGTCGGCAGCCGTCCGGCGGACGTATGGGGGGCAAAGAGCAGGCCCTGCTCTTCGAGGTCGGCCATGACGTTGCGGATCGTCGCCGGCGACAGGTCGAGGGCGCTGCGCCGCGCGAGCGTGCGCGAGCCCACCGGCTCGCCGGTCTCGACGTAGGCGTCGACGATCATGCGGAAGATTTCCCGCGAGCGCTCATTGAGCTCGCCGATCGCGAAACTGTCCGCGGTGGCCAATTTGACCGAGGCGGGCTTGCTGGTTCCAGTGTCGGGCACGGCGCGCATTATCTAGGGAGGTCCGGCATTGGGGTCAACCCAAGCGCTTGTCCTGCGCGGCGCCGCGGATTAGCTTGCCTGCCGCCACTCCGTGAAAGGGACCGAGCATGCCGCGCCCCTCTGGCCGCGCTCCGAACGACTTGCGTCTGGTGCGCCTCGAGCCGAACGTCGCCAAATACGCCGAAGGCTCGTGCCTGGCGTCGTTCGGCGACACGCGCGTCCTGTGCTGCGCTACCGTCGAAGAGAAGGTGCCGCCGTTCCTGCGCAATACCGGCCGCGGCTGGATCACCGCCGAATACGGCATGCTGCCGCGCTCGACCCACACCCGCACCGAGCGCGAGGCGGCGCGCGGCCGCCAAACCGGCCGTACGCACGAGATCCAGCGCCTGATCGGCCGTTCATTGCGCGCCATCGCCAATCTCAACGCGCTCGGCGAACGTCAGATCCGCATCGATTGCGACGTGCTTCAGGCCGACGGCGGCACGCGCACCGCCGCGATCACCGGCAGTTACGTCGCGCTCTATCTCGCGCTCAAGAGCCCGATGGCGCAGGCGGCGCTGACGGCGTTTCCGCTCGGCGATTCGGTCGCCGCGGTCAGCTGCGGGATCGTCGCCGGCGAGCCGGTGCTCGATCTCGACTATGCCGAGGATTCGAACGCCGACGCCGACGCCAATTTCGTCATCACCGGCACCGGCGGCATCGTCGAGATCCAGGCGACGGCGGAAAAGGGCCACTTCGCCGAGGCGCGCTTCGGCGAGATGCTGGCGCTGGCGCGTCAGGGCATCGCCGAGCTCGCCAAGCTCCAGCGCGTGGCGGTCGGCGTTGGCTGAAACGCGGCGCATCACCGGGGGACGCCTGGCGATCGCGACGCATAATCCGGGCAAATTGGTCGAGATCGCCGAGTTGCTGCGGCCCTATGGCGTCGAAGCCGTCGGTGCTGCCGCGCTCAGCCTGCCGGAGCCTGAGGAAACCGGCACAACCTTCGAAGCGAATGCACAGCTCAAGGCGGTGGCCGCCGCGAACGCTAGCGGCTTGCCGGCGCTGGCCGACGATTCGGGCCTCGTGGTCGCTGCGCTCGGCGGCGCGCCGGGAATCTATTCGGCGCGCTGGGCCGGACCGCAAAAAGACTTTACCGCGGCAATGCAACGCATCGAGCGTGAGCTTGCCGGCAAGCCCAACCGGCGCGCGGCGTTCGTCGCTGTGCTCGCGCTGGCGTGGCCGGACGGCGCGGTCGAGATCTTCCGCGGCGAGGTCCACGGCACGCTCGTCTTTCCGCCGCGCGGCACGCACGGGTTCGGCTACGACCCGGTCTTCGTGCCCGAGGGCGGCCACCAGACCTTCGGCGAGATGACGCCCGCCGCCAAACACGCGATCAGCCATCGCGCCCGCGCCTTCGCCAAGCTGGTCGCGGCCTGCTTCGGAGCCGCGGCATGAGTCCGCTCGCGGTCTATGTCCATTGGCCGTTCTGCAAGTCGAAATGCCCCTATTGCGACTTCAATAGCCACGTGCGCGAACGCATCGACGAGGCGCGGTGGCGCCAGGCGCTGTTGGCCGAACTCGCGTGGTGGGCCGAACAGACCGAAGGCGCCACGATCACCAGCATCTTCTTTGGCGGCGGCACGCCATCGCTGATGGATCCTGCGACCGTCGCGGCGATTCTCGACGCAATCGGCCGGCATTGGACGATGGCCGTCGATTGTGAGATCACCCTCGAAGCCAATCCGACCTCGGTCGAGGCGGCCCGTTTCCGCGCGTTGCGCGATGCCGGCGTCGGCCGCGTCTCGCTCGGCGTTCAGGCGCTCGACGCCGATGCGTTGCGGTTTCTCGGCCGCGGCCACGACGTGCGCGAGGCGCGTGCCGCCGTCGAACTCGCGCGTGCGACCTTTCCGCGCTTTTCCTTCGATCTCATCTATGCCCGCCCGGGCCAGACGCCGGAATCCTGGGCGAACGAACTCGCGGCCGCGTTGGCGTTCGCCGGCGATCATCTGTCGGTCTACCAGCTCACGATCGAAGCCGGCACCGCCTTTGCCACGTCGTTCGCGCGCGGCGATTTCGCGTTGCCCGAGGAAGACACCGCCGGTGCGCTCTATGAGGCGACGCAAGCAACGCTCCAAGCCGCCGGCCTGCCGGCGTACGAGATCTCGAACCACGCGCGGCCCGGCCAGGAGTGCCGCCATAATCTCGCCTATTGGCGCGGCCAGGATTATCTCGGCGTTGGTCCCGGCGCGCATGGCCGCCTCACCAGCGGACCGGCGCGCTTTGCGACGCGTCAGATGAAAGCGCCCGAAACTTGGCTCGCCGCGGTCGAGGCGCGCGGCCACGGCACCGAGGAATTCGTCCGGCTGACGCCGGACGAACGCCGTGGTGAACTGGTGATGATGGGTCTTCGACTGGCCGAAGGCGTCGCCCGCGACCGGTTCTTCGCCGCGACGGGCATGGGCTTCGAAGACGCTTTCGGCGATCGCCTGCCGCCGCTGATCGACGGTGGCTTCGTCGATTTGGACGAGCATGCGCTGTGCGCGACAGCCGCCGGCCGCCAACGTCTCAACGCCGTCCTCGGAAAGCTACTCGCCTAAACTGCGGAAATCGGTCGGCGCCGGATCGACCACCGACGGTTCGCCGCGCTCGACTTGCAGCACGGCAAGGCCGCGCTGTGCGATGCCGTTCGGTTGCAGCCGGAAGAGGCCGTCGACGCCGGCAAAGCCGTTGGGATTGGTGAGCGCCGCAGTCGACAGATCGCCGCCGTTATGCACCAGCGTCACCACCAGCGACACCGCGTCGTACGGCAAGGTCGCGAGCCGCGGCGGGGTGCGGTTGTAGAGCGTGTGGTAGCGGCTGGCGAAATCGGCGCGTGCCGCCTGCGCCGGCGCTGCGTACCAGCCGCCGGCCAACGCCGGCTCGACGCCGAGGCCCGGCTCGTCCCACAACCCGGTGCCGAGATATTTGACGGTATCGGGGTCGACTCCGTAATACGGCAAAAGCGGCGCCAGCAGCTTCAATCGCGTGCCGCCTTCGGGCAGCAGCACGGCGTCGAAATCGCTGTTCTGGGCGAAACTCTGCACGATCGGCGCCAGGTCGGTCGTATCCGGATCGTAGGTGGCGACGCGCACGACGCTGGCGTTGCCGCCGGTGCCGACGGCTTGCTTGAGTGCGTCGATCGCCAGATTGCCGTACGGCGAATTCGGCGCCAGCACGGCGAACCGCGTGTGGCCTTTGCTGATTGCGTATTGCACGACGCGCGCGATCTCCTGCTGCAGCTGGAAGCCGAGCAGGAAGACGCCGCCGCCCGCGACCGTCATCGAATTCGAGAACGCCAGCACCGGCACGTTGGCCGCTGCCGCAATCGGCTTCACCGCCTCGACCTCGGCGGCGAGCAGCGGACCGACGATGATGCGCGCGCCTTGCTGGATGGCGTCGCGTGCGGCGGCCGCGGCGCCGTCAGCCGTGCCGGCGGTGTCGCGCGGCAACAGTGCGATGCCGCTGTCGGGCTGGTCGAACAGCGCCATCTGCGCCGCGTCGAGCATGGCGGCGCCGAACGCCGCACTCGGTCCCGACAACGGCAGCAACAACGCGACGCGTGGCGGTCCCGACGGCGCGGGGGGTGCGGGCGCCTCCGCGGCTGGCGTCGGCGCTGTCGGTTGTGCAGGCTGCGTCGGCAGCGGCGCGGCCTGGGTTGGTGCGGCCTGGGTCGGCGCGGGTGCTTGCGGCTGCGTCGAGCCGCCCGTTATGGTGCTGAGGGCGGAGCACGACACCAACGCGAACGCGGAAAGGGCCAGCCATGCCGCGATCCAAAGGCGCGGCCGGCGCGTCGGCGCTGAGCCGCGCAGCACGCGGAACGAAAACCGGACCGGCAAGCGCGTTCTCCCTTGGCAACGCAGCGCGGGGCGCCGAGGGTACAGAGGCGGAAGCGGCAAGTAAACTTGCTCCCGGCCTTTATCTCGTCGCGACGCCGATCGGCAACCTGGCCGATGTCACGTTACGCGCGCTCGACGTGCTGCGCGTCGCGGACGCCGTGCTGTGCGAGGATACGCGGGTGACCGCCAAGCTGTTGGCGCGTTACGGCATCGCCGCCTCGACACAACCTTATCACGATCACAACGCCGAACGCGTGCGGCCGGCGGTCCTGGCGCGGCTCAAGACCGGCGCCGTCCTGGCGTTGGTGTCGGATGCCGGCACGCCGCTGGTGTCCGATCCGGGCTACAAGCTTGTCCGCGCCGCGTTGGCAGACGGCATTGCCGTCACCGTCGTGCCCGGCGCATCGGCGACGCTGGCGGCCTTGCTCGGCTCTGGCTTGCCACCCGATCGGTTCCTGTTCGCGGGCTTTCTGCCGCCCAAGGCGGCAGGCCGCCGGCGCGCGCTCGACGAAATCAAGGATATTGCCGCGACGCTGGTTTTCTTCGAAAGCGCGCCACGTCTCGCCGAAAGTCTGACGGATATGGCCGCGGTCCTCGGGCCGCGCCCGGCAGCGGTGGCGCGCGAGCTGACCAAGTTGCACGAAGAGATACGGCGCGACGATCTCGCCGCGCTGGCAGCGCATTACCGGAACGCCGGTCCGCCCAAAGGCGAGCTGGTGCTGGTCGTCGGTCCGCCGGCGCCGACGGCAGCCAGCGAATCCGACCTCGATCGCGCTCTGGGCGCCGCGCTCGCGCACAAGAGCCTGCGTGAAGCGGTCGAGGACGTCGTGGCCGCCACCGGCGCGCGCCGCCGCCAGGTCTACGCCCGGGCGTTGGCGCTCAAGGGCGGCCGATGAACCAACGCACGCGCCGCGGTCGGGCGGCGCATCGGCGCGGTCTCGGGGCCGAGCGTCTTTGTCTTTGGGCGTTGCGGCTCCGGGGCTACCGCATCCTGGCGCAGCGCTATCGCGCGCCGGTGGGCGAGATCGACCTGATCGCGTGCCGCGGCCGCACCGTCGCCGCAATCGAGGTCAAGGCGCGCGCCGACGACGCGCGCGCGGCCGAGGCCGTGCTGTGGAAGCAGCGCAGTCGCATCGCCCGCGCGCTCGAGCATTTCCTGCAAAGCCGCCCCGATCTTGCCGACGCCGCATTGCGCTTCGATGTCATGTTGGTGGCGCCGGGCCGCTGGCCGCGCCATGTGCGCGACGCCTGGCGCACTGGTGAATAGCGACTGCGGCCAAGGGGCTTGCCCGAGGCGGCGCTTGCCTCGATAGTTCGGCCCACGGTTTGTTGAAGGAGTTGCCCGTGTCGCGTTCACGCATTCGCATGCTGGTTCCGTTCGGCCTGCCGGTCTTGCTGTCGGGCTGCCTCGCCGTCGCCGCCGCCGGCACCGGCACCGGCATCGGCTATGTCGCCACCGAGGATCGCTCGTTGCGGCAGAATGCCGACGACATCGTCACCTGCACCCAGGCGATCCAGCTTTGGGCGCAGTTCAATACGCAACTGAACGACGATCTCAACTGCCACACCTACGACGGCCGCATGCTGGTGACCGGCAACGTACCGACCGACGCGTGGCGCGACGAGGCGATCAAGCGCGCGTGGCAGGCCAAGAACGTGAAAGAGGTCTACGACGAGATTACCGTCGGCCAAGGCTCGGGCTTCATGAGCGACGCGCATGACGCGGTGACGACGCAGAAGCTCAAGGCACAACTGTTGGCTGATTCCGACGTGCGCTCGAACAACTACATAATCACCACCGAAAATCGCGTCGTCTATATCATCGGCTCGGCGCACAGCGAGGCGGAGGAGCAGCGCGTCATCGACCGCGCCCGCGCCATGAGCGGCGTCCGGCACGTGATCACCTATATCCGG
Organism: Allostellaceae bacterium; assembly: GCA_035934235.1. GTDB lineage: Bacteria > Pseudomonadota > Alphaproteobacteria > ATCC43930 > CGMCC-115725 > REEB95. The sequence goes on along the minus strand of DASYYB010000034.1, from coordinate 51,681 downwards.
ATCGATTCCAACGCGCCGGCGGCCACGGCCGGCGCCTCCGGTAATGCCGCCCCGGCACCGGGCGCCAGCAGCGAAAGCGCACCACCGCCGCCCGCCTCGCCGCCCGCCGCCGCACCGCCGACGCCGGTTGCCGCGTCGCCGGTGCCGCCGCCGCCGCCCGGTCCCGCGGACACGCCGCCCAACGCGCCGACGCCGCGCGGCGACATCGCCGTGACGCCTCTTCACTAGGATCGGCGCGATGGCCCTCCAGGTCGCGATTCAGATGGATCCGATGGAGACCATCAACGTCGCGTCGGATTCGACCTTCGTCCTGGCGCTCGAGGCCCAGGCGCGCGGCCACGCGCTGTTCCACTATCTGCCGCGCGACTTGGCACTGACCGACGGCACGCTCACGGCGCGTGCGCGGCCGTTGAGCGTGCGGCGCGAGGCGCCGCATTTCGAACTGGGCGCGCCGCGGTCGCTCGACCTGGCTGGCGTCGATGTCGTGTTGATGCGCCAGGACCCGCCGTTCGACATGGCCTATATCACGGCGACGCACCTGCTCGAGCATGTCAGCCGGAAGGTGCTGATCGTCAACGATCCGGCAGCCGTGCGCAACGCGCCGGAAAAGCTCTTCGCCACGCATTTCGTAGGCCTGATGCCGCCGACGCTGATCGGTAGCGACCCGGAGGCGATCGCCGATTTCCGCCGCCGCCACGGCGACATCATCCTGAAGCCGATCTTCGGTAACGGCGGCGCCGGCGTTTTCCATCTCAAGCCCGACGACGACAATCTCGGTGCGCTGCTCGAGATGTTCACCCGGCTTTCCCGCGAGCCGGTCATCGTCCAGCGCTACCTGCCCGAGATCCGCCAGGGCGACAAGCGCGTCATCCTGGTTGACGGCGAGCCGGTCGGCGCGGTGTTGCGCGTGCCCAAGGCGGGCGAGGCGCGCGCCAACCTGCATGCCGGCGGCCAAGCCAAGAAAACGGCGCTGAGCGCGCGCGACCGTGAAATCTGTGCTTCCATCGGTCCGACGCTCCGAGCCCAGGGCCTGGTGTTCGTCGGCATCGACGTGATCGGCGACTACCTGACCGAAATAAACGTCACGTCACCGACGGGCATCCAGGAGATCAACCGCCTCGACAACGTCCGGCTCGAAACCCGGGTCTGGGACGCGATTGACGCGCGGCTCGCGGCGTGCAAACGGCGCTGAACGGTTTCGCGCCTACGCGCTCTCCTGGACGTGGGCTTCGAGGAACCACAGCGCCTTGTCGAGCGCGCGCGAATAGGCGGTGAAAATGTCGGCGGTGTCGGCGTCGCCGGCCTCGTCGGTCTGGTCGATCGCGGCGCGCACCAAGTTTGCTGTTTTGCCGTAGCGCTCGATCAGCGCCGCCAGATGGTCCTTCGATTTGTGGATGTCGACCGGATAAGCGGCGAGCGTCGTCGCCTTGGCGACGACTTGGCTGGTGCCGAGAGCGGTGCCGCCGAGCTGGACGACACGCTCAGCGAGCGTATCGACGTGGCCGTCGATCTCGGTACGGAACTGATCGATCATTTCGTGCAGCGCGATGAAATGCGGGCCTTTGATATTCCAATGGGCTTGCTTGGTCAGCAGCGCGAGGTCGATCGCATCGGCCAGGCGCGCGTTCAAGATTTCGATCGAGACCTTTTTGGTGTTCGACTTGATATCGTTCTTCGTGCCGTACATGGCGCGGGCTCCTCGTTGCGGGTTCGCGACATAAATTAGAATATTTCTAGATTATGGCCAAACGATGCTAGCCACAGCCGGCAAATCGCCGGGGCTGCTATGACCTAAAGTTTGGTCTGGCGGGTTGGCGGCGTCAGCGACCCGAACCCTTGGGAACAGGTCATCGCATCCGGCGTGTGTTGCGGCACCCGGCTGCGGGTCTCTGCATAAACCATGCGGCTGTCGGCGCCGCTGTCGTAAAAGTAGAGTTCGAGCACACAATCGGCGTTGCGGTATTGCCAGACTTCCGCGGGCGGATCGACCCGGCGCAAATCGGGATCGCCGATCAGCGCCGCCACTTGCGCCGGCGCCAGGCCGTTGAGAGCGCCGAGTGCGGGCAGACGGCCCATCGCGGTCGGCGTCGGTGAAACGGTCGGTGTTGCTGTGGCTTGCGGCGATGAGGCGTTCGGATGGCCGCTACACGCCGCGAGCAACAAGCCGCCGGCGAGCACCGCAACGCTGCCGCGCCGCATGCCAACCGGTTGCCGAATCTTGTCGATGCCCACCATGGGTCGCGTCTGTCGCGGCAATCCGCGGCCGGAACGGCAGCGCGAGGAAAAAATCGCCATAGCGCAGCGCGGTGCCTGCCTACCGGCAGGCCGTAGAAAACCGCGAAATGCGCGAGCCTCCCCCGAAACCACCGCTCTCCGGCGGCGCGAAAAGCCAAGCCTTTCAAGGCTCAAGATAACCGGTTTGAGGCTGTGAAATAAAGCGCAAATTGCCGATTTTCCGCCGGTGACGCGACGTTTTGCGCCCTAGGCTTGCGGGCGACGGCATGGTCCTTATACTCCGCGCGCGCCGGCTTCCCGCGCCGCTATCGCCTCGCACCCAGACCGGATCCCGTATGGCCGCCCCCTCGTATGATGTCGTCGGCATTGGCAACGCCATTGTCGATGTTCTTGCTCGCACCGACGAGGCGCTGGTGCAGCGCCTGGAGCTGAGCAAAGGCACGATGGCGCTGGTCGATACGACACGCGCCGAGGCGATCTATGCCGCGATGCCGCCGGGGGTCGAAAAATCGGGCGGCTCGGCCGCCAACACCATCGCCGGCATCGCGTCACTGGGCGGTCGCGGGGCTTATATCGGCAAGGTGCGCGACGACGCGCTCGGCACGGTGTTCGCGCACGATCTCAAGACGCTGGGCGTGCGCTTCGACACCAAGCCGGCGACGTCGGGGTCACCAACGGCGCGCTGCCTCATCTTGGTAACGCCCGACGCGCAGCGCACCATGTGCACGTTCCTGGGCGCGTGCGTCGATCTCGGACCCGAAGACATCGACGAGCCGCTGGTCGCTTCGGCGTCGGTGACCTATCTTGAGGGCTACCTTTTCGATCCGCCCGGCGCCATGGAGGCGTTCCGCAAGGCGGCTTCGGTCGCGCACAAGGCCGGCCGTCAGGTGGCGTTATCGCTGTCGGATCCGTTCTGCGTCGATCGTCATCGCGCCGAATTCCGCGACCTGGTCACGGCGCACATCGACGTGCTATTCGCCAACGAGCGGGAAATTTGCTCGCTGTATGAGACCGAACATTTCGAACTCGCCGCCGAAGCGGTGCGCGGCCATTGCGATATCGCTGTGCTGACGCGCAGCGAGCGCGGCTCGAACGTCGTCACCAAAACGGGCATGCTGCACATCGCACCGGCGCCGGTCGCGCGTGTGATTGACACCACCGGTGCTGGCGATCTCTATGCCGCCGGTTTCCTCTATGGTTTGACGCACGGCCGCGATCTCGCGACTTGTGGCAAGCTCGGCAGCCTGTGCGCGGCCGAGATCATCGCCCATGTCGGCGCGCGTCCGGAAACCTCCCTGCGGCGTCTCGCCACCGACGCCGCCCTTATTTGACGGCGCATTTCGCGCCAAAGTGTGAGTTCATGGATATCCGCAACATCGCCATCATCGCCCACGTCGACCACGGCAAGACCACGCTGGTCGACCAGTTGCTGCGCCAAAGCGGCACGTTCCGCGCCAACCAGCAGGTCGCCGAACGCGCGCTCGATTCGAACGATCTCGAACGTGAGCGTGGCATCACCATCCTCGCCAAGTGCACGTCGGTCGATTGGCGCGGTGTCCGGGTCAACATCGTCGACACGCCCGGCCACGCCGATTTCGGCGGTGAGGTCGAGCGCATTCTGTCGATGGTCGACGGCGTGCTGGTTTTGGTCGATGCCGCCGAAGGCCCGATGCCGCAAACCAAGTTCGTCGTCGGCAAGGCTTTGCGCCAAGGCCTCAATCCGATCGTGGTGATCAACAAGGTCGACCGGCCGGATGCGCGGCCGCATCAGGTGCACAACGAAGTCTTCGATCTGTTCGCCGCGCTCGAGGCGACCGACGAGCAACTCGATTTTCCGACGCTTTACGCCTCGGGTCGCGCCGGCTGGGCCGCCGCCGACCTCGACGACGAGCGCCGTGACCTGACGCCGCTCTTCGATCTGATTCTGCGCCACGTTCGCCCGCCGCGCGCCGAACCGGACCTGCCGTTTGCCATGCTGACGACGACGCTCGAATACGATCCCTATCTCGGCCGCATCCTCACCGGCCGCGTCCATCAGGGTCGCGCCAGGGTCAACATGCCGCTCAAAGCGCTGAGCGGCGACGGACGCGTGCTGGAAGAAGGCCGCTTGACCAAGCTGCTGGCGTTTCGCGGTCTGGAGCGGAGGCCGATCGATGCCGCCGACGCCGGCGACATCATCGCCATCGCCGGACTGGAGCACGCCTCGGTTGCCGACACGATCTGCGCGCCCGAGGTGGAAGCGGCGCTGCCGGCGATGCCGGTCGATCCCCCGACGCTGTCGATGACCTTCTCGGTCAACGACAGCCCGCTCGCCGGCCACGAAGGTACGAAGCTGACGTCGCGGCTCATTGTCGAGCGGCTGCGGCGCGAGGCTCAAGGCAACGTCGCCATCCGCATCAAGGAAAGCGACGAGAAGGATTCGGTCGAGGTCTCGGGCCGCGGCGAATTGCAGCTCGGCGTGCTCATCGAAACCATGCGGCGCGAAGGCTTCGAGCTCTCGATCTCCCGGCCCAAGGTGCTGATCAAAACCGAGAACGGCCAGCGCCTCGAGCCCATCGAAGAGGTCCAGGTCGACGTCGACGAGGATTTCGCCGGCATCGTCGTCGAAAAGCTTAGCCAGCGTAAAGGCGAGATGCAGGACATGCGGCCGTCGGGCGGCGGCAAGCTGCGCCTCGTCTTCCGCGTGCCAACGCGGGGCCTCATCGGTTATCAGGGCGAATTCCTCACCGACACGCGTGGCACCGGCATCTTGAGCCGCATCTTCGCCGCCTACGAACCCTGGAAAGGCGCGATCGAGGGTCGGCGCAACGGCGTCATGATCTCGAACGGCGCCGGCGCAGCCGTCGCCTATGCGTTGTGGAACCTGGAAGAGCGCGGGCCGATGTTCATCACGCCGGGCGATGCGGTTTATCCCGGCATGATCGTCGGCGCGCACACGCGCGGCACCGATCTCGACGTCAACCCGCTGAAGGGCAAGCAACTCACCAACATCCGCACGACATCCAAGGACGAGGCGGTGCGGCTGACGCCGCCCATCTTGATGGGCCTCGAGCAGGCGATCGCCTATATCGCGGACGACGAGCTGGTCGAGGTCACGCCCAAATCAATCCGCCTGCGCAAGCGGTTCCTCGATCCGCACGAGCGCAAGCGCGAAGGCCGCAAGGCCGAGGCCGAAACCGGTTGATCGAGGCCTGTCGGCGGACGTAAGACCGGATTAATCGCGCTGTCATATGACGTTCGCATGACGACGAACGAACCCGAATTGAGCATCAGGTCGCCGCTGTTGCAGCGGCTTCATCAAGATTGGGAAAGCCGCCGCCGCGGCCGTCAGATGCCGGCGCGCGCCGATTTCGATCCGGTCGATCTCAAATACGTGCTCGGTTATCTGTCGCTCATCGACGTGCAGCGCGATCCGCTGCGGTTCCGGTTTCGCATCCACGCCAGCAACATCGCCGGGCGCGTCGGCTTCGACCTCACCGGCAAGGATGTCGATGCGATCGCCGACGTGCATTACCGCAAGCTGGTGCGCGCACATTATATCGCCGTCGTCGAACAGCGCCGGCCGGTGGTCGAATTCCGCGATCGCGTCATGACCGACAACGTTTGCCTCCACTGCGAAGTGCTGGCGCTGCCGCTGGGTAACGACGGCGAAACCGTCGACCGCATCATGACCTGTATGGTGTGGTTCTGACGGTTCCCAAGCGCGGTCGCCTGGGCTAAGGTCGCGCGTCTTCAACCGGCGGAACGCGACACAATGAAGTCCTTTATCCTGGCCGCGCTCGCCACCGCCTTCATTTTGACCAGCGGAGGTCCCGTGAGCGCTGCCGATCTCGAGAACACGCTTTACCTCGATGTGCCGAAGGGGCGCGTCGTCATCGAATTGCGACCTGATCTCGCGCCCAAGACCGTGGCGCGCATCAAGGAGCTGACGCGCAAAGGCTTTTACGACGGCATCGTCTTCCATCGCGTGATCGCCGGCTTCATGGCGCAGACCGGCGATCCGACCGGCACCGGCACCGGCGGCTCCGGCCAGAAGCTCAAGGCGGAATTCAGTCAGGCGCATTTCGTCCGCGGCACTGTCGGCATGGCGCGCGCTGCCGATCCCGATAGCGCCGACAGCCAGTTCTTCATCTGCTTCGCGCCCGCGTCGTTCCTCGACGGCAAATACACGATCTTCGGCCAGGTCGTGTCGGGCATGGAATACATCGACGCCATCAAGAAGGGCGATCCGCAAAGCGGCATGGTGGACAATCCGGACAAGATCATCCGCATGCAGGTTGCCGCCGACGTCGAGAAAAAGAAGCCCTGACGCGGCCGAGCCGGAATCGTCGTCCATGCGGTCCTGGCTCGCCTCCCTTCGGGTTTATGGCGATCGCCGCATGCTGGCGATCCTGCTCATGGGCTTTTCGAGCGGCCTGCCGCTGGCGCTGACCGCTTCGACGCTGGCGATCTGGCTCAAGACCGCGGGTGTATCGCTCACGGCAATAGGCCTCTTCGCCGAGGTCGGCCTCGCCTACAACCTCAAATTCCTTTGGGCGCCGGCGATGGATCGCGTCCGCCTGCCGCTGATCGGCCGGCTCGGCCGGCGGCGTGGTTGGGCGGTGACGGTGCAGCTGGCGCTGGCGGCGGCGCTGCTCGTCATGGCCGGCCGCGATCCGGCCGCCGATCCGTGGTCGATCGCCGTCGTCGCTGCGATCGTCGCCTTTCTCTCCGCCAGTCAGGACATCGTCATCGACGCCTATCGCGTCGAGCTGCTCGACGAACGCGAGCAGGGCGCCGGCGCCGCCGCAACGCAAGTCGGTTACCGCTTCGGCATGATCGCGTCGGGTGCCGGCGCGCTCTATCTCGCGGCCTATTTCGGCTGGTTCTGGTCTTACGTCGGCATGGCGGCCTTGATGCTGGTGGGCGTCGTCACCGTGCTGATGACGCGCGAGCCGCGCCTGGTCGCGCCGCCGGCGTCCGGCTCTTGGCTTGCCCAGACGGTGGTCGCGCCGTTCGCCGAATTCGCCAGCCGGCGCGGCTGGCTTCTCATCCTGATCTTCGTCGTGCTCTACAAGTTCGGCGACGCCCTTGCCGGCATCATGTCGAGCCCGTTCTACGTCACGCTCGGGTTCAGCCTGGTCGACATCGCCAACGTCGCGAAGATCTTCGGCACTGCCGCTAGCATCGCCGGCGTGTTCTTAGGCGGCGCCGCTGTCTATCGCCTGGGCTTGCTGCCGGCGCTGTTGATTTGCGGCGCGTTCCAGGCGCTGTCGAATCTCATGTACATCGTGCAGCTTTGGGCGGGGCCCGATCCGACGGTGCTGGCGCTTACGATCGCCACCGAAAACGTCACGGGCGGCATGGCGTCGGCGGCGTTCGTCGCCTACCTGTCGCGGCTCTGCCATCCGGCTTTCACGGCGACGCAATACGCACTGCTGTCGGCACTCGCCGCCACCGGCCGCACGGTGCTGGCGGCGGTCGGCGGATACCTCGCCGACCATCTGGGCTGGCAGCCGTTCTTCCTGGTCGCAACGGTCGCATGTGTGCCGGCGCTGTTGCTGCTGCTTTACCTGATGCGGCTAGCCGAAACGCAACAGCCGGGCGCGGTTCCGACGCAACCATGACCGCTGCGCGCCCGATTCGGGCGCTAGCTCCTCGACCGCACGCCAAAATCGCGCGCCGTGGTTCATGTGCTTCAGATGCGCGATCTCGTGCGCGACCACGTAATCGACGACCGCGGGCGGCGCTAAGATCAGCCGCCAGGAGAAGCACAGCGCGCCGTCGTGGCCGCAGCTGCCCCAGCGCGTCCTGGTGTCGCGCATGGAAATCCGCAGTACGTGACGACCGATCGACGCCGCCATTGCACGCGCCCGTAGCCCGAGCTCGTGTTGCGCCAGCTCGCGCAGAAAATCGGTGACACGGCGCGCCAGATGCCTGAGATCGCCGGCGACGCAGAGCACGCCGGGCTCGAGCCATGCGGCGCCGCGTCCGCGGCTCTCGGCACGATGGCAAATGACGTGCGGCACGCCGAGGATCGGGATCTCGACGCCGTCAGCGAAGGCGACGCGCGGTGGCAACTCGTCGAGGCGCTGCTCGATCCAGCTGCGATTGTCGTCGAGGAAGCGCAACGCGGCAGCGAACGAGGCGTAACGCGGCAGCGTCAGAATCACGGCGTCGTCCTCGTCGTCGAGGCGCAGGATGAATCGCCGCGCGCTGCGCCGTCGCACGATCTTGAGCGGCCGTTCGCCGCTCGATAGTGCGATGCGCTCAGGGATCGCGCCCATGCGGGGTCAGAGGTATTTGCGGATGTCGTCGGCCATGTCGGCCGGCTTTTCGCCGGGCGGAATCAGCCTGGCGATCTTGCCGTCGCGGCCCATCAGATAGATGAACGACGAATGATCCAGCAGATAATCGTCAATCGGTCCGCCCGGTGCCTTGCTGGCGAAGACGCGAAACTCATGCTCGACAGCGTCGAGCTGCGCCGCCGTACCGGTGAGCGCGATCAGCCGCGGCGTGAAGTTGGCGGCATAGAGCTTGAGCTGCTGCGGCGTATCGCGCGCCGGATCGACGGTGATGAAGATCGGCTGGACCGCGGCGCCGGCGGTGCCGAGTTGATCGAGCGCCTGCGACATGGCGGAAAGCGCGGCGGGGCACGCATCCGGACAATTGGTATAGCCGAAATAGATCAGCATCAGCTTGCCGCGGAATTCGCTGTCGCTGCGCGTCGCGCCGTTCTGGTCGGTGAGCGAGAACGGTCCGCCCAACGGCGCCGCTTCCGGCGCGGTGCGCCCGTACCAGCCGTTCTCGTAGCCGAAGCCCGCGACAAGCACCGCGAGCACGACGAGGAAGACGAGAAGACCGCGACTGGCCGCCGACATGACGGCGAGTCTAAGCGATGCGCGGTCCGTGCCGCCAGGGGCGTTCGGCCGCAGCCGGCCCACTCAACGCGTGGGCTTGAGGCGCAGCGTACGGCCGATCATCAGCACGGCCGGCGGCTTGAGCCGCGTCCGCGTGGCGGCACGCGCCGCCGCCGCCAGGGTCGTCTCGATCACGCGTTGTCGCGGCGTTGTGGCTGCGACGATGATCGCAACCGGCTCGTCGGCCGGCCGGCCGGCAGCGATCAGCCGGTTGGCGATCGCGTTCAGGTGTTTCAGTGCCATGTAGACCACCAGGATCGGCGCGCCTGTGGCGAGCGCGTGCCAGTCGAGACCGTCGGGCAGCTCGCCGCCACTGGCGTGGCCGGTGACGAAGGTCACGGCGGAATTGACGTCGCGATGGGTCAGCGGAATGCCGGCATAGGCGAGGCCGCCGATGCCGGCCGTGATCCCGGGCACGACACGATAGCGGATGCGCGCCGCCTCAAGCGCCAAAGCCTCCTCGCCGCCGCGGCCGAAGACGAACGGGTCGCCGCCCTTGAGCCGCAAGACGCGGTGCCGCTGACGCGCCAGCTCCACCAGCTTGGCGGAGATGTCGGGCTGGCGTGGTGATGGCTTGCCGCCGCGCTTGCCGGCGTAATGCAGCCGCGCGCCGCGTCGCGCGAGCGCCAAAATGCGCCGGTCGACCAGCGCGTCGTAGACCACGTCGTCGGCAGTTTGCAGCGCGTGCAACGCCAAGAGCGACAGCAGGCCCGGGTCGCCCGGACCCGCGCCGACGAGCCAAACCGTCCCTGGGGTGAAGGCGGGAAAGCGTGGCAGGCGGAGCGCGGTCATGGCGTGGAGCCTAGCATGCCGTTACCGCGGTCCGGAATCGGCCGCCGTCATGCGACGGCTTGAACGGTGCTGCGGCTCGGCGCACACTGCGGCGCGAAGGGAGCCGTCGTGCGGATTTTCTACTTTCGTCTCGTCGTGATCGGATGTCTCGCCGCTGTGCCGGTTGCGGCGAGCGCGCAGCAAAGCGCGACGCCGTTGCTCGATACCAATCCAAGCATGTCGGGTCCGACGATTCCCTTCGGCGGTTTCCAGGGCTATTCCAATAGCGTCGCCGCCATAGCGGCGCAGAACAAGACGCGCGAAGTGCTCGGCATGTTGAATGGCGGTGCCAGTCCGAACGAGCGCGACGATCTTGGTCGCACTGGCTTGATTTACGCGGCGATTCTCGACAATCCGATGATGGCGCGGATTCTGCTGACGCACGACGCCGATACCAGCGTGCGCGACAAGCTCGGCAACACGGCGCTGCATTGGGCGGCCGAGCGCGGCAACACCGATGTCCTGACCTTATTGCTCGACGCGCACGCGTCGGTCGACGCCGTGAACAACCAAGGCGTTACGCCGCTGATGCTGGCCGTTTCCAACAGCCGCACCAACGCGGTGCGCGCGCTGCTGGCGGCGCATGCCGATCCGCACAAGCAGGATTATACCGGGCGCGACGCGATCGGCTGGACGACCGACAACCGCGCCATCGCACAGCTGCTGCAAAACGCGCACTAATTTTCGCTTAGCCGGCGGCCGCGGCGTAGAGCGTGAGCGTCATGCGCTTGCCGTTGGAATAATCGATCCCGTCGACATGACCGAGCGCGCGCGCCGCGCGACCCAATCCGGCGAGCGCATGCTGGAAAGCGTCGTCGTCGCGCGCCTCGACCAGCACCAGACTGTCTGGCGTTGCCGCGAGATAGCGGGCCGCGGCCGCGGCATCGAGCGGCTTGGTGGCGGTGCCGAGCAGGAAGATCAGGCTCGGCTCGTCGTAGCCGACGACCGCGACCGGGGTTCCGTGTCCGGGCCGCATCTGTGTGACTAGCGCCGCGGCGCTGCGCGACAGCCAGAGGCGGTCGAGTGACGGCACGACCTGGCCGAAACCCGGAACCGCAACGATCAGCGCCAGGATGATTGCGCCGCCGGCGAGGGTCGGCCGCGGGTTCGACCAGTAACGCCAAAGCAACACACCGCCGCCGCCGAGCGCGATCAGTCCTGCGGCCACGCCGACCGGCGAAGGTTCGGCGCCGAGGAGCGGCGGCGCCAGCGCGAGGGCGGCGGCCAGCGCCAGCGTCGCCACGGCCCACAGCGCCGCGACCACGATCCGCAACGCGCGCGGGCCGGTGTCGGCGTTGAACAGCGCGTGGGCGGCGAGCAGCGCCAATGCCGGCAGCAGCGGCAGGAGATAATGCGGCAGCTTGGTCGGCACGAGCTCGAGGGCGACCCAGAACGGCACGATCCACGCAAGCAGGAAGCGCGGCATCGGCTGTTCGCGCTCTTGCCAGGCGCGCCGCACGCCGGCGGCGGCAAACAGCGAGCCCGGCCAGAAGATCACGGCCAGCAGCAGTAAATAGGTGCCGGGCGGCGCGCCGTGACTTTGTTGAACGCCGACCACCTTGCCGAAGAAATCGCTGCCGAGCGAACCGGTGATGAAGGTGTCGTTAGTCGCGCGCATCATCGCGATAAGCCACGGTCCGACCATGAGGATCGCCAACGGCATGCCCCACCAGGCGCGCAGCGCCTTGAGCCAGCCGGCCTGACGGTCCGCCAGCAACAACGCGGCGACGGTGAGCGCCGCGAGGAGCGGCGCGACCGGTCCCTTGATCAACGCGCCCGCGCCGATCGCCACCCAGAACAGCAATGCCCACGGCCATGCCACCTTCTGGCTGGCGCGGCCTGCGCGGTAGATTTTGGCCAAGGCCAGCTGCGCTGCGACGACACAGGCGAGCAACGCGGCATCGGTCTTGGCGAGATGCGCTTCGACCGTCAGGCTCAACGACGCCGCCAGCAGTGCCGCGCCGAGCAGCGCCGAAGGTGCGCCGACCAGATTGCGGCCGAGCGCGAAGGTCAGCAGGATCGCCGCGATCGCACCGGCGAGCGATGGCAAGCGATAAGGCCAGATCGCCGGACTTGCTGCGTCGCTGGTGGTCGCAACCGAAAGCGCTTGTAGCCAATAGATGCCGGCGGGCTTCTGGTTGCGAGCCTCGTTCTGGAACCGGATGTGCAACCAATCGCCGGTTTCGAGCATCTGGCGCGTCGCTTGCGCGAATCGCGCCTCGTCGCGGTCGGTCGGCGGCAGCGCGGCGATGCCCGGAAGATAGAGCCCGAGGCATAAGAGGCTGAGCAGCAGGAACGGCCGCCAGCCGGTGCTCCACCGGACGATCATGGTGTCTGCCACGCATGCCGTCCGACGACGTTGCCGTCGAGCGCTGCGAGCAGCGAAGTGGTATCTGCGGCGCCATCCGTCGGCGCGATCAACACCGGCAACGGCAGGTCGACGCCCAACGGCCGCCAGGCAATCGCCGCATCGGCGCGAAATGCGTCCGTCATCCACGCGGCGCAGGCGAGCGCGGCATGACGCGGCGGCACGGTCGCGACACCGGTGGTGATCACCGCGACGGTTCCGAACCGCGATGCCGGAACGAGGAGACGGCCACAATCGACCTGTCCGGGGCGGTAATACGGATCGCGCTCCGCCGCGCCCCAGCGCGCTGCGATGGCGTCGCGCAACGTCGCTGGCAAGCTCGCATAGAACGCAGCGTAGTCGTTCAGCATGACGGCTTCGCCCTCAGTGGTATCAAGCCGCGCGTCGAGTCCGCTCGGGTCGTCGGGCAATTCGGCGACGCCGTAGCCCGCGGCGGCCAAGGCGACCAGGATCGCGAACACGTCGTGGCGATCGGAATCGGCCACAACCGCCAGTCGCCGCGCCGCGCGCGGCTTTCGGGCCAGAGCCAAAAGGCGGGGATCGGCGGGTGCGGGCATGGACGAGAGGGCCATATTTATTTGGCGGGTTTTTAACCATTAACCCGCAGTCTGGGGTGAAGAATCCACGCAACAGCGTCCGCCGCAGGGGTCAAGGTGGCTGAATTCCGCTGTTATCTGCTCGATCAGAACCGCAAGGTCATGGCGATCGAGACCATCCGCGCCTTGGCGTTGCCGCGTGCCGTGACCAAAGGCATTCTCGCCGCGGCCGCGCGTCAGGCCACGACCTTCGAACTGTGGCGTAACAATCTGTGCGTTTACACCTATGAGCCGCCAAGCGCGCTGCCGGCGCGGACGCTGCCAACGGCGCCTTCCGCCAACCGGCACGACACGGCCGACCGCTGACCGGCGCATCGCGCGGCGCTAACTCCAGGCCGCGGCAACCAACAGCACGGCAATCTCGCCCGCCTGCTCGATGGCACTCAACGTGTCGGCGGTGAAGCCGCCGACACGACGTTGTGCGGCATGATTCGCCCCCGCCATCGCGGCCGCGCCGACGATAATCGCCACCAGCCCGACCTTGATTCCGAGCGCCAAGAGCGCCAGGACCAGCACAATCGCCGCTGCCGTGGCGACGTTCGTCGTCTCCGGCCGGCCGGCTTCGGCCGCCCAGTCACCCGGCGCCGCGGGCTCACCCCAGCGCAGCGCCGCCGGCAGCAAGCCGCGCGCGATCGCGTGGCAGGCGACCAGCGCCCCACTGACGCCGGCGGTGCCGAACGTCGTACCAACGGCAAAGAGCGCACCCGCGCGTAAGCCAACGCTCAAGACGATCGCCAGCACGCCGAGCGCGCCATTGGGTCCGTCGCGCATGAGCCGCAACCGGTCGTTGAGATCGGTGCCGCGCCCCAGGCCTTCGATCGCGCGCGCGAGACCGTCTTCATGCTGGCCGCCTGTGACCAGCGCCGTCGTCGCCACGGCCAGCAGCGCCGCCGCCGGCACCGGCACGCCGAGCCGCGCAACAATCGCGTAGGCAAGCGCGCCGCAGACACCGATCACCAGCCCGGTTAGCGGGAACGCCCAGCTCGCGGCCGCGAGCTCGCCGAGCGCCGGTGCCGGTCGGTCGCCCCAGACCAGCCGCGTAAAGAAGGTCAATGCCACGCGCGCGTCCGCACGTCGGGCCGGCCAGTCGCGCGTCAAATCGTCGAGATTCATAGCTGCGATTCTAACGGCAAGGCCGCCCGGTGCGCCAGCCACCGCGCGTTGGCCGCATCAGCGCACGGTGTATAATAAGCCGATGGCAAACATCGGCGAAAAACCCAGCCTGTTCAAGGCCGAAGCGGCACTTCAGCCCGCCCTGCGCAACGACGTCGCGGTCAGCTTGCGCATACTGGTGTTGATCCGCTGGGTCGCGGTCATCGGCCAGGCGGCGACGCTGTTGGTGGTGCATGAGGTTCTGGGTTTCGCGCTGCCGTTGACGGCAGCGCTCGGCGTCGTCGCCATCTCGGCGCTGCTCAACGTCGTCGCCTGGATCTCGAACCGCGCCGCCGCGCGGCTCGGCAACCGCGAGGCGGCGATCTATCTCGCTTTCGACACGTTGCAGCTCGGCGTGTTGCTGTTCCTCACCGGCGGATTGCAGAATCCGTTCGCCATCCTGATGCTGGCGCCGGCGACGGTTTCGGCCACCATCCTAACCCGGCGCACCGTTGCCGGCCTGTCGGCGCTCACCGTCGTCGCCATCACGGTGCTGGCGCTGGCGCATCTGCCGCTGCCGGCGCTGCCCGGTCGGACGATCGAACCGGCGCCGATCTACGTTCTCGGCATGTGGGTGGCGTTGGTGTCGTCGAGCCTGTTCATCACCGGCTACAACTGGTTCGTCGCCGAGGAAGCGCGCCGCATGCGCGACGCCTATGCCGCGACCCAGCTCGCCCTGGCGCGCGAACAGCGGATCGCGGCCGTCGGCGCGTTGGCCGCCGCCGCGGCGCACCAGCTCGGCAGCCCCTTGGCGACGATCGCGGTCATCGCCAAGGAGCTGGTGCGCGACCTACCGAAGAACAGTCCGATCGCCGAAGACGCCCAGCTGTTGCTGAGCCAGAGCGAGCGCTGCCGGATGATCCTGGCCGATCTCGGCCGCGCGCGTGAAGGCGAGGCGATGCCTTTCAACCGCATGCCGTTTTCGGCGATCGTGCAATCGGCCGGCGAGCCGCATCATCGCGCCGGCGTGCGCGTCGTGCACGACATCGGCGCCGGCCGCGATCCGGCGGGCGGCGCGATCGCCGAACCGCTGGTGCCGCGCACGCCCGAAGTCCTGCACGGGCTCGGCAATCTGCTCGGTAACGCCATCGATTTCGCGCGTAGCGAGGTGACGGTGACCACGAGCTGGAGCGAAGACACCGTCGCCGTCGACATCGTCGACGACGGGCCGGGCTTTCCACCGCCGCTCTTGTCGCGCGTCGGACAACCGTATATCTCCGCGCGTGCCGACGTCGGCGCGCACATGGGGCTCGGCATCTTCATCGCCCAAAGCCTGCTCGAGCGCACCGGCGCGCGCTTGTCCTTCGACAACGTGAAGGACGGCGGCGCGCATGTCGTGGTGGAATGGCGGCGGTCGCAACTCGAGGGCGACGAATATCGCGTAGAAACGGCAACAGGGACGGGCGCTTCAATGACGGTGGCGGCGAAATGAGCGACGGTAAAAGCGACATTCAGATGAATCCGGCGTTGGCCGGGCTGCCCGAAGGTGAGCGCACGTTGCTCATCGTCGACGACGACGCGCCGCTCTGCCAGCGGCTGGCGCGGGCGATGGAGCGGCGCGGCTTCATCGTCGCCACCGCCGAGTCCGTTGCCGCAGGCGTGCAAGCCGTCGAAAGCGCACCGTCGGCCTTCGCCGTCGTCGATCTGCGCCTGACCGATGGCAGCGGCCTCGACGTCGTCAAGGCGCTGCGCAAGGCACGGCCGAGCGCGCGCGTCGTCATGCTCACCGGCTACGGCAATATCGCGACCGCGGTCGCCGCGGTGAAGGCCGGCGCGGTCGATTATATCCCCAAGCCGGTCGATGCCGACGCGGTCGAACGCGCGCTGCTGGCCACTGCCGACAGCAGTCTGCCGCCGCCGCCCGAGGATCCGATGTCGGCCGATCGCGTGCGCTGGGAGCATATCCAGCGCGTCTTCGAGCAATGCGACCGCAACGTGTCCGAGACCGCACGCCGCTTGAAGATGCACCGCCGCACCTTGCAGCGCATCTTGGGCAAACACGCGCCGCGGAGCTGAGCGCTACGTCTGGATGAAGCGCCGCTCGGCGCCCTCGAGCACCAGCGCGGTCAGCGTGTCGGTGGCGAAAGCGCCGGTGTCGATGGCGATGCGGTTGGCGTGCTGCTCCGGTGTTTCGACGATGGTGTGGCCGTGCACGACGCAAGCGCCGAAATCGTCGGTCGATTCCAGGAACTCGCCGCGGATCCATAACAGGTCTTCAGCCTGCTGTTCGGCAAGCGCGATGCCCGGCTTAACCCCAGCGTGGACGAACAGATAGTCGCCTTCCATGTGCGTGAGTTTCAGGCCGCGCAGAAAGCCGACGTGCGCGGACGGAAGCTTGTCGGCCAGCGCGTGGCGCGCGGTTTCGAAATCGGCTGCATGCGGGGTGAGGCCGGCCGGCGGCCGCACGCCGTAGCTCGCGAGCGTCGCGAGGCCGCCGTAGGCGCACCAATGCGGTCCGACTTCGGCGTGTTCGAGGAATTGGAGCAGGAAATCCTCGTGGTTGCCGAAGAGGTGGACGTGCTCGAACCCGGGGACCGGCGGCTGTAACAACAACTCGATCACGCCACGGGAGTCCGGCCCGCGATCGATATAGTCGCCGAGATAGACGATCACCCGGCGACGCGCGGGCGCGTCGGCGGCGTCGGCCGTGATGAGCGCGTGCAGCCTGGTCAAAAGGTCGAGCCGGCCGTGCACGTCGCCGATGGCGTAAATCCGCGATCCGGCGGGCACGGTCGGCGCCGCGGCGGCAGCGCGATGGCCATCGTTCCTACGCATACCCTTTAATATAGCGAGCCAGAACCGGTTTTGCTTGCCTCGGACCGGGATTCGCCATCATAAACAGGGCTCTATGGCAGAGACGGATCTCATCGGGTTGGTCGAGGCATTCGGCCGCGCACGGGTGATTTGCGCCGGCGATGTCATGCTCGATCATTACGTGACCGGCCGGGTCGAACGCATTTCGCCCGAAGCGCCGGTGCCGGTGCTGCATGTCGCAAGCGAAGAGCGGCGCCTCGGCGGCGCCGGCAACGTGCTGCGGAATCTGCACGCGCTGGGCGCCGAGACCTGCTTCGTCTCGGTCACCGGCGCCGATACGGCCGGCCACGAAATTGCGCGTATGGTCGCCGCCGTGGGCAATGCCGAGGCGCACGTCCTGGCCGAGCGCGACCGCGCGACCTCCGTCAAGACACGCTACGTCGCGGAGACGCAACAGCTGCTGCGCGCCGATCACGAACGCATTGCGCCGATCTCGGCGCAAACGCGGTCCGACATGCTGGCGCAGATCAAAGCTTCGCTGCCGCATCACCAAGCGGTCATTCTGTCGGATTATGCCAAAGGCGTCCTCGTCGGCGGTGTCGCCCGCGATATCATCGATCTGGCGCGCGCCGCCGGGCGCAAAGTCATCGTCGATCCCAAGGGCCATGACTACGCGATTTATCAAGGCGCCAGCGTGTTGAAGCCCAACCGGCGCGAGCTCGCCGAAGCCGTGGGTCATGCGCTGGCCGACGATGACGCGGTGATTGCCGCGGCGCGCGAATTGATCCGCCGGCACGGTTTCGGCGCCATGCTGGTGTCGTGCGGCAAGGACGGCATGCTGGTGATCGACGGATCGGACGTCCATCGGCTTGCCGCCGAGGCGCGCGAGGTTTTCGACGTCTCGGGCGCGGGCGACACCGTCGTCGCGGTGCTCGGCGCGGCGCTTGCGGCCGGTGCGAGCCTGTTGGACGCAGCGCGTGCCGCCAACGTCGCCGCCGGCATCGTCGTCGGCAAGGTCGGCACCGCCGTCGTCCACGCCAGCGAGCTGGCAGAGGCGCTGGTCGACCGCGACACGCTGCGCAACCGCAAGGAGCTGCCGTTGGCGCTGGCGGTCGATCACGTCGCGCGCTGGCGCCGCAACGGCCTCAAGATCGGCTTCACCAACGGTTGCTTCGACTTGATTCATCCCGGCCATGTTTCGCTGTTGACCGAAGCGCGCGCTGCCTGCGACCGGCTGGTGGTCGGCCTCAACAGCGACGCGTCGGTACGGCGGCTCAAAGGGCCGGAACGGCCGGTGCAGAACGAAGCCGCGCGCGCCGCGGTGCTCGCCTCGCTCGCGCCGGTCGATATGGTCGTGATCTTCGATGCCGAGACGCCGGTCGACCTCATCCGCGAATTGCGGCCCGACGTGCTGATCAAGGGCTCGGATTATCGCCACGACCAGGTCGTCGGCGCCGACATCGTCGAATCCTATGGCGGCCGGGTGCTGCTGGCCACGCTCGTGCCCGGCTACAGCACGACGGCGACGATTGCCCGCGCTGCACGCTGACGCCGCGGGGTGAGGCGTAGCGAGTGGTCCTAAATCCGGTCAGGTGGCGCGGAACGCAGCAATGAACGGCAAACGACGGACGATGCTCCGCCTCGCCTGGCGCCTGGCACGGCCTTATTGGTCGTCGGATGAGAAGCGCATCGCCTGGGCGCTGCTGATCGCCGTCGTCGCGCTCAATCTCGGCAACGTCTACGTGTCGGTCCGTATCAATGCGTGGAACAACGCGTTCTACAACGCGCTCCAGGAATTCAACGCGCCGGAGTTCTTTAAACAGCTCGGAATCTTCTGCGGTTTGGCCGCCGCCAGCATCGCGATGTCGGTTTACGCGGTCTACCTCCAGCAGATGCTCCAGATCCGTTGGCGGCGTTGGCTGACCGGCCACTATCTCGATCGTTGGCTCGGTGACCGGCGCTATTACCGGCTGCAACTCGACCGGACCATCACCGACAACCCCGACCAGCGTATCGCCGACGATCTACGGCTCTATGTCTCCTACGTCGCAACGCTCGCGCTTGGGCTGTTGAGCTCGGTCGTGTCATTGGCGTCTTTCATGGTCATCCTGGTTGGCCTGTCGGGCCCGGCCGAGATTCCGCTCGGCTCGCTCGGGACCGTTCATATTCCCGCCTATCTCGCCTGGGCCGCGCTCATCTACGCCGGTTTGGGTACCTGGCTGACTGTCAAGATCGGCCGGCCGCTGGTGCCGCTCAATTTCGCGCAGCAACGCTTCGAAGCCGACTTCCGTTACAGCCTGGTTCGCCTGCGCGAGAACGCCGAGAGCGTCGCGCTTTATGGCGGCGAACCGCCCGAGCGCGAAACCTTCGACGGGCGGTTCGGCAGCCTCTTCGACAATTTCTGGCGCATCATGCTGCGGCAGAAAAAGCTCAACTGGTTCACGTCGGGTTATTCGCAGGTGGCGGCGGTCTTTCCGGTTCTCGTGGTGTCGCCGCGCTATTTCGCCAAGCAGATCCAGATGGGTGGGCTGTTCCAGGTGGTCGACGCCTTCAGCAACGTTCAAAGCTCGTTGTCGTTCATCATCAATTCGTTCACCGACATCGCGACGTGGGTCGCCGTTACCGAACGTCTCACGACCTTCGAACAGCGCATGGACGAGATCGAGGCCGGCTTGCGCGCACCCCAGCCGATCCGCCTCCATCGCGAAGGCGTTGGCATCGACATCCGCGATCTCGATCTCGATCTGCCGGACGGCGCGCCGCTGGTTCGCGGCGTGTCGCTGCGCGTCGAGCCCGGCGGCTCGCTGCTGATCACCGGTCCGTCCGGCACCGGCAAGTCGACCCTGCTGCGTGCCGCCGCCGGTATCTGGCCTTACGGCCGTGGCGATGTGCGTCTCGGCGCCGGCCGGACCTTCTTCATGCCGCAGCGACCCTACTTCCCGCTCGGCACCCTCAAGCAGGCGCTGGCCTATCCCGCGCTCGAAAGCGCGGTCGACGACGCTCGCATGATCGAAGCGCTCGAGCGGGTCGGTCTCGGCGCGCTCGCGGCCAATCTGGCCGACGACCAAAACTGGCCGCTGCGCCTGTCGCTCGGCGAGCAGCAGCGCGTCGCCTTTGCGCGCGTGCTCCTGGCGCATCCCGATCTCATCTTCCTCGACGAGGCCAGCTCGGCGGTCGACGAGGACGACGAGGCGCGGCTCTATGGTTTGCTGCGCAGCCGCCATCCCGATGCGGCCATCGTCAGCGTCGGCCACCGCGAAAGCCTCAAGGCGCTGCACGACCGCGTCCTCGATCTCACGCGCTTCCATGCCGGCGCGCTCGTCGCGGAATAGTTGCGCTTTGCCGCCAAGCCGTTACAACGAACCGCCAAAGGGATCCGGCATGGCGGAAAAACAAAACCAGGAAGCCAAAAGCGCAACCGACTACCGCGCGCAGCGTCTCGACAAGCTCGTGCAGCTCAAGGCGCTCGGCGTCGATCCTTACGCCAGCGGTTTCGCGCCCGATGCACGCGCTGCCGAGCTCGACGTCAAATACGCAAACTTGGCCACCGGCACCGAAACGCAAGACCGGGTCAAGGTTGCCGGCCGCATCCGCGCCCTGCGCAACAGCGGCATGTTCGTCGACCTGCACGACGCGACCGGCAAGATCCAGGTCTTCTGCCACAAGGACAACCTCGCGCCCGAGGCGATGGCGGTTCTCAAGCTCCTGGACCTCGGCGACCTTATCGGCGTCGACGGCCTGGTCCGGCGCACGCCGCGCGGCGAGCTAACGGTCAACGCGCGCGCCTTGACCGTGCTGGCCAAGGCACTGTTGCCGCTGCCCGAGAAGTTCCACGGCCTCACCGACGTCGAGACGCGCTACCGCCAGCGTTATCTCGACCTCATCATGAGCGAGGAATCGCGCCAGACACTGCGCCGCCGCTCGCAGATCATCGCGGTGATGCGTCGGCTGCTGATCGAGCGTGGCTTTCTCGAAGTCGAGACGCCGATGCTGCACACGATTCCGGGCGGCGCCTCGGCCAAGCCGTTCGTCACGCATCACAACGCACTCGACCTCGAACTCTATCTGCGCATCGCGCCCGAGCTGCATCTGAAGCGGCTCATGGTCGGCGGCCTGTCGGACAAGCTGTTCGAGATCAACCGCAACTTCCGCAACGAAGGCATCAGCCCGCGGCACAATCCCGAATTCACCTCGCTCGAGCTTTATCAGGCCTTCGCCGATTACACGACAATGATGGAAACGACCGAACACCTCGTCGTCACCATCGCCCGCGAGGTGCTCGGCACAACCAAGATTCCCTACGGCAAGCACGAGATCGAGCTCCAGGCGCCGTGGCCGCGCAAGTCCATGGCGGAGCTGGTGAAAGAAAAAACCGGCGTCGACTTCCTGGCGATCGCCGACGCCGGCGCGGCGCGCGACGCGGCCAAGAAGCTCGGCGCCGACGTGCTCAAGACCGCCTCATGGGGCCAGGCACTCGAAGCGGCGTTCGCCGCCAAGGTCGAGGACAGCTTGATCCAGCCGATCCACGTCACGAGATTTCCGCGTGACATCTCGCCCTTGGCCAAGCCCGATCCGCGCGATCCGCGCCTGGTCGAGCGCTTTGAGACCTATGTCAACGGCTGGGAGGTGGCGAACGCCTTTTCCGAGATCAACGATCCGCTCGATCAGCGTGCGCGCTTCGAGGCACAGATGACGGCGCGCGACCGCGGCGACGAGGAGGCGCAGCGTCTCGACGACGATTTCGTCACCGCGCTCGAATATGGCATGCCGCCCGCGGGCGGCCTTGGCATTGGCATCGATCGTCTCGCCATGCTGCTGACCGACAGCCCGTCGATCCGCGACGTGATCGCCTTCCCGACCATGCGGCCGAAGGTCTGACGGCCGTTACGCTGTTGCCGGCCGCCGCAGTAGCGCCAAATAAATCCCCGCCGTCGCCAGCGCCATCGCCAGAATCACCGCACCCATCGGCGTCGGCGTGCCGTCGTAGAAGGCGTTGACGGCATAACCGGCGAGCGCGCCGGCGCCCATCTGCACCGCGCCCATGAGCGCGGCACCGGTGCCGGCCATGTGTGGAATTGGCTCCAGCGCCGCCGCCATCGCGTTGGGTGCCACCACCGCTTGGCCCCAGATATAGAGCATGAATCCAGCCATCACGCCGCCGGCGCTGCCCCAGCGCGTGGCGCACGCGATCAGCACCACGGCGCCGCCGGTAACGGTCGCGATCAAGCCCCAGCGCAACACGCGTTCGTGCCCGTGCCGCCGTAGCAGCCGCTTGTTCGACAACGCGCCGATTACGAGCGCCACCGCCGCCAGCGCGAAGTAATAGCCGTAGTGCTCCGGCGCGACGCCGTAGATGGAAATAAACACGAATGGCGAGCCGGACAGGAAAGCGAAGATACCGGCCCAACATAGGCCATTGAGCAGCGCGTAGCCGAGGCAAAGGCGGCTGGTCAGGAACGTCTGATAGTTGCGGACCAGGCGGCCGAGCCGCAAGGCGTCGGCATCGGGCGCTTTCAGCGATTCGGCGAAGCCGAAGACGATCACCACGAACAGCGTGCCGGCGAACAGCGTCAGCGCGACGAAAATCGCCCGCCAGCTGAAATGTACCAGCAGCCAGCCGCCGACGGTCGGCGCGATCAGCGGCGCCAGCGCGAAGACCGCGGTTAGCGACGAGAACATCTGCGCGGCATGTGGGCCGCCGTAATGGTCGCGCACGACGGCACGGGCGAGGACCGGACCGACGCAGCCGCCGAATCCCATCACCAGCCGCGCCGAGATCAAGAGGTCGATGCTCTGGCTCAGCGCGCAGACGATCGATGCGCCGCCATAGATCACCAGGCCGGCGATCAGAATCGGCTTGCGACCGAAGCGATCGGACAGCGGCCCGTGGAAGAGCTGGCCGACGGCGTAGCCGATGATGAACAGGCTCAGCGTCAGCTGCACGCGTTCGGGCGACGCGTCGAATTCGGCGCTCAAGGCCGGCAGCGCCGGCAGGCTCATGTCGATGGCGAGCGCCGTGAGCGCGGTCATCGCGCCCAAGAGCACGACCAACACGCGCGAACCGGAACGGATCATGGCGGCGGCCGCTATCCGGCGTTCAGGGATTCTCGAGGCTCAACACGCCGCTGTCGATGTCGTAGGCGAAGAGTTCGGCATAGCGGGCCCAGTTGATCACCGTCTCGAAGACCTGCCGCGCTTCCTGTTCCGACAGATAATCTTCGAGTTCGGCGAGGAAACGGCCTTCGGGCGCGCTGTGTCCGGGCCGCTCGTCGAGCACACGGCGGATGTGCGCGGCCAACGGCACGGCGCGTCGCATGTGATCGTTGAAGATCTGCTTGCGGTGCTGGAGATCGGCCGCGGCGAAGGCGCGGCCGGCCGGTAGAACCTCGATGTCGCCGCCGCCGACTTGGGCGAAACCGAGAAGCTGGAGCGTCTCCACCAGCACCATCAAATCGTCGGTCGACAGATGCTCGTTCTCGGCGAGCTTGGGCAGATCGGCACGGCCCTCGTAGGGCGGTTGCGACAGCGCTTCGAGCAGACCGGTCAGCTGCTGGATCGACGCGTCGGGCAGACGATAGCCAAGGCCGATCGGCTCGGCGCGGCGCTTGGCCGCCTCGGTGCCGGGTACCGTCGTGAGCAGCGTGTAGACCTGATCGACTAGGTTGCGGAAGATCGGGTTCGCTTGGTCGCGCGGTCGCGGCAGCGGCACCGGAATGTCGGCGCGGATGCAGCCGGGATCGCTGCCGAACACGATAATGCGGTCGGCCAGGAACACCGCGTCCTCGATGTTGTGTGAAACCAGGATGATGCCCTTGGTTGGAATGCGGCGGTCGCGCCACAGATCCTCGACGTCGCCGCGCAACGTCTCCGCGGTCAGCACGTCGAGTTGCGAGAACGGCTCGTCGAGCAGTAGCACGTCGGGGTTGACCACCAGGGCGCGGGCGAAGCCGACGCGCTGGCGCATGCCGCCCGACAGCTCTTTGGGATAGGCCGATTCGAAACCGTCGAGGCCGATCAGGTCGATGGCGGCAATGGCGCGGCGATGACGCTCGTCGAGCGGCACGCCCTGGGCCTCGAGGCCGAGCTCGACGTTGCCCAGCACGGTGAGCCACGGGAACAGTGCGAAGCTCTGGAACACCATGGCGATGCCATGGACCGGGTCGTCGATCCGCCGGCCGCGATAGCTCGCGAAGCCGTCCGACGGCTCGGTCAGGCCGGCAAGGATACGCAGGAACGTCGACTTGCCCGAGCCCGATTTGCCCAGGATGGCGACGATCTCGCCTTCCTTGACGGTGAAGTCGATGTGGTCGAGCACCAGCCGACCGGCGGAATCGCCGGTCGCATAGGTTTTGCACACTTGGTGTGCGGCGACGAGGCCGGTGCCGACATCCGCGGCGAAAGTGGTCTCGGCGGGCATGTCACCAATCCTTGATCAATCGAGCCGCAGACGTTCTTCGGCGAGCTGGTACAGACGCCGCCACACCAGGCGGTTGAACACCAGCACGTACAGACAAAGCACCGTGATGCCGAGGGCGATGCGCGGGAAATCACCCGCCTCGGTTTCGGTGGCGATATAAGCGCCGATCCCGGTGGCCCGCAAGGTCGTATCGCCCCAACGCGCGATCTCGGAAACGATGCTGGCGTTCCACGAGCCGCCGGAGGCGGTGACGGCGCCGGTGACGAAGGCAGGAAAGATGCCCGGCAGGATCAGGCGCCGCCACCAGAGCCAGTTCCGGACGCCGAGGTTGCCGGCAACCAGCAGATAGTCGTTGGGCAGCGCCAACGTGCCAGCGATGACGTTGAACAGGATGTACCATTGCGTGCCGAGGATCATCAGCGGCGACAGCCAGATCTCGGGCGTTAGCCGATAGACGACGATCAGCGACACCACGATCGGAAAAAACAGATTGGCCGGAAACGCCGCGAGGAACTGGATTACCGGCTGGATGCGGCGCGCCAGGCGCGGCCGCAGCCCGATCCAGACGCCGATCGGCACCCACACCAGCGCCGCCAGCACGATCAGCACGACGACGCGCACCAACGTGATGGCGCCGAGGACGAAGACATGGCCGACCTCGGTCCAGCCGACCTCGGCATGGACGAAATGCGCGATCTCGACCAGCGCCGCCGCCGAGCCGCCGACGAGGATCACGGTCCACGTAATATCGAGCGTGCGTCCGAATCGCCGGCCGCGTCGGGCGACGTCCGGCATCTCCGGTAACCGCTGCGCGACCCGGCTCGAAACGAGAGCCATGAGGGCAAGCAGCCGCGCGACGGCGTGGAAGATGCGCGCTCGCTGCATCATCTTCAGGAACCAAGGCGGCTCGATCTCGTCGCCGACGATGGTTTCAACCCTGAAGCGCTGCACCCACGCCAGCAGCGGTCGAAACAGCAGCTGGTCGTAGATCAGGATCAGCACCAGCATGGCGAGAATGGCGTAGCCGACGGCTTGCAGGTCGCGCTGATCGATCGCCACCGAGATGTAGGAGCCGATACCCGGCAACAGTACGTTGTTGCCATTGACGCTGATCGCTTCGGACGCCACGACGAAGAACCAGCCGCCCGACACCGACATCATCATGTTCCAGACGAGCTGCGGCAGCGCGAACGGCATTTCGAGCTGCCAGAAGCTGTTCCACGGCGACAGGTGATACATGCGCGCCGCTTCGCGCAAATCGTGCGGCACGCCGATGAAGGATTGATACAGGCTGAACGTCATGTTCCACGCCTGCGACGTGAAGATGGCGAAGATCGCGGCGCACTCGTAGCCGAGCAGGCTGCCGGGGAAGAGCGCGATAAATCCGGTCACGGTGATCGACAGGAACCCCAGGATCGGCACCGATTGTAGGATGTCGAGGATCGGGATCAGCAGCTTCTCGGCCCGCTTGCTTTTGGCCGCGATCGCCGCATAGACGATGCTGAAGACCAGCGACGCGACCAGTGCCAAGGCCATGCGCATCACTGTCCGCAGCGCATAGGCCGGCAGATGGCGCGGATCGAGCGAGATCGGCAGTTGCTGGCCGGCGTGGAACGGCTGGCTCATCTGGTGGCTCGCCCAGGCAAGCAGGATGAGGCCGCCGAACACCAACGGCAGTGCAATCCCGTCCCACATGCTCGGCCGCAGGCGCGACGGCCACGCGACGATCGGCAGTCCCCAACGCTCCGCCATGATCCTTCGCCCCGCTTGCGCGCCGTCCTAGATTGGCGTCCCGTCTTTAGCGCAAACTCGGGGCGGGATGAAAGCGTCGCGCGCGCATTGATTGCGTCGATGGAGACAGAATCATGACACTACGGACCCGCCTGACCGAGAAGCTCGGCATCGCCCATCCGATCCTCTTGGCGCCGATGGGTGGGGTCGCGGGCGGCCGGCTTGCCGCCGCGGTCAGCGACGCCGGCGGTCTCGGTCTCATCGGCGGCGGCTACGGCGACGGCGCCTGGCTCGACCGCGAGTTCGAAGCATCCGGCAATCGGCGCGTCGGGTGTGGCTTTATCACCTGGTCGCTGGCCAAGAATCCGGCGTTGCTCGATCGTGTATTGACGCATGCGCCGGCGGCGCTGATGCTGTCCTTCGGCGATCCTCTACCGTTTGCAGCGCGTATCCGTGCCGCCGGCAGCGTTCTCATCTGCCAGGTGCAGGACCGCGAGCAAACGTTGCGGGCGCTCGACGCCGGCGCCGAGATCATCGTCGCGCAAGGCACCGAAGCCGGCGGGCATGGCGGCGCGCGCGCGACCCTGCCGCTGGTACCGGCGCTGGTCGATCTGGTGGCGCGCCGCGCGCCTGATGCGATGGTCGTGGCGGCGGGCGGCATCGCCGACGGTCGCGGCCTCGCCGCCGCCTTGACGCTCGGCGCCGAAGGCGTTCTGGTCGGCACCCGCTTTTACGCGACCGCTGAGTCGTTGGCGCACGATCTCGCCAAGGCGCGCGTCGTCGCCGCGTCGGGCGACGCGACCATGCGCACGACGATTTTCGACATCGTCCGCGGGCTCGATTGGCCGAAGCCTTATACCGGCCGTGCGCTCAACAATGCTTTCAGCGGGCGTTGGCACGGCCACGAGGCGGACCTATCCGCGCGCGTGACGGATGAGATGAAGCGTTATAAAGCGGCGGTCGAGGCCGGCGACTTCAGCACGGCGGTGATCTTCGCCGGCGAGGATGTGGACCTGATCGACGACACGCCGCCGGCGGCGACCATCGTCGCCCGGCTGGCGCAAGAAGCCGAGCGCGCGCTGCAATCGGCGGCGCGGCGGTTGGCGTGAAGGAAACGGCAATGGAAAGCACCGGCGACGATCTCAAGAACCGGTCGCTGTGGCGGCGTTCGGGTTATGCGCTAAACGGAATCCTCGCCGGGCTTCACCGCGAAGGCAGCTTGCGGCTCGAGCTTGCCGCTGCGGTCGCGGCGCTGATTCTGTTCGCGTGGTTGCGGCCGCCGGCGGTGTGGTGGGCGATCGGCGTGTTCATCATGGCGGCGGTACTCGCCGCTGAATTGATCAATTCGGCAATTGAGGCCCTTGCCGACCATCTCCATCCGACGCTGCACGCCGAAATCCGCGTGGTCAAGGACATGGCGGCGGGCGCCATCCTGGTGCTGAACCTGGCGGCGCTGATCGTGCTCGTGCTGTTGCTGGCGACGGCGCTGCGCTAACGCCAGAATTCGCGCGTGGCGAGGCGGCAGCCTTCGGCCATGGCCGCGAGCTTGGCCCATACCACCTGCGGATCGACCGCGGCTTGACCGACCCAGGTGCCGTAGCCGCAATCGCTGCCCGCGATCACGTTCTCGCGCCCGACCAGCTTGGCGTAGCGCCCGATGCGCTGGGCGATGAGTTCGGGATGCTCGATGAAGTTCGATTTGGATTCGAGCACGCCGGGAATCAGAACCTTGCCGTCCGGCAGCTTCACCGTCTCGAACAGCTTCCATTCGTGCGCGTGGCGCGGGTTCGCTGCTTCGAACGAGATCGCCGACGGCTTGGCCTTGAACACCAGGTCGATGATATCCGCGATGGGCACATCGCAATGATGTGGACCCTCATAATTGCCCCAGCACAGATGCATGCGCAGATTTTCCGTCGGGATATTGCGCACCGCGTGATTGAGCGCCTCGATGTGCAACGCCGCCATCTTGCGGAATTGCTTGAGGTCAAGGTCGCCGAACTGAATGTGCCGGCCCATCGCCAGATCCGGGCAATCGAGCTGCAGGACGATGCCGGCGTTCGCCACGGTCTCGTATTCGGCGCGCATCGCCTCAGCGATCGCCTCGAGATAGGCCTCGTGCGACGGGTAATGGTCGTTGTGAAAAAACAGCGAAATCACACCTGGCGAGGCGGCGCTCATGAATGCGGCTTCGTGGCGCGCGCCTTGGAGTGCGGCCTTGAGGTTGGCGACGTCGGTGCGCGCCGCTTCGGCGTCCTTGACTGTAATCGGTCCGTTGCAGCTCGGAGTCTTCCGGCGCGCGCGGCCGGGATCGCCGAACACCTTGCGGTGCAGGTTGGGAAAATCGGCGAGGTCCTTGTAGCTCGTCACCGGAATGCTTTCGCCGCCGAAACCGGCGAGCCGGTCTTTGATATAGGTGGCGTAGCTCGGCTTCGACATTTCGCCGTCGTTGACGATATCGACGCCGGCCGCACTCTGCTTGCGCACGATCTCGCCGACGGCGTCGCGGATATGCGCGTCAAGCTGGGCGCGATCGACCGGCACGCCTTCCTCCTTGGCGTACATGTCGCGGATCAACCGCTCCGGCCGCGGCAGGCTGCCGGTGTGCGTGCTGAGAAAACGTTCGGTGCTGCGTTTCATCGGTTTCTCCGCACCGCGCGACCTAGAGGATCGGCCAGATCCAGAACGCCAAGCCGACCAGCGCGATGAAACCGCCGCTCAGAACCTCGCCATAGCGTTCGAGCGCGCCGAGCCGCACGCGCTCGAGGCCTTGCGCCGAAATCGTGCACAGCACCACGTAGGTGACGATCGTGCTCGCCGCGAACAGCAGCGACATCGCGACGATCAGGCCGGCGCCGAACTTGCCGGCGGCGAAGAACGCCGGCACGCCTTCGATCATCGGCGACGAGCCAAGGATGAGCAGCAAGGCGCCGCGGCCGGTCACCTTGTGGTCGTGGTCGTGCAGCGGCGGATCGAGCTCGATCGCCGCGGTGATCGGATGCGCCGTCGCAAAGGCGTGCGCGTGGATATGAACATGCGGCGACCGGCCTTCGTGCCGATGCAGATGGACGTGTCGGGTCACACCTTCACGATGCGCATGGCCATGGTTGTGGTGTTGATCGTGATCGTGATCATGGTCGTGGTCATGATCGTGCGGATGCCCGTGGTCGTGATGATGGCCGCTATGGCCGTGATGCATCTCGCGCAGGCCGGCAATCACGAACCAACCGCCGAAGCCGATCAGCGCAAGGCTCGATAGCGTATCGACAATGCCGCCGAAGCGTTGCGCCGTGGCGACGCCGAGCAGCCAGATGACGGCGCCGATGATCAGGGTCGAGACGACGTGGCCGAAGCCCGCCTGGGCCGCGGCGCGCGCGGTTTCCGCTCGCGACCAGCCGTGTTGCCGCGCCAGCACGGTGATCGGCACCCAATGATCGGGCACCATGGTGTGCAGGACTCCGACCGCGACGACCGCGGCCAACAGCAGAAGCGCGGGCGCGGTATTCAGGTTGTCGACGAGGGACATGATGTTCTCCGTGGCCGGCTGCCGTTGAGCTTATGGAATTGCGCCTGCGAAGTATAATCTTCGCATGTTGTCCCACCGATATCGGCGGTAAGGGCTTGGCGGCAAAGGGGGTGTTGATCGCCTTCCGGGCGTGCATCACTATGACCGCAGCCGCGGTCCGGCAGGCGGGGAGGACGATCTGAACTCCATGAGCGTGACGGCATCGAGCATCCGGCGGGCGGCGCCGGAGGCGGCGCGCGGCGGTCACATCGTCGTACGCGACTTGCGCAAGCAGTACGGTGCTCTGCGCGTGTTCGAAGGCGTCAATCTCGAGGTCGCGGAGCGCGAGATCGTCGCGCTGGTCGGGCCGTCGGGTTGCGGCAAGACCACGCTGCTGCGTTGCATCGATGGCCTCATTCCGGCCGACGGCGAGGTTGCGGTCGACGGCGAGATCGTGCGCGAGCCGCGTCCCGGTATCGCCATGGTCTTCCAACATTTCGGCCTGTTCCCGTGGAAGACGGTCTACGACAATGTTGCCTACGGACTGCGCATGGCCGGCGTCGACGCGGCCGAGATCGCGCGGCGCGTGCCGCATTTCATCAGCCTGGTCGGCCTATCCGGCTTCGAGAAAGCCTATCCCTATCAGCTGTCGGGCGGCATGCAGCAGCGCTGCGGCTTGGCGCGCGCGCTCGCCGTCGATCCGCGCGTGCTGTTGATGGACGAGCCCTTCGCCGCGGTCGACGCGCAGACGCGCGAGATCCTGCAATTCGAGTTGCTGCGCATCTGGGAACGCCAGCCGACGACCATGCTGTTCGTCACCCACTCGATCGAAGAGGCGGTGCTGATGGGCGATCGCGTCGTCGTCTTGAAGGGCCGGCCGTCGCGCATCCACGAAGAAATCGCCGTCGATCTGCCGCGGCCGCGTTCGCGGGAAACGCTCAGCCTGCCGCGGTTCGCGGAATTGCGCGAGCGGGTCTGGTCGACGTTGATGAGCGAGGCCAAAAAAGCCGAATTCGAACTCGAACGCTAAGAAGAACGCCAGGGAGGACAAGGTATGATTCGCAAGACGATTTTCGCCGCGCTGATCGCTTGCGCGGCGTTCGCCGGACCGTCCGTGCCGATGGCGCGTGCGGCGGATGCGCCCAAGATCGTGATCGGCATTCCGGGCATTCCGCCGATCTTCAGCGCGGTCATCACCTACGTCGCGCAGGACCAGGGCTTCTTCAAGAAATACGGCGCCAACGTCGAATTGCGGCCGTTCGACAACGGCACCGCCGCGGCGCGGGCGGTGGTGGCCGGCGATCTCGACGCGTCATTCTCGGGCACCAACGTCGTCATCTTCCAGATCGCCAACGCCGGCATTCCGCTCAAGACGATCTATGGCTTCCCGCACCCCGACATGGCGCTCGGCTCGACCGATCCAAAGCGCACCAGCTGCAAGGATCTTGTCGGCCAGCAAGTGAGCATCGACACGCCTGGGGGCGTGCGCTCGCTCGCGCTCAAGGCGATGCTCGGCGCCGGCTGCCATATGAGTCTCGATCAGGTGCAGCAGGTGGCGATGGGCTCGAACACCGCGTCGGCGATGGCATCGGGTCAGTTGACCTTCGGTGTCGTCCACACCGACGACATTCCCGACATCGAGCTGCGCGGCCATAAGAAGATCACCATCGTCGAAACGCTGTCCAAGACCAACCCGGACACGCATTACCTGGTGATGACGGTACGGCAGGACCGCCTCGCCCAGAAACGCGATGGCTTCGTGCGCGCCGTCGCCGGCTTGATCGCGGCCGGCCACTTCATCGCCGATCCCAAGAACAACGCGAAGGTGACCAAGATCGCAGCTTCGATCACCGGCCGCGATCCCGCGATCGCCAGCGCCGCGGTCAAAGGCTACCTCGCGATCGGCGTCTGGACGGTCAACGACGACGGCATGAACCCGCAGCAGATCGGCAACTATCTCCAGATTCTCGCCAAGTCGGGCAACATCAAGGAAGGCAAGACGCCGCCGACCTACGCCCAGCTGGTCGATCCGTCGGTTTGGCGCGATGCCGAAGCGCTGGTGAAGAAAGGGAAGTAACGACGATGGCGCGGTGGCGGGCGGCGCTGATGCGGCAGGCGCCCTTCGTTCTCAGCCTGCTGGCGGGGGCGGCGCTGTGGGAGATCGTCGGGCGCAACACCAACGCCGCGTTCATGGCGCCGCTGTCCGAAACAATCGTCCGCATGGTGCAGCTGACCGTGTCGGGCGAGCTGCCGCGTGAGGCGCTGTCGTCGGCGGCGCTGTTCGCCACTGGCCTCGCGCTCGGCATCGTCGTCGGCATGCCATTCGGCCTGTTGTTGGCGCGGGTCAAATGGCTGCGCGAGGCGCTCGATGTCTACATCATGGTGCTTTACGCCACGCCGCTCGTCGCATTGATCCCGTTCATCCTGTCGATCTTCGGCTTCGGCTTCTGGCCGAAGGTGCTGGTGGTGTTCCTGTTCGCGGTGTTTCCGGTCCTCTACAACACGATCGAAGGCGCGCGCAGCATCAAACCCGAGCTTATTGAGGTTGCGCGATCGTACCGATCGCGGGAGTGGGCTCTTTGGCGCGAAGTCATGGTGCCCTACACGCTGCCCTTCACCATGACCGGCATCCGCCAGGCGATCGGCCGCGCGCTCGTCGGCATGGTGGCCGCCGAATTCTTCCTGTCGGCGACCGGCCTCGGCCAGCTGATCATGACCTCGACACAGAATTTCGACACCGCCGCGGTGTTCTCGGCCGTGTTGCTGATCGTCGCGGCCGGAATGATTCTCATGCGCCTCGGTGTCGCGCTCGAGGCGCGTTTCGCCAAGTGGCGTGGCTGACGCCATGGCGATCGCCAGTACACTCGCCGCGCCGCGCCGCACGTTCTTCGCCGGGCCGACCGTGCCGCGCATCGTCGCCGGTATCGTCATCCTGGTGGCGTGGGAGGTCGTCGTCCGCCGCTTCGCGCCGAGCTACGTCGCGACGCCATTGGGCGTGGCGGCGGCGTTTCCGTCGGTGGTCGTCAGCGCGCCGTTCCTCGCGGCGCTCGGCCAGACGCTGGGCGCGGTCGCCGAAGGTTTGGCGATTGCGATCGTCGTCGGCACGTTCATCGGCTTGCTGATGGGGCGGAGCGCGCTCGGCGAGCGGCTGCTGCGGCACTATATAAACGCCTGCTACGCCATGCCGATGCTGGTGGTGCTGCCGCTGTTCTCGCTGTGGTTCGGCTATACCGGCGTGGCGCGGCTCGCCACCATTGTATTTGCCGCTATCTTCTCGATCATTGTCAGCGTTGCGGACGGCGCGCGTTCGGTGCCCAAGGACTATGTCGAAGTCGCGCGCTCGTTCGGCGCCGGCCGGATGCGCATGCTGTTCGAGATCGTGCTGCCGGCGTCGATGCCTTATTTCCTCGCCGGCCTCCGGCTCGCCGGTGGCCGCGCCCTGATCGGCGCCGTGGTGGCGGAATTCTTCACCGCCATCGGCGGCTTGGGATATTTCATCTTGTACAATTCGCGGACCTTCCATCACGACGAGGCGTTCGTCGCCGTGCTGTTTCTGGCGGCATTCGGCGTCGCGGTCGACGTCCTGATCAACGGGTCGACGCGCCGTTTCCTGCCGTGGTATCGGCGCGACGAGAAGCCCGAATAACGTCGTCCATAAGAATGCGAGGAGGACTCATGACGAACCGTTGGCGGCGAATCCTGGCGCTGGCGCTCGGCGCGGTGCTGGTCACAAGCGGCGCGCACGCGGCCGACAAGCCTTTTGTCGCGGGCCAGCCCGGCATTCCGCCGGTGTTCGTCGCGGTGCAGTTCTACGTCGCGCGCGACGCTGGCTTCTTCAAGAAATACGGCGTCGACATCGACATTCGCCAGTTCGACACCGGCGTCGCCGATGCGCGCGCCGCCGCTGCGGGCGAGACCGACCTCACCAACGCGCCGACGCCGGTCATCATCAATCTGGTGTCGAACGGCCACGTGCCGCTGGTCGGCATCTACGGGCTCGAGCATCCCGACTGGGTGCTGGCGACCACCGATCCGGCGGTCAAATCGTGCAAGGATCTGCCGGGCCATCCGATCGCGGTCGACACGCCGGGCGGCGCGCGTTCGGTGGTGTTGCGGCAGCTCACCGCCGGTTGCGGCTATGATTTCGACAAGCTGCAACAGGTGCCGGTCGGCGCCAATACCGCCGCCGCGATGATCGCCGGCCAGGTCGCTATCGGCGTGCTGCACCTCGACGACGTGGCGACCATCGAACAGAAATCGCCCAAGAAGCTGATCGTCATCCGAACGATTGAACAGGCGAGGCCGATCAGCCATTACAATCTGGTCGCGGTGCGCGCCGACAAGCTCAAGGCGAACCGCGATCGTTATGTCCGTGTCGTCGCCGCGCTGATCGACACGGCGCGTTACATGTACGATCCGAAGAATTGGGACCGCGTGGCGCAGATCGCCACCGTGACCGGCCATACCAAGGCCGAAGCCAAAGCGGCGCTGAAGCAATTCCTCGCCATCGAATTCTGGCCCAAGCCGGGCAGCGACGGTCTCGACCGCGCGCGCATCGAGGCCGAGATCGCCATCCAGGCCAAGGTCGGCGGCATCAAGCCCGGCAACACGCCGGTCACCTACGATCAGCTCGTCGACCACACGATCTGGCGCGACGCTGCGGCGCTGGTGGCGAAGACGAAATAGCGATGTCCGATTCCGCCGCCGCCGATCCACGCGTCGCGTCCGCCATCGCGCACTGGGCGCCGCGTTTCGTCGCCAACGGCATCACCCTCACTGATTTCCAAGAGGTCACGGCGTCGATCCGGTCGTGGGACGAATGGTGCGCCAAATGGTCGGCGCGCGCCGACGTCCATGCCGCGCTCGGCTGCGAGGCCTTGAGCAATCGGCAATTCGTCAGTGCCGCCGAGCATCTGTCGCGCGCAGCGGTGACCTATCATTTCGCCAAATTCCTGTTCGTCGACGACATGCCGCAGATGAAGGCGGCGCATGCGAAGGCGGTCGAATGCCACAAGCTGGCACTGCCGCATCTCGATCCACCCGGCGAATATGTGCGCGTTCCTTATCAGGGCAAAAGTTTGGCTGCCGTCCTGCGCAAGCCCGCGGGCGTCGCGCGGCCGCCGGTCGTCGTCATGGCGATGGGCCTCGATTCCGCGAAAGAGGAGATGCTCGCCTACCAGGAAACGTTCCTGGCGCGCGGCATGGCGACGCTCACCTTCGACGGCCCAGGCCAGGGCGAAGCCGAATACGATTTCCCAATCCGCGGCGATTACGAAGTCGCGGTGAAGGCGGTGATCGACTGGCTCGAAACCCGGCGCGATGTCGACACGGCGCGCGTCGGCCTGTGGGGCGTCAGCCTTGGCGGCTATTACGCGCCGCGCGCCTGCGCCTTCGAGAAGCGGATCAAGGCCTGCATCGCACTCGCCGGTCCCTACGATTGGCTCGGTATCTGGGACAAGCTGCCCGATCTCACCCGTGCGGCCTTCCGCGTGCGCTCGCACGCCCATGACGAGGTCGCCGCCAAGCAGAACGCGGCGACGCTGTCGCTCAAAGGCGTCGCGCACCAGATCGAATGTCCGATTTTCATCGTCTCCGGCCGGCTCGACCGTATCGTGCCGCCCGCGGAAGCCGAACGGCTCGCGCGCGAGGTCAAAGGCCCGTGCGAGCTGCTGATCATTCCCGACGGCAATCACGTCGCCAACAACCGCCCATACCGCTATCGTCCGCAAACCGCCGATTGGATGGCGGCACGGCTGGGCGCCGCCGCACGCTGATATTTTCGAGGAAAGCCATGGCCAAGAAGAACCGCGAGCCGATCATCGTCAAACCCGAAGATGTCGACCCTCGGTATGATTGGAAAAGGCCAATCATGGCCTTGGGGCCGAACGCGGTCGATTTCGAGGAGCGCATCGATTTCCGCCGCCTGCACCGCTATCGCCTCGGCCGCGCGCGGCAGGCGCTGGCCAAATCGGGCCTTGGCTCGCTGCTGGTCTTCGACCAGTACAACATCCGCTATATCACCTCGACGGTGATCGGCAATTGGGCGCGCGACAAGTTCACGCGCTACACCTTGCTGCCCGGCGCTGGCGAGCCGCATGTGTGGGATTTCGGCTCGGCGGCGAAGCATCACCGCCTCTATGCGCCGTGGCTCAAGCCGCACAATTGCCACGCCGGCATGTTGGGCTTGCGCGGCGCCGTCGCGCCCAAGATCGGCCTGATGCGCAAGGCCGCCGAAGAGATCAAGTCGATCCTCCAGGAGCACGGCGTCGCCGATCAGCCGGTCGGCGTCGACGTGGTCGAGCCCGCCATGCTGTTCGAGCTCCAGGCGGTCGGATTGAAGACCGTCGACGGTCAGCAGGTGATGCTCGACGCGCGCGAGATCAAAAGCAACGACGAGATCACGCTATTGAACATGTCGGCGGCGATCGTCGACGGCTGCTATCAGACCATCGCCGAGCATCTGAAGCCCGGTATCCGCGAGAACGAGATCGTCGGCCTCGCCAACAAGCGGCTCTACGAGCTCGGTTCCGACGACGTCGAGGCGATCAACGCGATTTCGGGTGAGCGCTGCTCGCCGCATCCGCACAATTTCACCGACCGGTTGATCCGCCCGGGCGACCAGGCGTTCTTCGACATCATCCAGTCCGTGCATGGCTATCGCACGTGTTACTACCGCACGTTCAATGTCGGCCGCGCGACGCCGGCGCAGCGCGACGCCTATAAGAAGGCGCGCGAGTGGATCGACAAGGCGATCTCGCTGGTCAAGCCGGGCGTCACCACCGACAAGATCGCCAAGTGCTGGCCCAAGGCCACCGACATCGGTTTCTCGAGCGAGATGGAGGCGTTCGGCCTGCTGTTCGGCCACGGTCTTGGTCTCGGCCTGCACGAACGGCCGATCATCTCGCGGCTCAACTCCTTCGACGATCCGCAGGAAATCAAGGCCGGCATGGTCTTCGCGCTCGAGACCTATTGTCCGGCGAGCGATGGCTATTCCGCCGCGCGCATCGAGGAAGAGGTGATCTGCACGCCGACTGGCGCCAAGGTGATCACGCTTTATCCGGCGGACACGCTGCCGATCGCCAATCCGTACTAGAACGATTTCTCGTATTCGACGCGCCAGCGGATGGTGCCGCGCTCGGTGGCGTTGCTGAGGCCGAAGAGATAGCCGGCCTCGTACTTGATCTTGCCGTATTGATAAAAATTAGCCGAGCCCACGATCACCGGTCCGGCGCGATGCGTCGGATCGGTGATCGTGACGCGGTCGGCAATATTGTTGAAATTACCGTAATACTCGACGCCGGGCGCGAAGAACGGGCTGAGCTGAACGCGTGATTGCCACGCGACGGCAACCGGCGTCGCGTCGTTGCGGTTGCGCCCGACCTGCTTCGAGATGAACAGGTTGAGCGTGTGCAGCGTCGTCAAGTTCGAGCCCAACGTGTCGTTCCATTCGCGCTGCACCGTCGGCCCGAAGGAGAATTGGTCGGCGCTGGCGCGCGAGGCGGCATGCGAGTACTGCGCGAAGAATCCCGGTGTCAGCCAATATTCGCCCGGTTCGGCGAGCTGGAAGGTGTTCTCGAAAGTGAAGCCGCTGAACGCGCTGTTGGCGCCTGGCGGCGCGTTGAACGGCGCTTCGAGCTCCGGCTCCCACCACGGAAACAAGCCATAGCCAAGCTCGAACGTGTAGCTCTGGTTGTTGTTCATGGCCGAGCGGCTGTCGAGGCTGGTCGAGCCGTTGTGTTCGAATTCGAATTCGCGATAGTCGACGGTCGGATAGCGGATTTCGAAATCGGCCCGCGCCGCGACGATGCCGGCGGCCAGCGTGGCCGCGAGAACCAAAGAAAATCCAACGCGTTGCACGGTATCCCCCGCGGTGTCTGGCGGCTATTTCGCGACGATGGTGCCGCGTGCCTTCGGATTGAAATCGTCGAAGAACACGTAGCGTCCCGGCGCCAGCGGGCCGAGATAGATGGTGACGGCGCCGCCGCCGACCACGACCTTTTCGCGGTTGAGGTCGTTGCTTTCGAATTCGGACGGCGCCTTGTCGAGGTTCTTCACCGTCAGCGTGAACTTGACGTTGGCGGGCACGTCGAGTTCGGCGGCGTCGAACTTCCGGTCCTTGATCGTGAGGGTGAAGACGGCGTCGGCGGCGTACCCAGCCACCGGGGCTGCCAGCGTCGCGGCGAGGAGGAAGGCCAAAAGGCTTCGTTTCAGCATGTTTCCGACGATAATGAGAATGACTTGCAATTGCAAGTGTTGTCTTTGGACGGAATGTCACGGCGGTCCGGCCTTCGCCTACGGCGCGATCGCTGCGGTCGTGCGCATGGTCGGCATTCGGGACGGCGGATTGCCTCGCTGGAGTAAATGGCTTAGAGGTCAGCGCTCCATAAATCACGGCTCGAAAACGCGAGGCGCGGCATGGCGAGCGGTTCCAACGTTCACACGATCGGCTGGATCGGCACCGGCCGCATGGGATTTCCGATGGCCGAGCGGCTGGCGAAGAACGGCTGCAACGTCACCGCCTTCAACCGCACCCGCAGCAAAGCCGAGCCGCTGACCAAATCGGGCGCGAAGCTCGCCGATCGGCCGGCCGATCTCGCCGCGTGCGACATCGTCTTTACGATGGTCTCGGCCTCCGACGATCTGAAGGCGGTGATCCTGGGCAAGGACGGCGTGCTCGCCGACGGCGGCAAGGCGCCCAAGATTCTGGTCGATTGCTCGACCGTTTCGGAAGAAGCTTCGGCCGAAGTGCGCGCTGCCGCGCTAAAACGCGGCACGCAGATGCTGGCGGCGCCGGTTTCGGGCAATGGCAAGGTGGTGAAGGCGGGCAAGCTCACCATCGTCGCTTCGGGTCCCAAGACGGCCTACGACACGGCGCTGCCTTATCTCGAAATGATGGGGCGCGGCGCCTCTTATGTCGGCGAAGGCGAGCTCGCGCGCATCGTCAAGATCTGCCACAACGTTTTCCTCGGCGCGGTGATTCAGAACCTGGTCGAGGTCACCGTGCTGGCTGAGAAATGCGGCGTCAAACGTCACGCGTTCCTCGATTTCATCAACAAGAGCGTGATGGGCTCGATCTTCAGCACCTACAAGACGCCGGCGCTGGTCAACCTCGACATGACGCCGACCTTCACGCCCGTGTTGCTGCGCAAGGACCTCGACCTCGGGCTGGCGGCGGCGCGCAAGGCTGACGTGCCGATGCCGGTGACGGCGGCGACGCGCGAGCTGGTGCAGAATCTGATCGGTTTGGGATTCAAGGATCAGGATTTTGCGACGCTGCTGCTGCAGCAGGCGAAGAATTCCGGCCTCGACATCAAACCCGAGAACGTCAAGGTCGGCGACGGACTCAGCTGAGCCCGCAAAAAGTGACGGCCCCCGACATGGGGGCCGTCTGTCCCGAGAACCAAGAGAAAAATCCGAAGATCGAGCCGGACGAACCGGCTAGGACAGCTTGCGCTTGATCCAGGCTGCGGCGCCCGGAACGGCAATTCCGAGCAGCGCCAAGGTCGACGGCTCCGGCACAGGGCACGGCGGCGTGCCCGAGAAGCCGGCGAAGGCCGGCGCGGCGACGAGAACCAATCCGGCGGTAGCAACCGCAACACGCGCGGCAGTGGACAAGCGGACAGACATTCCAACGTTCCTTTCTTGCTGCTGCCGCGTTGCGTCGCGGCGAGCAAGAATCTAGCGGATATGTCTCAAGCGAGAATAAACATCGCCTAAAATGCGTGGTTTTGATCATGATGAATACGCGCTTACGGTATTTTCGCCGCGGCGCGGGCCGATGATTTCGGATGGTTTCCGGCCGAATTAAACTTGACGAAAATAAAGCAACTTTTTTTGCGCTCACGCCCGCTTAAAGCGCCGGCACGTCGGCCGGCAGTCCCAAGGCGACCCGGCCGTAGAGCGTGCCCGCCGCGTCCCAATTGACGACGACGTGCGCGCCGGCGGCATGGACGTCACGCCAGGCGCGTTGCAGCGGATTGGTCAAATAGATCGCGTTGCCGCCGGCGCCGGTGAACACCAGGTCGACCGCTTCGACGCACATTCGGGTCGTAAAGGCGCCGTCGCGCCGCCAGCGCGCCCGCGCATCGGCCGGGAAATCGCTGGCCGCCTCGGCGAGCGCCGTCGCCTCGGCGCAGTCGGCAAGCATCGTCTTCTCGGCGGCATCGGTCAGGGCCGCGGCTTCGGCTAGGCGCAACTGCAAGGTCGCCAGTTCGGCGACGCGCTTGCCGGTATAGGTCGCGGCGCGCGCACGCATCGAGCCCGTGAATTCCGCGATCGCGCCTTGGGCGATGCCCAGCGCCACGCTCGACAGGATGAACGGAAACACGCTGAAGGTCGGCAAGCGATAGAGCGCCCCCGGATTGATCGCGCTGCCCGGGCTGGGGCCGCCGGCGATCGCGCCGATCGTGACGCTCCGATGGTCGGGCACGAAGATGTCGGCGACCGCAACGTCCTTGCTGCCGGTGCCGGCAAGGCCCGCGGCGTGCCAGTTGTCGATGACGGTGTAGTCGTTGCGCGGCACGATGAAGATTCGCGATTCGGTGACCGCGTCGTTCTCCTCGACCAACGCGCCGATCATGGTCCAGCGTGACGGGTCGATGCCGCTCGAAAACGGCCAACGGCCCTTGAGCCGCCAGCCGCCAGCCGCGCGCGATGCCCGGCCAGCGGGAAACGCGAACGCCGAGCCGATCAGCACGTCGGGTCCGTCGCCGCCCCAGATTTCGTCCTGGGCCTGCTGCGGCCACATGCCGAGCATCCAATGGTGGCTGGCGAGATTGGTCAGCACCCAGGCGGTCGAGCCGCAGGCGCGGGCGATTATGGCGCCGACGTCGACCAGCGCGCGATAGGGCGCCTCGCTGCCGCCGACGCGCCGTGGTTGCAGCATGCGGAAGAGACCGGCGGCGTGCAGATCGGCGATGGTGGCGTCAGGAATGCGGCGCAGCGTCTCGGTCTCGACTGCCCGCTCGCGCAATCGCGGCAACAGCGTTTCGGTCCGGCGCTTCAATTCGGCAAGGTCGGGCGCCGGACTCACGCCGGCTGCGCTCCGGTCAACGCCGCCATCTCCTTGGGGATGCCTTCAAGGAAGGTCACGACCATGGCTTCGATCATCGGATCGATGTTTTCCGGCACCGGCAGGCCGTAGATCCAACGCCGGATGCCGATATAGAAGATCGCCGCGTGCAGCATCCAGACGAGTTCGGCCTCGATTTCGCTCATCGGCACGCGGTCGAGCGGCGGCAGGCCGTTGGCGTCGCGCACTTCGCGCACCACCGCGACGAAGACATGTTCGCGCAGCATCTTGAAAAAGCGCGCATTGAGGTCGAGGCCGCCCTTCAAGCCGGCGAGGATGAACAGCCGCACACGTTCGTAACCGACGGCGGTGCGGGCATATTCGCGATAGAAGTAGATCAGCCGCTCCTTGAGCGGTCGGCGACGATCGGCCAACGCGGCGAACCATTCCTCGCGCCAGGGATCAACGAAGACCTCGCGATAGACGCGTTCGATCAGCGCATGTTTGCTCGGGAAATAGCGGTAGAGCAGCGGCTGCGCGATGCCGAGTCGGCGCGCCAATTCCCGGGTCTGGCCTTCGAATCCCTGCTCGGCGAAGAAATGCACCGCCGCCTGGGCGATCAGCCGCTCGCGCTCGTCGGGCGCAAGCCGCCGCCGTCTGCCGCCTTGCGACCGCGCCTTCCCGCGTCGCGCCGGTTTGCGCGCCATTGCCTCCCTGCCTTGACGCCATCCGCCCGCACGATGTGAGGGCTTGGTTGACGGCATCTTTTGTCACGACCATTCTTGAAGCAAGCCGGGCGAACAGGCAACCGGCGCGGGGAGGTTGGTTGAAAGCGCCGCCGTTCCGTTATGCCAGGCCGCGCACGCTCGATGCGACGCTCAAGCTGCTGGCCGAAGGCGGTGGCGATGCGAGGCTGCTGGCCGGCGGCCAAAGCCTGGTTCCGGCGCTCAATATGCGGCTGCTGGAGCCGAAGCTGCTCATCGACATCAACGGGGTGAGCGAGCTGAGCGGCATCAGCGAGAACGGTAACGGTATTCGCGTCGGCGCGCTGACGCGCCAAGCCGCGCTCGGCGCCTCGGATATCGTCGCGCGCCGCGCGCCGTTGCTGACGGCGGCCGTGCCTTTCATCGCCCACGAGGCGATCCGCAACCGCGGTACCTTCGGCGGCAGTCTGGTGCAGGCGGATCCGGCGGCGGAATTGCCGGCTTGCGTCGTTGCGCTCGATGCTCAACTCGAAATCGCCGGCCCACGGGGGCGTCGCCGCGTCCCGGCACGCGAATTCTTCAAGGGGGTCTACGAGACCGCGCTGGCGCGTGACGAGATTCTGGTCGCCGCCGAGATTCCGGCGCAGCGCGGCGAAACGCTGTTTCTCGAGCTGGCGCGCCGCCACGGCGACTATGCCATGGTCGGCCTGGCGGGCTGGGCGGCGGTACAGCAAGGCCGGGTCGCCGAGGCGCGGCTCGTGTTCTTCGGCACCGACATTCGCGCGATCGAAGCCAAGACGGCGTCGGCGGCGTTGGCGACGTCGGTCGAAGCGGCGATCGCGGCGCTCGATCATGATTTGACGCCGGTCGCCGACTTCAATGCCAGCGCAGCGATGAAACGCCATCTGGCGGGCGCCTTGCTGCGCCGCGCCTGCGCCGCAGTGATGGCGCCGGCCGCATGAGTGAGACGGTCGCGATCCGCCTCACCGTCAATGGCGCGACGGTTGAACGCGACGTGCAACCGCGCCTCAATCTGGTCGATTTCCTGCGCGACGAGCTTGGCCTGACCGGCACCCATTGGTCGTGCGAACACGGCGCATGCGGCGCCTGCACCGTCCGCGTCGACGGTGAGATCGTCCGCGGCTGCCTGGTCTTCGCCGTCCAACTCGATGGCGCCACCGTCGAGACGATCGAAGGCCTGACGGACTCCGGCGCGCTCGCCGAGTTGCAGGTGGCGTTCCATGCCCGCAATGCCGTGCAGTGCGGCTTTTGCACCGCCGCCATGCTGCTGACGGCGGATGCACTGCTGCAGCGCGATCCCGATCCCAGCCGCGAAACGATCCGCGCCGCACTGTCGGCGAATTACTGCCGTTGCACCGGCTATCACGCGATCGTCGACGCCGTTGCGGACGCCGCCCGCGAGCGCGCCAAGCGGCCATGACCGGGCCGCTTTCGTCCCTCGACCGGCCTGTCAGCTACATCGGCAAAAGCGTACCGCGGCCCAACGCGAAGCGGCTGCTCGCGGGACGTGGCCGCTATGTCGACGATTTGCGCTTGCCGCGGCTCGCGCATGCCGCTTTCCTGCGCTGCCCGCATGCGCACGCCCGGCTCGCGTCGCTCGATATCGCCGCCGCCGCGCGGGTGCCCGGCGTCATTCGCGTGGTGACGGCCAAGGACCTCGCCGGCCGTTACACGCCGTGGGTCGGCACGTTGACGCACTTCAAAGGCATGAAATCGGCGCCGCAACATCCGTTGGTTGCCGAGCGAGCAACGTGGCAAGGCGAGCCGGTCGTCGCGGTGATCGCCGAAAGCCGCGCGCTCGCCGAGGACGCGGTGGGGCTTATCGACATCGTCTGGGAGGAGTTGCCGCCGCTCACCGACATGCAGGCGGCGCTCGAACCGGGCGCCGTGCCGCTGCACGCCGAGCTCGGCGACAATCTGTGCTTCGCCCGCACCATCGATGCCGGCGCGGTCGACGCGGCATTCGCGGCGGCCGATTGCGTCGTCGAGGAGTCCTACAGCTTCGCCCGCCACACCGGCGTTTGTCTCGAGCCGCGCTCGATCCTCGCCGATTTCGATCCCGCCGCCGCCGGCTTGACCGTGCATTATTCGAGCCAGGCGCCGCATATGATGAAGGAGATCTTCGCGCGTCATTTCCGCCTGCCGGAAAGCGCGGTGCGGGTCATCTGCAACGATGTCGGCGGCTCCTACGGCGTCAAGATCCACGTCTATCCCGACGAGATGGCGACGGTAGCGATCGCGTTGCTGCTCGGCCGTCCGGTCAAGTTCATCGCCGATCGCCTCGAATCTTTCGTCTCCGACATTCACGCCCGCGAACACCGGATCAAGGCGCGCATGGCCTTGGCCAAGGACGGCACCATTGCGGCGCTGACGATCGACGACGTCACCGGCATCGGCCCCTATTCGACCTATCCGCGTACCAGCGTCGTCGAAGGCAATCAGGTGATCGGTCTGGCGGGCGCCTGTTATCGCTGCCGCAACTATCGTGCACAGCTGCGCGTCGCCTTCCAGACCAAGCCGCCGACGACACAATACCGCGCCGTCGGCCATCCAATTGCGATCGCGGTGACCGAAGCGCTGGTCGATCGCGCGGCCGGCGCGCTTGGTCTCGATCCCGTCGAATTGCGTCGCCGTAACCTCATCCCGGACGACGCCTATCCCTGGACGACGGCGTCCGGCCTCAAATTCGAGAAGCTGTCGCAACAAGCGTCGTTGGCAAAGCTGCTCAAGCTGATGGATTACGACGGATTGCGCCGCGAGCAAGCCGCATTGCGGCAGCGCGGTATCCATCGCGGCATCGGCATCGCGTGTTTTGTCGAGCTCACCAACCCCGGTCCGGCTTTCTACGGCGTCGGCGGTGCGCCGATTTCGTCGCAGGACGGCTGCACCATCCGCCTCGATCCGGGAGGAAGTGTTACGTGCGCAACGGGCGTCACCGAGCAGGGCCAAGGCACCGAGACCATGGTGGCGCAGATCGTCGCGTCGACGCTGGGCTTGGCGCTCGATCAGGTGCGTGTCGTCACCGGCGACACCGAGCGCACGCCTTATGGCGGCGGCACTTGGGCGTCGCGCGGCTGCGGCATCGGCGGCGAAGCGGCGCTGCAAGGCGCGCTCGCGCTCAAGGCGAATA
This sequence comes from Allostellaceae bacterium, assembly GCA_035934235.1. Taxonomy (GTDB): domain Bacteria; phylum Pseudomonadota; class Alphaproteobacteria; order ATCC43930; family CGMCC-115725; genus REEB95. The sequence continues at coordinate 7,327 of DASYYB010000034.1, read as the reverse complement.
TCCTCGTGCTCGCCGGCGCGATGCTGCAAGCCGATCCCGCCGCGCTCGATCTTGTCGGCGGTTGGGTCGTCGACCGTGACGGCGGCAATCGCCGCATCGGTCTCGACGAGGTCGGCCGCGCCGCTTATTTCCGCGGCGATACGCTGCCGCCCGGTGTCCAGCCCGAGCTGGTGGCGACGCGCCATTACATGCCACGGCAATATCCCTTCGCCTTCACCAACGGCGTGCAGGCCTCCTATCTCGAGCTCGATGTCGAGACTGGCTTCGTCAAGCTGCTGAAGCACTGGGTGGTCGAGGATTGCGGCCGGGTGGTGAATCCGCTGCTGGTCGAGGAGCAGATTCGCGGCGGCGTCGTGCAGGGCATCGGTGGTGCGCTGTTCGAGGAATGCATCTACGACGAACGCGGTCAGCTGCTGAACGGTACGTTGGCGGATTATCTGGTGCCGATGGCCGACGAGATGCCCGATATCGTGGTCGAACATGTTGAGACGCCAACCGCCGAATCCACGCTCGGCGCCAAGGGCGCGGGCGAGGCCGGCACCGGCGGCGCACCGGCCGCCGTCATGAACGCGGTCAACGACGCGCTGACGCCCTTCAACGTGCGCGTCACCGCGCAACCGATCTCGCCGCGGCGCGTGCTGGCGGCGCTGGGAAAGGCGTAATTCCGCACAAAAACGGCTCCGCGAAAGCGGTTGACTGGTCTATTGATCGTGTGAACAATAGCGCCAAATCGCTAGGTTGCGTGCGTGAAACTCGGCTTTTTCATCATGCCGCTCCATCCGCCGGAGCGCGAGTACACTACGACCCTCAAGGAAGATCGCGAGGCGATCCTGCTTGCCGATCGTGTCGGCTATGCCGAAGCGTTCGTCGGCGAGCACATCACCGATCGCGCCGAGACGGTCACGTCGTGCCTGATGTTCCTTGCATCGCTGGCGCACGAGACCAAACGCATCAAACTCGGCAGCGGCACGATCAACGTGCCGAACAGCCACCCGGCGACCATCGCCGCCCAGGTGGCGATGATCGACCACATGCTCGAAGGCCGCTTCCTCATGGGCATCAGCCCGGGCGGCCTGCTGTCCGACGCCGAAGTCTTCGGCAATCTCGATGCCGACCGCACCGCCATGTTTGTCGAAGGCATCGACATGGTGCTGAAGATCTGGTCGAGCGCGCCGCCTTACGATCTCGAAGGCAAATATTGGAAGATCAGCACGCGGCGCAGCATGATGCTCGACATCGGCCAGGGCATCATCATGCCGCCGTATCAGAAGCCGCATCCGCCGATCATCGTGACTGCCGTCGCGCCTTTCTCCAAGGGCGTTGTCGCCGCGGCCGAACGCGGCTGGACGCCGATTTCGGCCAACTTTCTGCAACCGCCCTGGGTCGCCTCGCATTGGCCGATGTACGAACAAGGTTGCGCCAAGGCCGGCCGCCATGCTCGCCATGCCGATTGGCGCGTCGCCAAAAGCATTTGCGTGCTCGACGACGACAAAACCGCCAAGCGCTATGCGACCGACGGCAATAGTCCGTACCGGTTCTATTACAAGCAACTGATGACCAAGTTGATCGGCAACGGCCGGCCCGAATTGTTCAAGGCGGATCGCGGCATGCCGGATTCGGCCGTGACGCTCGACTATGTCGTGGATTCGCTGGTGATCCACGGCTCGGTCAACCGCGTCGTCGATCAGCTGCTGGCGTTCCGCGAGCGCGTCGGCGATTTCGGCACGCTACTCTACGCCGGCCACGATTGGGTCGACCCGCATCTCGGTCGTCGTTCGATGGAGCTGATGGCCACCGAGGTCATCCCGCGCATCAACAGGGTGCTGGGCGCCGAGGCCGCGGAATGAGAGGTTGCGCCGGTCGGCGGAAACTCACTATCCTCTAATTGTATCCTCTAATTGTCTCGATCGGTCGGGCCCAAGGGCACAGAAAAGCCCAATAAATCAGCCCGTAATAACGATGGTGCCGCGAGCTGAAAATGCGACACCAAGGGAAAATGAGGGAGGAAACCAGAAGCCATGCGTGTCAATCGCCGCAAATTTCTTGCCGGCACGGCCGCGATCGCCGGTGCCGCCGCATTCCCGATGCCGTCGATCGCGCAAGGCACGTCGCTCAAAATCGGCTTGCTGACGGTCAAGACCGGCCCGCTCGCTGCGGGCGGTATCCAAATGGAAGGCGGTGTCGTCACCTTCCTGAAACAGCGCAATTACACGATTGCCGGCCGCAAGGTTGATTTCATTTCGGCGGACACGGGCGGCAATCCCGCCGGCGCCAAGGTCAAGGCGCAAGAGCTGATCGAACGCGACCAGGTCGACCTGATCCTCGGTCCGCTGGCGTCGTTCGAGCTGCTTGCCATCAGCGAGTACGTCGCCGATCACAAGATTCCGATGCTGAGCCTGGCGGCGGCCGAAGACATCACCCAGCGCAAGCCCAATCCCTATTTCGTGCGCGCGTCGGCGACTTCGTCGCAGGCGATGAAGCCGCTGGCGGATTACGCGGCGAAGGAGCTCAAGCTCAAGAAGGTCATCACCATCGTCGAGGACTTCGCCTTCGGCTACGAGCAGATGGGTGGCTTCCAGCAGGTCTTCGAAGACGATGGCGGCCGCGTGCTGAAGAAGATCTGGACGCCGATCGTCACGCCCGACTACACGCCTTATCTGGCGCAGATCAGCGGCGTCGACGCGGTCATTCAGGGCTTCGCCGGCTCCAATCCGGTGAAGTTCATGAAGCAATACGCCGACCAGGGGCTCAAGTTCCCGGTGCTCACCGGCGAGACGGGGGGCGACGACGCCGAGCTCCATAGCTTCGGCGACGAAGCCATCGGCATGATCAGCGCGTGTCCCTATACGATCGACTTCGAGAACGAAACCAACAAGCGCTTCATCGCCGACTTCCAGAAGCAGGTCGGCAATTTGCCGGGCTTCTATGCCGCGGGGCTTTACGTCAACTGTCAGGTCGTCGAGGCTGCGTTGAAGACGACCGGCGGCAAGACGGCGGACAAGACAGCCTTCGTGAAGGCGATGCGCGCGTCGCACCTCACCGACACGCCGCGCGGGCCGGTGCGGTTCGACGACAAGGGCAACGTCATCGGCAACATCTTTATCCGGAAGATCGTCAAGGAAAACGGCAAGCTCTGGCAGAAGACGCTCAAGACCTATACCAACATCGGCCAGTTCTGGCCGTTCGACGAGAAGAAGTTCCTCGCACAGCCGGTCTATTCGCGGGACTTCCCGCCCTTGAAGAGCTGATCCGAGCCGGGCGGGTGCGCGGCGAGGGCGCGCCCGCCGGATCGGCGACGTCGGGGCGGAACGCTTCGCCATGAACCTCTGGTTGTTGCTGGCCATCAACAGCATCACCTTCGGTGGCCTTCTCTTTCTGTTATCCGCCGGGTTCTCGCTCATCTTCGGATTGATGCGAATCCCCAACCTGACGCACGGCTCGATGTTCATGCTCGGCGCCTATGTCGGCGCCAGCATGGTGATGACGTTCCATTTGCCGTTCTGGATCGGCGCCGTTGTGGCGGCCGCGGCGGTTGCCGTCTTCGGCGGGCTGATCGAGCGGTTTCTGCTGCGCCGCCTCGCCGGGGCAGAGCAGGCGCAGGTCCTGGTAACGCTCGGCATCTCGCTGATCGTCGCCGATTTCTGCCTGATGGTGTGGACGGGCGATCCGATCTCGGTCGCGACGCCGCCCGCCCTCGTCGGCGGCGTGCACGTCGTCGACCTGTTCTTCCCGACCTACCGCATCGCCATCATCCTGATCGCCTGCGTAATCGGCGCCTTGCTGTGGGCGTTGCTCGATCGCACGCGGCTCGGCGCGATGATCCGCGCCGGCGTCGACGATCCGCAGATGGCGCGCGTCGTCGGCATCCGCGTCTCGCGCCTGTTCACCATCGTCTTCTGTCTCGGCGCGGCGATCGCCGGTTTCGGCGGAATCATGGGTGCGCCGATCCTGTCGGTCTATCCCGGCCTCGACAACGACATGCTGCCGCTGGCGCTGGTCGTGGTGATCCTCGGTGGCACCGGCAGCTTGTTGGGTTCGCTGGTCGGCAGCTTCGTCATCGGCTTCATCTACAATTACGGTCAGGCGTTGTTTCCCGAACTCGCCTATTTCGTGCTGTTCCTGCCGATGGTCGTGGTCCTGGTGGTCCGGCCGCAGGGGCTATTCGGCAAGCAGGCGCCATGAAAGCGACGCGCATCGGGCTCCTCGTCGCTTCCGTCGTCTTGTTGACCGTGCCGCTATGGGTGCCCGGCGATTACTACGTCAGCGTCTGCAGCCAGATTCTGATCTATGCCATCTTCGCGCTCGGCGTCGATGTGCTCATCGGCTATGGCGGACTGGTGTCGCTCGGCCATGCGGGCCTCTTCGGCATCGCCAGCTATGCCGTGGCGTACAGCCTGGCGGCCGGAATCGGCCACATCCCGGCAATCCTTATCGGTCTGGTCCTGGCGCTTGTCGGCACCGCTGCCTTTGCCGCCCTCTCGCTGCGCGTCACCGGCATCGGTTTCATCATGATCACGCTCGCTCTCGGCGAACTGCTCTGGGGTCTCGCCTATCGCTGGATCAGCGTGACCAACGGCGACAACGGCATCAGCGTCGCGCATCGGCCGGCACCCTTCGGCATACCGCTCGATGCGCCGTCGTATTTCTATTACGCGACGTTGGTCGTCTTCGCGTTGTCGGTCTTCGCCACCTGGGTGTTCATCGGCTCGCCGCTCGGCACGAGTCTCAAGGGCACGCGCGACCAGCCGCGCCGCATGAACGCGTTGGGCTATCACGTCTGGCTGATCCGCTTTTGCGCCTGCATGTTTTCCGGCCTGCTGACTGCCGTCGCCGGCATCCTCTTCGTCTATTACACCCAGTTCATCAGCCCGCAGACCTTGACCCTCACCGCTTCGGCCGAGCCGGTGCTGATGGTGATTTCGGGCGGCTCGGGCACGCTCCTGGGTCCGATCGTCGGCGCGGCGCTGGTCGAGATCGTCAAGAACATCGCCAGCGCCTACATCACGCGCTGGAACATGTTGTTAGGCGCGATCTTCGTCGCCATCGTCATCTTCATGCCGGATGGTCTGGTGCCGGGTACGACGCGGCTTGTCCGCCGTCTGCTCAAGGCACGGACCAAGGCGCCGACGGCGGCGGCCGAACCGACATCCGGCGGACCGGCGCCATGACCGCGTTGTCGATCCACAAGCTCGAGAAATCCTTCGGCGGTCTGTGTGTCACCCGCGGTCTCGATCTCGTGGTCGCGCCGGGCGAACGGCGCTTGATCATCGGTCCCAACGGCGCCGGCAAGACGACGTTGTTCAATCTCGTCACCGGCGAGCTCAGGCCCGATGCCGGTTCGGTGACGCTGTTCGACCAGGAGCTGACGCGTCTGCCGTCGCGCCGCCGCGCCCATCTGGGACTGTCGCGGACCTATCAGATCATCACGCTGTTCCCCAAGGACACGTTGCTGCGGAACGTCACGCTGTCGCTGCTCGGCTTGTCGCGGCTGCGCTGGAATCCGCTGTTGCGGCTCGATCGCCAACGGTCGCTGATCGCGCAAGCGGAGGCGGCGTTGGTGCGTGTCGGCCTCGGCCACCTGGCGCATCGTCCGCTCGCCGAAACCTCGTACGGCGAGCGCCGCCGCGTCGAGATTGCGATGGCGTTGGCGCAGAATCCGCGAGTGTTGCTGCTCGACGAGCCGTTCGCCGGGCTTTCGGTCGACGAGCGGCGCGACGTCAAGATGCTGCTGTTCGCGATTCCACGCGACGTCACCATCGTCATGATCGAGCACGACATGGACGTGGCGCTCGATTTCGCCGAGCGCATCACTGTCATGCACTTCGGCGAAATCGTGGTCGAAGGCACGCGCGCTGAGGTCGTCGCAGATCCACGTACCAAGGAGATTTACCTTGGGGAATGAAGCGCTCGCGCTCGGCGGCATCGACGCCTTTTACGGCGACAGCCACGTGCTGCACGGCGTGTCGCTCGTTCTCGGCGAGGCGCGGCTGCTTGGCCTGCTCGGGCGCAACGGCGCCGGCAAGACGACGTGCATGAACGTGACCATGGGCATGCTGCGGCCGCGGCGCGGCAACGTCACGTTGTTTGGCCAGGCCATCGCGGGCCGTGCGCCGGAAGATATCGCGGCGTGCGGTATCGCCCTGGTGCCGCAAGGCCGGCGCATCTTCCGCAGCCTGACGGTGCGCGAGAACCTGCTGGTGGCCGCGCGGCGGCCGCAAGCCAATGGCGCGCACACGCCCTGGACCTTCGATACGGTCTACGCCACCTTCCCGCGCCTCAAGGAACGGCAGAATCAAGTCGCCGGCTATCTGTCCGGCGGCGAACAGCAGATGCTGGCCATCGGCCGGGCGCTCATGGCCAATCCGCGCGTGCTGCTGATGGACGAGCCGTCGGAGGGGCTCGCGCCGCAAATTGTCGCCGAGGTCATGGCGACCATCCGCCGGCTCAAGGAACAGGGACTCAGCATCATCCTGGTCGAGCAGAACGCCAAGCTGGTGTTCGACATTGCCGACGACATCGTCATCCTGAACAGCGGCCGCGTTGCGGTCGCGGGCACCACCGGCGAATTGCGCCGCAGCGGCGTCGACCTGCACCAGCACCTCGGAATCTACTGACTGGCCCACGCGGTGGGTCACACCGCCGCCCTATTCTGATTCCATCATCCGCTTTACGGCCACACCGCAGACGGGCTATGCCGTGAAGGTGCCGTCGGGTCTCCGGGGGCGGCCCGCGCCGAGCCGGCGCCAGCCTCCGGCGTGTTCCTCGCGGCATGAGGACTGGCCTTGGCGATGATCACGTTCCCGTTCCTGTTACTGTCGTCGACGTTCCGGCCGAGTACATTATGAAAATTGTCGACCGCATTCGCGGCACCTTGGCGATGGCGCGGCCAGCGCCGTCGATTGCCGCGGACGTACGGCCATCGCGCAGCTGGCACGACGCCGGGTTTCTGCTCCGGGTTCGTTGGCGGGCCCTGTTGCGCGGCCTTGAACGCCGCCATCTGCGCAGCAACGAGATCGCCCTGACGGTATTCGGCGCGGCCATCGGCGCGGCCGTCGGCATCGGTGTCGTCGTCGTGCACCAGATATCGCAATGGCTGCACGAGATGCTGTTCAAAGTGCCCTCTGATCATTTGCTGAGCGAGGGGGTCGGTCTGTCGTGGTGGCGTGTACTGGCGGTGCCGTGCATTGGGGGATTGGTTGTGGGGGTGGCGACGCTGGTGATCCGGCGGTTCCGGCCACGCGAGGTTGTGGACGCGATCGAGGCGAACGCGCTTTACGGCGGGAAGATGTCGCTGATCGACAGCGCGAACCTGACGGTCCTGACGTTG
>DASYYB010000017.1:0-37762 GCA_035934235.1 Allostellaceae bacterium | reverse complement strand
CCTCGACGGCATAGGCCGCGCGATCCGCCTCCACCAGCTCGACGGTGTTGCAGCCGACCGAACCGGTCGAGCCGAGGATCGTCACGCGCCGTTGCTGCGCCGCCGTCATTCGCCGCTTGCTCCCTGTCCGGTTTGCCCGTTGTCCGCGTCGTTATTTTATTGATAAAGCGGCGGCAGCGCCCGCGTAAAGCTTATTCCGGGCTTTTCTTTTGGTGTTCAAGCACTTGGGCGACGCGGTCGCGCAGGCGGAAGAGCCGTGTGTCGCGGATGCCGAGGGCTTCGAGATGCTGGGCGGTGTCGAAGAGATAGCCGGCGCACGGGCCAAGCGCGCCGTGCGCCCGGGCGATCGACTCGACGATGCGATCCTCGGGCACCAAGCCGGCGTAACGCGGATGCGACCGGTTGATAAGGAAGGCGATGGCCCAGCCGCGGCCGCCCTCCTTGGTGACGATACGGACCCAGCGCGGACAATAGGAGCCGGTGATCATCTCGCGCCGCCACAGCAACTCGAGTTCGACGGGCGCGATCGACGCCTCGATGCGATAGGCCAGACCGCGACAGGCGCCGCCGCGATCGAGACCGAGAACCAACCCCGGCTTCTCGGTGCTGCCGCGACCGAGATGCGTCCACAGACAGAAACGGCGGTGATAGCCATGCACCGTCGCGACGCGCTTGTCGACGAAATGGATCATCGGATTCCAGATCAGCGAACCGTAGGCGAATAGCCACACGTCGCCGCCGCCGTCGGGCCGGGAACCGAGAATGGCGGCGACCGAGGCGCAATGTTCCGCGTCGGGAACGACGCGCACCGACGGATCGCGCTGCTCGATCAGCCGACGCATTTCGCCGCTCAGCACGGACTCGCGCGTGAGCTTGTGCGTGCAGTTTTTGTCGTCGGATGGCGGATCGGCAGGCATGGCGAACGATATAGCATTGCCGATCCAGGTTGAAACGGCGGCCGGCGCAGAGCTGACCGGCGCCCGAGTCGGGCGGCTTGACAGGCCGCTTGCGGCCGCCCAAAGGTCGCTTCCGGGGGACGGCCGGAGACATGGGATGGCAGACGTAAGGCTCGAACGGGCGGGCGAAATTGCGGTCATCGAGATCGACAATCCGCCGGTCAACGCGCTGAGCCATGCGGTGCGCGCGGCGCTGGCATCCCGCCTCGACGAGGCGATGGCCGACGGCGCGATCAAGGCAGTGGTGATCGCCTGTGCCGGCCGCACCTTCGTCGCCGGCGCCGACATCAACGAGCTCGGCAAGCCGCGTTCGCCGCCGCTGACCGTCGACCTCGCGACGCAACTCGACGCGTGCGCCAAGCCGGTCGTGGCGGCGATCCACGGCACGGCGCTGGGCGGCGGGCTCGAGCTCGCCCTCGCCTGCCACTGGCGGGTCGCCACGCCCGACGCGCGCCTTGGCCTGCCCGAGGTCAAACTCGGCATCATTCCCGGCGGCGGCGGCACGCAGCGTCTGCCGCGCGCCATCGGCGCCAAAGCGGCGCTCGACATGATCGTCAGCGGTGATCCGATCGGCGCCCAAGCGGCGCTCGAGGCCGGCCTGGCCGACGCACTGGCGACACGCGACGATCTGCGCAGCACGGCGATCGCGCTGGCGCGTCGCATCGTCGCCGAGAAGCGGCCGCCCAAGCGGCTGCGCGACCGCGCGGTGCCGCCAACGCCGGCGGAATTGTTCAGCCGCGCGCGCACCGACGTGGCGCGCCGCCATCGCGGCTTTGAGGCGCCGCTCAAGGCGGTGGACGCGGTGGCAGCGTCGATGATGCGCTTCGACGACGGCCTCAAGCGCGAGCAAACGCTCTTCGGCGAATTGCTGCGCGGTCCGCAATTCGGCACGCTGCGCCACGTGTTCTTCGCCGAGCGCGCGGCGGCGAAGATTCCTGATTTGCCGGGCGATCTGCCGCTGCGCGACATCGGCCAGGCGGCGGTCGTCGGCGCCGGCACGATGGGCGGAGGGATCGCTTTGTGCTTCGCCGATGCCGGCATTCCCGTGACGCTGATCGACAGCGACCGCGTCGCGCTCGAACGCGGCCGCGCCACGCTGCGCCGCAATTTCGAATCCAGCGCGCGGCGACGTAATCTTCCGGCAGCCGAGCTCGACAAACGCCTGGCGCTGATCAAGCCGTCGCTGCGACTTGCCGACGCGGCGGCGGCCGACATCGTCATCGAGGCGGTGTTCGAGGAGTTGGCGCTGAAGCAGAGTGTCTTCGGCAAGCTCGACGCCATCGTGAAGCCCGGCGCAATCCTCGCCAGCAACACGTCGTACCTGGACATCGACGTCATCGCCGCGTCGACCAAGCGGCCCAGCGACGTGCTCGGCCTGCATTTCTTCAGCCCGGCGCACGTCATGCGGCTGGTCGAAGTGGTGCGCGCGAGCGCCACGGCGCCCGCCGTGCTCGCCGCGTCGATGGCGCTGGTGCGTAAGCTGCGCAAGCTGCCGGTGGTGGTCGGCACGGCGCCCGGCTTCGTCGGCAATCGGATGCTGTTCGAGCGGTCGCGCGAGGCCGAACGGCTGCTGCGCGACGGCGCGTTGCCGCGCGACGTCGATCAGGCGATGGTCGAGTTCGGCTTTCCGATGGGGCCGTTTGCCGCCGCCGATCTCGCCGGGCTCGACATATCGTGGAGCATCCGCAAGGCGCATGGCGTTTCGTTTCCGATCGCCGACGCGCTGTGCGAAGCCGGCCGCTTCGGCCAGAAGACCGGCAAGGGTTACTATCGCTACGAGGCCGGCAGCCGCGAGGGCGTGGCCGATCCCGAAGCCGACCGCATCGTCGCCGACGTGCGCGAACGGCTCGGCGTCACGCCGCGGCCGATCGCCGCCGGCGTCATCGTCGAGCGGCTGATCTATCCGATGGTCAACCAGGCCGCACGACTTCTTGAATCCGGTGTTGCCCTCAGGCCCGGCGACATCGACCTGATCTGGATCAACGGTTACGGCTTTCCGGCGTGGCGCGGCGGACCGATGTTCTATGCCGACCAGGTTGGGCTCGCCAACGTGCGCGACCGATTGGCGCATCTGGCGCGCGAGCTCGGCGAGAAGGCGCTGGTGCCGGCGCCGCTGATCGAGCGCCGTGTGACGGAAGGTCGCGGGTTCTATTCCTAGGGCCGGCTGCACAGCCCGGAAAATCGTCGGGCGTCAGAGGCGTGTCAGTGGCGCACAATAGATTATGGACGTACCGAAAACAGGAGAACGTCCATGCACTCATTTCTTCCGAAGGCCCTTGTCATTCTGACTCTGTGGTCCGGCACCGGCTTGGCGGTGAGCGCGACGCAGATCGCCGAAGCCAACGAGCAGCCGGCCCTGAACTGCATCGCTGCCGACGCGTCGGCACCCGTGACGAGCACCTGCCAGTCTTACGCCGAGACTGTTACCGCCGCCTTGGCCGCGGGCTGATGCACACCCTCGCGCTCACGATGCCCGAGGGCGCACGTGACCAGTGAGCGGCGCCGAACAAGCGCCGCTCATTTTCCTTTATAGGCTACGCGCCACAGCGTGCTGGAGCCGTCGTCGCTGAAGATGAGCGCGCCGTCGGCCGCGACGGTGACGCCGACCGGCCGACCCCAGACCGTGCCGTTGGGCAGCAGGAATCCGGTGACAAAGTCGTCGTATTCGCCGGTCGGCACGCCGTCCTTCATGCGCACCCGCACGATCTTGTAGCCGGTACGGGTTGCGCGGTTCCACGAACCGTGCAGCGCGACGAAGACGTCGCCTTTGTAATCGGCCGGGAACTGCGCGCCTTCGTACACAACGAGACCGAGCGGCGCCGAATGCGACTGGATCAGAAGATCGGGCGTCAGCACCGAGGCCGCCAGTTCGGGATGGGTGCCGCGTTGCTCCGGATCGGGATGGGCGCCGATGTAATACCACGGCCAGCCATAGAAGCCGCCGGGCTTGACGCGCGTCAGGTAGTCGGGCGGCAGATCGTCGCCAAGCCCGTCACGCTCATTGACGACGGCGAGCAAGGCGTCGCCGTCGAAGCGGATGTCGACCGCGTTGCGCAGGCCCGAGGCGTAGACCGTCTTGTGGCTGCCGTCGGGATCGAATTCGAGGATGTCGGCGCGGTCGGCCTCGAGCGCCATGCCGCCTTCGGCATCGTTGCTGGCCGAGCCGACGCTGACCAGCAAGTGCTTGCCATCGGGCGTGAAAGCGAGCGAACGCGTCCAGTGGCCGCCGGCCGGCAGATTGCGGATCACGGTCTCCGGCGGGCCGCTCGCGTGTAGGTCGCCGTTGCGATACGGGAACCGCACCACCGATTCCTCGTTGGCGACATAGACCCAGCGCGGATCGGGACCGGGCGGATAGAAGGCGATGCCGAACGGACGATAGAGATCGGCGGCGAAGGTTTCGTGCTGCTCGGCCTGTGCCGCGCCGGCACGCGCGCGTACGACGGTGACGCGATCAGCGGCGCTTTCGGCGACGAAGATGTCGCCGTTGGGCGCGGTGCGCAGCAGCCGCGGCCGCGTCAGCCCGGCGAGAAATTCGCTGACGACGAAGCCCGGCGGCGCCGCAAGCGTGGCATCTGCCGGCCGCGCGACAATGCGCGGCGGGTTGGCGGCCGGCGGCGTCGCATAAGGCGGCGGCAGATCGGCGGAAATACGGTGCGCGGTGCCGGGCCGGTCCGCCTGCGCCCACGCTGGACTGCCGAGCAGCGCGACCGCAACAAAGGCGAACGTGAACCGGACCAGCCTCAAATCTTGAACGCCTCGAAGGTTTCGGGCGCGAACAGTTCCTCGGGTGCAAGACGCCGTTGCGACAGCCCTTGCTCGTGGTGATAGCGCAGAAAAGTGTCGAGCGTGTGGCGGTTGGCGGCGAGCCCGTAAGGCCACCATTCCTTGCCCATGACGCGCTTGGTTTCCTCGAGATGCGCGCTCTGCCACGGCAGCATGGTCTTCTGCGACGCGATCATCTCGAGATCGGCGTAAGTGCGACGCTGCGCCTCGACGAAGGCCTTCATCAACGACACCGCGATCCAGCGGTTGGCTTCGTAGAGATCGCGGCGCAGCGCGACAACGTGCATGATCGGGAAGATCTTGGTCTTGCGGAAATAGGCCTGCTCGACCTCGACGTAATTGGGGAACAGGCGCTTCACCTTGTCGGGCTCGCTGTAGAAGGTCGACGGCAGGCGCGGCGCGTAGATCGCGTCGATCTCGCCGGCGGATATCATGCGCGACAGCGTTTGCGTCGGGCCGATCGGCTGGACCTTGAATTTCGCCGGCAGGTTGAGCTTGAGTTTTTCCTCGCGGCCGGGCTCCTCCTCGCCGCCGGTGAAATAGGTCGGGCTGGCGCAGTCGACGCCGTATTCGTCCTGCAAGATGCCCTTCATCCAGACGATGGCGGTGAGCTGATATTCCGGATTGCCGATGCGCTTACCGGCGAGATCCTTGGGCTCGCGGATGCCGCTTTTGGCGGAGACGGCGAAACACGAGTGGCGGAACATGCGCGACGGAAACACCGGAATGGCGACGAAGTCCTTGCGCTCCTTCATCAGCGAGACGCAATAGGACGACAGCGACATTTCGGCGGCGTCGAACTCGCGGTGGCGCAGCATGCGCCAGAAGGTTTCCTCGACGACCAAGGGCAAGACGTCGAGATCGATGCCTTCGGGGCGCACCGTGCCGTCGGCCAGCGCCTTGACGCGGTCATAATCCCAGCACGCCAGCGTCATCCGCAACTTGGGCATGCGTTTTATGGCCCCCGAAAGAAAATCGGCGCGTTCCGTTCGGCGCGCCCAGCCCTTATCATAGCGGTCCTTGGCTTCGGAACGGGAGGGAGTTTCGTATGAGCAATGTCACGCTGGCCCAGGCCGCGATCATTACGGACAAGGCGCTGGAGCACGGCCGCGCGCAGAAATTCAAGCCTCTTGCGGTCGCGGTGCTGGATTCCGGCGGCCATCTCGTCGCCTTCAAGCGCGAGGACAAGACCTCGATCATGCGGTTCGAGATCGCCTTCGGCAAAGCCTATGGCTGCCTCGGCATGGGCTTCGGCGGACGCGAGTTCGCGCGCCGCGTGCCGATCGCACCGCATTTCATCCAGGCGCTGTCGGCAGCGTTCGACGGCCGTGTCGTGCCGGTGCCGGGCGGCGTGCTGATCCGCGACGGTAGCGGCGAGATCGTCGGCGCCGTCGGTATCAGCGGCGACATCTCGGAGAACGACGAGGCCTGCGGCGTCGCCGGCATCAAGGCGGCCGGACTCAACGCCGACACCGGCGCGACGACATGAAGCGGCGCGCCGTGGCCGCATGAACGACGTTCTGCCCTTCCCGCTGCCGCCGCGGGTGCCGGCGGTCGAGCCCGAGCTGCTGGCGTCGGCGGTGTTTATCTTCGGCGAATATCTCGACCGCCTGCGCGCCGACCTGCCGCCGCCGGACGACACCGCCGCAGAGGGCGACAGCGCGCCGCCGCAACCCGAAGTCGACACCAAGGCGGTGCTCGGCCTGTTCACACAGGAGCTCGGCACCAACGTGCCGGTAACGCTGGCGCTGTTCTTGCGCGTCACGGCGCTGTTCCGGCTGTTGTCGCAAAGCCCGTCGCTGGCGCGCTTCGCGCTCGAAGCCGGCGGCCCGAACGACGCGCTGTCGGAAACCGCGCTCTTGGCGGCGGCGCGGCTCGACCTGCCGGTGAAGCGCACCGGCAAGGAAGGCACGGCGGATTTCGACCCGCGCGCGTTTCGCGCGGCGCTGACGCGGGAGTGACGGCGTCTAAGCGAACGACCGGAACAGCACCATCTGCTGATCGCGCGGGTGTCCCCAGTCGCCGAGCACGACCGCCTGCCAAGGCAATCCTTCGCAAAGTCGTTCGATCTGCGCGACCCGGTAGTGATACGGGTCCTTATGATCGAAGGTCTGGATGCCGTGCGGATGGTCGAACGGCGTGCCGGCCGGATGGTCGTCCGGGACGATAAAGAAAGTCCCGAACAATCGCCCGGTGGGCGCCATGCTGGGACTCAGGCGCGCCAAGCACTGCCGGATGAGATCGGTCGGCAAATGGCTGAACAACGACTGCACGAAGCCGATGTCGAAGGTCGCGGCAAACTTCGCGAATTGAAACTCGCCGTCGGCGATGAGGTTCGCGCGCGGCAGCTTATCCCGAAGGCCGCGGTTTTTCAGTTCGACATCGTAGCCGGCGTCCAACAGCTCTTCGCTGATGTCCATGCCGTAATAGTTTCCCGGTTCGAGAAACGCCACGAAATGAACGCCGCCGCGCAAGCAGCCGCAGCCGATATCGACGAGCTTCGAGGACGGCGCGAGGCCTCGGGCGCGCAGGAAATCGAGCTGAAGCTTGCCGATCTCATCCCACATGCCGCCGACAAGATCGCGATGCCGGTTCTGCGCGACCTCAACCACGATCTTCTCGGTGTCGTAATACGCGTTCGGTCCTGTCGTCGAATTCATCGTTGCCCCGCGAGCGGCGGCAGGTTGCCCGCCGGAGCGTTTATGATTCCTTACGTCGCCGAGCGCTCAACCGATCCCGACAGGCCAGTCGGCGGCGCGAATACGGGTCGCATTCACATCAAATGCACCGCCGACCCCGGACGCGCCGATTCGCTGCGGTGTTTCAGGCATGCAACCTATTCGCGGCAGGCGCGTTGGTCCATCGCTCCCATGCCACGCCGCAGCCTTGTCGCCGGATTGATCGTTGGCTCTCTCGCCGCAATTGGCGGCGGGGTAACGCCGCTGTCGAATGTCACGACAGGCCACACCAGTGTCACAGTGACCTCGCCGCCGGACCGAAACGCCACTCGATTGCCGGAGTTCCGCGAGCAGCCCAAGCTGCGCATGGGCGTTGCCTCGTGGTATGGCGGACCGGTGTTTCATCAGACCGCGAATGGCGAGCCGTTCCGGGCCAATACGATGACGGCGGCTTCGCGGAGCCTGCCGTTCAACACGCATGTGCGCGTCACCAACCTGCTCAATCGTCGCTCGGTGGTGGTGCGGATCAATGATCGCGGCCCCTATGTGCGCGGCCGGGTGATCGATCTCACGCCCAAGGCCGCCGCCAAGCTCGACATGAAGGAAAAAGGCGTCGCGCCGGTCTCTATTGAGATCGTTCGCAACGATCTGCCGGTTGCCGACCGCTAAGCGCACGGCGATTCGCCGCGTGCTGGCTCCAACATGTCGAACGTCCGCACCAATTCCACCCCGTCCCCCGCCGCAGCTTTGCTCGCGGTTGGGCTTTTGGCCGCTCCGGTGCCAGCGCAGCTTGAGCAGCAGTTCGATCTATGCGCTGGCGACGTCGATACCGCGCTCGCATTACGCATCGACGCGTGCGGTGCGCTGATCGCATCGAATTCACTCGATCCGATCAATCTTGCCGTTGCCTACGATAATCGCGGTAATGCCTACGCGGCGGAACACGATTTCGACCGCGCCATCGCGGACTATGAGCAAGCCACCACGCTCAATCCCGACGACGCCATCGCTTTCGCCAATCTCGGCATTGCCTATGCCGACGCCGCCGCGTACGACCGCGCGATCGCCGCTTATGACCGTGCCCTGGCGCTCCGACCGAATGACGCGCTGACCCTCGATAGTCGTGGTCTTGCCTATGCCAAGCTGGGGCAATATGACCGCGCCATCGCCGATTACGACGCCGCCCTCAAGCTCGCGCCCACCGCTGCCATCCTCTTTGATCGCGGCAACGCCTATGCCGGCGAAAGCCAATACGACCGGGCCATCGCCGATTACGATGCTGCGCTCAAGCTCGCACCGAATTCAGCCACCGCGCTCAATAATCGCGGACTTGCCCGCGCCGCCAAAGGGCAATACGACCGCGCCATCGCCGACTACGACGCTGCCCTCAAGCTTGACCCGAATTCGGCTTTTGCATTCAACAATCGGGGCCTCGCCTTTTCGCAACAAGGGCACGACGACCGCGCCATCGCCGATTACACCCGAGCGATCAAGATCGATCCCAGTTACGCTACTGCCTATTACAATCGCGGTCTCGCGCGGCAACGCATCGGCGACAGCAAGGCCGCTGCCGCCGACATCGCCAAGGCGGAGCAGATCGAACCAGGCATCGCCAGCCGCTAACCGCGCCCGACACGTAACTGCGCAGGGCAGCGGAATTACGGACCTTTGGTCACTTTGATGCCGACATTTCGTCGGCAGCTGCGTTTTTAAATGCTGAAAAATGGCGGCCAATAGGGGCGCCATTTGCACAAAAACTCGCTACTCCACCGCCGGCGCAGCGCCGGGTTGCGCCTTGACCTCGCGCAGCAGGAACAGCAGCGGCACCGAGGCAAGCGCGATCACCATGATCAGCATGAAGTCGTTGATATAGGCCTGCATCACCGCCTGGCGATTGACCTCGGCGTCGAGCGCGGCAAGGCCCGCCGTGGTGTGAATGTTCCAATAAGCCTGGACCTGCGGATTCGACAGCGCGCGGTTGAACGGCGTCATCAGCGCGGCGAAGGATTGGTGGCTGATCTGCATGCCGCGCGCCAATTCCGTCTCACAGAAGGAGATACCGATCGAGGCGCCGACGTTCCGGATCAGGCTGTAGATGCCGGCGGCCTCGGTGCGCAAGCGCGGATCGAGCGTGGTGAAGGCGATCGTCGTCAGCGGCACGAACAGGAAACCCAAACCGAAACCCTGGACGACGCCCGTGACGATGACCGGCCACCAATCCATCTGCAGATCGAAATGCGCCATCTGCCAGAGCGAGTACGACGTCACCGCAAAGCCGAAAAGCAGCATCAGCCGCGTGTCGACCTTGCCCGATAAACGGCCGACGATCAGCATTCCGATCATGGTCGCGACGCCGCGCGGCGCGAGCAGATAACCCGTCGTCACCACCGGATAATTCATCAGCGTCTGGAGGAACGGCGGCATCAGCGCCAGCGTGCCGTAAAGCACGACGCCGATCACCGCGATGAAGATGCAGCCGCCGACGAAGTTGCGGTCCTTCAACAGAGCGCGATTGAAGAACGGATGGTCGGCCATCGCCGTCCATGCGACGAAGACCCAGAAGGCGGCGACGATCAGGCCGAAATAGACGCGGATCTCCGTCGAACCGAACCAGTCCTTGAGCTCGCCGCGGTCGAGCATCAGCTGCGCCGCGCCCACCGCGACGCTCAGCATGGCGAAGCCGAAGAAATCGAACGGCCGGCCCCGGCTGGTCGGCGTCTCGCGCAGGAAGAACAGCAATCCCAGGAAACAGAGAATGCCGACCGGCAGGTTGATGTAGAACACCCAGCGCCAGGTGTAATTGTCGGTGAGCCAGCCGCCGAGCGTCGGGCCCAGAATGGGGCCGAGCATGATGCCGGCGCCCCAGATCGCCATCGCCTGGCCGTGCTTCTCGCGCGGATTGGCGTCGAGCAGAACCGCCTGCGATAGCGGCACCAGCGCGGCGCCGAACAGACCCTGAAGCAGCCGGTCGATCACCATCTGCGTCAAGCTGCCGGCGACGCCGCACATCACCGACGCCAAGGTGAAACCCGCAACCGACAGCAGGAACAGCCGCTTGCGGCCGTAGCGCATGGCGAGCCAGCCGCACAGCGGCGTCGCGATGGCGGCGGCGACGATATAGGAGGTCAACACCCAGGCGACCTGATCCTGCGCGACGGCGAAGCTGCCCTGCATGTCGGGCAGCGCGACGTTGGCGATCGTGGTGTCGAGCGCCTGCATGATCGTCGCCAGCATGATCGAGACCGTGATCAGGCCGCGATTGGCGACCTCGCCTTCGCCGGCCGGCGCCATCAGCGCGCCGCGTCCTTGGGCGGCGTCGGCTTGGTCCAGCCGAACAACCGCGAATAGCCGGTCTTGATTTCGACTTCGGCGCTCATGCCGGCGCGCAGCGGATGGTCGGCATCGGCATCGTCGATGACGACGCGCAACGGCACGCGCTGCACCACCTTGACCCAATTGCCGGTGGCGTTCTGCGCCGGCAGCACCGAGAACTCGGAGCCGGTGCCCGGGCCGATGCTCTCGATATGGCCGTGGAACGTCTTGTCCGGATAGGTGTCGATGTCGACGGTCGCACCGTCGCCAGGCAGGACGTGCGTCAGGTCGGTTTCCTTGAAATTCGCCTCGACCCAAACCTTGGGGCTGGCGACCAGCGCGAAGGCCGGCTGGGCGACGTTGAGATATTCGCCGACCGGCAGGCTCGACACGCGCGTCACGACGCCGTCGAGCGGCGCTTTGACGGTGGTGCGCGCCAGATCGAGCTCGGCCTGAGCGAGCGCCGCCTTGGCTTGCAGCACCAGCGGATGCTGTTCGACCTCGGCGTCGATCGCCGTGGCGGCGTCGCCGGCCGACGGCGGCGTCAGGCCCCCCGCCTGCTGGCGCGCAACGTCGAACGCGTTGCGCGCCTCGTCGAGCTTCGCCTGCGAGGTGACGTGATTCCTGAACAAGTTCTGTTGGCGGTCGAACTCCGTCCGGCGATAAGCGAGATTGTCGAGCATCTCGCGCACCTTGAGGCGCGCGGTGGCGAGCTCGGCCTGGGCGTGCGCGACGGCGATGCGATATTGCCGGTCGTCGATCTGGAACAGCACGTCGCCGGCGTGGACGAGCTGATTGTCGTGCACAGCGACGGCGACGACACGGCCGGCGACGTCGGCGCTGACGGTGACCTTGTCGGCTTGGATATAAGCGTCGTCGGTCGAAACCGTGCTACCGGCGGTCACATAGAGATACGCCGCGACGAGAAGCACAAGAACGGGCCCGGCGAGCAGCAGCGGCAGCCGCCACCGTGCGCCACGATGGCGGAACCAGCGGCGCAAGCGCAGCGCGACGGGCTCGCGGCCGAGCGGCACCGGCGTTCGTGTATCGGGGCTCATGCGCGGGCTCCGGCGTCGCCGCGTTCCGACAGGTTGCGGCGTACCTGGATCAGCAGGTCGATGATGCGGTCGCGGTCGGATTGAGAAATGCCGGCAAGCGCCTCGCCGCGCGTCTCGAGACCGACGGCGATCATGCGCTCGTACACGGGCTTGGCTTTGGCCGTCATATAGAGGCGGCGGGCGCGGCGATCGGCGGGATCGGCGCGGCGCTCGATCCAGCCGGCCTGCTCCATGCGATCGACCAGCCGCGCCAGCGAGATCGGCTCCATTTCCATCAACTCGGCGAGCCGCGCCTGGTTCATGCCTTCCTGCATCGACAGGCGGAAAAGCACGCTGCATTGCGCGCGCGTCAGGCCGATGACGCGCGCCTTCTGGTCGAAGCGCTTGGACAGGAGCCGCGCCGCTTCGTGCAGGACAAAGCCGAAGGCGCGCTCAAAATCTTGGGATTGAGCCATCGGCCAAGTGTAATAAGCAGGCTTATGATCGGCAAGGAAAGGCCGGCCGCGGCGGACGCAACCCTGGTCCGCCGCTTTTTCAGGGCATCAAGCCGCCGCCATTGACGTGCAGCACCTGGCCGTTGACCCAGCCGGACGCCGGGCCGAGCAGGAACAGGATCGGCCCGACCAGATCGGCCGGCTCGGCGACGCGGCCCAACGGCACCATCCGTGCATAGTTCTCGTAATCGACGCGCGGCTGGGCATTCGGTGAATCGGCGGGCCGGCCGGTGCCGCCGGTGTGGAACGCCGTGCGCACGACGCCGGGCGCGAGCGTGTTGGCGCGGATCGACGGCGCGAGCTCGTGCACCAGCGTCTTGGTGAAATTGGCGACGCCGGCTTTCGACGCGCTGTACGCCGACAGACCCGGCACCGGCCGCGCCGACAAACCGGACGCGGTGTTGACGATCGCCGGCGCGCCGCCCGCTTGCGCCGACGCTTTCAAAAGCGGCACCGCCGCGCGGCAACAGAGATAGGTTGTCTTCAAGCTTCCATCGACCGTCGCCTGCCACTCGGCGAGCGACAGTTCATGGAACGGCACGTGCCGGTTGGGAAAGCCGGCGAGATTCACCAGGCCGTCGAGCCGGCCGCCGAAGGCGCGGCCGACGCGCGCGAACGCCGCTTCGACCTGCGCTTCGTCGGTGGCGTCGAGCGCCACCGCGAGCTTCACATCGGCGGGCGGAAATTCGTCGAGCGAACACGGCAGATCGAGCGCCGCAATGTCGAGGCCGATGGCGACCGCCGCTTCGACGAACGCGCGGCCGATGCCGCCGCAGGCGCCGACCACGGCGATGCGCGCGCCTTTGGGCGGACCGAGCCGCGTGAAATCGACCGCCGCCATCGGCAACCGGACGCGGCTACTCCGCCGCTTCGGCGGCCTCGAGCACCTCGCGCTGGCCCAGGCCCAGACCCTTGAAGCGGCTCTGATAGAGCAGCGTCAGCGTCAACGACGCCAGGAAGCCGACGATGCTGGGGGCGGTCCAAACCAGGAATAACGTGGGCAGCGCCAGATGCCGCGCGAACAGATAAAAGCCGAGCACCGGCCCGAGGAACGAGCCAAAGCGCCCGATGCCGAAGGCCCAGCCCGAACCGTTGGAGCGCACCGCCGTCGGATAGATCATGCCCGAGGCAGCGTTGAGGCCGAATTGCACGCCCAAGACGGCGAAGCCGGCAGCGAAGGCCGAAACCATGACCATCGCCGTCGACGTCTGCGAGAAATAACCGATGCCGGCAATCGCCGGCACCGCCAGCGCGAACAGCACCGTCACCGGCAGGAAGCCCTTCTTGTCCATCGGCCGCGCCAGCAGCAGGCCGCCGACGGTACCGCCGATCTGGATCAGCACGGCGGAGAACTGCGCGTCGGCCGGCGTCAGCACGTGGGTGTTGCGCAAGATGGTCGGCAATCCGCCCGCGAGAAAATAGAAACCCATCAGGTTCATGCAGAAGCACAGCCACAAGAGCGGCGTGATGAACGCCAGGCCGCCTTTGAACAGCTTGACCGGCGACAGGCTTTTGGTGGTCTTGCCCTCGTCGGCGATGATGAATCGCGTCGCGGCCGTTATCGACGCCGACGGCGCCAGCCGCTTGACCAGCTTTTCAACCGCGGCGCGCTTGTCGTGCACGACGAGGTACTTGAGCGATTCCGGCAGCACGAAGTAGGCCAGCCCTGCGAGCACGATCGGCAGCACGCCGCCGATGACATAAATCACCTGCCAGCCGTAAGTCGGCGCCAGATAGACCGCAGCGAAGCCGGGGAACGCGCCGCCGAGCGTGACGCCACAGAACATGATGATGATCAGCGTCGCGCGCACGCGACGCGGCGCGTATTCGGCGTTGAGCGCGATCAAGTTCGGCATCATGCCGCCGATGCCGACGCCGGCGAAGATCCGCAGGATGCGCATCGTCTCGAGGTCACTCGCCCAGGCGCAAGCCAGCGTGAAGATGCCGAAGACCAGGCTCGAGACGATGGTCGCCGTGCGGCGGCCCAAGCCGTCGCCGAGATAGCCCAGGATCGGCGCGCCGAACAGCATGCCTAAGAGGCTCGCCGAGATGACCGTGCCCAAGAAGACACCGGGATTGGCGAGGCCCCACTGCTTCACCAACAGCGGCGCCGACGCCGCAATCGCCGAGATGTCGTAGCCGTCGAAGATGATGATGATGAACGACCAGACGAGGACCGACCAACTGAAGCTATCAAGCCGGCGGTCGTCGATGATGCGGGCGACGTCGATCGTCGGTGCCGAAGCCATGCGATTTCCCTCCTCGTGGCTGGCCGCCTTGCGCCGGCGATCATTTATGGTTGGCCGCGATTATCGGCGGCGGCCGCGGTGGCGTCAAATTATGGGATTTGGCCCACGGCGCGCGCTGGCCCGGCGTGCGGCCGGCGGTATATAGTGCGGCATGCAAATTATCCTGCCGATTTTGGTCGTCATCGCCATGCTCGCGACGCTCGGCACGCTGCTCGTCGGCGTGTTCTGGATGGCGCGCGGCGGCGATCCCAAGCGCGCCAACGCCATCATGCGCTATCGCATCTGGTTCCAGGGCACGGCGCTGCTGTTGTTCTTCATCTTCATGATGCTGTATCGGCGCTGAGCCCGCCGATGTCGCGCATCTATACCCGCACCGGCGATGGCGGCGAGACCGGCCTCGGCGACGGCTCGCGGGTGGCGAAAACCAGCCTGCGCGTTGAGAGCTACGGCACGGTCGACGAGGCCAACGCGGTTCTCGGCATGGCGCGGCTCAGCGCGCGCGGCGCGACCGATGCGATGCTGGCGCGTATCCAGAACGATCTGTTCGATCTCGGCGCCGATCTCGCCGAGGCGCGCGGCAAGCTCGACAAGGTGCCGCGCATCGGCGCGACGCAGGTGGCGCGGCTCGAACGCGAGATCGACGCGCTCGAACGCGGCCTGAAGCCGCTGAAGAATTTCGTGCTGCCGGGCGGCACCAAGCTCGCCGCCGCGCTCCATCTCGGCCGTACAATCGTGCGTCGCGCCGAACGCCGGCTGGCGGCGCTCGCCGCCCACGAGCCGGTCAATCCCGAGGCGCTCAAATATCTCAACCGGCTGTCGGACCATCTCTTCGTGCTGGCGCGGCACGCCAACCGCAAGGGCCGCGTCGACGTGCTGTGGCGACCGGGCGCCAATCGCTGATCGAATTCGGCGCGGCGGCGGGTTTCGCCGCATGAAATTTCCGTTACGAACCGCTTGCCATCGCTTTGTGCGCGTGCACAAATCAATCCCGCATTGCAGCAAAGCAGGTCGAGCGCGCCGATCATGAAGGTTCTCGTCGCCGTCAAGCGGGTGATCGACTTCAACGTCAAGATCCGCGTCAAGGCAGACGGCAGCGGCGTCGAGACGACGAACGTCAAGATGTCGATGAATCCGTTCGACGAGATCGCGGTCGAGGAAGCGGTGCGGCTCAAGGAGGCCGGCGTCGCCAAGGATATCGTCGCCGTGTCGATGGGCGCGGCGCAGTGCCAGGAGACCATTCGCACCGCGCTCGCCATGGGCGCCGACCGCGGCCTCCACGTCCTGGCCGACGTCGAATTGCAGCCGCTGGCGGTGGCGAAGTTGCTCAAAGCGATCGTCGCCAAGGAACAACCGCAACTGGTGATCATGGGCAAGCAGGCGATCGACGACGACTGCAACCAGACCGGCCAGATGCTGGCGGCGCTGCTCGACTGGGGCCAGGCGACCTTTGCGTCGAAGCTCAAAATCGCCGATGGCGCGGCGACGGTGACGCGCGAAGTCGACGGCGGTCTCGAAACCATCGCGCTCAAGCTGCCGGCGGTGGTGACCACCGACCTCCGGCTCAACGAGCCGCGTTATGCCTCGCTGCCCAACATCATGAAGGCGAAGAAAAAGCCGATCGAACAGGTGACTCCTGACTCGCTCGGCGTCGACGTGAAGCCGCGGCTCGCGACACTCAAGGTCACCGAGCCGCCGAAGCGCCAAGCTGGCAAGAAGCTTGGCTCGGTCGCCGAATTGGTGGACAAGCTGCGCAACGAGGCGCGGGTGATCTGATGGCGGTCCTGGTCCTCGCCGAACATGACGGCAAGGCGCTGAAGCCGGCGACGCTCAACACGGTCGCGGCGGCGGCCAAGCTCGGCGAGGTGCACGTGCTGGTCGCGGGATCGGGCTGCGCCGGCGTCGCGGCCGAAGCCGCCAAGATCGCCGACGTGACCAAGGTGCTGGCCGTCGACGACGCGATCTATGCGCATCCCTTGGCCGAAGAGCTGGCGAAGCTTCTGGTCGCGCACGCCAAGGCCTATTCGCACCTGCTGGCGCCGGCGACCACCTTCGGCAAGAACGTCATGCCGCGCGCGGCGGCGCTCCTGGACGTGGCGCAGCTCTCCGACATTTCCGCAATCGTCTCGACCGATACGTTCGAGCGGCCGATCTATGCCGGCAACGCGATCGCCACGGTCAAATCATCGGACGCGATCAAGGTCATCACCGTGCGCGCGACCGCCTTCCCCGCCGCGGCGGCGACCGGCGGCAACGCCGCCATCGAAACGGTTCCGGCGGCCGGCGGCACCGGCCTCGCGCAGTATGTCGGCGCCGAGATCGCCAAGAGCGAACGGCCCGAGCTCACCGCCGCACGCATCATCGTCTCGGGCGGACGCGGCCTGCAATCGGGCGAGAATTTCAAGCTGCTGGAGCGGCTGGCCGACACGCTCGGCGCCGCGGTCGGCGCGTCACGCGCCGCGGTCGATGCCGGCTTCGTGCCGAACGACTACCAGGTCGGCCAGACCGGCAAGATCGTCGCACCCGAGCTTTACATCGCGATCGGCATTTCCGGCGCGATCCAGCATCTCGCTGGCATGAAGGATTCGAAGGTGATCGTCGCGATCAACAAGGACGAGGAAGCGCCGATCTTCCAGGTCGCCGATTACGGCCTGGTCGGCGATCTGTTCGAAATCGTGCCCGCGCTCGACCAGGCGCTGGCGAAGCGTGGCGCGGCATAAACGGGGGCAACGCATGGCGGAAGCAGCGACGACGATCAAGAACATCGGCATCATCGGCGCCGGGCAGATGGGCAGCGGCATCGCGCACGTCGCGGCGCTCGCCGGCTACGACGTCTATCTCGCCGATCTCGACCAGAAGGCGCTCGACCGTGCCGCCGGCGTCATCGACAAGAACCTGTCGCGCCAGGTGAAGAGTGGCAAGATCAAGGAAGCCGACAAGACGGCGGCGCAGAAGCGCATCAAGAGCGGCACCGCGTTCGACCGCTTCAAGGAATGCGACATGGTGATCGAAGCCGCGACCGAGAACGAGGCGGTCAAGCGCGAGATCTACAAGAAGCTGGTTCCCAACCTGAAACCGTCGGCGATCGTCGCCAGCAACACCTCGTCGATCTCGATCACCCGGCTTGCCGCCACGACCGACCGGCCGGGCAAATTCATCGGCATGCATTTCATGAATCCGGTGCCGGTGATGACGCTGGTCGAGCTGATCCGCGGCATCGCCACCGACGAATCGACGTTCGCCGCGGTCCGCGAGCTCGCCGTCAAGCTGGGCAAGACGCCGGTCGCCGCCGAGGATTTTCCGGCCTTCATCGTCAACCGCATCCTGCTGCCGATGATCAACGAGGCGGTCTATACGCTCTACGAAGGAGTCGGCTCGGTCGAGGCGATCGATACGGCGATGAAGCTCGGCGCCAACCATCCGATGGGGCCGCTCGAACTCGCCGATTTCATCGGCCTCGACACCTGCCTGGCAGTGATGCAGGTGCTGTACGAAGGACTCGCCGATTCGAAGTACCGGCCCTGCCCGCTGCTGGTCAAATACGTGGAAGCCGGGTGGCTCGGACGCAAGGCCGGCCGCGGATTCTACGATTATCGCGGCGACAAGCCGGTGCCGACGCGTTGAGCGCCGCGATGACATTGCAGCGTCATACTTTTTTGGCTTTAATGTCCGATAAGGGCGGGCTTGAGCCCGTCGGGAACCGGAGGCTGGTTGTCAGTCGCGCTCGATAGTTGTCCGGCGCTCGTGCTCAACGCGGATTTCCGCCCGTTGAGCTATTTCCCTCTGTCGCTCTGGTCCTGGCAGGAGACGATCAAGGCCGTGTGCCTTGAACGCGTCAACATCGTCTCGCAATACGACCGCATCGTGCGCAGCCCGTCGTTCGAGATAAAGCTGCCGAGCGTCATCTCGCTCAAAGCGTACATTCCCTTGACGCGGCGGCCGGCCTTCACCCGGTTCAACGTCTTCCTGCGCGACCGTTTCATCTGCCAATACTGCGGCGACGGCTTTCCGTCGCACGATTTGACCTTCGACCACGTCGTGCCGCGCTCGCGCGGCGGCCACACGACATGGGAAAACGTCGTCACCGCCTGCTCGGGCTGCAATCTGCGCAAGGGCAACCGCGTTCCAGCCGAAAGCGGGCTCTATCCGCGTCACCGCCCGATGCAGCCGACGACGCAGGCGCTACGCGACAACGGCCGCGCCTTCCCGCCCAACTTCCTGCACCATTCCTGGCGCGACTTCCTGTACTGGGACAGCGAACTCGAACCGAGCTGAGCCTGGCGCGCGGCTAACCGCTAATAGGCATTGTTGAATTGCATGGTCACGGTCGGCACGACCGCATTGTCGTGCGGCGCCATCACGTCGGGCAGCATCTGCGCCTGGCCGACCTGCTCGGCGGTCGGACCGGTGTGTTGCACGGCCGAGAGGTCGCTTTCGATCGCGCGCGGAGTCGACGGGTCCGACGGCGCAGCCGATGAACAGCCGACGAGCGCCGCCGGCGCGGCAAGACACAAGCAAACGAGCAGAGCGCGCATGGCAATCCTCCGTCCGAATGAGTGAACTCGTGAACTCTTGTCTCGTAACCTTGTCGCGTAACTAGGCGGCGAATATGGCCATCCCGGGAAAAATGATGTCGGAAATGGGACCGCCTTGCGTGTCGCCACGACGCCCTGCTTTTGTCACGCCGCAAACGGCGGCACGTGGTGAGATGGGGCGATGAACCTGCTGCGCCATATCCGCGCGTGCAACACTTGGGAGCCGGCGAAATTCCTGCCGCTGCTGCACGACGGCGCGCGCGTCGGCCTGGTGCGGCGCGACAATGCCGAGCAGCTGCGGCGCTTCCCCAAGGTGTTCGAGGTCGGCAGCGCGACGGTGCGAATCGTCGCCAATGGCGGCCGCGTCGAGCTTACGACGCGCATCGACGAGACGATCGAGGCGCTGGTGGCGCACGGCGTCCTCGCCAAGTACCGGCACGAGTATTTCGCCGTCGCGCCGCGTTGGGGCGCGGCGCCACGGTTCGATCTCGACCGCGGCGCGGTGCCGTTCTTCGGCGCGCGCTCATACGGCGTACATCTCAACGGCTGGCGACGTGACGCCGGCGCGTTGAAGCTGTGGATCGGCCGACGCGCCCCCGACAAGCTGGTGGCGCCGGACAAGCTCGACAATCTGGTCGCCGGCGGCATTGGCCGCGATCACGGCGTGGCGGAGACGTTGCTCAAGGAAGGCGAGGAAGAAGCGGCGATGCCCCGCACGTTGACGGCGCGTGCCGTGTCGGCGGGCGCGATCTCCTATCGCATGGGCATGCCGGACGGCGTGCGCGACGACGTGCTGTTCGTCTACGACATCGAGACGCCAAAGGATTTCACGCCGCGCAACACCGACGGCGAGATCGTATCCTTCGCGCTGATGGACGCCGCCGACGTGTTGGTACGGGTGCGCGACACCGACGACTTCAAGTTCAACGTCAACCTGGTGATCATCGATTTCGCGCTGCGCCACGGCGTCATCGGGCCGGACGATCCCGCGTATCTCGATCTCGTCACCGGCTTGCGTCGGCCATTCGATTAGGACTTCGCATGCTGATCGAATGCCGCGAATGCCGGGGCAAAGTGAGCACGACGGCGCGCTTCTGTCCGCATTGCGGCGCACGCTTCTTCGCACATCCGCGCTGGCGGCGTTGGGTCATCTATGCCGCGCTGATCGCCGTGTTGGCGATCTGGTTCAACCCGATCGTCCGCTACGGCTATTGGGGCACCAAGCAGGCGATCGCCTATGTCGTGACGATTTGGGCGAGCGGCGGGCCGTAACGCTAGTCCGCAAAGCCCGCCATCGCGCGCACCTCGGCGGGCGTCTTACCAACGGCGCGCAGGCCGCGCAGCGTGATCGCCTGGTCGCGCTTGGCGAAGCGCTTACCCGACGCGTCGGTGAGCAGCATGTGGTGTCGATAGCGCGGCGCGGGATAACCGAGCAGCGCCTGGAGCAGCCGGTGGATGTCGGTCACGGCGAACAGATCCTCGCCGCGCGTCACCAGCGTCACGCCCTGGCGCGCATCGTCCACCGTGACCGCGAGATGGTACGAGGTCGGCGTGTCCTTGCGCGCCAGTACGATATCGCCATGCCGCGTCGGCGCGGCCTCGACCGCACCCTTGATCTCGTCCTCCCAGAACAGCGGGCCGGTCTGGGCCTGGGCCTTGGCGACGTCGAGCCGGAGCGCATACGGCAGGCCCTGGCCGATGCGCGCGCGGCGCTCGCTGTCGGAGAGGTCGCGGCAGGTGCCGGGATAGATCGGCGGCGTGTCGTGCGGTGCGGCGGCGGCGGCATCGAGCTCGGCCTTGATCGCGGCGCGGGTGCAGAAGCAGGGATAGATCAGCTCCATCGCCTCGAGCCGCGCCAGCGCCGCGCGGTAATCGTCGAAATGCGCCGACTGCGTGCGTACGCCGCCGTCCCAGGCTAGCCCTAGCCACGACAGATCGTCCTCGATCGCGTCGGCGAATTCGGTGCGGCACCGGCCGCGGTCGATGTCTTCCATGCGCAGCAGGAACCGGCCGCCGCGTTCGCGCGCGATGCCGAACGCGACCAGCGCCGCATAGGCGTGGCCGAGATGCAGGTAGCCGGTCGGGCTGGGCGCGAAGCGGGTGACGACGGACATCGGCGGACTTTAGCGCGCAGACCCGTGCGAGGGGAATTTGCGATGACTTCAGCGCGCGGTTCGTCTATCGCTGTCGCGCCAAAAACGAGGACCTCATGCCCGATCATCCGCATTCACACGCTCATCCCCAACACCTGCAAGGCTTGGCGCTGCCGCCAAAGTCGGGCACGACCAAAAGCATCGTCGTGCTGCTGCACGGCGTCGGCGCCGACGGCAACGATTTGCTCGGCCTGGCGCCTTATTGGGCGCCGGCGCTGCCCGACACCGAGTTCGTGTCGCCGCACGCGCCCTTCCCGTTCGACATGGCGCCGTCGGGGCGGCAGTGGTTCAGCCTGCAAGACCGTTCGCCCGCGTCCGTCCTCGCCGGTGTCCAGACGGCGGCACCGATCCTCGATCATTTTCTCGACGAGTTGCTGGCGGCGCGCGGTGTCGACGAATCGCGGCTAGCGCTGGTCGGGTTTTCCCAAGGCACGATGATGTCGCTTTATACCGGGCTGCGCCGCGCAAAACCCCTCGCGTGTATCGTCGGCTATTCCGGCGCGCTCGCCGGTGCGGCGCTGCTGGCGAAGGAGATCCGTTCGCGGCCGCCGGTGCTGCTCGTGCATGGCGAAGACGATCCGATGGTACCGTTCAGCGCGCTCGACACGGCGGTGAAGACGCTGACCGAAGTCGGCGTCAAGGTCGAAGCGCTGGCGCGGCCTGGCCTCGGCCATTCGATCGACGAGGAAGGCCTGACGCGCGGCGGCGAATTCCTGACGGCGGCGCTAGGCGCCGCTAAAGCAAGCTAATTCCTCACCCTTTGAGGGTATATCCGCCTGCGACCTTCTGCACGAAGCTCTGCTTGAGCAAAACAATTTTGACATCTTTCTCGTCGAGATCGACGTTCGGCCCTCCGAAATTGCGAGCTTCACGGACCAGCTCCTCAAGCGTGAACACCTTACCCGGCGCTGTGGTAAGTGAAAGAGCGGCCACCTCTAGTAGTGTCGCGATAACGCCGAGGTCCTTTGGTGACGGCGGCATGTTCCTTTGAAGAACCGGTCGGCCCGTATCGTATGAAAGCTGTTCGCTTCCGATGTTCGCATCATAGGCCATAGGAGTCCTCACTTTCGGCTTCGATTTAGCGGCGCTCGTGTGAACTAACAAGTCAGATGCTTCTCGCTCTAGTGCTTTGAGTGTCTTCGATTGTGGTGAACCGTGCGGTCGTCGGCCACGTGGCAGATAGTGAAATTGTGCGTCGTCGCGGCTCAACTTAAGCAGATCGTCCCAGCGGTCAGCTTTCAATAGCGCGGACAACTTCTCGCCAGGCAACGGTCCGCCCGGAGCAGCTGCGCGCTTCATCCCTTTCGCGAGCTCGACGTGTACTGGTTCCTTGACGGTCCGCGCCACATCGGAGGGCTGGGGTTCACAAAGCGCGGCAACTACCATCATGCCCGTACGCGGCCCGATCGCGCACTCTGCAACGTCAGCTCGATATGCGACTCTCAAATTGTCGGCTGCTTCTAGACGTTGTAGTGGCAACGGATGGTGGTCGATAAGAAAGAACCGTTTTGCCGGCCTGCTCCGTGCGAAATCAGTCAACGCACGCGCCTCTTCGGCGTAAGTCGACGGAGCAAACATCATGTCCACGAAGAATACGTATTCAGCCCGATCAATCTCTGGAATCCGGTCGAGATGCATCCACGCTGTGTGGTTCAGCGTGCGAGCAGGATCGACCACAACGCTTACGTCAAATGATCTGACCTTCGCGAGGTTGCGTCGCGTTTGCTCCGCTATCAGATGTCCGTCCGCATCGGCGTGGCCGATCACTAGGACCTGATGGGTCATGGCGCACACCCCATTTGGGTCGCCAGCGCAGTGGGGATCACGAACGTGATTTTCGCCTTTGCGCGGTTATCGTCGCCACCAAGCGATTTACGGCGGCCGGCCTCACTCGCCTTCCACATCGCGTCAATTGCGTCTTGCGTGAAATCCTTGTTGATTAGTTCGCGATCTCGGAAATCTATGTGCGCAAAGTTGACCTTCTTTGTCGGCGTATGTTCCTTTGGGTCCTGTAACGCAGGTTCACCCACAAATATCTCGAACGCCGTCACCGGCGCACGTCGAGTCTTCGGAAACTCCTCATATGGTCCCATTACGAGTGCTTCCGATGGGCGCGTCTCTTGGCCAAATGGCAATTCGCGCGTAATCCTTACCGCGACGAGATCGACCGACGGTGGCGGCGCGAGCTTATTCGTGCCGAATGACCATTGCGGGCGCTGCCCTAATGCAAGCCCCATTGCCGTTAGCTGGTCCAGCGCCCCGATGTCCGGCAAAACAAAAGCGGCCGCCAACACCTTCGGATCGGACACAAAGAAAGTGGTGCGCGCCTCTATAGCGTCGGCCACGGCGACGGGATCGGGGCTGGCGATTTCTTCGACCATCTGTCCGTAATCAGGCGGGTGACTCGACATCGCACGCGCAAAAACGCACCCGACGTGCGGTCCCTGCCGCCACTTGAGGTAGTCGCTGGCTGCGGACATTCGGCAAAGCGTCTCCCCCGTCGCTTAAGCCGACCACCAACATACAACCAATTGTCATATACTACTACCCGATACATTATGTTGTGACAGATTGACGCCCATCAGCGTTCCTGGCGGAAATCGCCGTCGTGCGAGCTCCGCTCGTCTGTCGTGTTGTTGTTCAAAGCCTGCCAGACCAGCTCTATCGCGTTAGTGACGTGTGCTGGACATCCGGCGCGGGCGCGAGATAGGGCGCGAGCTTGGCGGCAGCCTCGGCGCTCGTCCAGTCGACGCCGCCTTCGACGCGCCACACCATCCGGCCGTCGCGGTCGATCAGGATGCTGGTCGGCAGGCCGACCAAGCCGAAGGTCTGTAACGCGCTGTTCCTGGTGTCGAGGTAGATCGCCAGATCGGCGAGCTTGAGCCGGGCAAGGAACGGATCGACCACGTCACCGCCGCGCCGGTCCTCGGAGATCGCCAGCACGGTCAGTTGCGAGCCCAGCCGCGCCTGCAACCGGTCGAGCGACGGCATTTCGGCGACGCAGGGACCGCACCAGGTCGCCCAGAAATTGACCAGCACGAGCCGACCGTGGAAATCGGCCAGCGTCTTGGGCACGCCGGCGCGGGTGGTAAAGGCCAAGACCGGTGCTGGCTGCGGCGGATCGAGCGCGGTAAACTTGAATTCGGGCGCCGCCGGCGTCCCGTTCGCGGCAAGCGGCACGGGTATGGCGGGCGGATGCTGGGCGCGGTAATAGAGCAGCAGGCCCAGCGCCGCCACGCACAGGACGGTCAAGACCGAAAGCGCCTTCATGATCCTCGTCATCGCCTTCCCCCGGGCCGTCGCGCCATGAACCGGGCGCGCCCGCAGACCGGACCGAAGCCGCGCAACGCCGCGCGCGGCCGCCGCCTGTCCGGCCATCCGGCGGAAATCATGCAGCGAATCAATGTCTCGATCGATTTCGACAAGCGGCTCTATGCCCAGGATATCGCCGGTTCGCTCGCGCATTGCGCGATGCTGGTGGCGCGGCGGATCATCACGCCGAAGGATGGCGAGGCGATCGCGCGCGGTCTAGAGAAAATTCGCGCCG
Source organism: Allostellaceae bacterium (assembly GCA_035934235.1). GTDB lineage: Bacteria > Pseudomonadota > Alphaproteobacteria > ATCC43930 > CGMCC-115725 > REEB95. The sequence goes on along the minus strand of DASYYB010000017.1, from coordinate 12,997 downwards.
AGATCGAGGCCGGCAAGTTCCCGTTCCGCGCCGAGCACGAGGACATCCACCTCAACATCGAGGCGCGGCTCGGCGAAATGATCGGGCCGGCGGCCGGCCGGCTGCACACCGCGCGTTCGCGCAACGACCAGGTCGCGACCGACTTCCGGCTGTGGGTGCGCGACGCCATCGACCATCTCGATCGGCACATGGCGCTGTTCCAGGCGGCGCTGATCGGCCAGGCGGAAAAACACGCCACGACGGTGATGCCGGGATTCACGCACCTTCAGACGGCACAGCCGGTGACCTTCGGCCACCATCTCCTCGCCTACGTCGAGATGCTGGGACGCGACCGCGGCCGGCTGCATGATTGCCGCCGGCGGCTCAACGAAAGCCCGTTGGGCGCGGGCGCATTGGCAGGCACATCGTTTCCGATCGATCGCGCCAAGACGGCCAAGGCGCTCGGCTTCGACCGGCCGATGGCGAATTCGCTCGACGCGGTCTCCGACCGCGACTTCGCGCTCGAATTCCTGGCCGCCGGCGCGATCGCGGGCACTCACCTGTCGCGCTTCGCCGAGGAGATTGTGCTGTGGCTGTCGTCGCCCTACGGCTTCATCCGGCTGTCGGACGCCTATACCACCGGTAGCTCGATGATGCCGCAGAAGCGCAATCCCGACGCCGCCGAATTGGTGCGCGCCAAGGCCGGCCGGTTTGCCGGCGCACTCGTTTCGCTGCTCACAGTGATGAAAGGCCTGCCGCTTGCCTATTCAAAGGATATGCAGGAGGACAAAGTGCCGGTGTTCGAGGCGGCCGACACGCTGGAGTTATGTCTCGCGGCTGTGACAGGCATGGTTGGCGACATCACGGTCGACAAGGCGGCGATGCGCCGCGCCGCCGAAGCCGGCTACAGCACCGCGACCGACCTTGCGGATTGGCTGACGCGCAACCTGGCGCTGCCGTTCCGCGAGGCGCACCACGTCACCGGCGCGCTGGTCAAACGCGCCGAGGAGCTCGGCACGACGCTCGCCGCGCTGCCGCTCAAGGAGATGCAGAAGATCGAGCCGCGCCTGACCGCCGCCGCGCGCGACATCCTGACGGTCGAGAAATCGGCCGCCAGCCGCGCCAGCCTGGGCGGCACCGCGCCGAAGCTGGTGGCGGCCGCCGCCAAAGCGGCGCGCGCGCGGTTCCTCGGCAAGCGGAAGGAGGCCGGCAAGCAATGAACCGCGATCGACTGATCGCCCTGCTGCTCGTGGCCGCGGTGCTGGCGCTGCCGCTCGCGGCGTGTGGCAAGAAAAATGACCCGGTGCCGCCGCCCGACCAGCCGAAAACCTATCCGGGGCAATATCCCAATGAGTGAGCCTGCCGCGTGAGCGCGCCGATCCTGCATCCCGATACGCCGGAGATCGCCTATCGCGGCGGCGAACTGTGCGTCGAGGACGCGACGCTGGCACACATCGCAGCGTCGGTCGGCACGCCGTTCTATGCCTATTCGGCCGGCGCCATCGAGCGGCAATACCGGCATTTCGCCGCCGCCTTCGCCGGCCGCGCCGTGCGGCTGTGCTATTCGGTCAAGGCGAACTCGAATCTGTCGGTGATCGCGACGCTGGCGCGGCTTGGCGCAGGCGCCGACGTCGTCTCGGAAGGCGAATTCCGCCGCGCGCTGGCGGCCGGCATTCCGGGCAACCGCGTCGTCTTTTCGGGCATCGGCAAGACCGAAGCCGAGCTCGCCTTCGCCGTCGAGCATGACGTTTATCAGATCAACGTCGAATCGCGCGACGAGCTGGAGGCGTTGAGCACGGTCGCGCAGCGCGCCGGACGCACCATCGCGGTCGCGATCCGCGTCAATCCCGACGTCGACGCGCGCACGCATCACAAGATCGCCACCGGCAAGAAAGAGAACAAGTTCGGCATCGACCTAGCGCACGCACCGGACGTTTTCGCCGAGGCCGCGTCGCTGCGCGGCATCGCGCTCAAGGGCCTCGCCGTTCATATCGGCTCGCAATTGACCGCGCTTGGACCGTTCGAGATCGCCTTCTCGCGCGTCATCGAGCTGTTCCGCGCCCTCGCTGCGCGGGGCATCCGGCTCGAGCGGCTCGATTTCGGCGGCGGCATCGGCATCCGTTACCGCGAGGAGACGCCGCCGACGATCGAGGAATATGCCGGCGTCATCCGGCAGATGACGCGCGGCCTCGATGTCGAGCTCGCCTTCGAGCCAGGCCGCTACATCGTCGGCAATGCCGGCGTGCTGGCGACGCGCGTGCTTTACGTGAAGGAAGGCGTGACGCGGCACTTCGTCATCGTCGACGCGGCGATGAACGATTTGCTGCGGCCGACGCTGTACGACGCCTGGCACGAAATCGTGCCGGCGCACGCGTCCGAAAGCGTCGGCCACGCGGTCGCGCAAAGCGTCGTCGGACCGGTGTGTGAAACCGGTGACGCCTTCGCGCTCGACCGGTTTCTGCCGCCGTTCCACCCGGGCGACCTGATGGCGATCCTGTCGGCGGGGGCCTATGGCGCGGTGATGAGTTCGAGCTACAATACCCGTCCGCCGGCCGCGGAAGTTCTGGTGCGCGGCAGCGATTTCGCGGTGATCCGCGAGCGGCCGAGCTACGACGAACTGCTTGCGCGCGACCGCATGGCGCCCTGGCTTGCCGGGCGCTGACGACGGAAGAGGATTTGCGCGACCGCCAGCGCCCTGATTTTGTCACACGATCCGAAACGCGGCCGCGTTTCACCGCGCCACTGCTGTTGGCGCGTCTTGCGCTCGTTTGGGAGCGCGTCTGGCCGGCCTTGTGGCCGACGACCTTCGTCGTCGGCGCGTTCCTCGTCCTGGCGCTGTTCGGCGTTCCGGCGCGGCTGCCCGACGGCGTGTCGGCGGCGCTGCTGGGGTTGTTCGTCGCGGCGCTGATCGTCACGCTGATTCGCGCCGCGCGTGACTTTTGGCCGCCGTCACGCGACGCCGCGCGCCGCCGGCTCGAAACCGCGAGCGATCTCGCGCACCGGCCGCTGGCGGCGCTCGAGGACACGCTTGCCAGCGCCGACGATCCGGCGACGGTCGCGTTGTGGCGCGCGCACCAGTCGCGCATGGCGGCGGCGGCGCGCACCCTGCGCATCGGCGTGCCGCGCGCCGGCCTGGTGCGCCGCGATCCTTATGCGCTGCGCATCGCGCTCGGCCTGCTGCTGCTGTTGGGCGTGATCGACGCCGGTGGTGACGCGCCGGCGCGCATCGCGCGCACGCTGACGCCCGTCATGACCCTCGCCGGCACCGGCGGTGGCGCAACCGTCGCGCTCGACATCTGGATCAGCCCGCCGCAATACACCGGCCTGCCGCCGCAATTCCTGTCGACGTCGGGCGCCGGCGGCACTGTCGCGGTGCCGATCGGCAGCACGGTGTTGGCGCGCGTCCACGGCGGCGACGGCCGGCCGGCGCTGGTGCTCGACGGCCACTCGACCAAAATGAGCAAGATCGACGACGGCGACTACAAAGGCGAGATCGCGATCAAGGCGGGCAGCCAACTGGCGGTCGAGCGCGGCTGGAGCACGCTCGGATCATGGCCGATCCGCGTCGTGCCGGACCTGCCGCCGACCATCGCCTTCACCAAGCCGCCGCAGCGCACGGCGCACGCCGCGGTGCATCTCGAATACGAGGCCAAGGACGATTACGGCGTCGAAAAGGTGACAGCGACGATCCGCCGGCCCGGTGACGCCAGCGGCCAGGCCGCGACCATCGACCTGCCCCTGCCCGACCAGCACCTCAAAGACGCGCGCGGCAGCAGCTTCACCGACCTGACCGCGAGCCCGTGGGCCGGCCTGCCGGTGCAGATCCAGCTCGAAGCCGCCGACGCGCTCGGCCAGACCGGCAAGAGCGAGATCATGGAGTTCGTGCTGCCCGAGCGCATCTTCCACCAGCCGGTCGCCCGCGCGATCATCGACGAGCGCAAGGAGCTGACGAACCATCCCGACGACCGCGAGCCGGTCGCCGACGCGCTCGAGGACTTGTCGTCGCGCCCGGACCTCTACGACGACGATATCGTCGCCTTCCTCGGCATGCGCACCGCCGCGGACCGCCTGCTGGTCGATCGCGACACCAACACGATCGCCTCGGTGCAGCGGCTGATGTGGGACACCGCGGTGCGCATCGAGGACGGCGGCGGCAAATTGAATCGCGAGGCGCTACGCGAGTCGATGCAGGCGTTGCAGAACGCGCTGGCGCACAACGCGCCGCAATCCGAGATCGACCGCCTGATGCAGCAGTTGCAGCAGCAGATCCAGCGGTATCTCCAGGCGCTGACACAGCGGATGCTCGAACAGAATCCGCAGGCGGCGCAGACGCCAGGCGACCCGTCGCAGACGCTGACCGGCAACGACCTGCAACGCATCCTCGACCGCGCGCGCACCCTGGCGCAGACCGGCGACCGCGGCCAAGCGCGCGACCTGCTCGCCGAGTTGCAGGCGCTCTTGGAAAATCTCGACAGCGCCCGGCCGATGCAGATGCAAGGCTCGGCCGGCATGCTCGACGCGATGCACCAGTTGATGCGCCGGCAGGAACAGCTGCTCGATCAGAGCTTCCGGCAATCGCAGATGCGCAACGGCCAGCGCGGCAACGCGGCGGCACAGGACGCGTTGCGGCAAGACCTCGGCGACTTCGCGCGCAAGCTCGGCGAAAGCGGCAACCCGGTGCCGGCACCGCTGACGCACGCCGACCGCGCCATGGGCGACGCCGCCGACGCGTTGCGGCGCGGCAATCCGGCCCAGGCGGTCGGACCGCAAAGCGACGCGGTCGACGCGCTACAACAGGCGGAGCCTGCGCTGGCGCGGCAGATGCAGGGCCAGCAGATGGGCGCGCTCGGCAACCCAGGTGAAAACGATATGCCGCAAATGCGGCGCGATCCGTTCGGCCGGCTGCTGCCGGCCGACGAGGGCAACGGCAGCGCCGACGACGGCGGCACGATCCGCATGGGCAAGGCGCAGAACGATTATGCGCTCGAAAAGGCGAAGCAGATTCTTGACGAGCTGCGCCGCCGCGCCGGCGAGCCCGACCGGCCGGCGATCGAGCACGATTACATCGACCGGCTGCTCAAGGAATTCTAGCGCCGTCCGGCGCTAGGGATTTTGCAGCGTGACGACGACGCCGGCAGCTTCGGCCATCGGCTGCGCGTAGGTGGTATGGAACGGCGCCGACGCGCCGGACGCGAGCGTGGAGACGCCGGCCGAGAAGGTCCACGAGGTAAGCGGCTTGTCGTTGGCGTCGCGCAAGGTCGCCTTGAGCGGCGGCACGCGCCGCGGCGACGACGACAGGTTGACGATCTGACCGTCGATCACCAGCACCGGTTGGTCGTTGTCGTTCGTGCGCCGCGGCGTCACGTCGCGCACCTCGAGGCCGGCGCCGAATTGCGGCTGGCCGGCGGCGAGGCCGAGGCGGCTGTAGATCTTCGCGGTCTGCGGCACCAGCGCCATGACGCGGTCGCGCATGAAGATCGCGCCCCAGCCGGCGGCGGCGAGCACCAGCAGCAGCACCAGCAAGGTCACGACGGCGCCCCAACGCCGGCGCTTGGGCCGAATCGCCGGCAGGCCGCGGCGCTCGACCGCGCCCGCCATCGGCTCGGGCACCGGCGCGGTGAGCTCGACGTGCGGCGCCATGTCCTCGGGCGGCGCCTGGTACCAAGTGTGGCAGCAACTGCCACAGCGGACCATGCGGCCTTGCGCACTGAGTTTCTGCGTCTCGACGAGGTAGCGCGTCGAACAGGTGGGACAAGTGACGATCATCGCCGCTCCTTATACTCTGCCCGCGCCGCGCCACGGAAGCGCATCGCGGCGGCGGGCCATCTTTACCGCCGCCGCCGCCGCATGCCATCTTGCGGCGATGGTGCGGTTCGAGAATGTCGGCATGCGCTATGGCACCGGGCCCGAGGTGCTGCGCGACATCACGTTGCGACTCGATGCCGGCTCGTTCCATTTCCTCACCGGCCCGTCGGGCGCGGGCAAGACGAGCCTGCTGCGCCTGATCGCGCTGGCGGAGCGGCCGTCGCGCGGCCTGGTATCGCTGTTCGGCGAAGACCTGTCGCGCGTGACGCGCGCCGCCCTGGCGCCGCTGCGGCGCAAGATCGGTATCGTGTTCCAGGATTTCCGCCTCATCCCGCATCTCTCGGCGTTCGACAATGTGGCGTTGCCGCTCCGTGTCGCGGGCGTCGCCGAAGCCAAGCTGCGCGACAATGTGCGCGAGATGCTCGAATGGGTCGGCTTGGCCGACAAGCTCGACGCCAGGCCGCCGACGCTGTCGGGCGGCCAGCAGCAGCGCGTCGCCATCGCCCGCGCGGTGGTGGCGCGGCCCAAGCTGCTGGTCGCCGACGAGCCGACCGGCAACGTCGACGACGCCATGGCGCTGCGGCTGCTGCGGCTGTTCGAGGAACTCAACAAGCTCGGCACGACGCTGATCATCGCTACCCATAACGCGGCGCTGGCGCGACAGTTCAGCCGGCCGGTGCTGCATCTCGAAAACGGCGAGCTGGCGGCGGCGACCGCCGCGCGGGCGGCATCGTGAGCGCGCCCGGCCTCGCCATTCCGTTCGGCCGCGACGGCAGCGGCCGCTTCCTGCCGGCGCTGACGCTGCTGATGGTGTTCCTCGCCGGCCTGGCGCTGGCCGCGGTGATGGATTTGGAGCGGGCGCTGGCGCGCTGGGACGAGAGCCTGACCGGCACGCTGACGGTCGAATTGCCGGCATCGACGGGCCCGAACGACAAAAGCCTGGACGCGGCGCTGGCGGTGCTGCACGCGGCGCCGGGCGTCAAGAGCGCGACGCCGATCGACCGCGCCGCCACCGCCAAGCTGATCGAGCCCTGGCTGGGCGCGGCCTTGTCGTCGGCCGATCTCGAGCTGCCGCGCTTGATCGACGTGCGCCTCGATCCCGGCGGCCACGCCAACCTCGCCGCGTTGCGCGCGCAACTGGCGACTGCTTCGCCGGGCGCGACGCTCGACGATCATCAGCTCTGGCTCGACAGTTTGGCGCGCTTCGCGCGCTCGGCCGAGCTGACCGCTATTGCCATCCTGGTGTTGATCGGCGGCGTCGCGGTGGTCAGCGTGTCGTTCGCCACCCGCACCGGCCTGGCGGTCCACCGCGACACGATCGAGCTTCTGCACCTGATGGGCGCGCGCGATTCCTATGTCGCGCGCCAGTTCGAGCGTCAGGCGCTGCGCCTTGCCTTGATCGGCGGCGTCGCCGGTCTGGTGCTCGCGGCGGCGGCGCTGGTGGCGCTGAGCCAGGCGGCCAGCGCCGCCGCGTTTTTAGGCGACAGCGTGACGCTGTTGCCGGCGCTGCATCTGCGCGGCTGGAACTGGGCGGTGCTGGCGGTGCTGCCCTTGATCGCGGGGCTGGTCGCGATGACGACCGCGCGGCTCACCGTGCTGACGACCTTGAGACGGCTGCCATGAGGCGTTTCATCATGCTGCTCGGCACGCTCGCCGTGCTGTGGCTGTTGGGCCTGTTCTGGTTCGCCAGCCAGATCCCCAACGAAGTCGACGATCCGACAACCCGCACCGACGCCATCGTCGTGCTGACGGGCGGCAGCCTGCGTGTCGAAAACGGCTTGCAGCTGCTGTCGGCCGGCATGGGCAAGACGTTGTTCGTCACCGGCGTACATCCCGGCGTGTCGGTGCCGGCGCTGTTGCACAGCGCCAACGCGTCCGACACCCTCGCCTGCTGCATCGTCCTCGGCCATACCGCCGACAACACCGCCGGCAACGCGATCGAGACCGCCGCCTTCATGCGCAAGCAAAACTATCATTCTCTCCGCCTCGTCACCTCGGCCTATCACATGCCGCGCAGCCTGCTCGAGTTCACGCGCGCCATGCCCGGCATGACGATCGTTCCGAATCCGGTCTTCGCCGGCAACGTCAAGCAGGGCCAGTGGTGGGAGTGGCCCGGGACGCTCAGCCTGATCGTCAACGAATACACCAAGTATCTCGCCGGCATCGTCCGGCCGTGGGTGATCGGCGAGGCGCAAGGCGGCGCGGCACGTTCGTGACCCTGCTGCGCTCGGTCGTTTACCAGCTGGCGTTCTGGAGCTGGACGGCGCTGATGGCCTTCGCCGGCCTGCCGTTCCTGCTCGGCACGCGGCGCGGCATGCTGGCCTTCGGCACGTTCTGGGCGCGTGGCGTCTTCGCGCTGCTGCGCGGCATCGTCGGCCTCGACTACGCAGTGCGCGGCCGCCGGAACCTACCGGCCGGGCCGTGCATCATCGCGATGAAGCATCAATCGGCGTGGGACACGCTGGCGGCGACGATCCTGTTTCCCGATTGCGCCGTCGTGATCAAGCGCGAGCTCGGCTGGCTGCCGTTCTATGGCTGGTACGTGGTCAAGGCCGGCTCGATCGCCGTCGATCGCGGCGCGGCGGCACGTGCGCTCAAGCGCATGGTGAAACGCGCCGAGCGCGTCGCGGCGGACAAGCGCGCCATCGTGATCTTTCCGCAGGGCACGCGCACCGCCGTCGACGCCAAGCAACCGTACCTGCCGGGCATCGCCGCGCTCTATCAGCACCTCGAATTGCCGGTGGCGCCGGTCGCGCTCAACTCCGGACTGTTCTGGGGCCGGCGTCGCTTCCTGCGCCGGCCCGGCACCGTGCTGGTGGAAATCCTGCCGCCGATCCCGCCCGGAAAGAAGCGGCCGGAATTCATGGCCGAGCTCGAACGCCGCATCGAATCGGCGACCGACGCGCTCGTCGCCGAAGGGAGAGCGCGCGGCCATGGCCCTTGGAGCGCCTGGGGATAACCCTTGGGATAAGTTGTGGGAAAGCCTTGGGGATAAATCTGTGGATAAGGACCTAACTGCCAGTCTACAGCGCTTATTCGCCGGGATAATTCCCTATCGGACCGTTCAGCCTTCCGTACCGCCGAGTCGGGCCCGACCGGCAGCCGTGAGGCGAACTTCGCACGCGCGCATACCCGACTCGCTGCCGGCGACGATTTCGACCAAACCGGCTTCGACCGCGTCTTCCCAGACCGGCAGGCGCGGGCACGAGGTCCGCCACGCCTCCATCGTCTCGCCGTACCGTCGCGGCCGCGCCGCGATCCAGGCGAGGAATTGGATCAGCAACGCATCGGGCGCAGAGGATTCGATTCGCATCGCAACGGCCTCGTCGCGTGGACAGGGCTGAACGCCAGTCTACGTCCAACGCCGGCCGCCGGTCCAACCAGCGACCACCCCCAAGCCGATTGTAGAAAAAATCGGCAAATGGCATGGTTTTTACGGAAATTGACGACGATCTGGGGGGATCGATGAAACAGGGGATCAAGGTGAGCGGCGCTGCGTTCGCGGCGGCGCTGGGGGGGCTTATAACGATCGCGCCAGCGTGGGCGGACAACTCGCCACCAGCCCAGGCTCATAACTGGGGCGGACTCTATATCGGCGGGATGACCGGTTACCTGTGGGGCAACAGCCAGCACTGCGACGGAGGTACCGGGCCGAACGCCTGCACCAATTCATTCAGCGTGCGCGGATTCACCGGTGGCGGAACGCTGGGTTACAACTGGCAAGTCGACAACTTTGTCCTCGGCGCGGAAACGGACCTTTCGGGCGCAAGCGCCAAAGGCGGGACGTCGTCGAACGCCGCCTATGGGTGCGGCGGCAGCGGACCGATTTGCCGGACGCAGCTTGATTGGTACGGAACCGTGCGCGGGCGGCTTGGCTATGCCGGTTGGGACGACGATCTGCCCGCCATTGCGGGCAATCGTAACTGGCTGCCCTACGTCACCGGCGGCTTAGCCTATGGCCGGATCTACGCCAGCGTCGGCGCTCCGATCCAGACGAGCAACAACGATATCCGGTTCGGCTGGACCTTCGGCGGCGGCATCGAATACGCGCCGGCGACGAAATGGTCGATCAGGTTCGAGTATCTCTACACCGCGCTCGGCAAGCTATTTTACGACACGGCCCAGAAATGCGGCTTCAAGAGCTGCACCGCCGTGGGCAATCACTACAACAACGTTCGCATCGGCGCCGATTACCACTTCTAATCGGACATGCCGGGACGATCGGGGCGTCCTCGACCGCACACCGCTCTAAAAAAGCGGGTCAATTTGAAGAAATCCACGGCCGCGGCGGACCAGCGGCCCTAGATACGAAACAGGAACAGCGCTATAGTGACCACTACAGCCGCGCTCCGTTGGCGCGGCGCTTTTGTCATTTCAGGATCGCTCATCCATGCCCACCGTCGCCTCGATCTCGCAGCAGATCTGGGACATGAAGTACCGCCTCAAAACGCCGGAAGGCGGCGCGGTCGACCGCACCATCGAGGACACCTGGCGGCGAGTCGCCACCGCCCTCGCCGCGCCCGAGCGCGAGCCCGCGGTCTGGGCCGAGCGGTTCTATGAGGCGCTGAGCGATTTCAAGTTCCTGCCGGCAGGCCGAGTCGTCGCCGGCGCCGGCAGCGGCCGCAACGTGACCCTCTTCAACTGCTTCGTCATGGGCACGATCGCCGACGACATGGGCAGCATCTTCGGGCATCTGCGCGAAGCCGCGCTGACCATGCAGCAGGGCGGCGGCATCGGCTACGACTTCTCGACGCTGCGGCCCAAGGGCGCGCGGGTGAAAGGCGTCGGCGCCGATGCGTCGGGTCCGCTGTCGTTCATGGACGTGTGGGACGCGATGTGCCGCACCATCATGAGCGCGGGCTATCGCCGCGGCGCGATGATGGCGACGATGCGCTGCGACCATCCCGACATCGAGGCTTTCATCGAGGCCAAGCGCGAGCCCGGAAGGCTGCGCATGTTCAATCTTTCCGTCCTGGTCACAGACGCCTTCATGCAGGCGGTGAAAGAGGACGCGCCGTGGGACCTCACCTTCGGCGGCACGCATTTCAAAACGGTGCAGGCGCGCGAGCTGTGGGACAAGATCATGCGCGCGACTTACGCGTACGCCGAGCCGGGCGTGATCTTCATCGACCGCATCAACCGGCTGAACAATCTCTATTACGCCGAGACCATCAGCGCGACCAATCCGTGCGGCGAGCAGCCGCTGCCGCCCTATGGCGCGTGCCTGTTGGGCTCGATCAATCTCGCGGCACTGGTGAAGGAGCCATTCACCGAGAGCGCGCAGCTCGACATGGACGAGCTCAACCGGCTGGTGCCGCTGGCCGTGCGGATGATGGACAATGTCGTCGACGCGTCGCGCTTTCCCTTGGAGCAGCAGACGAAAGAGGCCAAGGCCAAGCGGCGCATCGGCCTCGGCGTCACCGGCCTCGCCGACGCGCTGATCCTGTGCGGCCTGCGCTATGGCTCGGCCAAGGCGGTGGCGACGACCGAGCAATGGATGCGGGCGATCGAGCGCGCCGCCTATCTCGCCTCTGCGGAGCTGGCGCGCGAGAAAGGCGCCTTTCCGCTGTTCGACAAGGAAAAATATCTCGCCGGCGAGAACATAAAAGGCCTCGACGCCGAGGTGCGCGCGGCGATCGCCGCCAACGGCATCCGCAACGCGCTGCTCACCTCGATCGCGCCCACGGGCACGATCTCGATCTTCGCCGACAACGTCTCGTCGGGGCTCGAGCCGGTGTTCAGCTTCAAGTACACGCGCAACGTGCTGATGCCGGATGGCGCACGGCGCGAGGAAGAAGTCTCGGACCACGCCTATCGCCTGTTCCGCCGCCTGAAAGGCGACAGCGCGCCGCTGCCCGACTATTTCGTCGATGCGCAGGCGCTGGCGCCGTCGGACCACGTGGTGATGCAGGCCGCGGTGCAGAAATACGTCGACAGCTCGATCTCGAAGACGATCAACGTGCCGGCGGATTTCCCGTTCGAGCAATTCAAGGATGTCTATCTCCAGGCCTACGAGCTCGGCTGCAAGGGCTGCACCACCTATCGGCCGAACGAGGTCACGGGCGCGGTGCTCGAAGTGAAGCCAGCGGCCAAGCCCCAGAAGCAGGCCGAGCTGCCGCTGCCGGCGCCGCAGGCCCGGCCGGCCGACGTCTACGAGGCGGGTGGCGTCGTTTACATGACGCAGCCGCTGTCACGGCCCGAGGCGCTGCCCGGCCACACCTATAAGGTGGCGTGGCCGCTTTCGGAGCACGCGCTCTACATCACGATCAACGACATCGTGCAGGACGGGCGGCTCCGGCCGTTCGAGATCTTCGTCAACTCCAAGAATATGGAGCATTACGCCTGGACCGTGGCGCTGACGCGCATGATCAGCGCGGTGTTCCGCCGCGGCGGCGACGTGTCGTTCGTGGTCGAGGAGTTGAAGGCGGTGTTCGATCCGCGCGGCGGCGCTTGGATGGAGGGGCACTATGTGCCGTCGATCCTGGCGGCGCTCGGCAACGTGATCGAGCAGCACATGATCGAGATCGGGTTTATCCAGCCCAAGACCGCGCCTGCGGCGGTCGAGGCCCAGCGCCAAGTGGTGAACCTGCCGGGCCAGACGGCGGGCTTGCGCCAGTGCCCGAAATGCGGCCAAGCGGCGCTGATCCGCATCGAGAACTGCGACCAGTGCACGAGCTGCGACTACTCGAAGTGCGGGTGAGCGATTCGTGAACGAAATTTAGCCCGTGTGAGGCAAGGACACGGTTCCGACTCACGCCTGCCATATTGCGGGCGGATTCTCACAAGCTGATCACCGCTTTCATGGATTTGTCGCTTCGCTGGAGCGGCATAACGCTGTCACGCTGTCGCGACGATGACCGGGTTCGCCACATCAGTGGCCGCTAACCGCGCGTGCCGACCCATCGAGAGGGAGGGTACCGTGAATGACCAGGAAGTCGTGCGACTCAAAAACTGCTCGGTGAATGAATTCGCGTACTGGGGCGTGAAGGACTTCGCTTACATCCGGCGCGTCCTGATCGACGGGCAGCCCGCGATCGCGGTCCATGCCGCGAACGGCACACAGCTCGCTGTCTTGGACACGTTCGCGGCGGCCCAGGTCGCGGTTCTCCAAAATGACATGGAACCGCTCAGCGTTCATTGAGTGCGCGTGCGGGAGGAGCCGCGTGTCGGGCGCTATTTCTTCTCGCGCATCGCAGGCGTGAACGTCACGGCG
>DASYYB010000055.1:0-4088 GCA_035934235.1 Allostellaceae bacterium | reverse complement strand
TAGCTGTAGGCGGACTGGGCATGCGCCGATACGAGCGCGCCGCTGCCGATGGACAGCGCAAGCGCGCCGACGGCCGCCGTAACGAACTGGCGGGTTGCGCGATGGGTCGTACGTGCCATGGATGGCATCGCCGGGTTACCGTCCCGTCCCTCGGTCCTTGATCCTTACCGGAAGTTTATCGCAAGCGGCGCTTGGCCGCCACTGCCTCATGGAATCAGCGTCGTCCGCCACGAACACCCCGGCGTGACGGCGCGGTATCGGATGCGTTCACGCGTACGCAAACGCGCCGGGCGCATCTCAGGCGGCGGCGAGCAACCGGCGCAGCGCGTCGTGCAATGTCGGATTGGCGGCGAGGATCGAGCCGTTCGTCAGCATGTCCTGGCCGCCGGTCATGTCGCTGACGTCGCCACCGGCTTCGCGCACCAGCAGCAAGCCTGCGGCGATGTCCCACGGCTTGAGGTCGAATTCCCAGAATCCATCGAAGCGGCCGGCCGCGACGTAAGCGAGATCGAGCGACGCAACGCCCCAGCGACGGACGCCGGAGGCGGCGCGCATCACCGGCGCCAACGTTTTCAAATAGCGCTCGTGATCGCCGCGGTCGCGAAACGGGATTCCGGTCGCGATCAACGCGTCCGCCAGATTGCGGCGCGCCGACACGCGCAAACGCCGGTCGTTGACATAGGCGCCGAGGCCCTTCTCGGCCCAGAACATCTCGTCCTTGATCGGATCGTAGACGGTCGCGGCAACCAGCTTGCCCTCGTGCTCGAGCGCGACCGAGATCGCGAAGTGCGGCAGGCCGTGGAGAAAGTTGGTCGTGCCGTCGAGCGGATCGACGATGAAGCGGTGGCTGGCGTCGCGGCCGGGCTGAAACCCGCCCTCTTCCGCGAGAAATCCGTAATTCGGCCGTGCCTTGGCGAGCTCGCGCTTGAGGACCCGTTCGGCCGCGATGTCGGCGGCTGAAACGAATTCGCCAGGCCCCTTGACCGAGACTTGGAGCTGTTCGACTTCGCCGAAATCGCGCTTCAGGCCCCGCGCCGCCTTGAGGCAGGCGGCCGCCATGACATTGATCAGCGCCGAGCGGGTTGCCATCGCCGCGGCGTCTAGTCCTTGGCGCGTTCGACGTAGCTGCCGTCGCCGGTATTGACGACGACGCGCGTGCCGGTGCCGACATGCGGCGGCAGCATGATGCGCCGTCCGTTCGACAGCTTGCCCGGCTTGTAGGACGACGACGCGGTCTGGCCTTTCACCACCGGCTCGGCCTCGACGACCTCGAGGACCACGGTCTGCGGCAAGGTGACGGCGAGCGCCGCGCCCTCGTGCAGTTGGATGGTGCAGATCATGCCTTCCTGCAAGAAGTCGCCGGGCTCGCCGATCAGCGGCCTGTTGACTGTCGTCTGCTCGAAATTCTCGTTGTCCATGAAGGTCGCCATGTCGCCATCGAAATAGAGGAACTGCATGTCCTTCTCGTCGAGACGCGCGCGCTCGACCGTTTCTTGCGTACGGTAACGCGCATTGGTCTTGGTGCCGGTCTTCAGATCGCGCATCTCGACCTGGGCGAAGGCGCCACCTTTGCCGGGCTGGATGAGCTCGCGTTTGAGGACAAGCCAGAGCTTGCCGTCCTGCTCCAGGACGTTGCCCGGTTTGATGTCGATGGCATTGATCTTCATGGCGCCAATCCTCGCGCGAAAGCCGGTCTCGTTTTGGGTTTGCGGGCTGCTTCGTACCAGCTTGCCCCCTGCGCCCACAAGCGAAATACGGCACTTGGCGCGCTCGCAGCGGCCGCCTAGCTTGCGCAGCCGAAGGAGAGTTGTGCATGGCCGACACGCCCTGGTGGCGCCACGACCGCTTTGCCGCGCGGGCGCATTTTCTCGCGGCGCGCAGCACCGCGTTGCGCGCGGTCCGGCGCTATTTCGAAGCCGAAGACTTTGCCGAGGTCGACACACCGGCGTTGCAGATCAGCCCTGGCCTGGAGCCGCATTTGCGCGCTTTCGCCACCACGCTCGACGAGCCCGGCGTCGGCCTGCGCCCCTTCTTCCTGCACACCTCGCCGGAATTCGCGATGAAGAAGTTGCTGGCGGCCGGCATACCCAAGCTGTTCCAACTGGCGCATGCGTTCCGCAACGGCGAGCGTGGCGCCACGCATCATCCCGAATTCGCGCTTCTCGAATGGTACCGCGCCGGCGCGACCTATCAGACGTTGATGACCGATTGCGAGCGGCTGCTCACCGCCGTCCTCGAAGCCGTCGGCGAGCCCCACTATGCGTGGCACGGACAGATGGCCGACCCACGTCGGCCCTGGCGCCGGGAAACCGTGGCCAGCGTCTTCGCCGACCGTTGCGGCATCGACATTCTCGCCACCGCGCCCGATCCAGAGCAGCCGCGGCTGGATCTGCTGGCGGCCGCGGCGCGGCCGCTCGGCATCGCACCGCATCCCGGCGACGATTGGGACGACCTTTTCTTCCGTATCTTCCTCGAACGGATCGAGCCGACGCTCGGCATCGGCGCGCCAACCATCCTGGCGGATTATCCGATCGCCATGGCGGCACTCGCCCGGGCCAAGCCCGACGATCCGCGCTTGGCCGAACGCTTCGAGGTCTATGTCGGCGGCCTTGAGCTGGCCAACGGCTTCTCGGAGCTCACCGATCCAATCGAGCAACGGCGGCGTTTCGAGCGCGACCGCACGCGCAAACAGTCGCGTTACGGCGAGACTTATCCAATCGACGAGGATTTCCTGGCCGCGCTCGCCGCGATGCCGCCGAGCGCCGGCATCGCCCTGGGATTCGATCGCCTGGTTATGCTCGCGAGCGGCGCCGCGCGCATCGACGACGTGCTGTGGGCGCCGGTCGCTTAGGACTCGGATCGACTCTCAAGAGTCTTGACGGAGGGCGTCGAGACGCCGCCAGCCGGCATCGCCCGGTAGCCGGCACTGCCAGAATCGCCAGCCGTTGACGTTCGTGCCGGTAACCGCGCGCGCCGCATCCGACGGCGTGGCGAAGCGCTTGCCGCCGACGACAATGCCACCGTGTTCGATCCGCGCCGTATGAACCCGTCCTTTATATTTCGCGCGCAGGCTGGTGCCGGGTGGAAACTGAATTCCCTTGTAGAACCAGGCTGTTGTGCTGTCCTTGGCGGACTCGGATGTCTCCGGTTTGCTGCCGCCGAGACCGAACAAACGGCGCAAGCCAGCGGCCGGTTGGCTCAAACCGAGCAGGGTCCGCAGCACGTCGTTGTAGCTGACCGTCTCATCGCCGCGGCGCGCGGTCAGTGCCTTATAGACATCAAAATCGATCTCGATCGTCATCATCGTCGCGATCCGCAACCTAGCATATAGCTAAATAGTACTATAGGCCTATTAGCACCAAAGTTGAGTCTTTTAGCCCGGCGGGTAGACAGGGATAAAGATGACGATCGATGTGCGGACTTGTGGCAGTTCGCCCGGCAGGTGGGGAAACGGCGCGCTGGCCGCGATCATCTGGCGTGCCGCTTCGTCGATCAGGCTCTGGCCGGACGACGCCAACAAGGTAATGGTGCTCACCGTGCCGCCGGGATTGACGCCGACGCTGTAAACGACGGTGCGCTCCGGCACGCCATAGAAGGCCGACGCCGGCGGGTAGATCCGATTGCTTTCGATCCGCTGCATAATGGCGTTGAGGTAGGGATCGCCCGCTCGGTTGCGGTCGGCATCGCCGCGCGTCGGCAGGTGAAGCTCAAGCACACGCAGGCCTTCCGTCGCCGGCTTCGGGGCCGCGGCGGCAGCATGCGCCGAATCCGGCGTCGGTTCGGTACGCGCGCGCGGCGGCGGCGTCGGTTCCGGCTTGGCCGTCTTCTTCGCTTCCGTGGTCTGGTCGGGACCGGACTCCCGCGGCTTGGGTGTCGCCGCGGACGGCGGCACGGAAGCGGGCTTGGGCGGTGCCCGCACCAGCGTGACCTTGAACGCCGGCGGCGGCGAAACCGATACCATCGGCCAGTGCCACAGCCAAATCAGCACCGGCAACATGTGCAGGAGCGCAGCGGCGATCAGTGCCCAAGGCGGCAGCCAGCCACGGCGCTCGTGCGCAATCGGCAACACCGCTTCGCCTGAGGACGCC
>DASYYB010000038.1:0-43208 GCA_035934235.1 Allostellaceae bacterium | reverse complement strand
GTCGAGCAGGCGCGCGCGCTGGTCGCCAAGGGCTATCGCGAGTTGGTGCTGACCGGCGTCGATCTCACCGCCTATGGCGCCGATCTGCCGGGAAAGCCGTCGCTCGGATCGCTGGTGGCGCGGGTGCTGACGCTGGTGCCCGCGCTCGAACGGCTGCGCCTGTCGTCGCTCGATCCGGCGGAGATCGACGACACGCTCTGGCGTTTCATCGCCGAGGAGCCGCGGCTCATGCCGCATATCCATCTCTCGCTTCAGGCCGGTGACGATTTGATCCTGAAGCGCATGAAGCGCCGCCATACGCGCGACCAGGCGCTCACCGTTGCGCATCGCGCCCGTGCGCTGCGGCCTGGCATCGCGCTCGGTGCCGACCTGATCGCCGGATTCCCCACGGAAGATGAATCGATGTTTGCGCGCACGCTCGCTTTCGTCGTCGAAGCCGGGCTCGATTATCTCCATGTCTTTCCCTTCAGCGCC
Organism: Allostellaceae bacterium; assembly: GCA_035934235.1. Classification (GTDB taxonomy): domain Bacteria; phylum Pseudomonadota; class Alphaproteobacteria; order ATCC43930; family CGMCC-115725; genus REEB95. The sequence continues at coordinate 42,734 of DASYYB010000038.1, read as the reverse complement.
CGCGCCAACACGCCGGCGGCACGCATGCCGCAGCTACCTGGGGCGCTGGTGCACGAGCGGGCGGCGCGGCTCCGGGCGGTGGGCGCAGCGGCGCTCGAACGCGCGCTCGGTTCACGCGTCGACACCGAGGCGCAGGTGCTGATCGAACAACCGGGCTTCGGCCGCAGCGAGCATTTCGCGCCCGTAACTGTCGCGTGCGACGCTGTGCCGGGCGCTGTCGTGCGAACGCGACTCACCGCCGTCACCGCCGAGCGGCTCGTCGGCGTTGCGGCATGAGCAACGGGTTTTTCGCCCGGCTCAAATCGGGCCTGGCACGCTCATCGCGCAATCTCACCGACGGCATCGCCGGCGTCCTCGCCAAGCGCAAGCTCGACGACGCGGCGCTCGACGCGCTCGAGGAAACGCTGATCGCCGCTGACCTCGGCACGCGCCTGGCGGCGCAAGTCGTCGAGCGCCTGCGCCACGAACGCTTCGGTAAGGAGACGACGGACGCCGACATCCGCGCTGTGCTCGCCGACGAGATCGCGCGCACGCTCGCTCCGGTCGAAGCACCGCTGGCGATCGACGATGCGGGCGCGCCGCGGCCTTATGTCGTGCTGGTGGTCGGCGTCAACGGCGGCGGCAAGACCACGACCATCGGCAAGCTGGCGCAGCGCCTCAAGGGCGAAGGCAAGAGTGTGATTATGGCCGCCGGCGACACCTTCCGCGCTGCGGCGACCGAGCAGTTGACGATCTGGGGCGAACGCACCAGCTCGCGCGTCATCGCCGGCCCGCCGGGCGGCGACGCTGCTGGTCTCGCCTTTGACGCGTTGGCCGCCGCGAAGAAAGACAAGGCCGATGTGCTGCTGATCGACACCGCGGGCCGGCTGCACAACAAAGCCAATCTGATGGCCGAGCTCGAAAAGATCGTGCGTGTCTTGAAAAAGGCCGATGCCGCCGCGCCGCATGCCGTCCTGCTCGTCCTCGATGCGACGGTCGGCCAGAACGCCCAGGCGCAGGCGCAGGCCTTCGGCGACATGGTCGGCGTCACCGGCCTGGTGATGACCAAGCTCGACGGCACCGCCAAAGGCGGCGTGCTGGTGGCGATCGCCGAAGCCTTCAAGCTGCCGGTGCATTTCATCGGCATCGGCGAAGGCGCCGACGATCTGCGGCCGTTCATCGCGAAGGACTTCGCGCGGAGTCTCGTCGGGCTCGACTAGGCGCTTGCGCGGTCGAGCACTTGCGCCGGATGCAGTGCTTCGCGGCCAGCGCTGTCGCCGATCTGGCAGCGGCAAGACGTTCCTGCCGCAACAACGAGCGCGTCGGCCGACGTGGCGCGAATCTTCGGTAGCACGGACAGCTCGCCGATCTTGAGCGACATATCGTAATGCTCAGCCTCGTAGCCGAAAGCACCGGCCATGCCACAGCACGTGGATTCAAACGTCTCGACGGCGAGCCCGGGAACGAGCTTGAGCGTCGCCACGCTCGCTGGCGCCGCGCCGAAAGCTTTCTGATGACAGTGGGTGTGCAGCACTGCCTTGTCCGCGACCGGCTTGAGCGTAAGCTTGAACCGTCCGGCCGCGGTCTCTGCCGCGATGAACTCTTCGAACAACATCGCAGCCTTGGCGAGCGCGCTCGAATCATCGCCGGGTAACAGTGCCGGAAATTCGTCGCGCAGTGTCAGCAGGCACGACGGCTCGAGGCCGACGACCGGCACGCCGCGTGCGACGAAGGGCTTCAACGCTGCGATCGTCCGCGCCGCTTCGTCTTTCGCCGCATCGGTCAGGCCGACGGACAGGAACGTGCGGCCGCAGCATAGCGGTCGCTCGTTGCGCAGGCTTGCCGGCACGACCTTATACCCCGCGCGCTCGAGCACGCGCGCGGCGGCGCGCGCATTTTCAGGCTCGAACCAGCGATTGAACGTGTCGGCGAACAGCACGACTTCGCGGCCGCTGCCCGAGCCGGCCACGTCGACATAAGGCCGCTTGTGCCAGCGCGGCAATTTGCGCCGTGCGCTGAATCCGATCAGGGTTTCGCTCAACCGCGCCAAGCCGGGAACACGGTCGCGCAGGTTGAGCAGCGCGCCGAGCCGCGACGCATAAGGCGCATAGCGCGGTAGATAGGCAATCAACCGCTCGCACAAGGAAAGGCCGTGCGTCTTGCGGTACTGGTGCAGGAATTCGATCTTCATGCGCGCCATGTCGACGCCGGTCGGACATTCGCGCTTGCAGCCCTTGCACGAGATGCAAAGTTCCATTGTCTCGCGCATCGGCTCGGACGTGAGCGCGTTCGGCCCGAGCTGGCCGGACAAGGCGAGGCGCAGCGTATTGGCGCGGCCGCGCGTCAGATGTTGCTCGTCCAACGTGGCCCGGTAGGACGGACACATCACGCCAGCGTCGCGCACGCGGCAGGCACCGTTGTTGTTGCACATTTCGGCCGCGCCGGCGAAACCGCCCCAATCCCTCCAGTCGAGCGCGCTATCGATGGTTTGCGTCGCATAGCCCGGCTTGAAGCGGAACAGCGAGCGGTCGTCCATCTTCGACGGACGCACGATCTTGCCGGGGTTCATCAAGCCCGCGAGATCGAACGCGTCCTTGACCTCTTCCAAGGCGCGCACCAGTCGCGTGCCGAACATCGGCTCGTGGAATTCCGAGCGCACCAAGCCGTCGCCGTGCTCGCCCGAATGCGAACCCTTATATTCGCGCACCATGGCGAAGGCCTCTTCGGCGATGGCGCGCAGCTTCTTGACCTCGATCTCCTGCTTCAGGTTGAGCACCGGCCGCACATGCAAGCAGCCGACCGAGGCATGCGCGTACCAGGTGCCGCTGGTGCCGTGCTTCTTGAAGACGGCGTCGAGCCGCGCGGTGTAGTCGGGCAAATCCTCCAAGGGTACGGCGCAATCCTCGATGAAGGAGACCGGCTTACCGTCGCCTTTCATCGACATCATGATGTTGAGGCCTTGCCGGCGCACTGCCCACACCGCGGATTGGAACGTGTCCTCGACGATCTCGACCACGCCGTCTTCATGGCCGAGCGTGCCCATGAGGTCGACGAGCTGCTTCAGGTCGTGGACGTTCTTGGCCGCGTCCTCGCCGGCAAACTCGACCAGGAGCAGCGCTTCGGGCTCGCCTTTGACGAAGCGGTCGACAGTCGCGCGGAAAAGCGGAATGTCGCGCGCCAGTTCAATCATGGTGCGGTCGACCAGCTCGACCGCAGCGGGCTTGAGCGCAACGATCGGCTTCGCCGCCTGCATCGCGCTGTAGAAGCTCGGGAAATGGCAAACGCCGAGAACGCGGTGCGGCGGGATCGGTTGCAAATCCAGTTCGATGGCGTTGAAGAAGGCGAGCGTGCCTTCCGATCCCACCAGCAGATGCGCCATGTTGTGGCCAGTGTCCGCAATCATGTCGACGTTGTAGCCGCCGACGCGGCGCTGGAGCTTGGGAAAGCGCGCGGCGATCTCGTCCTTCTCGCGGTTGTGCAACGCGCGCATCGCGCGCACAAGATCGCGATAGCGCTCGGGCATCGCGCGCTCGTCGAAATTGCCGGCGACCTCACCGAAGGTGGCGGTCGTGCCGTCGGACAGCAGCGCGTCGATCGCGCGCACGTTGTGCACCATGTTGCCGTAGCGCAGCGAGCGGGTGCCGCACGAATTGTTTGCCGTCATGCCGCCAAGGGTGGCGCGGTCGCCGGTCGAGACGTCGACCGGAAAAAACAGGCCTTTGCTTTTGATTTGCCGGTTGAGGCGATCCATCACCACGCCGGGCTGAACGCGCGCGCGTCGATGCTCGACGTCCACGTCGAGCACTTGGTTCAGGTATTTGCTGCAATCGAGCACCAGCGCACGGCCGACCGTCTGGCCGCACTGCGATGTGCCGCCGCCGCGCGGCAGCAGCGCCACGCCTTCCTCGCGCGCGATGGCAAAGGCGGATGCTACGTCCTCCGCATCGCGCGGCACCACCACGCCCACGGGCTCGATCTGGTAGATCGACGCGTCGGTCGCGTAGCGGCCGCGCGAAAACGCGTCGAACAGCACGTCGCCCTTGAGCGCGCGCCGCAGCCGGGTTTCGAGCGTCGTTGCCGCCATGGCGCAATTAGACGGGAGCACCGGCCGAAAGACCAGTGGCAGAAAGGCCTTTGCCCGCGATGGCGGCCATGCTTTTCTCGCGCCCATGCCGATTATCGCCGAGCTCGTCGAGCTTTATCGCAGCGAAGGTATCGCGATCTCGACCGGGTTGCCGCCGCACCGGTTTGGCGGCTATGGCGGCGCGCCGTTTACCTGGTTCCTCAAGGACGGAAAGAGCCTGACCAATGGTCTCGGCATCGCGATGCAGGAAGTCTATCTGCTTGAGCATTTGTTCGCGGCGTTCCAGCCGCGCCGCGCCCTGGTAATTGGCAATGCGTTCGGCTGGAGCACGTTGGCGATCGCGGCGCTGCTCAAAGGCGGCCAGGTGGTTGCGATCGATTCCGGCTCCGACCGCAATAGCCTTGCCGGCCTTGATCTGACCAATCGCCTCGCGGCGCGCGGCCAGCTTCCCGCCAAGGCGGTGAAAGGGACGTCGCCCGGCGACGTCGCCGCGATCGTCGATGCGGCGCTCGGCGGCCCGGTCGATTTCGCTTTCATCGACGGTCTCCACACGAGCGCGCAGGTGGTGCTCGATTACACGGCGGTTCGCGCTAAGGCCGCGGCCGATGCCGTCTATCTTTTCCACGACGTCCAAGAATTCGGGCTCGGCGACGGCATCGTCGAAATCGAACGGCTGGCGGACCGGAAGGCGACGATGCTCGCGGCGACGCAATCCGGTATGGCGATCCTGTTCGACCCGGCGCGGCATCCCGGTCTCGCGCGCGCGGTGGCCGCCTTCGCGCCGCCGGAGCCTGCGCTGCAGGTGGTACGCCAGGCCGCCTGGGACAGCCGCCATCGCCATTTGGCGCGCTGGCGGCGGAGTTTCGCCAAACGCCGGGCTCGGCTGCGCAAACTTGTCGGTGATCCGCCGTCCGTCTAGGCTCGTCGGTAAGACGCGCACGAGACGCGAACATTGGGGGAAACGCCATGGCGAGCCGCGGAAGCCGAGCCGGGAAAAGCCGGTGGTTTGTGCTTTTCCTGATCAGCCTGATGTACCTCATCACTTATCTCGACCGGGTCAACATCTCGACGGTGGCGCCGGTCATCAGCAAGGAGTTCGGGTTCGACAAGGCGACGATGGGCGCCATCTTCAGCGCCTTCGTCTGGAGTTACGCGCTGTGCCAGATCCCGGGCGGCTGGCTCGGCGACCGGTTCGGACCGCGCCGCGTGTTGACCGCGATCGTCGGCTATTGGTCGGTGATGACGGCGCTGACCGCCGCCGCCACCGGCGCGGCGTCGTTCATCGCCCTCCGCTTTTTGTTCGGCGTCGGCGAAGGCGGTGCGTTCCCGGTCGCGACGCGCTCGATGCAGCTCTGGTTCCCGCGCCAGGAACGCGGCCTGGTGCAAGGCGTCTCGCACAGCGCCAGCCGTTTCGGCGCCGCCATCGCGCCGCCGATCGTCGTGGCGATCATCACGACGCTCGGCTGGCACTGGGTGTTCTACATCTGCGGCGCGGTCGGCATTCTCTGGGCCGCGTTGTGGTACGGCTGCTATCGCAACCTGCCGGAAGAGCAGGAATCGGTGAGCAAGAAAGAACTTGCCTACATCCGCGGCGTCGACGCGAAGGGCAACATCAAGTCGCCGCAGATCGAGAAGACCGCGAGCGTGCCGTGGGGGACGCTGTTCCGCTCGCCCAACATGTGGGCGATCATGTGTGCCTACTTCACCTACGTCTATTGCCTATGGATCTTCCTCAGCTGGCTGCCGTCCTATCTCTTCGAGGCCCGCCATTTCACGCTGATCAAGGTCGGCATCTTCGCGTCGCTGCCGCTGTGGGCGGGCGTGGTCGGCGACACGGTGGGCGGCGTGGCGGTCGATCAACTGTTGATGAAGACCGGCAACTCCAAGCTCGCGCATCGCACCGTCGCCATCATCGGCATGCTGGGCTGCGCGGCGTGTATCGTGCCAGCCGCGTTGGCGGCTGACGCCTATGTGGCGATCGCCTGCCTCACCGGCGCAATGTTCTTCCTCGAGTGCACGATCGGACCGTCGTGGGCGGTGCCGATGCATGTCGGCGGCAAATACTCGGGCACGGTGTCGGGCGTGATGAACATGGCCGGAAACATCGGCGGCGCGCTGTCGCCGCTGGTCTTCGGCATCCTGGTCCAGTTCGGCTCGTGGGTGGCGCCGTTCGTCGTTGCCGCGTGCCTGCTGGTCTTCGGCGCGGCGGTGTGGGCGTTCTGGCTCGATCCCGAAGTCTCGGTGCTCGAGAAGCGGTCGGCGGCCCGGTAAGGTTGGCGCCGCCGCGCGTCGCGCGGCTGTGCATGGCAGACGCGCCGCAACCGGACCTTGCGGCTGGTGGGCAAATCCAGGCAAATTCCTCGTCTCTTTCGACGGGGGAGCATTGGTCATGGCGTTTCGGAGCGGGCGGCATCTCTTGCAGATTCCCGGCCCGACAAACCTGCCCGATCGCGTCTTGCGGGCGATGGACCAGCCGCTCATCGACCACCGCGGCCCGGAATTTCCGGCCATCAGCAAGGCGGTCGTCGCCGGTTTGAAGCGCGTTTTCAAATGCTCCGGTCCGGTCGCGATCTTCCCGTCGTCGGGCACCGGCGCCTGGGAGGCCGCGATCCTTAATACGCTGTCGCCCGGCGACAAGGTGCTCGCTTTCGAAACCGGACAATTCGCGACGTTGTGGCGCAACCTGGCGCAACGGCACGGCATCGACGTCGATCTGATTCCCGGCGACTGGCGTCATCCGGCCGATCCGGCGCAATTCGAGGCCAAGCTCACTGCCGACAAGAACCACGCCATCAAGGCGGTGCTGGTCCTGCAGAGCGAGACGTCCACCGGCGTCGCCAGCGACATCGCCGCCGTGCGCCATGCGATCGATCGCGCGCGTCATCCGGCGTTATTGCTCGTGGATACGATTTCATCGTTGGCGATTCAGGATTTTCGACACGACGAATGGGGCGTCGACGTGGCGGTCGCCGGCTCGCAGAAGGGCTTGATGCTGCCGCCGGGCTTGAGCTTCAACGCCATCTCGAAAAAGGCATTGGCGGCGAGCAAGTCGGCGAAACTGTCCAAGTCCTATTTCGACTGGCAGCCGATGGTCGATGCCAACGACAGCGGCTATTTTCCTTACACGCCGGCGACTCTGATGTTCTTCGGGCTCAAGGAAGCGATCGCGATGCTCGACGAGGAAGGGCTCGACAACGTCTATGCCCGGCACGATCGCCTCGCCGAGGCGACGCGACGCGCGGTGCGCACCTGGGGCCTCGATATCCAGTGCGCCGATCCGAAAGCTTATGCGCCGAGCCTCACGGCGGTGCGCGTGCCGGATGGTGTCAATGCCGACGACGTGCGCAAGACCATCCTCGAGCGCTTCGACATCGCGCTCGGCGCCGGCCTCGGCAAGGTTCTGGGTAGGGTCTTCCGCATCGGTCATCTCGCTTACATCAACGAAACCCAGTTGGTCGGCACGCTCGCCGGCGTCGAGCTTGGCTTGGCGGCGTCCGGCGTGCCGATCAAGCGCGGCGGCGTCGACGCGGCGATGGATTATCTCGCCGGCAACATGCTGGCCGCGGCGGCGCCGGCGAGGGCGGCGGCGCATCGTTGACCCAACGCACGAGCGGCTCGCCGCACTCCTGATCCAAGCGCGGATTTCCGGCAAGCGTATCGATGACATCCCGGCCGAGCTGGCGCCGCCCGACGAGGCGGCGGCCTATGCGTTGCAGGATCTGATCGTCGACAAGCTGCGCGTGCGCGTCGCCGCGTGGAAGGTCGGCGCCGCCAGTCCGGTGTCGCGTCCGAGCTGTGCGCCGATCTTCGCCGGTCACGTGGTGAAGAGTCCGGCGCATCTGCTGGCGCCGCGCGACGGCCTCAACGGCGTCGAGGCCGAGCTCGCCTTCCGCGTCGGTCGTGATCTGCTGGCGCGCCCGGCGCCCTACACCGAGGAGGAAGTCTGGCAGGCACTCGACAGCCTGCATGTCGCCATCGAATACCTCGATTCGCGTTTCCGCGACCGGCTGGCCGCGCCCGAGTTCGCCGTGTTGGCCGACAATATCTCGAACGGTGGATTCTGCTGGGGCGCGCCGGCCGAGAACTGGCGCGCCGCCGATCTGACCAAACCGGCAGCACAACTGGTCGTCGACGGTACGGTCGTGGCCAAGGCTGTCGGCGGCAACGCGGCCGGCCATCCCAAGCGCCTCGTCACCTGGCTCGCCAATCATTTGGCGCAGCGCGGCCGGCCGCTGCTGACCGGTACCTTCGTCACCACCGGCAGTCACACCGGCCTGTGCATCGCGCCACTCAGGGCGCCGGTGATCGCGCGTTTTACTGGATTGGGCGAGGCGCAATTGACGCTGGTCGGCGCGTAATACACGCCGTATTTCATCGCGACACGCTGTTTACGGGTTGTTAACCATGATTTACGAGCCTCTATTGCGCTTGCCGCGGCGTCGGGCGGCGCAGATACTTGATCAGCGGGAAGAATTGTGCGGAATTTCTCCGTGACCGAGACGTCGATCCCGATGCGCCAGACGGTGGTTATCGTCGACGACCGGGCCACCAATCTCAAGATTCTGGAACGTCTCGCCCAATCCCTCGACCAGGTCGACGTCCGCCTTTTCGATCATCCGCAATGCGCGCTCGACGATGCCGCGCGTTCGCCGCCCGATCTGGTGTTGACCGACTTCAACATGCCGGATCTCGACGGCGCGACCTTCATTCGCCGGTTCCGCGAGGTCGCCGGTTGCGGCGACGTGCCGGTGATCGTCATCACTGCGTACGAAGACCGCGATCTGCGTTACAAGGCGCTCGAAGCCGGCGCGACCGATTTCCTCCTGAGCCCGGTGGATCACCACGAATTTCGCGTCCGGTCGCGCAATCTTCTGACCCTGCGCCGGCAGCAATTCATGCTGCGGGCGCGCGCCTCGTCGCTCGAACAGAAGATCGTCGCCGACGCTCGCCGTCACCGCGACGCGCTGCGCGAAAGTCACGAGCTGCTGCTCCGGGTGATCGACGCGGTGCCGCTGGCTTTGGTCGCGACGGACCGCGACGGCTGCTACGTCTTCGTCAATGACTGGTTCGCACGCAGCATCGGCAAGTCGCCGGCGGCGATCATCGGCCAGACGCCGACGGCGGTGAGCGCCGATCCTTATGCGCGCGAATCGATGGAACGCGACCGCCGGATCATGGCCGGGCTCGAGGCCGACGGCTCGTTCGAGCACAACGTGACCCTGCCGGGTGGGGAGGAGCGCGTCGTGCTCAGCAGCAAGGCATTGCTACGCGACGCCGCGGGCCGGCCGATGCTGGTCGTGAGTGCGGCGCTCGACATCACGTCGCGCAAGGAAGCCGAACTCGCGCTGATCGCCGCCAAGGAAGAAGCCGAGCTCGCCAGCCGCAGCAAGTCCGAATTCCTGGCCAACATGAGCCACGAGCTGCGCACGCCGCTCAATGCCATCATCGGTTTTTCGCAGGTGATGGCCGACGAGGTGATGGGCCCGCTCGGCAGCTCGCGTTATACGGGCTATGCGCGGGACATCTGCGCCTCGGCGCAGCATCTTCTCGGCATCATCAGCGACATTCTCGACGTGTCCAAGCTCGAAGCCGGCAAGGTCGAGCTCGACGAGGCAATCGTGGAACTGCCGCAGACCGTCCGCGACGTGCTTCAGCTCGTTGCCGAACGGGCGCGCGCCACCGATATCACCCTCGTCACCGACCTGCCGGCTGACCTGCCGGTGCTGCGCGCTGACGGGCTCAAGCTCAAGCAGGTTCTGCTCAACCTCGTCACCAACGCGATCAAATTCAGCCACGGCGGCGGCCGGATCGATCTGGCCGCGCGCTTCGACGCGACCGGCTTCGAGATCACGGTCACCGATCACGGCATCGGCATGGACGCGGTGGAGATCCAAACCGCGGTCACCCGTTTCGGTCAGGTTGCCAGCACCTGGAGCCGCCGCCACGCCGGCACCGGCCTCGGCCTGCCGCTGGCGATCGGCCTGGTCGAACTGCACGGCGGCCGGTTGACGATCGAAAGCCGCAAAGACGTCGGGACGACGGTGCGCGTCCGCCTGCCGGCCGAACGGGCCCTCGTGGACACCGCACCGGCTCGGGTCTGAGCCCCTAGTTATCGTTATCTTTGGCGGGCTGACTACCTAGCGATAGATTTTTGGGCATTTGCACGGCAGAATCGCGATTCGACCCCATGCGAGATTCGGGGGATAGGGTCGGAACAGGCCGCATGAGCGAACGGCTGGAGCCAACAAGCGCTTTCGCCGGGCGCGACGGACACAAGGAACGCGGCGTCACCATCGCCCTGGCGGCATTTGCCGTGGCGGTGCCGTTGCTGCTGGCGACTGTCGCGGTCTTTCGGCTCGGCAATACCGTTGATCCGGCGATTGCGCTGCTGGCGTTGGCGTTGGTGCTGCTCGGGCCCGGCCTGGCGGCGATCGTCGTCACGGTCAAGGGCATGGCGGCCGTCGGCACCGCGCTCGCCGCGATGCGCGAATCCGAGCCGCAACAAGCAATCGTGCGAGTCTTCTTCACCGGCGTGGTGCTGGCCTATCTCACGGCGCTCGCCGGTTTCGGCGTCGATACGGCGACGCTGCTGCCGCTGCTCGCGGTCGACGTTCCGGGCATCCTCGTTGCCTGGCTGCTCTTCGTCCATTTGATCGCCGATCCGCCGGCGGCGCCGGCGCGGCGTCTCGCGGCCATGCTCAGCGACGTCGTCTTCGTGTCGGTGTTCCTGCACGTCGGCGCCGGCTACGCCGCGCCGTGGTTTGCGATCTACCTCTGGATCATCTTCGGCTTCGGCTTCCGCTACGGGCTGCGCGAGCTGGCGATCAGCGCCGTGTTGTCGGTCATCGCCTTCGGCGGCGTGGTGGCGACGACGCCCTATTGGCAGGCACGGCCGGCGGAATCGGCCGGCGTCTATGTCGCGCTGGCATTACTGCCGAGCTATGCCGCGACGCTGGTGCGCCGGCTGCACGCTGCGCGCGCCGCCGCCGAGGAAGCCGCCGCCGCTAAAAGTCGCTTCCTGGCGGTGATGAGCCACGAGCTGCGCACGCCACTCAACAGCTTCATCGGCATGGGCGCGCTGTTCGCGCGCACCAACCTCGACGCCGAACAGCGCGACATGCTCGCCACCATGCGGCTATCGGCGCAGACCCTGCTGGGCTTGATCAACGACCTGCTCGACCTGTCGAAGCTCGAAGCCGGCAAGCTGCGGCCGGCGGTCGAAAGCTTCGCGCTGCCCGAGCTGCTCGGCGGCGTCATCGCGCTGGTCAAGCCGCAGGCCGAGGCCAAACACCTGGCGCTCACGCTCAGCATCGATCCGCGCCTGCCGGTGAGCTATCGCGGTGCGCCGCTCCAACTGCGCCAGGTGCTGCTCAATCTGTTGGCCAATGCGATCAAATTCACGGCGCGCGGCCGCATCGCCGTGACGGCGTCGTTCGTCGAGCGCGAGGCGGAACGGGTGCGACTGCAGCTTGCGGTCAAAGACGAAGGCGTCGGCATCCCGCCCGAGGCAATCGACCGTATCTTCGAGGTTTTCACCCAGGCGGACGAAACCGTCGCCCGCCGTTTCGGTGGCACCGGCCTTGGCCTGGCGATCTCGAAGCAGCTCGTCGAGTTGATGGGCGGGACGATCGCGGCGACGAGCGAACCGGGCAAGGGCTCGACCTTCACGGTGACCTTGGCGCTCGAACCCGATGCGTCGGCGCCGGCCACGGCGCCGGATCTCGGCCGCCGCCGCCTGGCGCTGGTTTCGCGCGACGGCGACCTGGCGGCGCTGATTCAGGAGCGCGTGCGCGCCTGGCACGGCGAGTTGCACTGGCACCGCGACGAGCCGGCGGCGCTCGCCGATCTGGCCTCCGCCGACAGCCGACCGGTGCTTGCCATGCTCGACGGCCGCGTCAATCCGATGGCGGCGCTGGCCTTCGCGCATCGCCTGACAACCGAGCATACGGAGCCGCCGGTCATCGTCGTCATCGCCCCCGAAGGCGGCAGCGATGCGATTGCTGGCATCGGTGCGGCCGAGCTTGCGGGGGTGATCGAGGCGCCGGTACGGCCCGACGGGCTGGCCAGCGCGCTGATGAGCGCACTCGCCAGCGGTCCGCGTCAACGCCGGGTCGAAGCCGCGCCGGCTGCGGCACCCGCTGTGGCGATGGCACCGCCACCGGCCGCCGTCGCGCCGGCATCGCTCGAACCGTTGCCGTCGCCGCGGCCGGTCCAATCGCTCAAGGTGCTGGTTGCGGACGACAACGCCGCGAACTGCAAGATCCTCAAGAAGGTGCTCGAAATGGCCGGCCATCAGGCGGTGGTTGTCGCCGATGGCGAGCAGGCCCTCGCCACACTTGAACGCGACCGTTTCGATCTGGCGTTGCTCGACATCAACATGCCCGATGTCACCGGCTATGAGGTCGCGAAGCTCTACCGCATGAGTCATGTCGGCGAATGGCGCTTGCCGATCGTCGCGCTTACCGCCGACGTGACCAGCGAGACCGAACGCCTGTGCCGCGAATCTGGCATGGATGCGGTGCTGACCAAGCCGATGGAGCCGGCGCAGCTGCTCGCGGCCTTGACCGAGATTCACGCCAAGGCCGCCGCCGGAGACCGCCGCCCGATCTTCGCGCCGCAGGTGGTGACACCGATCTCCGCCCATCCGCGCTTCGTGCCCGATGCGGGCGCCGTGGTCGACGAGCAGACCTTCGTCGCGCTCAAGAATTTGGGCGGCAGCGAATTCGTCGTCGAAGTGGTGGACACGTTCCGCAAGGACGCGCGCCGGCTGATCGAGGACCTGCGGGAGGCGGTCGAGCACAGCGATCTGCGCGATTTCCGCGACGTAACGCACTCGTTGCGCAGCGGCGCCGCCAATGTCGGCGGCGTGCGGCTGTGCGAGGCGCTGACGGCGATGCGTGAAGTGACGGCCAACGATCTGTCGCATACCGGTCCAGCCTATTTTGACAAGATCGTCAACGAGCTCTCACGGCTCGACGCCAGCCTCGAGCAGATGACGCGCGCCGAACGGCGCGGCTGAGTCAAAAACACCACGATCCTTACGGTTGTCTTGCGTCCGGGCACGCTCCTAAGCTCACGGTGTGAGCCTCGTCCCGTCGCTGGAGTCCTGACGCCGTGGTTGCCATTCCGCGCTATCGTTCCCAAACGGCGCCGGCGCTGTTGTCCGCCGGCTTCCGCCCGTTCTTCCTGCTGGCGGCGGCATGGGCGGCGCTCGCAGTGCCGCTGTGGCTGGCGTTTTTCGCCGGCGCAGGCGCCGTGCCGACGTTGCTGCCGCCGCCGGTCTGGCACGCGCACGAGATGGTCTACGGCTATGCCGCGGCGACCGTCGCGGGATTCATGCTGACCGCGATTCCGAACTGGACCGGACGCATGCCGCTCCAAGGCGCATCGCTGGCGGGCCTCGCCGTGCTGTGGATCGCCGGTCGCATCGGTGTGTTGCTCTCGGCGGATTTCGGTGCCCCGGGCGCCACCGTGCTCGATCTCGCTTTTCCCGTTGCCTTCGTCGCGGTGATCGCGCGCGAGATCGTCGCCGGCCGCAACTGGCGCAATCTGCCGATGGTCGGTGCGCTGACGCTATTGCTCGTGGGCAATGCGTTGGTTCACGTGGAAGCACTCGGCTGGGCGGCGACCGGCCAACTGGGCAACCGCATCGGCATCGCAACGTTACTGATGCTGATCAGCCTGATCGGCGGCCGCATCGTGCCGAGTTTCACGCGCAACTGGTTGACCCGACAACGCCCGGATCACGCCGCACCGGCGTCGTTTGGCTGGGCGGATCGTGGCGCGCTCGGCGCGACGGCCCTAGCGGTGATCGCATGGGTCGTGGCGCCCGAGACGGCGGCGACGGCATGGCTCGCGCTTGTTGCCGCCGTGGCGCAAGGCGTGCGGTTGGCGCGCTGGCGCGGCACCGGCACCTGGCGCGAGCCGCTGGTGTGGGTGCTGCATCTCGGTTACGGCTGGTTGGCGCTCGGATTCCTGCTCCTGGCGGTGAATGGGGTCGCGCCGCTCTTGCCGGCGACGGCGGCGTTGCACGCGCTCACCGTCGGCGCGATCGGCACCATGACGCTTGCGGTAATGACGCGCGCGTCGCTCGGCCATACCGGCCGAAAACTGACCGCCGGGCGTGGCACTACGACGATCTACGTCCTCGTCACGGTCGCCGCCGTGCTGCGCCTGTTGGCGCCGCTCGCGGGCGCGCAGTATCTGCTGGTGCTGAGTCTCGCCGGCGGTGCCTGGACCGGCGCCTTCGGGTTGTTTGTCGTCCTTTACGGCCCGCCGCTGCTGATGCCGCGTGTCGCCGCCGTCAGCGTGCGAGCGCCCTGATGGCCGGGCAAGCGCGCGTGCAGCTGAAACGGGCTTACGATCCACCGTCGCCACGCGATGGAACCCGTATCCTGGTCGACCGGCTGTGGCCGCGCGGCATCAGCAAGGCGAAAGCGCGCATCGATCTCTGGCTCAAGGACGTCGCGCCGAGCACGAATCTACGACAGTGGTTCGGCCACGATCCGGCGCGGTGGAGCGAATTCCGCCGGCGTTATCGCGCCGAGCTGAAGCACCAACCGGAGGCGCTGGCGCGGTTGCGCGCGCTCGTGCGTCAAGGACGCGTCACACTCGTCTTCGGCGCACGCGATGCGCGCCGCAATCAGGCTGTCGTACTGAAGGATCTGCTCGCCGGCCGCGGCGTTAAGCGCGCACGCCGCGCCGTTCCTGCGCGGTGACCAGCCGTTCCATCCGCTTGAGATCGGTCTCTTCGAGCTTGAACGCCGCCTCGACCCACAAATCGGCGATGCGCGTCATTTCCTCGAACGTCACCGGATTGACCAATCGGCGCGCGCGGTACATCGCGCGCTGTGCGGCGTAACGGCGTTCGCGCCGGCCGATGAAGTCATAGAACGCCTGCACGCCCTGGCCATCGGCCGCCAGCACGTCGACGACGCCGAGCGCGTGGAGCTGCTCGGCGGAATAGATTTCGCCGCCCATGATTAAACGCTCGGCGATGCCGGGCGCGATGCGGCGCGCGAGGAAGCTGTAGGCGCCCATGCCGGGGAACAGGTTGAACAGGATTTCCGGCAGGCCGAACTTGGCGCCGCGCTCGGCGACGATCAGGTTCGAGCTCAGCACCGCCTCGAAGCCGCCGCCCAGCGCGTCGCCCTGAACGAGGGCGACCGAGATCACCGGCAGGTCGAAGCCGAGTCCGGTGGCGTTGGTGAAGCCAAGCTCGCAGCAGCTGTGCGCATAGCGGCGCAGCGCGGCGCGGTCGCGGTTGCGGATCAGGGTCGAGAACAGTTCGAGGTCGCCGCCCAGGTTCCAGATCTGCGGCGTGCGCGAGGCAAGGACCAGATAACGCAGCGGCGGCTCGCCGACGACGCGGTCACCGAACAGGCCACGCACCAGGCGCTGGATCGCCTGCGCTTCGCGCAACAGCGCCGGCGTGAAGCATGGCCGGCCGGCGTACTTGAAGTAGCAAAACAGGATCTTCTTCGCGGAATCGTATTCGAGTTCGAATTCGCGGAAACGCTGGCCGGCAATCGCGGCTTCGACCGGATCTGGCAGCTGCGTGACGTCGGCGGCGCGTGCGGCCGCCAAGCGGTCCTGCACGAGAGCGGCGAGCTGCGTTACCGTTGTCATGTCGTCCCCCGGTTCTCGGGAAAAGCGATCCTCCGGTGGCGCCGAAAGAACGTGGTTAAGCTAAGATTAATTTCTCAAGCAAATCAATAGGTTTTTAACCACTCTTTAAGTATAGGCTCAACCATAACTGGTAGTTTTCGGATGCCGAACCGCTAGCGGTTCGGTCATGACGAGTCGCGACGGTCACTCGCTGGTGCCGTCGCGGCACACTATCTTGCAGGGTTCCGGCGCAAGAGGGCTGCGTGTTCGAAGGCTTTACCCGGACGGTGATCGAGGCCGGCGGCGCACGCATCGTCACCGTCCATGGCGGCAAGGGCCCGCCGGTGCTGCTGATGCACGGCAATCCGTTCACGCATGTGTCGTGGCATCGGGTCGCGCCCGTCCTGGCCAAGGATTTTACCGTTGTCTGCACCGATCTCCGCGGCTACGGCGATTCGTCGAAGCCCGAGTCGGTTGCCGACCACGCCAACTATTCGTTCCGCGCCATGGCGCAGGACAATGTCGAGGTGATGGCCAAGCTCGGCTTCACGCGCTTTGCCGCGGCGGGGCACGATCGCGGTGCGCGAGTCCTGCACCGCATGTGCCTCGATCATCCCGACACGGTTACGCGGGCGGCGATCATCGACATCATTCCGACGCATCATTTGCTCAACCACGTCTCGCGCGCCTGGGGATTGTTCTCGTGGCACTGGTTCTTCATGGCGCAACCCTATGACCTTCCCGAGCGGCTGATGCTGGCCGATCCGGAGTTCTATCTACGCCAGAAGCTGAGCAAAGGGCCCGGCGGTATGGCGTTTTTCGCGCCTGAGGCGTTCGCCGAGTATCTGCGCTGCTTTAAGAATCCGGCGACGGTTCGCGGCATGTGCGAGGATTATCGCGCCACCTTCGGCGTCGATCTGGCGATGGATACTGCCGATTTTGCCGCTGGACGCCGGATTGACTGTCCGGTCTTGCTGCTGTGGGGCGCGACCGGCGGCGTCGGCCGCAATCACCAACCGCTTGCGGTCTGGCGCGATTACGCCAGCAACATCGTTGGCGCCGAAGCCTTGCCTTCGGGCCACTATGTTCCCGAGGAATGTCCGGCGGAAACTGCGGCAGCGCTGCGCGCGTTCTTCGCGTCCTAGCTGCGCGCCGTCGTCGCAGCCGGCAGCGCCTGCACCGCGGAATAGGTGAGGCGGGTTTCGATCGTGCTGCCTTGCAGCGTCTTGAGCGACCAAACCCGCTCTTTCATGCCGGCGCCGGCCAGATGAACAATGCCGAGCGGGCGGTGCGGCTCATGCGGCTCGACCGCCAGATTGCGCTCGCGATCGAACATCGGCGTACCCTTGCCGCAGAACCAGTTGCAATAGGCAGGCAGTAGCGTCGCCGGCGCGCCTTGGACGAACACCGTGCGGTTGAGCGAGGTCTGATCCGCCAGGAAAAAGCTGATATTGCCCTGATAGGCGCGCGGACCGACGCGGAAGCGCTGGAGGGCGCGGGCATAGTTCTCGGACCACAAATGCCAATGCGGCGCGTCGCCCCGCAGCGCGAACACGCCGGCGTTGAGGATGACGTTGCGGCCGTAACGATAGCCTTCGCGCAAACCGAACGCCCACGCGAACGCCTTCTGGTTCTGGCCCCAGAATTTCGGCCGTTTATGGATGGTCCAATAGCCGCGATCGATCTCGGGAACGATGGCGAGTTCGCCGCGCGCTGCGCCGCGGATGAAAAGTTCGAGCACGTCGGCGTCCTGGATCCAGCAATCGGCGTCGATCCACAGATAAATGTCATATCCGGGAAAATGCCGCGGCAGATGCGGCCGGCCGGCGAGCACTTTGAACGAATTGGGCGGATGTGAGCGCGCGGGATAGGCGAGATCCCAGCCGAGCGGCGCGATCGTCGCGCCGTATTCGCGCTTGAGGCCGTCGCGCTGGGCGTCGGTGAAACCAATATCGAGGATCGACAGCGGCGGGAGCCGGTCGCCGAGGCCGCGGCGCAGCGAAATCAAGAGGTCCGTCAGCAGACCGAAATAGCCCGCGTCGCCGGCGGTGACGATGGTGACCGAGGGGCCGCGCGCCACGGACCTGACCTTTCGCGGGAAGACGCTGCGGCTCTCTTACCGCCTTCCCGCCACGGCCGGCAAGGGCGGGTGGTCGGCAACCGGGAACGGCCGACGGCTCGGATTCGTGATGGTTAGCGGCCGGTTTGCGCGCGCCTTATCGGCAAGTTTGCACAAAATTCCGGCGATGGCGCGCCCGGAGAGATTCGAACTCCCAACCCCCAGATCCGTAGTCTGGTGCTCTATCCAGTTGAGCTACGGGCGCCGCGACGGCGTACGTGCCGCCTAAATCGGGGCGCAAGCTAGCGGCATCAAGGGGCAATGGCAAGTCGCCCTGCCGCGCCGTTCGGTGGCGAAATACCGGTTGCTAAACGCTTGTCGGGGTTTGCTGCGTTGCGTAAACTGCGTGGGCGTAACGGGGGCAATTCCGACATGTCGATTCGTGCGAGCCATTGCGCTATCCTTGCGACAGCGTTGCTGCTTGGCGGCTGCGCTTATGCCGACGATCTGTTCGGAACGAACTGGTCCGGCGAACATTCGACGGTAGCCGCTACGCCGCCGCAGCAGCAGGCCACGACTTATTCGATCCCGCCGTCGCAGGCCGAACTCAATCCGCAGCCGACGAACAGCCCCAGCTCGACGTACGAGAGTTCGGGCGCGGCGACGAACACGGTCGTCAGCCAGAAGGTGCAAAGCCTGCGCAGCGATCTTCAGCGGTTGAAGGGCAACGTCGCCCAGCGGGAGCAGGATCTGACCGGCGCCCGTGCCTCGGTTCAACGCGACTCGCAGGCCTATTTCGACACCGTGGCGCGGATCAATGCGCGCTTGCAGACCGGCACGACCCCGGGTAATCCGAATCTCGTCGCCGCATGGAATCAGGCGCAGACGTCGCTTGATCGCATCAACGGCGATATCGGGCAGCTCAACCGGATTTCGACCCAGGCTGCGGCGGATTCGTCGTTCGCGTCCTATCTGACGAACGCGACCCAGGCGGCGTTCTCGCTGCAAGGCGCGGTCGAAGAGGACCATCGCCAGCTCGCCGCCATCCAGACCGATGTCGACGGGACGACCGTCAAGCTCGACGCCCTCCTGAACAGTGTCAGCGACGAGATCGCCCGGCAGAGCAACTACGTCGCCAACGAGCGCGATAACCTGGTGACGCTGTCGCAGGCGATCAAGAACGGCCGCCTCTTCGGGCCGAGCCTGGCAAGCCGCGCCTTCGCCCCGACGCCGGTGACACGCAGCAGCTTGCCCGCACGGCATGCCGAAGCCACGACCCAACCGTCCGCGACCGGCGGCAACCGGCCGTTGGTGGTGATCCGATTCGACCGGCCCAATGTCTCGTATGAGGAAGCGCTTTACACGGCGATCAGCCGCGCGCTCGAGCGCAAGCCGTCGGCCACCTTCGAGCTCGTCGCGGTGGCGCCCAGCGCCGGCACGGCGGCACAGGTCGCAGTCAATTCGAATGCGTCCAAGCACAACGCCGAAGACGTCATGCGCTCGCTCACCAATATGGGTCTGCCGGCTGATCGCGTGACGCTGTCGGCGACGACGAGCGCTGATGTTCGCAGCAACGAGGTCCGCATCTACGTTCGCTGATCGGCGCGGCTAGGCGGCGCAGGTTCGGCGCGCTATCGTGCGGCATGACCGTGCCGCAGTCTTACACCAAGACGTTTCCGGTTTCGTGGGAAGAGCTGCATCGCAACGCGCGGGCGCTTGCTTGGCGGCTGCTCGATCTCGGTCCGTGGTGCAGCGTCATCGCCGTGACTCGCGGCGGCTTGGTTCCCGCGGCGATCGTCGCGCGCGAGCTCGACGTGCGGCTGGTCGATACCGTCTGCGTCGCCAGCTATGACGATCGCGAGCAGGGGCCGGTCAAGGTTTTGAAAAGCGCCGCCGGCGACGGCGCCGATCACCTGATCATCGACGATCTGGTCGATACCGGCCGCACCGCCGAAGTCGTGCGCCGGTTGCTGCCCAAGGCGCATTTCGCGACCATTTATGCCAAGCCCAAGGGCCGGCCGCTGGTTGACACCTTCATCACCGAAGTGAGCCAGGACACCTGGATCCTGTTTCCCTGGGACATCGAGCCGCAGTTCGCGCCGCCGATCGCCAGCGCGCGCGGCGCCAAGCGGTGAGCGTCGCCGATTATCCGGTCGTGAGCCTGCTGCCCGGCCGGCACAAGCGCGCCGAGCAGGGCCATCCGTGGCTCTATTCCAACGAGATCCAGATGGACAAGGCCGCCAAGGCGCTGCCGCCGGGCAGCCTGGTCCGCCTCGCGGCCGGTTCGGGCAAGCCGCTCGGCGTGGCGACGTTCAATCCGCATGCGCTGGTCGCCGCCCGTATCGTCGACCGCAATCCGGCCTGTGTTGTCGATCGCAAATTCATCGCGGCGCGGCTCGAAGCCGCGATCGCCTTGCGCCATCGACTCTATCCGGAGCCGTTCTATCGCGCCGTTCATGCCGAGGCCGACGGCCTGCCGGGCCTGGTGGTCGATCGTTTCGGCGAAATCGTCGTCGCCCAGTTCAATACCGCGGGCATGGCGCAACTCGAAGGCGAGATCGTCGCCGCGCTCGCGACGGTCCTGGCGCCGAAGGCCGTGGTGCTGCGCAACGACGGCGCCGGCCGCAAGCTCGAAGGCCTGGCGGAGGAAGTCCGGGTCGCCGCTGGTTCGCTCGATGGGTCGGCCGAGCTCATGGAAAATGGCGCGCGTTTCTTTGCCGATCCGATGGCTGGCCAGAAAACTGGCTGGTTCTACGATCAGCGCGAGAACCGGCGCGCCGTCGCCGCGCTGGCGAACGGATGCCGTCTCCTCGACGCTTATTGCTTCGCTGGCGGCTTCGCGGTCACGGCGGCGCGTGCCGGCGCGTCCGCGGTGGTCGCTATCGATCGCTCCGAGGCCGCGCTCGCGCTGGCGGGCCGTGCGGCGGCGGCCAACGGCGTCGAAGCGCGCTGCCGGTTCGCGCGCGCCGAAGCCTTTGTCGAGCTTGAACGGTTGGCGGCCGCTGGCGAGCGCTTCGACATCGTCGTCGCCGATCCGCCGGCCTTCGTCAAATCGAAGAAGGATCTCGGCGCGGGCCTGCGCGGCTATCGCAAACTCGCGCGGTTGGCGGCATCGGTGGTCGCGCCGCGCGGTGTGCTGTTCATCGCGTCCTGTTCGCACAATGTCGGCGTTGCTGAGTTCGCCGAAGCGGTCCGGCGCGGCATCTTCGACGCCGGCCGCGATGGCCGCATCCTGCAAAGCGCGGGCGCGGCGCCGGACCATCCGGTGCATCCGTTCCTGCCCGAAAGCGCCTATCTCAAGTCCGAGCTGCTGGCGCTCGACTAGGCGGCGTCGCCGTCGATCGGCAAGGTGAGCGCGAACACCGTGCCGCCCGCGTCGCTTCGTTCGAGCGCGATGTCGCCGCCATGGGCACGCATGATTTCGCGCGCGATGGCAAGGCCGAGGCCGGTGCCGCCCGGCCGCGCCGAGCCGGAGAACGGCGTGAACAAGTGTGCCCGCGCCTTGGGCGGCAGGCCGGGACCGTCGTCGCTGACCGCGATGCGGAGCCCGGTGCCGTTCCGCGCGGCGCCGATCGCGCAGCGGTGTGCGCCGCATTCTGAGGCGTTGCGCGTCAGGTTTTCCAGCACCCGCAGCAACTGGTCGCGGTCGGCATAAACGGTGACGCCCGCGGGCACTTCGTTGATGACGCTGAAGCCGTTGCCCGCCGGCCGATCGACGACGCCGATGAGCTCGTCGGTCAGCGCCGCAAGCGGAAACCGGCTACGGTGCAACGGCGGCGCGCTCTCGCGGGTGTAGATGAGCGTGCCGGTGCACAGCGCCACGGCGCGATCGATCGCGGCCAGCAACGCGGGCACGGCGCGCTTCACCTCCGGCGACGTGCTGGCGGCCAGGCTGTCGGACGTGAGTCGTGCCGTCGACAGGATGCCGCGCAAATCGTGGTTGATCTTGGACACCGCGGTGCCGAGCGCGGCGAGATGCTCTTTCTGCCGCAGCGATTGCCGCACCGTTTCCTGCATCGTCGCCAGCTCGCGTTCGGCGAGTCCGACTTCGTCGCGGCGCTGCGACGGGCGGATGACATGCGATTCATCCTCGGGATTGTCGCGAAACGTCATCATGCTGGCCGTCATGCGGCGCAGCGGCGCCACCAGCAACCAGCGCAAGGTTAGATACACCAGCGCTGCCGTGATCAACGAAATGACCAGCGACACGGCGAAGACGCGCGCGCCGAACTCCAGCAATTGACGACGCAGCGGCCCTTCATCGAGTACGACCTCGACCGTGGTATTGCGGTCTTTGGGCGAAACGCCGAGGACGCGAACCACTCGCCTGCCCGAATGGAACAGTGTCGACACCGTGTCGCCCATCATCTGGAGCATCGATTCCGTGCGCAGGTCGTAGGTGGTCGCGACTGACGGCGGCATGTCCTGCGCCAGCATGAGGGTGCGGTCGGCCATGTGAACGACGATGGCGTGCGCGCCGACATGGGCAAGCAGCATGTCCGACAAGTCCTTGCTCACCATGTTGTCGGGTGTCGCTTCGAGGGTAAAAATCGCCAAATGCGCGGCGTCGATCCGGTCGTCGAGATAGGACGTCCATTCGCGGGTGACCGACGGCAGGAAAACCAGCAGCACGCTCGCCATGACGAAAATCATGGTCAGGACGAGCAGGCGGGCGGACAAGCCACCCCCGATCCGATCGTTGCGTCCCTCGCTCATGCGCCTCCGCGGGCGGCGTTGCCGGTCGCACCGGCGGGCCGTCCTAAGTCTTTGACCTACCTCGCTTAGCCAATTTGCCGCGAGGTTGTGACGTTGACTTAGGCCACCCGCTCTCGTATACAGCGCCGTCGATTTTGCCAGAAGTTTCGCCGGAGTCATCGCTGTGAAGCGCACATATCAGCCCAGCAAACTCGTCCGTAAGCGCCGTCACGGCTTTCGCGCACGCATGGCGACGGTCGGCGGGCGCCGCGTGCTATCGAGCCGTCGGGCCAAGGGCCGCAAGCGTCTATCGGCCTAACGCGGGATTGCGGCCGAGGAGGCGCAGCCGATGACCAAGATCGCGCGCCTGAAACGGCGCGTTGAATTCCTTGCAGTTGCCGCGAGCCGCCGGAAACACGTCACGCCCGGGCTGATCCTGCAAGCAGCGCCGCATGTCGGCGCGGACTTCGCACGGGTCGGATTCACCGCGAGCAAGAAGGTCGGCATCGCCGTGGCGCGCAACCGCGCGCGCCGGCGGCTGCGCGCGGCGGCCGAGCGCGTCATCGGCCGCCATGGCACGCCGGGGCACGATTTCGTCTTGATCGCGCGGACCGCGACGCTGACCCGCCCGTTCGACGCGCTGCTCGGCGATCTCGAAGCCGCGCTGAAACAGGTCGGCGCCTATCGCGCCGACGGCGGTGGCGCGCCATGAGCCTCGTGCTGCAAGTGTTCATCCGCGCCTATCAACTATTGATCGCGCCGGTGCTCGGCGCCAATTGCCGCTATTGGCCGAGTTGCTCGCACTACGCGGCGGAAGCCGTGCATGTCCATGGCGCGGCGCACGGTACTTGGCTTGCGTTGAAACGCGTCGCGCGTTGCCACCCTTGGGGCGGATCGGGCGTTGACCCGGTGCCGCCGGCGCGGAGCTGACATGGACCAGCGCAACATGGTCATTGCGATCGCGATCTCGATCGTGATTCTGATCGGCTTCCAGTATTTCGGCGAACGGTTCTATCCGGCGCCGACGCCGCCAGCGAAAACCGCAACCGCCACCAACGCGCCAGCGGCCGTGCCGGGCACGCCAGCGGCGGCGCCGTCGGTCGCGGGCGAAGCCAAAGTCGCGCCGCGCGCGCAAGTTCTCGCGGCCACGCCGCGCGTGGCGATCGATACGCCGCGCCTCGTAGGCTCGATCAATCTGATCGGCGGCCGCATCGACGATCTGACGCTGCGCACGTATCACGAGACGGTCGATCCGAAGAGTCCGGAAATCGTCCTGCTCGCGCCCGATGGCAGCGAGCATCCCTATTTCCTTCAGTTCGGCTGGCTTGCAGCCAACGCCGACGTGAAGGTGCCCGGACCGGAGACGCGCTGGACCGCATCAGGCGGCGCATTGACGCCCGATCATCCCATCGACCTCACGTGGGATAACGGCGCGGGGCTCAAGTTTACCCGCCATGTCGCTGTCGACTCCCAATACATGTTCACCGTCACGGACCGCGTCACCAACGACGGCGCTGCTTCGGTGAAGCTTTCGCCCTACGTGGTCGACGTGCGCAAGGGCGAAATCGAGGTTTCGCGCACCTATCTGCTGCACGAGGGGCCGATCGGCGTCACCGACGGCAAGCTGCACGACGGCTCGTGTCTCTTTCTGTTGGGGTGCGATCCGTTCAACTACGATGAGATGAAGAAGCATCCGCACGCCCAGTTCGCCACCACCGGCGGCTGGTTCGGCTTCACCGACAAGTATTGGCTGACCTCGCTCATTCCGATGCAGAACGCATCGGTCACGGCCGAGTTGCAATACGGCAAGGTCGGCGGCGTCGACATCTATCAAGCCGACTATATTGGCGCCGCGCGCGACATCGCGCCGGGCGCGAGCGTGACCGAGGAAAGCCGCGCTTTTGCCGGCGCCAAGGAAGTCGCGTTGCTCGACCGCTACGAAACGCAACTTGGCATACCGACTTTCGACCGCGCGATCGACTTCGGCTGGTTCTATTGGATCACCAAGCCGATCTTCCTCGCGCTCGGATTCTTCTACAAGCTGATCGGCAATTTCGGTCTCGCCATCCTGCTGCTGACGGTTCTCATCAAGCTCGTCTTCTTCCCGCTCGCGAACAAATCCTATCGCGCGATGAGCAAGATGAAGAAGCTGCAGCCCGAGATGCAGAAGCTGCGCGAGAAATACGGCGACGACAAACAGAAGCTCAACCAGGAGATGATGGCGCTGTACAAGCGCGTCGGCGCCAATCCGATGGCCGGCTGTTTGCCGATCGTCATCCAGATTCCGGTGTTCTTCTCGCTGTACAAGGTGCTGTACGTCACCATCGAGATGCGCCACGCGCCGTTCTACGGCTGGATCCACGATCTGTCGGCACCCGATCCGACCACCTTCGTCAATCTCTTCGGTTTGCTGCCGTTCCACTCGCCGGACATTTCGTTCCTCCATATCGGCGCCTGGCCGCTGATCATGGGCCTGACGATGTTCCTCCAGCAGAAGCTCAATCCGCAGCCGCCTGATCCGATCCAGGCGAAGATGTTCATGGTGCTGCCGATTGTTTTCACCTTCATGCTGGCCCAGTTCCCCGCCGGCTTGGTGATCTACTGGAGCTGGAACAACCTGCTGTCGATCGCCCAGCAGTGGGCGATCATGCGGCGCGCCGGCGCCGCCTGACGCCATGACGGCTCCGGCGGTGCCCACCGGCGCGGCCGAGCTCGAACGCGGCCGTCGCCTGTTTGCAGCCGAGAGCCGCTTCGTCGCTGCGGCCGACCGGCCGACCGCATTGCCCGCCGAGCGCTTGCCAGAGATCGCGTTCGTCGGCCGCTCCAATGTCGGCAAATCGAGTCTGTTGAACGCGCTCACCGGGCGCAAGGCGTTAGCGCGGGTGTCGCGCACGCCCGGCCGCACGCGGGCGATCAATTTCTTTTCCGTCGGCGACCGGTTGATGCTGGTCGATCTGCCGGGTTACGGCTATGCCGCCGTCTCACAGGCCGAAACGCGCCGCTGGAGCCAGACCGTCGGTTTCTATCTCGCGCGACGCGGCGTGTTGCGGCGCGCGCTCCTGCTGGTTGACGTCCGGCACGGACTCAAAGACACCGACCGGTTGGCGCTCGACCTGCTGGCGGATCATGCGGTGTCGGCGATGGCGGTGCTGACCAAGGCCGACAAGGTCAGCGCGGCCGAATGTGCGGCGCAGGCCGCCGCTGTCGGCGCTACGCTGGCGCGGCACCCCAGCGCGCATCCGCTCGTCGTCGCCACCAGCGCCGAAACCGGCCACGGAATTCCGGCGCTGCGCGCGCTGCTCGCCGTGCTGGCGAGCTAGCGCCGATGCCGCTATAAAGCCCGGCCATGAGCGACAAGAACCGCACCGCACCGCCCGATGCCGTGCTGAAAGCCGCGACGCTGTCGGAAGCGCTGCCCTACATGCGGCGCTATGCCGGCAAGACGATCGTCGTCAAATACGGCGGCCACGCGATGGGCGAGACCGAGATCGCCGATCTGTTCGCACGCGACGTCGTGTTGCTGAAGCAGGTCGGCATCAATCCGATCGTCGTCCATGGCGGCGGCCCGCAGATCGGCCAGATGCTCGAGCGGCTAAAGATCAAAAGCTCGTTCATCGATGGCCTGCGCGTCACCGACCAGGCAACGGTCGAGATCGTCGAAATGGTGCTGTCGGGCTCGATCAACAAAGAGCTCGCCGCGGCGGTGAATCGCGCCGGCGGCCGGGCGATCGGTCTGTCCGGTAAGGATGCCGACCTCATCCGTGCGCGCAAGCTCACGCGCAAGCGCGCCGATCCAGACAGCCACATCGAGAAGGTGCTCGATCTTGGTTTCGTCGGCGAGCCCTATGCCGTCGATGCGCCGGTGCTCGAGTATTTCGTGAAATCTGACATCATTCCGGTGATCGCACCGATCGGCGTCGGCACGGAGGGCGAGACTTACAACATCAACGCCGATACGGCCGCAGGTGCGGTCGCGGCGGCGGTCAAGGCGGCACGACTGCTGCTGCTGACCGACGTGGCGGGCGTGCTCGATGCCGGCAAGAAGCTGGTGCAGGAGCTGTCGATTGCCGATGCCAAGGCGATGATCGCCAATGGCACGATTTCGGGTGGCATGATCCCGAAGGTCGAGACCTGCGTCGAAGCCGTCGAAGGCGGCGTCGAGGCGGCGGTCATCATCGACGGCCGCGTGCCGCACGCAATCCTGCTCGAGCTGTTCGCCGAGGGTGCCGGCACGCTGATCCGCCGGCGCAAATCCGGGCCGCGCGGAACGCCGCGCCGCGCCTAGGCGACCTTGCGCGGCGCCGCGGCGCTTTTGGCGCTGAGCGCCGCTTCGAGTTGATGCCGCGCTGCGTCTTGTTCGCCGGCCAGCGCCAGCCGCGCCACTGGCCCGTCGAGCAACCACTCCCAGAACGCGCGTCGTGTCGCCGCATCGGCGATGCCATGCCTTACACGCGCACGGAACTCGCCGGCCAGCGTCGCCAGCGCGCCGAGCCGTCGCGGCATGATCGCATCGAGCGTCTCGCGCAAACGCCGCGCCAAGGCTGGCGACGCGCCGCCCGTCGATATCGCCAGCGTCACTGGCGCGCGCTCGATCACCGCCGGCATGATGAAGCTGCAAAGGTTCGGCTGATCGGCCACGTTCACCAGGATGCCGCGCACCTGCGCCGCGCGTGACACGGCTTCGCCGACCGCGCACGGGACGTCGGCCGCGAACGCCAGCGCGCAGCCGTCTAAATCGGCGGGCACGAAACGCGACGTTGTCACGACGCGTGCGCCGGCACGGCGCAACGCGGCAACCTTGCGCTCGGCTTCTGGCCCGGCGCCGACCACGAGACAACGCTTATCGGCGAGATCGAGGCAGATCGGGAAGTGGGTCATCAATAGACGTCCTTCACGAACCGCCCCTCGCGCCCAAGCTGCGCCAGATAGGCCTTGGCGGCGCCGACACCCATGCCGCCCTGGCGCGCGACGATTGCGGCCAGCGCGGTCTCGACGTCGCGGCCCATCGCCATCGCGCCGCAGACGAAGATGTAGGCGCCGTCGTTGATCCAGCGCCACAGCCGCGCCGATTGCTCGCGCATGCGTTGCTGCACGTAAATGCGCTCGGGCTGGTCGCGGGAAAATGCCACGTCGAGCCGCGCCAGCAATCCGTCTTTGTGCCAGGCCGTCAGCTCATCCTCATAGAGGAAGTCGGTGGCGCGGCGCTGGTCGCCGAAAAACAGCCAGTTGCGGCCTTTGGCGCCGTTCTCGCGCCGCTCCTGGAGAAAGGCGCGAAACGGCGCGATGCCGGTGCCGGGCCCGATCATGATCATCGGCGCATCGTCGGATTCGGGGGGGCGGAAACGGTGCGCCGGCGGCTGGACGAAGACCGGCATCGTCGTCGCTTGTTCCGCGCGTTCGGCCAGGAAGCACGAGGCGATGCCCTTGCGCGCGCGTCCGCGTTTCTCCCAGCGCACCGCGGCGACCGTCAGGTGAACCTCGCCGCCATGCACCAGCGGCGAGCAGGCGATCGAATAGAGCCGCGGCTGCAAGGGTGCGAGCCCAGCGATCAATTCCTGCAACGGCGGCCGCGCCGACGGGAAGACGGTCAACAGTTCGAGCAGGTCGGCGCCTTCCGGCTCGGCGCCGGGATAGCCTTCGGCAAGCGCCTGCAGCCGTTGCGACTGCTCCGGATCGCGGGCGCGCGACGCCAGAACCTCGACAACCTCATCCGACGGTCGGCCGATGTCGCAAGCGCTGCTCAGCGCATCGTGCAGCGGTAGGCGTGTGCCGCCGGCTGTGTCGACTTCGGCGTTCGGATCGGCACCCAGCGCCTCGATGATCGCGGCGACCGTCGTGGGGCAGTTGGTCGGCATGATGCCGATGCTGTCGCCGGTTTGATAGCGCAGGCCAGAGCCGTAGAGGTTCAGCACCACCTGTCGCGTATCCTTGACCGAGCCGGCGCGGTTGAGCGGCTGGGCGCTGCGGAATTGGGCCGCGACGGTTACAGGGCCCGCTGGGGCCGGCGCAACCGCCGCGGCGGCCGGCGCGGCCGGAATCGTTGCCGGTGCCGGCGCCCCGCCGGTCTCGAGCAGTTCTTTCAGCTTACGGGCGGTTTCCTTGCCGCCCGGAACGCAGCGCGTCAGCGCCTTTTCCTTGCCGTCGGCGATCGCCGTGGCGTAGCTGCGACAGAGGTAGCCGCACTGGCCGCAATCCTGCTGCGCCATCGCCGCCATCAGCAACTCGGGCATCGGCCGGCCAGCGGCGCGTTCCATCCGTTGGTCGAGTGACAGCGACGCGTCGTGCCAAGGAAGCGCTTCGGCTGCTGCCGAAGCGGTCGTCACCGGCATTGCAACGTCGGTGGCGTAGTAGGCGGCGATCCAACCGTTGATGAACGCGCGTTCGGCGCTGCTGAACGGAGCATTTTCGGGGACCAGCGGTGCGACGTAGCTCATGTCGCCGGCTCCGCCGCGAGCATCGCCTGGAGGGCCTCGACCGAATGGCGACTGGCGAATTCGTGGAAGGATTCGGCGTCGCGACGCTCTATCAGGTAACAACGAAGCAACGCCTCGAGCCGGCCGGCGACGTCGGCGAAAGGCACGTCGCGGGCGATTTCGCGGGCGATCCGCCGCTCGCTGCCGGCGCCGCCGCCGACGACGATGGTATAGCCTTCGATCATCTCGTCGCCCTGCGCGACTTTGACGCCGAGCAGGCCGATGTCGCCGACATAATGCTGGGCGCAGGAATGCGGGCAGCCGGTGAGGTGGATATTGATCGGCTTGTCGAGCTTGATGCGGGCTTCGAGATATTGCGCCAGGTAAAGCGCCTGCGCCTTGGTGTCGGTGGCGGCGAACTTGCACCCGGTGTTGCCGGTACAGGCCACGAGCGCGCCGCGGATCGACGACGCTTCGGCGCTCAAGCCGAGCTCTTCGATCGCCTTGCGCGCGCCCGGCAACTTGGCATCGCTGATGTCCGACAGGATCAGGTTCTGCCACACCGTCAGCCGGATGGTGCCGCTGCCGAATTGCGTGGCGATCTCTGCCAGGGCGCGCGCCTCCACCGCGCTGAGACGGCCAACCGGCAGGCCGACGCCGATGTAATTCATCCCTTTCTGCTTCTGCTTGTGGATGCCGACATGGCCGTGTTTCAGCAGCGGCCCGCGTGGCAGGCATTGCTCCGATTGCACCTTCGGCGGGGTGAACGACAGCTCCTTGCCGACCTCGGCCATGAAGCGGTCCAGGCCCCATTCGTCGAGGAGATATTTGAATCGGGCCCGTTTGCGGTCGGTGCGATCGCCGTGGGCGATGAAGACGCGTACGACGGCGACGGCCGCGGCGACGCACTCCTCGCTCTTGAGCAGGATACCGGTATCATGCGCGAAATCGCCGTGGCCGGTGATGCCGCCGAGATACATCCGGAAATAGACGCCGGCCGGCACGGACGCTCCGTCGGCTATGCGCACGGCGGCAAAGCCGATGTCGTTGGTATCTTCGAGCACGCCGATCTGGCCGCCGCCGTCGAAGGCGATGTTGAACTTGCGCGGCAGGCCGTAAAGCTCGCGATGATTGAGGATGGTGAAGTGCAGGGCACGCGCCAGCGGCCGGGTGTCGATCAGCTCGGTCGGGTCGATGCCGGCGGTCGGGCTGCCGGTGATATTCCGGATATTGTCGGCGCCCGCGCCGCGCGAGGTGAGGCCGAGGTCCTGGATCCCGGTTAGCAGATCGATGGCGGACCGCGGCTGGATCTCGCGGATCTGGAGGTTGGCCCGGGTGGTGACGTCGAGAGTGCCGCCGCCCAGCGTTTCGGCCAAATCGGCGAGGCCCGCAAACTGATGCGCGCTCAAGATGCCGTTCGGAATGCGCAACCGGCACATGAACGAGTCCTGCGCCGGCGCGACGTAGAACAGGCCGAAGAATTTATGACGGAAGACGTCGATGCCTTTCGGCGCGAGGCCCGCAGCAGCATTGGCGCCGATCTCGTCCCACATGTCGAGCGGCGGTGTCTTGCGCTTGGCTTCTTCTTCGGCGCTTAACGGTTTGCCGGCGGCGATAAAGCGGTCCTGGGCGATGCGATGAATATCGGGCGCGCCGCTGCCCGCGCCGCCGTTGCGCGCCGCGACCGCGTTGAGGAATCCTTCGAGATATTGTTTTTGCGTGTCGGTCAGAATCGTGTCGGTGGTCATTCAGCTACCAAAAGCGGTCGTGATGCACAGACGTCACCTGCCGCATTGCAACCGCGGTGCCACTGCCGCGACGCCGCCAAAGCGGCCTGCGCGCGCCCTGATTCGCCAGCACTGCCCAAGAAATATGATTAACGCCCGCTAATCTGCGAATTTTTTGTGCAGTAATACTGACCGATTGAAATATGGGCACCGGTTCCGGCATGCGCCTGCGCCGAGTGCAACGCGTCGCACGGCACGATGTCCGATGTGGCCGTTTCCGTCGTTGTCGTCATTGGCACGCGCCTTGCGCTTGCGATGTCAGAGGCTGGCAATCGCATCGAAGCGCGTTCGTCGGCGAGCGACCACCACACCAACGAGGCATCCATGTATCTCGAGACCGTCGACAAACTGGCCGCGACCGCCGCAGCCCGGAGCAATTTTCTGAAGCGCGCACCGTTCGGCTTCCTGCTCAGCGCGATGATGGCGGGCGCCTATATCGGCCTCGGCATCATTTTGATCCTCAGCATCGGCTCGGACGCCGATCCAGCCTATCGGCCGTTGATCATGGGCGCGTCGTTCGGCGTTGCCTTGACGCTCGTGCTTTTCGCCGGCGCCGATCTGTTCACCGGTCACGCGATGTACATGCCACTCGGCGTGCTCCGCGGCAAAGTCGGGCTCGGCGACATGCTGCGCTGCTGGGCCGGTTCGTGGGTCGGCAATCTCCTCGGCAGCGCGCTATTGGCGGCGTTGTTCATCGCCGGCGGTGGCGGATCAGTTCTGCACGCGAAAAGTCAGCTCATCTTCGCCGTCGCCGCCGGCAAGATGAATGCGCCGGCCTTGTCGCTGTTCGCGCGCGCAATCCTGTGCAATTGGCTCGTCTGCTTGGCGATCTGGATGGCGGCGCGCATGGAAGGCGATGCCGCTAAGTGCATCGCGATCTTTTGGTGCCTGTTCGGCTTCGTTGGCAGTGGCTATGAGCACTCGGTGGCCAACATGACGCTGCTGCTGATCGCGCTGCTCAGCCCGCATCCGGATACCGTGACCTGGGCCGGATTCGGCTGGAACATGCTGTGGGTGACGCTCGGCAACATCGTCGCCGGCGCCGGATTCATGGCGCTTGGCTACTGGGCGGCGTCGCGCCCCGTTGGCGCCACGCCGGCCGCCCTTGCGCCGGTTCCAGCCGCCGCTGATTAGCGCCCCGTCCACGACAGCCGGCGCCGCGATCGCAACGGCGCCGGCTGTTCGGTGTTACGGGAGGCATCGACAAAGCTGCGCCGGTGCGCCATATAACGGCCGCACCCATGAGCCTGACTGATTCCCAGCCGCGCGTCCGTTCGTTCGGCCATATCGAGACCTGGATCTTCGATCTCGACAACACGCTCTATCCGTCGTCGTGCCGGCTCTATGTCGAAGTCGAGCAGCGGATGGCGCGCTACATCATGGACGAGCTCAAGCTCGATCTTGAAGGCGCGCATGCGTTGCGCCAGCGCTATTTCCAGGAGCACGGGACGACACTACGTGGCCTGATGAACGAATACGGCGTCGAGCCGCAGCGGTTTCTCGATTACGTTCACGAAATCGACGTATCCGCGGTTCGGCCGGCGCCGGCGCTCAGCCGCGCGCTCGCCGCGTTGCCGGGGCGCAAGCTGATCTTCACCAACGGCACGCGCATCCATGCCGAGCGCGTGCTCGATCGGTTGGAACTGAGCCACCACTTCGCCGCGATCCACGACATCGTCGCCATCGATTTCGAACCCAAACCGAACGCAGCCGGCTATCGCGCGCTGATCGAGACTTATGCGATCGAGCCGCGCCGCGCCGCGATGGTCGAGGACATGGCGCGCAACCTGCCGCCGGCGGCGGCGCTCGGCATGACGACGGTCTGGCTGCGCGGCGGCCCGCACGACGAGCTCGACGCGCGCCATGCCGGCGCCATTCATCACACCATCGACGATCTGACGGAATTCCTCGCCACGCTCACGCCGGCAGGGGGATGAACTCGTCGCTGTCGCCCGGGATTTTCGGGAAACGACCGCCCTGCCAATCGCGCTTCGCCTGTTCGATGCGCTCGGCCGAGCTCGACACCAGGTTCCACCAAATGTGCCGTTCGCCGTCCAGCGGCTCGCCGCCGATCAGTAGCAGCCGCGCCGGCTCGCGCGCCGTGATCACGGCGCGTGCCTTGCTGTCGAACACCAGCATCAGCGGCGGCGCATGCCGCGCGCCGGCGCAGTCGACGGCGCCTTCGAGCAGATAGGCCGCGCGTTGTGCGTAGTCCGGTGTCATCGCCAATGTCGCGCCGGCGCGCAGCGTGACGTCGGCATAGAACATCGGCGATTGCGTCGCCACCGGCGCCGTTTTGCCGAATAGCGCGCCGGCGATCAGGCGCACGGCAACGCCGTCGCCTTCGATCAGCGGCAAATCCGCTGCCGGCACGTGCTCGAAGGCGGGGTCGATCTCTTCGCGCGCCTGCGGTAGCGCCACCCAGCTCTGGATGCCGTAGATCGGCGATGCCTGCTGGCGAGTCTCTGGCGGCGTGCGCTCGGAATGCACGATGCCGCGTCCGGCGGTCATCCAGTTGACCGCGCCGGGGCGGATTACCTGCGCGGTCCCCAAGCTATCGCGGTGCATGATCTCACCATCGAACAGATAGGTGATCGTGGCGAGGCCGATGTGCGGATGTGGCCGGACGTCGAGCCCGGTGCCGGCGCAGAAATTCGTCGGGCCGAAATGGTCAAAGAAGATGAAGGGGCCGACCATATGGCGCTTGGCATAGGGCAGCACGCGGCGCACTTCGAAACCGTCGCCGAGATCGCGGGTGCGCGGCTCGATCACCAGGTCGACCGCGGCCGCCGGCGCATCCGCGGGCGCAGTTTGTCGGCGCATGGGTGTCTCCATCGGCCGCCAGTCTAATGCCGCCCGGCGATGGTTGACAGCGCATGGCGCGCACCGCATTTTGCGCGCGCCATGGATATTCCGCGCCTGCAAGCCACCATCGACGCCGCCTGGGACGCGCGCGACCGACTCGACGCCAAGACCAAGGCGGCGGCGCGTAAGGCCGTGATGGCTGCGCTCGACGGACTCGATACCGGTACGCTGCGCGTCGCGCGTAAGCACGACGGACGCTGGCATGTCGAGGAATGGCTCAAGAAGGCGGTGCTCCTGTCGTTCCGCCTCACCGACATGCAGCCGATCGCCGGCGGCCCCGGCGGCGCCAAATGGTGGGACAAGGTGCCGTCGAAGTTCGCCGGCTGGAGCGCCGCCAAGTTCAAGAAAGCCGGTTTCCGCGCCGTACCGGGCGCAGTGGTACGGCATTCGGCCTATATCGCGCCCGGCGTCGTCCTGATGCCGAGCTTCGTCAATGTCGGCGCCCATGTCGGCGAAGGCACGATGATCGACACCTGGTCGACCGTCGGCTCATGCGCGCAGATCGGCCGCAACTGCCACATCTCGGGCGGCGTCGGCATCGGCGGCGTCCTCGAGCCCGTTCAGGCGCAGCCCGTGATCGTCGAGGATCATTGCTTCATTGGCGCACGCAGCGAAGTCGCCGAAGGCGTGATCGTCGAGGAAGGCGCGGTGTTGGCGATGGGCTGCTTCATCGGCGCCTCGACCAAGGTGGTCGACCGCGCCACCGGCGAAACGTTCCTCGGCCGCGTGCCGGCCTATTCGGTCGTGGTGCCCGGCAGCCTGCCGGCGCGCACGCCGGGCGGGCCAAATCTCGCCTGCTGCGTCATCGTCAAGCGCGTCGACGCGCGCACGCGTTCACGCACCTCGATCAACGAATTGCTGCGCGACTGATGACGGTAGCCGCCACCATCGACGCCGTCGCGCTCGCCGCCGAGTTGGTGCGTTTTCCCAGCGTCACGCCGAAAGACGAGGGCTGCATCGCCCATCTGGCACGGACGCTGGAGCGCAGCGGTTTTGTCTGCGAGACGCTCGAATTCGCCGAACCGGGCACGGAAAAGATTCTCAATCTCTATGCCCGGCTTGGCAAATCGGGCCGCAACCTGTGCTTCGCCGGGCATACGGACGTCGTGCCGGCAGGTAATCTCGCCAACTGGTCGGTCGATCCGTTCGCGGGAACGGTCAAGGATGGAATCCTGATCGGCCGCGGCGCCGCCGACATGAAAAGCGCGATTGCCTGTTTCGCGGCTGCCGCGGCACGCTTCGTCGCCGCGCATGGGCGCGATTTCGGCGGCTCGCTCAGCCTGCTGATTACCGGCGACGAGGAGGCGATCGCGATCAACGGCACGCGCAAGGTGCTCGAGACGCTCGCCAAGCGCGGCGAAAAGCTCGACGCTTGCATCGTCGGCGAGCCGACGAGCCGCAAGGCGCTCGGCGACATGGTCAAGATCGGCCGGCGCGGCAGTCTCAACGGCACTCTGACCGCCTTCGGCGTGCAGGGTCACACGGCCTATCCGCATTTCGCCGACAACGCGGCGCACCATCTGGTCCGGATGCTCGACGCGTTGACGCGCGAGCCAATCGACGATGGCAGCGCGCAATTCGAACCGTCGAATCTCCAAGTGGCGACGATCGATGTTGGCAATCCTGCCACCAACATCATCCCGGATCGTGCCAAGGCGGTGTTCAACGTTCGCTTCAACGATCGCTGGAGCGACAAGACGATGGAAGCCTGGATCCGCCAGCGGCTCGATCGCGCCGGTGGCAAGTACGAACTGACGATCCAGGTGAGCGGCGTGTCCTTCCTGGTGCCGCCGGGTGAAGTCAGCGACAAGCTGACCCGGGCGATCGAAAGCGTTACCGGCCGCCGGCCCGAATTATCCACGGGCGGCGGCACTTCCGACGCCCGCTTCATCCAGCGCTATTGTCCGGTGGCGGAATTCGGTCCGGTCGGCGAAACCGCGCACAAGGTTAATGAGTGTATCAATCTTAACGATATTGAGGCGTTGGCAAAAATATACTTGTCCTTCCTTGAGTTCTATTTCGGGAAGCGGTAAAAAATTTTCGACAAAATCGACTTAACTCGCCTTTAACCGGTTACCATTAATTTTTCGACCATGGCCAGCCATGTCTCGATGGGCGCCCTGCGTCTGACGCTTGCGGCCGCGTTTTGCGGTCTCGCGGGCGGCACGGCGTTGGCTGCTGACGCGCCGCCGACGTCGCATAGCGCGGTCACCGGTTTCATCGTCGACATGCGCCAGACAGTTTCCGATTCCAGTGCGCGCGTGGTCAATGCGGCCGAGCAATTGCTGAGCAAGCTCGAGCTCGGCGGCGGATCTGCCGGCGACATGCGCCCTGGCATCGGCGTGCTCGCCGTCAGAGGGACGGACCAGGTCACCGCCCGGATCGCCAAGTTCATTCCGCTCGGTGCGGTCGATTCTGATTCGGTGCCGGCCAAAGTCGACGCCGCCAAGCGGCCGACGGGCCTCGGCTTGCAAGCGCTGGCGGCGGCCACGGTGATCAGCGGCGATCGCGGCTGGTCCATCGGCCATGCGCAGCCGAATCTCGGCGCTGAAATCGGCGACAACGCCGTCGATCCGACAACCTATTTGACGGGCAGCCTCAATCACGGTCCGGTCGTCGGCACGGCGCTCGCCGAACAGTCGCTCGGCGGCCACGATCTGGAACTCGGCCTGCCGGTGCCGGCGATGCCTGACATGCACGTCACCGCGGCGCGCTATTGGTGGGGCGACCGCACGTTCCTGCAATCGGTCGAAGGGTATCGCGTCGGTCTCAGCTTCGACCTCAATCAGCATTTGCGATTCGAAGGCGGCCGCAGCGAGGACCAGGTCCACGGCGCCGGTGGCTTTCTCGGTTTGCACTATTCGCTGCCGCTCGATACCGAACGGCCGCCGGGCGTGATGCCGCGCTAATCAGCGTCGGCGTAGATCACTTCAATCAAATAAAGGCCTTGCGGCGGCGCCGTCGGTCCGCCGGCGCGTCGGTCGCGCGCGTCGAGCGCGCGCTTGACGTCGGCCGGCTCCCACTTGCTGGCGCCGACCAGCTTGAGCGTGCCGACAATGTTGCGCACCTGATGGTGCAGAAACGAGCGCGCCCGCGCTTCGATCCAGATCTCGTCGCCGGCCCGCGCGACGTCGAGCGCGTCCAACGTCTTCACCGGCGATTTCGCCTGGCATTGCGTGTCGCGGAAGGTGGTGAAATCGTGCTTGCCGATCAACACGCGCGACGCCGCCTGCATCGCCGCCACATCCAGCGCTGGACCGACATGCCAGACCCGGCTGCGGTCCAGCGCGGGCGGCGACCGGCGGTTGAGGATGCGGTAGCGATAGACGCGGCCGCGCGCCGACCGGCGCGCGTCGAATGCATCGGCGACGCGTTCGACGGCACGAACGGCGACGGCATGTGGCTTGACGTGCTGGTTGAGCGCGCTGCGGATCACGTCGGTGGGTCGGTCGCGCACCAGGTCGAGATGCGCGGTCTGCGCCAGCGCGTGCACGCCGGCATCGGTGCGGCCGGCGCCGTGCACCGTGACGTGCTTGCCGCAAAGACGCTCGACCGCGGTTTCGAGGATTTCCTGTACCGACAAGCCTTTCGCCTGGCGCTGCCAGCCGACCAGGCCGGTGCCGTCGTATTCGACGGTCAGCTTGTAGCGGGGCATGGCAGCACCGTGCCGCGCGCGATCGCGTAGCCGCGCAGGAATTCCTCAACCCGAAGCGTCGCCCGGCCGGCGCGCTGCAACCGCGTCGGCCGTAACGCGCGTTCGCCGCAGGCGATCGTCAGCAGGTCGTCGAGCACGGTGCCCGGCGGCGCGTCCCTTGATCCCGCGGCAACCTCGGCCGTGAACACGCGGATGCGCTCGCCGCCGTGGGTAAAATGGGCGCCCGGGAAAATCTCGAAGGCGCGCACCGCGCGTTCGAGCTCGACAGCCGGCCGGCGCCAGTCGAGCGCGCCTTCCTCGCGCCGCAGCTTGCGGGCGTAGGTCACGCCGTCGGTGGGCTGCGGCTTCGGATTGAGCTTGCCTTCGGCTGCGGCCGCCAGCGCCGCAACGATCAAACGGGCGCCGAGGGCGGCTAGCTCATCATAGAGCGCTGCGGCGCCCATGCGCGTCGGAATTGCCAACCGCTCGGCCAACAATACGGCGCCGGTATCGAGACCTTCGTCCATCCGCATGATCGATACGCCGGTTTCAGCATCGCCCGCGAGCAGGGCGCGCTCGATCGGCGCCGCGCCGCGCCAGCGCGGCAAGAGCGAGGCGTGGACGTTGAGGCAGCCGAGCCGCGGCGCGTCGATCATCGCCTTCGGCAGGATCAGGCCATAGGCCGCGACCACCGCCGCGTCGATCTGCAATGCTGCGAACTTGCCGACGGCCACGTCGTCGAGCTTCGCCGGTGTTTCGACCGGAATGCCGCGGGTTTCGGCCAGCTCATGCACCGGCGAGCGTGTGACGCGATGGCCGCGGCCGGCGGGCCGCGGCGGCTGGGTATAGGCGGCGACGATGTCGTGGCCGGCGTCGCGTAGTGCATCGAGGATACGCACGGCGAAACCGGGTGTGCCCAGGAACGCGAGGCGCAACTTGGCCGGTGGATGGGGCGCCATCGCGCCCTCAGGCGGGGACCGGCGACTTGAGACGCTTGGTCTTGCCGAGCTTGCGCAGGATGATGTTGCGCTTCAGCGCCGAGATGTGGTCGACGAACAGCACACCGTCGAGATGGTCGATTTCGTGCTGGATGCAGGTGGCGACCAGGCCCTTGGCCTCGAGCTCGCGGATTTCGTTCTGCGCGTCGAGATAGCGCACGCGGACCGCCACCGGCCGCTCAACATCGGCATATTGCTCGGGCAGCGACAGACAGCCTTCGCTGCACACCACCGTCTCGTCCGATTCCCAGACAATTTCGGGATTGGCGAGCTTGATCGGCTGCGGCTTTTCGCCTTCGCGCGCGCAATCGACCACGACGACGCGCTCGAGGACGCCCACTTGGGGCGCGGAGAGTCCGATGCCGTTCGAGTCGTACATCGTGTCCAGCATGTCGGCCATGAGCTTGCGCACGCGCTCGTCGACCTTGGCGACCGGCTTGGACTTGCGTTTGAGCCGCGGATCGGGCGCGGTGATGATCGGCAGAAGGGCCATGACGGCTCTTTAGGTATGCTCTCGGCCCGAGTCCGTCAACGGATAGCTGACTGCGGCGGCCTGCGCTAACATGCGGGCATGGAAGCGGTTTTAGCCTTAGCCATCGTCGTTTTATTGGCGGTCGCGGCCTGGTTGTTCCAAACCCGCAGCCGCGCGGAACGCGACCTTGCAGTTGCGCGCGAGCAACTTGCGCAGGCCGAGAGGCGCTCGACGGATTACGAGCGCCTCAAGCAGGAAATGTTGGACGCGACCAAAGCAGCGGTTCTCGAGCCGGCGCAGTCGCTGTCGTCCAAGCTGCTCGACGATTACAAGCGCGAGAACGCCGAGGCCAAGAAGGAATCGGAGGCCCGGCTCAAGGAATTGGCGCAGCCGTTGGTCGAACATGCGACCAAGCTCAACCAAGCGGTGGCCGCGCTGCACGGCCAGATCCAGGACAAAGGCCGCACGCTCGACACGGTGATGCGGGCGCTGTCGAGCCCCGGCGGCGCCGGCCAGATCGCCGAGGTCGGCCTTGCCAATACGCTCAAGTCGTTCGGTCTCGAAGAGGGCCGCGACTATGTTCTGCAATTCCAGGCGCCGGGCGAAGCGAGCGGGCAACGTTTGCGGCCCGACGCGGTGGTGTTCCTGCCCGGCGATACGGTGCTGGTGATCGACTGCAAGGCGTCGAAGGCGGTGCTGGAGATCGCCGAAGCCGAGGGCGAAGCGGCGGAGGCTGCGGCCTACGCGCGGCTCGCAGCGACGATGAACCAGCATCTGCGCGCGTTGGCGTCGAAGGATTATCAAAGCGCCGTGCTCACCGCCTTCCGCGACGCGGGGCGCGCCAGCGCGGTCGACCGCATGCTCAGCGTCATGTACCTGCCGAGCGAGATCACGCTCGACAAGCTGTGTCGCGCCGATCGCGATTTCCGCCGCAAGGCGCAGGACCTCAACATTATCCCCGCCGGTCCGGGCACCTTGCACGCCATCGTCGCATTCGCCGCCAGCGACATCCGCCGCCAGCGCCAAGCCGAGAATCAGGCGCGAATCGTCGAGACGGCCGGCGTGCTGCTCGATCGTGTGCGGATCGCGCTCGAAGCCGCGGTCAAGGTCGGCAAAGGCATCGAAGTCGCGGCCAGCTCGTTCGCCGATTTCGCCAATTCGGTAAATCGCCGGCTGCTGCCGCAAGCCAGCAAGCTCGGCAAGCTCGGCGTCCAGACGCCCAAATCGCTACCGCCGAGCGTGCCGGCCTACGAGGTGCGCCGACTCGAAGACGCAATCGACGGCGAGGCGGAAGAGATCGAAGCGCCGCCGCGGCCGCGTCTCATCGGCGAATAGCGGCTACGGCTGTAGCGGTTTGCGCGCCGCGAGCGCGGCGATGAGCGTGCCTTCGTCGAGATAATCGAGCTCGCCGCCGACCGGCACGCCGTGCGCCAGGCGCGAGACGTGGACGCCGGACGGCGCCAGCCGGTCCATCACGTAATGCGCCGTGGTCTGGCCTTCGACCGTGGCGTTCAGCGCCAGAATCACCTCGCGCGTTTTGTTCTCGGTGACGCGCTTCACCAGCGGCTCGATGCGCAAATCCTCTGGTCCGACGCCGTCGAGCGCCGACAGCGTGCCGCCGAGCACATGATAGAGGCCGTTATAGGCGGCTGAACGCTCGATTGCCCACAGATCGGCGACGTCCTCGACGACGCAGATGAGCCCTTGGTCGCGCCGCGGATCGCGGCACAGCGCGCAGGGATCGGCGGTGTCGAGATTGCCGCAGCGACTGCATGGCCGCACCTTCGCCGCGGTCTCGGTCAGCGCCGCCGCCAGCGGCTCCATCAGGCTTTCGCGCCGCTTCAGCAGGAACAGCGCCGCGCGCCGGGCCGAGCGGGGGCCCAGGCCGGGAAGTTTCGACAGGAGCTGGATCAGACGGTCGAGTTCGAGCACTTAAAACGGCAGCTTCATGCCCGGCGGCAGCTTGAGTCCGCCGGTGAGCTTCTCGGTTTCCTCGGCGAGGTGGCGGTCGATTCGGCTCTTTGCGTCGTTGAACGCGGCGACGACTAAATCCTCGAGCACTTCGACCTCGTTGGGATCGACGATGGTCTTGTCGAGCTTGATCTTCTTCACGTCGCCCTTGCCGGATAGCGTCACAGTCACCATGCCGCCGCCGGACGTGCCGGTGATTTCGATCGCGGCGAGACGTTCCTGCATCTCCT
This sequence comes from Allostellaceae bacterium, assembly GCA_035934235.1. Classification (GTDB taxonomy): domain Bacteria; phylum Pseudomonadota; class Alphaproteobacteria; order ATCC43930; family CGMCC-115725; genus REEB95. The sequence goes on along the minus strand of DASYYB010000038.1, from coordinate 1,940 downwards.
GCATGCGCGCCTGCATCTGCTGCGCCTGTTTGAGCATCTGGCCGAGATTGTTCACAGGAAATCGTCTCCTTCGAGCGGGTCTTCGGTGATCACGGTATTTTCGGCGGCTTCTTCGGTCTCGGCGCCGGCAGGCGTTTCGGCGGCTTTCTCGCGCACCGCTTCGATCTTGGCGCCGGGAAAGGTTTCGAGCACGGCGCGCACCAGCGGATGGTTCGCCGCCTCGCTCCGGAGGCCGGCAGCGCGCGCCGTATCCTGCTCACGCAGCGTCGCCTCGCCTTTCTCGCCCGAAACGCTGACGATCCAGCGCCGGCCGGTCCATTCGGTCAGCAACTGGCCGAGGCGATTGGGCAAGTCGCGCGGCGCCGCTTCGGTCGGCCGCAATTCGATGCGCCCGACCTCGAAGCGCACGAGATGGGCGTTGCCGTAGAGATGGCTGCGCAGCAGCGGCTCGCGCTTCTGTTCGAACAGCCGGACGACGTCGAGGAAACTCTGCGGACCGGCGGGCAATGCTTCCGGCGCCGGCATCTCGCGCGGCTGTATTCGCGGCGCGGTGGCCACGCCCGATTCGATCGGCCCGCGCGGCGTCGGCGCGATGCGTGCGCTGGGCCCCGGTCCGTTCGCCGGTGCCGGTGCGCTGGTGCTGGCGCCTTCGAGCGCCTTGATTAGATCGGCCGGCGCCGGCAGGTCCGCGACATAGGCCAGACGGACAAGGACCATCTCGGCGGCCTGGATGGGCGCTGGCGCGTTCTGCACCTCGCCCAAACCTTTGAGCAGCATCTGCCAGGCGCGCGCCAGTTCGGCCATGCCAAGCTTCTGCGCCAAGGGCAGGGCGCGGTTGCGGTCGCCTTCGAACGCGTCGCCCGAATCGGGGGCGAGCTTGAGCCGCGTCAGGTGATAGGTCAGGTCGAGCAGCTCTTGCAGCGCCATCGCCGGATCGGTGCCGCCTTGATACAGGTCGTCCATGCGCTGCACCGCGCCGGCGGCGTCGCCTTTGAGCACGGTTTCGAGCAAGTCGAACACCAGGCCGCGGTCGGCGACGCCGAGCATCTCGCGCACCGCCGCTTCGGTCACCGTGCCGGCGCCGAGCGCGATCGCCTGATCGAGGATGGAGAGGCCATCGCGCACCGAACCGTCGGCGGCGCGCGCAATCAACGCGATCGCGCCGCTTTCAGCCGCGACCTTCTCGGCCGCGGCGATCTTGGCATAGTGCTCCGCCAGCATGTCGGCTGGCACGCGGCGCAAGCTGAAACGCTGGCAGCGCGACAGCACCGTCACCGGCACCTTGTGCACTTCGGTGGTGGCGAAGATGAATTTGACGTCCGGCGGCGGCTCTTCGAGCGTCTTCAACAGCGCGTTGAAGGCGTTCTTCGACAGCATATGCACTTCGTCGATGATGTAGATCTTGAAGCGGGCCGACACCGGCTTGTAGCGCACGCCATCGGTCAGCTCGCGGATGTCGTCGACGCCGGTGCGCGACGCCGCGTCCATCTCCATCACGTCGACGTGACGGTCTTCGGCGATCGCGCGGCAATGCTCGCACTGGCCGCACGGCTCGACCGTCGGGCCGCCTTTGCCGTCGGGTCCGACGCAGTTGAGGGCACGCGCGATGATGCGCGCGGTCGTCGTCTTGCCGACGCCGCGGACGCCCGTGAGGATGAAGGCGTGGGCGATGCGGCCGGTGGCGATCGCGTTGGCGAGCGTCCGGACCATCGCCTCCTGGCCGATGAGCTCCGCGAAATTGGTCGGACGATATTTGCGCGCGAGCACGCGATAGACGCCGCCCGGCTCGCTCATGTACCTGCCTCTCCGTGGGAGCCGCGGTGGGAGACTGAACGCCGACCCAGGCCGGAACTCGTTACGGCTGCTTCCTTCCGGACCTGACCGGGTTGGCGAGGGGCCTGTCCGCCGCCAGCCTCCCATGCCACTATATCAGGCGATCC
>DASYYB010000029.1:0-143546 GCA_035934235.1 Allostellaceae bacterium | reverse complement strand
TGAAGATCGCGGCCTCGACCGCTGGCGGCGACGCCAGCGTGAAGCCACCGCTGGCCTTGGGCTTGAGCGCAGCGCGGCAGTGCGCGTCGAGCATGGTCGGCACGAAGCGCGCGAACGGGCTGTTGCCGTTCTTGAGGCGGTCGCGGAAGGCTTCGAGGCTCGGCCAATCGGCGCGGCGGCGTTTGGCGCCCTCGACCAGAAGTGCCTGGCGGGTTTCGGCCTCGGCGCGCACCGGCGAATCCGGCGGTGGAAACACCGGCGGCTCGAGTAGCATAAGCCCGGCGAATTCGGGCAAGCGGCCGGCGGCGGCGAGATCGAGCGCCGCCGCGCCGCCGAGCGAATGGCCGAGATACGACAGCGGCGTCGCGCCGAGGCGAGCGATCACTGCGTCGGCGACGAGCTGTAAATCGTCGGCAAAGCGATTGACGTGAAAGACCTGCTCGAGCGAACACGCTGGCCAGGTCGCACCACCGTGACCGCGCGCGTCGAAAGCGAAGACCTGGACGTCGCGGGCAAGATCCTTGAGCCATGGACCGTAAGAACCCGCCGGCAGGCCGTTGGCGTGGCCGAGCAGCAGCGCGGTATTGGCGGCGCTGCGCGGCCGCAACTCGTAGACCGGCAGCGCGGCACCGTCAGGTGTTGCGACGGTAAAAACGGAGTCGGCGTCGGCGAGCGAACGGAAATCGACGCTCATGCGCCGGCGCGCCGCACGGCGCGGGCGCGGCAGGCATCGCCGAAGGCGCGGAAGAGGGCGCGCGAGAACGCGTTGTCGCCGGCACGATGCTCGGGATGCCATTGCACACCGACGAAGAAACGGGCTGCAGGCGCGCGTACGGCTTCGATCTGGCCGTCGGGCGCGGTGGCTTCGACTGCGAGGCCCGGCGCCAGCCGGTCGATACCTTGGTAGTGCAGCGAATTGACTGCGACAATGTCAGCGCCGGCGAGGGCGCGGAAGAGCCCGTCGGGCACGAGGCGGACATCGTGCGCGTCGTAGGCGTAACGTTCGTCGAGCGGTAGGTCGGGCTCGGCGCGATGATCGAGCCGGCCCGAGACCGCATGCACCGCCGGATGCAGCGTGCCGCCGAGCGCGACGTTGACCTCCTGGATACCGCGGCAGATCGCCAACACCGGCAGATCGGCGTCCAGCGCGGCGCGGATCAGCGGCAAGGCGGAGTTGTCGCGCGCCGTATCGCGTTCACGCTCGGGTTCGGGCGGCAGACCACCGTAATGCTCTGGTCCGACGTCGGAACGCGAACCCGGCAACAGCAGGCCATCGAGCCGCACAACCCAATCCTGCGGCGGAACGTCGTCGAGCGCGGGAATCAACACCGGCACGGCGTCCGCTGCTTCATGCACGGCGCGGAGATATTTCTCGACGACGGCGTGTGTCGGTTGGCCGCGCAGCGGCCGCGTGCAGCATTGCACGCCGACCAGGGGCACGGAGCGGGTGGATCGCGGGGCGGTTTCGTTCGGCACGAGGCGAGATATTGGCCAAGCCCTGCCGCGCCAGCAACGCGCTTATCGCGGGGGAGGCTTGCGCGCTCAGCCGCCCGAAGCCTGGCCGCGCGGATCCTGCCAGATGAAGAGCTGCGGATTGAGCGGCAGGCCGAATCGCGGGCTGTCGAGCGTCACCGTCACCGACTTGTTCTGAGCGTCGAGGATGGTCCATTGACGGAGCTGCAGCGGCGATTCGCTGAAGACCATGGTGATGCGACCGCGCTCGGGCCGCTTCGTCTCGGTCGCCGCGACACGGATCGCGCCGGGCGTGTGCTGGACATCGTCGATCCGGATGTCACCGCCGAGCTCGACCGTCTTCTGCAGCAGGAACCAGGCCGGCGTATTGTCGAGATCGGTCCAGGTCACCTGGCCGAGTTGGCCGTCGTAGTAATAGACGTGATCGTTGGTGGCGACGATCAGAATGGGGTGCGGCGGGTTGTAGACGATGCGCATGTGGCCCGGCCGCGAGAGATAGATCGTGCCGGTCGCGGTTGAGCCATCGCCAGCGACCTGATCGAACGGCGATTCCATGGTGTGGATGCCGTTGAGATAGGACTGAATGCGCCCGAGGTCGATTTGATCGGCCGGCTTCAAAGTAGCCTGGGCGGCTCGCGGCAAGGCCAGCGCCGCGGCCAGACCGGCGAGCACCAGGCGGCGCGACGGGAAACGTGCAAACGGACGAAGCGTCATGCGGCTCCTATATCGGGGTCCGGCGGCGGGTTGTCGAGGCTTCTCGCGCCGCTATAAGGCCGCGCTTTGTGGCGGATTTATGGACCAATACCGCTCAATCGCGGCCGCGACCCAGGACCTCGCGCTTGCCGACGTGGTTGGCCGCGCTGATCACGCCCTCGCTCTCCATGCGCTCGATGATGCGCGCGGCGCGGTTGTAGCCGATCTGCAGGTGCCGCTGGACGAAGCTGGTCGAGGCTTTGCGTTCGCGCAGCACCAGGTTGACCGCCTGATCGTAGAGCTGATCGCCTGAGCCTTCGCCGTCCTCGGCGAACGCCGCCATCTCGTCCTCCTCGTCGGCGGTGACGTCCTCGAGATAAGTCGGCGGCGGCCCGTTCTCCTTGAGGAAGCGGACGACCGATTCGACCTCCTGGTCGGAGACGAACGGACCGTGCACGCGGGTGATGCGGCCGCCGCCCGCCATATGCAGCATGTCGCCGCGGCCCAGAAGCTGCTCGGCGCCGGCTTCGCCGAGGATGGTGCGGCTGTCGATCTTGCTGGTGACCTGGAAACTGATGCGCGTCGGGAAGTTCGCCTTGATGGTGCCGGTGATGACGTCAACCGACGGCCGCTGTGTCGCCATGATGATGTGGATGCCGGCGGCGCGCGCCATCTGTGCCAAGCGCTGCACCGCATGCTCGATGTCCTTGCCGGCCACCAGCATGAGGTCCGCCATCTCGTCGACGACGACGACGATAAGCGGCAGCGGCTCGTTCGACAGCGGCTGTTCCTCGAACACCGGACGGCCGGATTCCTCGTCGAAGCCGGTCTGGACGCGGCGCATCAGCACCTCGCCCTTGGCCTTGGCCTCGGCGATGCGCTGGTTGTAGCCCTCGATGTTGCGTACGCCGAGCTTGGACATGGCGCGATAGCGGTTCTCCATCTCGCGCACCGTCCATTTGAGCGCGACCACGGCTTTACGAGGTTCAGTGACAACAGGCGCGAGCAGATGCGGAATGCCGTCGTACATCGACAGTTCGAGCATCTTCGGATCGATCATGATGAACTTGCACTGGTCCGACGACAGCCGATAAAGGACCGACAGGATCATCGTGTTGATGCCGACCGACTTGCCCGAGCCGGTGGTGCCGGCGATCAGCAAATGCGGCATGCGCTGGAGATCGGCGATCACTGGCGCGCCGCCGATGTCCTTGCCGAGCACCAGCGGCAGCTTGGCGCTGTTGCGCTCGTAGGCCTCGGACGCCAGCAGCTCGCGCAGGAACACCATTTCCGAACGCGCGTTCGGCAACTCGATGCCGAGCACCGAACGGCCGGGAATGACCGCGACGCGCGCCGACAGCGCGCTCATCGAACGGGCGATGTCGTCCGCCAAGCCGATGACGCGCGACGCCTTGATGCCGGCGGCGGGTTCGAGCTCGTAGAGCGCGACCACCGGACCCGGCCGCACCTTGACGATCTGGCCGCGGACGCCGAAATCCTCGAGCACGGATTCGAGCAGCCGGGCGTTCTGTTGCAGGGCCTCTTCGTTGACCGCGGCGGTGCGCGTCGGCGGCACCTCGGCCAGCAGCTCGAGCGACGGCACCACCTGGTCGGCACCTTCGAGCGCGAGTGACGTCTGACGCAGACGCTTGATCTTGCGCTCGCGCGGCGGCAAATCGACCGCCGCCGAGCGGCGCGGCGGCATCTCTGGCGGCCCGTCGTCGAAACCCTCGGCGCCGGTCGCGTCGAGCAGCAGCGGCTCGCGACGCGATCCGGTCTCGAGCGCGACGGGGCGGTCGACGGCCACGCGCCGCCACCGCGGGAGACGCGGCCTCGGCAACCAGCCGAAAAGGCGCGCGCGCAAGCTCGGCGGTTTCTCGCGCGACGCACGCGCGGCGCGGGTGTTCGCCGACGGACCGAAGACATAAAGCAGGATGGTGCCGACAAGCGCCGCGGCCGCCATCGCCGAGAGCGGCGGCGCGATGTCGAGATGGCCGGCGCCCTGACGCGCCAGCTGGCCGACGAAGCCGCCGATGCCGGAGCGGACCGGCCACCACCACGGCGCCGGCAGGATCGACAACGCCAGCGCCGCCAGTGGCACCGTCCACGGCGCGAGCAGCAGCTTCAGCCAGAACCGGCGCAGGCCGTAGCCTGTCATCAGCCGCGCCGACCAGTCGGCCAGGAACAACGGCACCAGCACGGCGGCGGCGCCGAACGCTTGCAGCAGAACGTCGGCCAGTTGCGCACCCGGCAGCGCCATCAGGTTGGTCACCGGACCGACGACGGCATGATTCCAAGACGGGTCGTGGCGATCGTAGCTGGCCAGCGCCAGACCGACGAACAGCGCCGCCAACAGCGCCAGGCCACCGATCAGACGGACCGCCAGCCGGGGCCAATGGATGCCTTCGCGGGGGCGGGCTCGGCTGCGACCGGCGTCGATACTGACCATGGCGCGGATCCTAAAATCGGGGGAAAACTCTGTGATTCCCGGGGATAACCGGTTAATCATACGCTAAGAGTCGAGGATCGCCAAGGAAGCAACCGGAAGATAGTGGTTAAGGCCCTGTGGCGACGCGCCAATCCCCGCCACCGCACAAAAAAGAAGGGGGCGGCTTGCGCCGCCCCCAAAGCACCACAGAAGACTTACCCGGCTTACTGGACGATCTCGCCGTGCAAGGCGAGGTCGAGGCCGTCGCGTTCGACCTCTTCCTCGACGCGCAGGCCCATGACCACGTCGATCACCTTGAGCAGGACGAGCGTGACCACGGCGTCGTAGGCGATGACGATGACGATGCCGATCGCCTGGTTCAGAACCTGGCCGGCATTGCCTTCGATCAGGCCGGGCGTGCCACCGTACTGCTGGATGGCGAAGACGCCAGTGAGCAACGCGCCGGTGATGCCGCCGACCGCATGCACGCCGAAGGCGTCGAGCGCGTCGTCGTAGCCAAACGCATGCTTGAGGCCGGTTGCGCCCCAGTAGCAAATCACGCCGGCGGCGGCGCCGATCACCAACGCGCCGACCGGACCGACGAAGCCCGACGCCGGCGTGATCGCGACCAGTCCGGCGACGGCGCCAGAGCAGATGCCGATCACGGTGGGTTTGCCGCGCAGCGCCCATTCGACGACCATCCAGGTCAGGCCCGCCATCGCGGTGGCGATCTGCGTCACGGTCATCGCCATGCCGGCCTGCATGCCAGCCGAGACTGCCGAGCCGGCGTTGAAGCCGAACCAGCCGACCCACAGCAGCGAGGCGCCGATGAAGGTGAGCACGACATTGTGCGCCGGCCCGCTATCCTTGCGCTTGCCGAGCATCAATGCCGTCATCAAACCGGCGACGCCGGAGTTGATATGCACGACGGTGCCGCCGGCAAAGTCGAGAACCTTGACGTAAGCGGCGTCGTTGCTGCTGTTGAGGAAACCGTCCGGTCCCCACACCCAGTGCGCGACCGGCGCGTAGACGAGCGTCGCCCACAGCGCGATGAACACGCACATCGACGAGAACTTCATGCGCTCGGCGAACGAGCCGGCAATCAGCGCCGGCGTGATGATCGCGAACGTCATCTGGAAGCACATGTAGACAGTCTCGGGAATCGTCGGCGCGAGCGAATTGGGATCGCCGGTGTTGTTCGAGATGTCGCTCAACATGCCTTGCAGAAATGCGCGGTCGAGGCCGCCGATGAACGGCGTGCCGGCGCGGAACGCGAAGCTGTAATTGCACACGGCCCACAGCACGGTCACCAAGCAGGTGATGAAGAAGCTCGTCATCACCGTGTCGCCGACATTCTTCTTGCGGACCATGCCGCCGTAGAACAGGCCGAGACCCGGCACGGTCATCATCAGCACCAGCGCGACCGACGCCAGCATCCAGGCGCTGTCGCCGGAATCGGGCGTGCACTTGGTCAGCACTTTGCCGCCGCAAGCGGGCGGCGCAGGCGGAGCCGCGGTTGCGGCGGCGGCCGGCGCTGCGGCGGCCGGTGCCGGCGTCGCGGGCGCGGCTTGTTGCGCGTGCGCCGCCATCAGCGGCAGCACCAGTACAAAGGCAATGACCGGCAGCAGCCGGAGAGCGCTTCGAATCCGTGAAGCGAACGGCGAATTCCAACGCATAGGGTGACACCTTTCCCGATGGGCCAAAGCACGGCTCCCCCCGAACGGGCGGGCCACCTCTCCGAACTCAAGATTCGTGCCACCCCGAAAAATCGCGCTAGCCGCGCGATTCCAGGTGATTTGCCCTGTGGATAAGCAGGATTTGCTGGCTTTTTAGCCAGCCAAACCATCGCTGATTATTTTTTAAGCAGACCCGGCTTGGGCCGCAGACCTACGGTGCGGCATTCGTCCATTACCGCCGACGACGTCACCGCCGCGTTTGTCATCCGCAACGTCATCGCGTTCGCGACGCCGCGGCGCATGGACAGCATCCAGCTTCCCGGCCATTGTCGCGCCATGGCCCGAAGCCCAGAGATGCGCGCCGAAATCGCCGTGGTCGGCGGCGGCTTGGCCGGCGTCACCTTGGCGCTTGCAGCGGCCGCTGCCGGACTCGAAGTTGCGCTCATCGACCGCATTCCGGTCGACACCATGCTGGCGGCCAAGTTCGACGGCCGCACTACGGCGCTGGCGCACGGTTCGAAGCAGGTGATGGCAGGTCTCGGCGTCTGGGACCAGCTGGCGCCGCATGCCGGCGCGATTCTCGAAATCCGCGTCGCCGACGGCGACTCACCCTTTTTCCTGCATTACGACCACGCCGATATCGGCGATCAGCCGTTGGGCTTCATCGTCGAGAACGTGCTGTTGCGCCGTGTGCTGTACGAGCGCGCGCGCAGCTTTGGCAATCTGCGCTACATCGCACCGGCGAGCGTGACGCGCGTGAGCGACGCCGGCGCTTATGCCCTGGTCGAATTCGACGACGGTTCGCGACTCAAGACAGGCCTCGTCGCCGCCTGCGACGGGCGGAACTCGAAACTGCGCCAGGACGCCGGCATCAAATCCCTGACCTGGGACTACCACCAGACCGCGCTCGTCGCCTGTGTCGCGCACGCGAAGCCGCATCGCGGTGTCGCGGTCGAGCATTTCCGGCCGTCGGGGCCGTTCGCCATCTTGCCGATGACCGGTGACCGCTCGTCGATCGTGTGGACCGAAAGCCGCGAGCGCGCGCCGGCGTTGTTGGCGCTGTCGAAAGACCGCTTCGCCGCCGAGTTGCAACGCCGCTTCGGCGATTTCCTCGGCACCGTCGGGCTCGCCGGACCGGTGTGGTCCTATCCGCTGTCCTTCCTGCACGCCGAGCGCTATACCGCGCCGCGTCTGGCGCTGGTCGGCGAGGCGGCGCACGCGATTCATCCGATTGCCGGCCAGGGCCTCAACCTCAGCCTGCGCGACGTCGCCAGCCTCGCCGAATTGACGGTGGACGCGCGCCGGCTCGGTCTCGATGTCGGCGCCGCGGATCTCTTGGCGCGCTACGAAGGGTGGCGGCGGTTCGACGCGGTGACGCTGGCGGCGGTCACCGACGGGCTGACGCGGCTGTTCTCGAACGATCTAAAAAGCGTCGGTCTGGTGCGCGATCTCGGCTTGGCCGCGGTCAACCGCATGCCGCGCCTGAAAAAGGCGCTGATGCGTCATGCGATGGGTGCGGGCGGCAACCTGCCGCGGCTGTCGCGCGGCGAGCGGCTTTAGAACCGGTCAGGACCGGTCGTGCGTCCGCGCCGGCAGCATGCGGCGCAGGACGTTGTCGCCGAGAATGAAATGGTGGCCGAGCGCCGCCGCGACGTGCAGCCCGACGAGGCCGAGCAAGACCCAGACGATGGTCGAATGGAGGTCGCCGATGGTACGCACCCAGGCGGCGCCGGCCGGCAGCACGGCCGGTAGCGGCACGCTCCAAAACAACGTGATCGTCCAGTTGTGCGCCACAGCGCTGGACCAACCGCTGAACAGCAACGCGAACACCAACACGTAAAGCAACAGGTGCGCCGCTTCGGCGGCGGCGATCTGCCAGCGCGGTCCGGGTTCGGGTGCCGGCGTGCCAGCGAAGAGTCGCCACAGCGCACGGATAATAATCACCGCCAGGATGATGATGCCGATCGACATGTGCCAATTGTTGAGGACGTCTGGCGGCGTGGTGCGGCGTGCACCCGGCATCAGCCAGCCGAGTGCGAGTTGCGTCGCGATCAAGACGACGACGAACCAATGCAGCGACTTGGCAACCGGCGAATAGGTGGCAGGACGCATACGCGAAGCTCCGGACGGCGGATCGTTTTAAGCGGGGCAGCGAGGACCGGTGATGGTCCGAATCAATTGTGGCGGCGATACGGCTCAGCTGTGGCGGTGCGGCTCGCGCGTTAGCCCGCGCTTGTCGAGCTCCGCAAGATAAGCACGCCAGCGTTTATCCTGTTCCCGTCCCAGCTCGTAGAGATAGGTCCAGGAATAGATGCCCGTATCGTGCAGATCGTCGAACTTGATGCGGATGGCGTAATTGCCGACCGGCTCGATCGCCAGGATACCGACATGGCGGCGGCCGGCGACGATCTGCTTCTGGCTCGGATTGTGGCCCTGAACTTCGGCCGACGGGCTTTCGACACGCAGATATTCGGCCGGCAGGCGGAACGTCTCACCGCTGTCGAAATCGACCTCGAGCGCTTTGTCCGCCGATTTGAGGCGGAACTCGACCGGCGAGGGCGAGGCGTTCACGGCTGCGGCTTGGGCTTGAGACGGGCCTTCTCGTCGTCGCGCAGCGGCCGCGCTTCGTCGGCGAGCATGATCGGGATGCCGTCGCGGATCGGATAGGCGAGGCCGGCTTCGGCGCTCACCAGCTCCTGCGCCGCGCGGTCGTAGACCAGCGGGCCCTTGGTCAGCGGGCAGACCAGGATTTCGAGGAGCTGGGGATCGATGTCGGCCATGACCGGACTCAATGCCGCGCCGACAAGGTGTCGCCGGCCGATGCCAGCAGCGCCATGTCGACCAGCTCCGTCAAGAGGCGTGCGCGCATCGCCGGCTCGGCTTCGAGCAACGCCTGCTTCTCAGCCGGCGCGAACGGGCCCATCATCGCCACCGCATCGACCAGCCGCACGGCCGGAACCGAATTGGCGGCCGACAGATCGGCCTTGATGCGATGGCGGCGCAGGAACGGCGTCAACTTTTCGACCAGACGCGCCGGGTCGAAGCCCGGCAACTCGGCCTCATCGGCATCGCCGGCATAGCGCGACCAATCCGGCCGCGCCCGCCGGAAGAGCTCCGTCTTGGGCAGCTCTTCGGCGACGTCGAAGCGCGACACGCCTTCGAGGCTGATGACGTAGCGGCCGTCGCCGCTCTCGCGGAATTCGATGATGCGGCCAGCGCAACCCGTCTTGTAGAGCGGCGGATCGCCGGCGTCGCCCTTGCCTTCGAGCGGCTGGATCATCCCGATCATGCGGCCTTCGCCCAGTGCCGCGTCGGTCATCGCCAGATAGCGCGGCTCGAAGATGTTGAGCGGCAGCACGCCACCCGGCAGCAGCAACGCGCCGGTGAGCGGAAACAGCACCAGACGGTCGGGCAGCGGATGCGCGGGACCAATCATGCGAACAAGATGGTCGAAAGTCGCCGGCGTGCGGCGACGGTGAGTGGATCGGCAAGGCCGATTGCTTCGAAGAATTTCAGCAGCTGCCGACGCGCGGCCTCTTCGTTCCAGGTCCGGTCGCGCTTGATGATCTCGAACAGCTGGTCGATCGCCTTCTCGCGTTCGCCGGTGGCGAACAGCGCCACGGCGAGGTCGAGCCGCGCCTGGTGATCCTTGGGATCGGCAGCGAGCCGGGCTTCGAGCTTGCCGGTCTCGCCGGCGGCCTTCTGCCCGGCTTCGGCCAGTTCGAGCGCCGTTTTAACGGCGGCGACGTCGGCATGTTTCGCCTGGTCGGCGGGTACGCGCTCGATCAGCGCTTTGGCGCGGGCAATATCCTTCTGCGTCAGCGCCGCGCGCGTAAGTCCGACCAGCGCTTCAAGATTCTCCGGTTCGTGCTGCAGCACCTGGGTCCAGATGTTGACGGCCCGCGCCGTGTCGCCGGCGGCCTGCGCTTCCTTGGCGAGCGCCAGCGCGTCGGCGATCGGCGACGCGGCGCCGCCGCCAGCGAGCGCGGCCAAGCGCTGCACGAATTGCTTGATCTGTGCCTCGGGCAGGGCGCCGACAAAACCGTCGACCGGCCTTCCGTCTTTGAAGGCATAAACCGCGGGAATCGACTGAATGCGCATCTGCTGCGCCAGTTCGGGATTCTCGTCGACGTTGATCTTGACCAGGCGCACCGCGCCCTTCGAATCCTTGACGGCCTTCTCGATCGCCGGGCCGAGCTGCTTGCACGGGCCGCACCACGGCGCCCAGAAATCGACGACGATCGCCGCCTCGGCCGAGGCGTCAATCACGTCGGTCATGAATGTCGCAGTCGAACCGTCCTTGATCGCCGCATCGACCGCGGCGGTTGGCGTCGGCCCTCTGCCGGGTTTGCCGATAATTGCGTCCATTGGCATCCTTTCCGCCCAGATAAATGGCGGCGCGGCGCGATAATGGCAAGGACCTTTGGGATTTAGGCGCGTTCGGGGCTGAGCGCAACGGCTTGCCGGTTGCGGATGCCCCAGGCAGCGAGACCTGCCGCGGTCAGCATCGCCGCCGTCGCCACGAGCACGCCGGCGTGCAAACCGCTCACGAGATGGCCGTTGCCGGCAAACGCGCCGAACAGCGCAACGCCGACCGCACCGCCGGCCTGACGCGCGGCGTTGAGCACGGCGGCGGCAATGCCCGATACGGATTTGTCGACGGTGCCAAGGACGGTGGTCGTCATCGCCGGCACCGCCAGGCCCATGCCAAGCGGAATCAGCGCGAAGCCGGGCAGCATGCGGATATAAAGCGTGTGCGGCCCGAGGCCGAGCAACAGCGCAAAGCCCGCGGCACCGATCAGCGCACCGGCGATCATCGGCCCGCGGGTGCCGACGCGACCGACGAGCCAGCCGCTGGCCACGTTCGAGACGATGAAGGTCGCGGTCAACGGCAAATAAGCAAGGCCGGCCGTCAAGGCGCTGTAACCGAGCACGCGCTGGAGATAAAGACTCAGCACGAAGACGATGCCGTAATAGGTGAGATTCGCGAGGATGCCGAAACCGACCGCCGGCGCGAAACCCGGCAGCCGGAAAAAGCGCGGCGGCACCATCGGCGCGGGGCTGCGCGCTTCACAGCGAACGAACGCCGCACCGGCGGCGAGCGCCAGCACGAAACCGCCGATCACGACGGGATGCAGCGCGCCCAGCGGTCGCAACTCGATGACACCGCCGATGAAGCCGGCCAGCGCCATGATTGCCAACGCCTGACCCGCGACGTCGAGATGCGTGGCATGCGGTGCCCGTTCGGTTTCGCCGACATGGGCCGTCAGCCATGCGCCGGCGGCGCAAATCGGCAGATTGACGAGAAAGATCGTCCGCCAGCTGCCGGCGGCGATGAGCAAGCCGCCGATCAGCGGACCGGCGGCGATGGTGACGCCGCCCGCCGCGGTCCACAGACCGACGGCGCGCGCGCGCAACCGCGCATCGTGATGGCAGGCGTGATTGAGCAACGCCAGCGAGCTCGGTAGCATCGCCGCGGCGCCGACGCCTTGCAGCGCGCGCATGGCGATCAGCAGGCCGGCGTTCGGCGCGGCGCCGCAACCGAGCGAGGCCAGCGCAAACAAGCCGAGACCGATGCGGAACAGCCGCCGGGCGCCGAAGCGGTCGCCGAGCAGGCCGCCGGTCAACAGCAGCACCGCGAACACCAGCGCATAGGCATCGACCACCCATTGCAATGCATCGACGGGCGCTTGCAGCGTGGCGCCGATGCGCGGCAGCGCGACGTTGACGATGGTGACGTCGAGCTGGATCAAGGCGAAGCCGAGGCTGGCGACGGCAAGCGCGATGCCGATCGGCCGGAACGCGAGCGGTTTGTCGGATGTCATGCGCCAAACATTAAGTGGCTGCGCGGCGCGAACGTTTCATCCGCGGGTGAAACGAACGCCGGTGGACCTATATAATGTGGCAGCACCGCAATCCGACGGAGCCGCCCATGGACGCCAACGTCGCCGTGCCCGCTGCGCTGATCGCCGATCCGGCGCGCGCCGCCATCTTGATGGCGCTGCTCGACGGCCGCGCCCAGCCGGCCTCCGCGCTCGCCTATGCCGCCGGCATTTCCGCCCAGTCAGCCAGCAATCATCTCGGCAAGCTGGTCGCCGGCGGATTGCTGAAGCTCCGTAGCGCCGGACGGCATCGCTATTATTGTCTCGCCAACGCCGAAATCGCGCATGTGCTCGAAGGTCTGTCCGGCCTGGCGCCGGCGGTGAAGAGTCTGGAAACGCCGCGCTCGCCGTTGGCGCGGCAGCTGCGCGCGGCGCGCAGCTGTTACGACCATCTCGCCGGACGTCTCGGCGTCGCGCTGGCCGAGGCGCTGGTGCGGGAACGCTGGCTGGCCGAAACCGCCGGCGACGACGACCGCTATACCCTGACCGACGCAGGCCGTGCGTGCTTCGCCGCCTTCGGCGTCGTGCTCGACGATGTCAAACCCGACCGCCGTGGCATCGCGCGCAAGTGTCTCGATTGGACCGAGCGCCGCAACCACGTGGCTGGGCCGGTTGGCGTACGGCTGTTGGCGCGGCTGACAACGCTGGGCTGGCTCGAGCGCGGCAATGGGCCGCGGGGGCGCGGCGTCACAGTGACCCCGGCCGGCATGACCGGCCTGCGCGACCGGTTCGGACTGGCGGTCGACCAACTCTTCGCGCCCGAGACCGCCGCCTTAAGCGCCGCTTAAGGCCAAATCCGTAAAACCAACCTGGCGGCTTGCTTGCAATGCCCGTCCGGGTTTTGCATATTCGCCGCCTTCGGAGCGCGGGCGTAGCTCAGGGGTAGAGCACAACCTTGCCAAGGTTGGGGTCGAGGGTTCGAATCCCTTCGCCCGCTCCATTTTCTTACAGATTGCGGCGACGACCGCCGGCCAGCCGCCGCTATGCTTTGCATCGATAACGTCACCGTCCGCATCGCCGGCCGCGAGATTCTGGCCGGCGCCAGCGCCAATATGCCAGCCGGCCGCCGTGTCGGTCTCGTCGGCCGCAACGGCGCCGGCAAGTCGACGCTGCTGAAGGTGATCCTCGGCGAGTTGGCGGCCGACGGCGGCGACGTTGCGTGGCCGCGCGATTGGAAGATCGGCGCGGTTGCACAGGAAGCGCCCGGCAGCGACGTCACCCTGCTCGACACCGTGCTGGCGGCCGACGGCGAACGTGCCGCCCTGCTTGCGGCAGCCGAAACGGAAACTGATGGTCACCAGATCGCCGAGATCCACGCCCGGCTCGACGCCATCGACGCCTATGCCGCGCCGGCGCGCGCCGCCAGCATTCTGTCGGGCCTCGGGTTTTCGGCGGCAGAGCAAGCGCGGCCGTGCGCCGAATTCTCCGGCGGCTGGCGCATGCGCGTGGCCTTGGCGGCGATTCTATTCGCCGCGCCCGATCTGCTGCTGCTCGACGAGCCGACCAACTACCTCGACCTCGAAGGCCTGCTCTGGCTCGAGGACTTTCTGCGCCGTTATCGCGGCACGGTGTTGATCGTCAGCCACGATCGCGACCTGCTCAACTCGGCGGTCGATTTCATCCTGCATCTCGAGCACGGCAAGCTCGCGCTTTACACCGGCGGCTACGACACCTTCGTCGAGACCCGCGCCGCGCAACGCGCCAACCAAGCCGCCTTCGCCAAGAAGCAGGAAGCCGCGCGCAAGCACATGCAACAGTTCGTCGACCGCTTCCGCGCCAAGGCGTCGAAAGCGCGGCAGGCGCAAAGCCGCCTCAAGATGCTGTCGCGCATGCAAGTGGTGGCGGTGCCGGTCGACGAGCATGTCGCGCCGATCCGCTTGCCCGAGCCGCTGCCGGCGAGCCCGCCGCTTGTCACCATGGACGGCGCGTCCGTCGGTTACGAGCCGGGCAAAGCGGTGCTGGCGCATCTGTCGTTGCGCTTCGATCCCGACGATCGCATCGCGCTCCTGGGCAAGAACGGCAACGGCAAGTCGACCTTTGCCAAGCTCCTTGCCGGCAAGCTTGCGCCGATGAGCGGCACGCTGACGCGCGCGCGCAAGCTGGTGCCGGGGTATTTCGCGCAACATCAACTTGAGGAACTCGACGGCGACCTCACGCCGCTCGAAACCCTGGCCGAGCTGCGACCGAAGCTGCCGACGCAAGCGTTGCGCACGCAGCTCGGCGGCTTCGGCTTCTCCGCGGCCAAGGCAACCACCAAGGTTGCGAGCCTGTCGGGCGGCGAGCGTGCGCGGCTCATGCTGGCGCTGGCGACGCTCGACAAGCCGAACCTTTTGATCCTCGACGAGCCGACCAACCATCTCGATATCGACGCGCGCAACGAGCTTCTGACCGCGCTCAACGATTTCGCCGGCGCGGTGATCCTGGTCAGCCACGATCGGCGCCTGCTCGAGGCGACGGCGGACAGGCTGATGCTGGTCGCCGATGGGCGGGTGGCGCCGTTCGACGGCGATCTCGACGATTACCGCCGCTTCCTGTTGTCACCCGGCAACACGGCGACGCGAACCATCGACGCCGAGACGCCGGCGCCGCGGCGCGAAGGTGACAGCGTCAAGCGCCGGCGCCTCAAACCGCTGAAGCAGCGCGCCGATGCCGCCGAGCGCGAAGTCGGCACGCTCGGCGAGCAAGTGAAGGAGCTCGACGCGCAGCTTGCCGCGCCAGACCTGTTCACGCGCGATCCCGCCCAGGCCGCAGCATTAGCGAAGGCACGGGCCGATGCCGTTCGCGCGCTGACGGCCGCCGAGGCGCGCTGGCTCCAGGCCCAGGACGACTACGACAGCGCCGCCGCGGAATAGATCCGGCGAGCGTTCCCGCCGCGGGGCCGACGTGACATGATGCGCCGGCCGTAACCGGAAGGGACCTGGACTATGTCGGACGCCACGCCACCCAGCACGCCACAAGAGAGATCGTCGAGCTACATACTGCCGGTGCTCGACACCGATTTCTTGTCGAAGCGCGATGAGTTGCGCGACCTGCGTTTCGCCATCGAATACGCCAAGGCCGAGTTCCTGCTGCGCGACTGGGGCGTGCGTTCGACCGTCGTCGTCTTCGGCAGCGCCCGCACGCCGTCGCCCGAACAGGCGCCGGCGCTGCGCCAGGCGGCGAAAACCGATGCCGAACGCGCGCGCATCGACTTGCGCGTCGCGCGCTATCAGGCGGCGCGCGAATTCGGCCGTATCGTGTCGGAGCGCGGCGGCGCCTTCGCACCGCATCACCGCTGGCGCGACAACGTCATCGCCACCGGCGGCGGGCCGGGAATCATGGAAGCCGCCAATCGCGGCGCGAAGGAGGCCGGCGCGCCGACCATCGGCTTCAATATCGCGCTGCCGCACGAGCAGCATCCAAACCCCTACTCCACGCCCGAGCTGACCTTCCAATTCCACTATTTCGGCATGCGCAAGATGCACCTGGCGATGCGCGCCAACGCGCTGGTCGCTTTTCCCGGCGGTTTCGGCACGTTCGACGAGCTGTTCGAGATCCTGACGCTGGTGCAGACGCGCAAGGCGCCGGCGGTGCCGATCGTGCTGTTCGACGCCGACTATTGGAAACGAGTCATTAACTTTGAGGCGCTGGCCGAAGCCGAAACCATCAGCTCCGAGGACCTGACGCTGTTCGAGTTCGCCAATACTGCGGAAGAGGCTTGGGCAATTTTGACGAAGCGCGGTCTCACCGCACACGTGCCGCCGTCGCCCGAGGGTTAAGCCCGCTTTAACGCCACGGCCTTATCCTCGTTCCTGGACCCGTCTCGGGTTCGCGGGGAAATCAAGGCTATCGTGAAACCGTTCGCTTCAGCGCTTGGCGCGGTCGTCCGTCCGATCTCGCTCTGTATCGTGCTGGTCGCCGGTCTGCATTTGGCGATTGGCGCGCTGGCGCTGCGTGCCTTTCTGCATCCGGCCACACCGCACATTGCCGCAGCGACGCCGGCCAAGCCCGCGACGACAACCAAGCCGACGCCTGCCGTCGCGCAAGCCGCGCCGACGCGCGAGGCCGTCGAAGCCGAGCCGCTCCGCAGCCATGCCACGCTGCTCGATCCGATGCTGCTGGCACGCGAGAACGCAGGCCTGGCGCAGCTGCGCGCCGCCGGCGTCAATCTCGAGACGCTGTTTCATCACGCCACGCAGGTCCATCGTGCGGCCGACGAGGGCGGACCTTTCATTCCGCTCGGCGGGATTCGCGACGCCGCGCTCGACCCCAGCCGTCTGGCGCGGCTCGAGCGCCTGATCGCGCGCATGCCGTTTGCCGCGCCGCTGCTGCATTACACGGTCAGCAGTCCGTTCGGCGTCCGCCACGATCCGTTCGACGGCGAACGCGCCTTCCATCCCGGCGTCGATCTTGAAGCCGAAACCGGCGACGCCGTCTTCAGCACGGCGCCCGGCGTCGTAGACTTTGCGGGCTTCGACGGCGCCTACGGGCGAATGATCGAGATCGACCACGACAACGGCATCCGGACACGTTATGCCCATCTGTCGCGGCTCCTGGTCCGCGTTGGCGATCGCGTCGACGAGCATCAGCGCATCGGTCTCGTCGGCAGCAGCGGTCGCAGCACCGGCCCGCATCTGCACTATGAAGTGCGGATCGACGGCCAGCCGCTTAATCCGGCGAAATTCCTGGCGGTCGGCCGGCAGTCACCGCTGATCGCCATCGACGCCGCGCAGTAGGCGGCAAAAAAAGAGGCCGCCTCGCGGCGGCCTCGTCCGATCGCCTTTCGATAAAAACTAAGCCGCGATTCCACCGGCGTCCTGATCGGCGCCTTTGGTCGCGCCGGCCTGCTTGCGCCGGCGCTGCATCTCCACGAAGCCGAGGCCGAGGAGACCACTGGCGAACAGCAGCCAGCTCGCCGGCTCCGGCACCGCCGAGGTGCCCGCGTAACCGAACAGCATGCTGGTCTGGAAGCCGCTGAACGACGAGGTGTCGAACACCAGGTTCGCCGTCACGTCGAACAGTCCGCTGCCCGCGATCGTGCCGAGGTTGTAGTTGACGTTGCTGAGAGCGGCGAGCGCGCTAGCCAGCGTCGTGAAGGTCTGGTCCTGGAGCTTGCCGGTCTTGCCGGTCTCGGTGAGGTAGAACTCGAGCGTGCCGAAGCTTGCGCCCGAATAGCCCGCGCTGCCGTTGTTGAGCAGGCTGACGATCACATTGCGGCCCGCCGCGTTCGTGCCCGTATCGGTGAAGGTGAGCGACGAGGTGTAGGTGTGCGGGGTCGAGATCGAGCCCGTGGCACCGACGCCCAATAGGCCGGAGGCGATGACCGAGGCGCCCGGATTGTTGAACGCCGTGCTCGCCGCCGGATTGGCCGTATAGAAGGCCGGGGTGAGCCCGGTCGGCATCAGGTTGCCGAGCGTGTAGCTGTTGTCGGGGATCGGGTTCGTCTGGCTGAACGGCGAGATCGGCGCCGTGGTCGAGACGTTCTGCGCGAACGTGCTATTGGCGAACGAGGTCGCCGGACTGCCGATCGTGGCCGAGCCAGCGGCCGTGATGGACGGTGTGTTGGGCGACGCATTGGCGCCGTCGGTCGTCGCGGAGGCTTGCGAGCCGACATTGCCGATGGTGCGCAGCACGTTGCCGTTGCCGTCGACGAGGGGTGTGGTCAGCGTGCCGCTGCCGCCGCCGGTCGAAGTGCCGTTGGCCGTCGCCGTCGCTGTGTTGAGGAATGACGTGGCGACCGCATTCGCACCGACCGGGCCGCCGCTGGCGCTAAACGCCGTGGCATTCGCGGTCGCGGTGCCGCCGGCAACGTTCGAGCTGCCGCCCTGGCCGCCGGTCGAGGTGGCGGTGGCATTCGCGGGGTTGATGGCGTCGGTGGTCGCCGCATTGGCGATGGACGAAGCGTTGCCGCCGGTACCGCCGACGCCGACGCCGGTGGCGCCGCCGCCGTTGCCGCCGGTCGCGGTAACGTTCGCGGTGACGCCGGTCACGCCGTTGATCGCACTAGCCACGGAGGTGGCGGTGCCGCCGGCGCCGCCGTTGTCGCCGCCGGTGCCGAGGCCGCCGTTGCCGCCGGTCGAGAAGGCGTTAGCCGAGCCGGTCCCGCCGTTCATGGCCGAGTTGGCGCTGCCGGCGCCACCGATGCCGCCGGTGCCGACGCCGCTGGCATCGCCGCCAGTGCCGCCGTTGCCGACTGCCAGCGAGGTGCCGGCGCCGGTGACGACGTTCGTCGCATTACCGCTGCCGCCGTTGCCGGGGGTGGCGGCACTGCCGCCATTGCCGCCGGTGGCGAAGGTCGCGCCGGAGGTCGCGGTGGTGAGCGACGGAGCGACGCTGGTGCCGTTCTGGCCCGCTGCGCCGTTGCCGCCGATCTGGCTGAACGTGTTGTCGACGCCGGTGAGGCCGTAATCCGAAGCGACGCTGCCGAGCACCGCGGTGTCGTCGGCCGACGTCACCGTGTTGCTCGTGAGGTACGTACCGGTCGTGCCGAGGTTCAGCATCTGGGTGACGTTGAAGTCGCCGGTGATGCCGCTCGCGCCCGAGTGGATCAGGTCATAGGAGCCGGGCGCCACGGTCGAGTTCGGAACCAGGATCATGGTGCCGCCGAGCTGCGCCGCCGCGGTATTGATCTGGTCATAGGTTGTGCCGCCCGTGGTCGGCGCCATCACGTCCATGTAGAGCGTGTTGCTGGGCGCAAAGATCATGGTGCCGGTGCTGGTGATCGCCGCGGCCGAGTTGGTGCCGACCGGGAAGTTCGGGGTCGGGTTCGGCAGGAAGGTGCCCGAGGTCTTGTCCGGGTTGTTCGGATTGACCGCGAACGAAGTGGTGTTGCCGGGCGACAGCGAGCCTTGGAACGTCACGGTGCCGGAATAGTTGCCGGTACCGGCGACCGCGCCGGTCAGTGTGAGACCGGTGCCCGTGCCGCTGATACCCGGGCCGGTGCCGGACGGCGTGTTGTTGAACACCGCGCCGTTGACCGTGCCGGAACCGTTGAGATTGCCGTTCTCGATATCGGTCAGATTCTGAGTCCAGGTGCCATCGACCGTGGTGTTGCTGGTCGCGCCGGTCTGGGTGTAGGTGCCCGTGCCGTTGAGCGTTGCGCCCGACTGGACCGTGACGTTGCCGCCGGTCTGGTTGGTGATGGTGCCGTTGTTGGTGGTCAAGCCGCCGGTGAGGGTGGTGAAGATCGCACTCAGCTCGTTGAGGAACGAGCCGCTGTTGGTCAGCGTGCCGCCGTTATGGACGTGGAAGTTGGCGTTCGAGCCCTTGTTATCGATCGAGGCGCCCGCCGCGTTGGTGATGGTGCCGCCGCTGATCGCATTGAAATGAGCGTTGCCGGCGCCGGTGCCATCGTTGGTGATGGTGCCACCCGTCTCGTTGAGAAGGGTCGCGCCCGCGCCGGTCGTGGTGAATTCCGCACCCGCCGCGCCGCCGACGTTGTTGAGCGCCGCGCCTTGTTCGTTCGTGACGCTGCCGCTGTTGGTGACGGTGCCGCCGCTCTGGTTGTTGAAGGTCGCTTTGGCGCCCTTGTTGTCGATCGAGGCGCCCGACGCGTTGTTGAGCGCGGCCGCGTTGTCGAACTCGGCGAGGCCAGGGCCGTTGCTACCGGTGCCGTCGTTAGTGATGGTGCCGACCGAATTGTTGTTAAGCGTGCCGCCGTTGGTGTTCTCGAACAGCGCCTTGGCCGTCGCGCTCGCACCCGTGACGTTGCCCGAGTTCATGATCATGGCGGTGTTGGTGAGCGTGCCGCCGTTGTTGTTGAAGGTGGCGACGACGTTGGTCGCGCCGGTGTTGTCGGCAAGGTTCTGGATTGTCGAACCCGTCTTGTTGGTGAGCGTGCCTTCGTTGGTCACACTCGCTTGGCTTCGGTTCGTCAGAGTCGCGCCGTTCTCGTTGGTAAACGTGCCGGTAGCGGTATTGTCGATGCCGGTCGCGGCCGCGCTGGTGTTCTGCACGGTCGAGCCGTCGTTGGTGAACGTCGCGCTGTTGTTGATCGTGCCGACGGCGCTGTTGGCGATAAGCGCGCCGCCCTGGTTACTGAAGAAGGCGCCGGTCTGGTTGACCATCGCGCCGGTGTTGTTGATCGCCGTGCCAATGCCGGTGTTGGTGAACTGCGCATTCGCGCCCTTGTTGTCGATCGACGCGGTGGCGTTGTTGTCGATGGTGCCTTTGTTGGTGAAGGCGCTCGTCGGCGCGCTCGAGGTGCCGTCATTGGTGATTCTGGCGCCAGTCGCGTTCAATATTGTGGCGCCTGTGTTGTTGGAGAAAGAGCCGCCGGTCTGGTTTACGAACGCGGCGTTGTTCTCGTTGGTGATCGCACCCTCGTTGGTCATCGCCGACTGGTTCTGGTTGGCGATGGTCGAGCCGGTGTCGGTGTTGTGGATCGTGCCGGTCAGCGTGTCGTCGAAGGTCGAGCCCAGGCCGTTGCTGGTGATGGTCGAGCCGCCCGAGTTGACGGTGGCGCCGTTGTTGACGGTCGAAGCCGGGTCGTTGGTGAAGGCGGCGCCCGCGGTGTTGTTCCAGGTGCCGTTGTTGGTGAAGGTGCCGTGATCCTGGTTGGTGAAGTGCGCGTTGGCGCCGGTATTGGTCAGGGTGCCTTCGTTGGTCAGCGTCGCGTTGTCATTCAGCAGGGTCGTCGTAGACACACCCGTCCCGTCGTTGGTTAGCAGCCCACCCGACATGTTGTGCAGCGTCGTGCCGGCGCCGAGATTCGACAGCGTGCCGCCGGTCTGGTTGGTGATCGCGCCGGTGTTGACGATCTGGCCGCCGCCCTGGTTGGTGAAGGTCGCGCCCGCGCCGGTGTTCTGGATGCCGATGGCGGCGGTCGAGGTGTTGTTGATGGACGCGCCATTGGTGTTGGTCAGCGTGCCGCTGTTGGTCAGCGTGGCGGTGCCTTCGTTGTTGAGTCGGGTATTGGCGCCGGCGTTGGTGAAGGTGCCCTCGTTGGTCAACGAGCCGCCGGTGGTGCTGGTGCCATTAAACCCGTTGTTCAGCTCGGCGCCGCCCTGGTTGGAGAACTGGCCGGTCGCCTGATTGTCGATGGTGCCGGAATTGTTCAGGGTGGAATTGCCCTGGTTGTAGATCTGACCGTTCGTCTTATTGGTGATCGTGCCCGTGTTGGCGAGCCCCGCGCTGCCCTGGTTATAGAGCTGGGCGCCCTGTTCGTTGGTGATCGACCCGTCGTTCTTGAGCAACGAGCCGCTGGTCAGGTTGTAGATCTGGCCGGTCGTGCCGGTGTTGTCGATGGTCGCACCCGACTCGTTGTGCAGGGTCGCGCCCAGCATGTTCATGACGGTGCCGGTGTTCTGCACGCCGGCGTTGCCGCCATTGCCGGCGCTTTGGTTGTCCAA
This sequence comes from Allostellaceae bacterium, assembly GCA_035934235.1. Lineage (GTDB taxonomy): Bacteria > Pseudomonadota > Alphaproteobacteria > ATCC43930 > CGMCC-115725 > REEB95. The sequence continues at coordinate 122,065 of DASYYB010000029.1, read as the reverse complement.
CGTCGTGCCCGTGTTCATGTTGAGGGCAACGCCGCTTGAAGCGTTGCTGAACACCGCGCCGGTCGCGTTGGTGAACGTGGCGGCCAGGTTGTTGAGGAACGTGCCGGCGTTGCTGATGAGCGCGTCGAGCTCACTCAGGATCGTCGACCCGCTGTTGGTCAGGCTGCCGGTGTTGTTGAGGGTGGCGCCGTTGGTGCCGTTGGCGGCGATGTTGCCCTGATTGATGTTGTTGAGGGTGCCGTTGTTCTGGAGCGTGCCGCCGTTGTGAACCGAGATCGTGCCGTTGGTGGCGCTCGGCGTATTCTGTCCATCGTTGTTGAGCGTCGCGCCGGAATTGTTGGTGAAGGTCGTCCCGGCATTGCCGCCGATGTCGATCGCGCCCTGGTTGAGATACGTCGTCGGCGCGGCGTTCGAATCGTTGGTGCCGGTCGCGGGCGTGATCGTGGTGCCCGCCGGGTTGGGATTGGGGGAAATCTGCGCGGCCAGCGCGGCGCCGTCCATCAGTGCCAGGAGCGCGACTGCGGCGGCCGAATGCTTGGCGAACGTCCGGATGGAACCCTTCATGTCAACTCTCCGTATCCCTGTTGGCGAGCGGTCCGCGGATGACCCTGGGAGGGGGAAGGGTCGATCCGCAGTCGCCGCGTTTGACCGAGAAAGGCCGTCGGAGAAGGAGTCCGGAGCGCCGCGAAGAGCACCTACCGGGAGGGGACCAGCGGAGATGCGCCTCCGCGGGCTTCGAACATCCTTCCTGAACGACAGACCTGTTTCGGTCTTTCTATTAATCATGAAGATATATTTACCTTGAGACTAAATCAATGCAAAGTAGTGGTTAATTATATGAAAAGTATAGTTAATACGAATACTTATGGTTAACTTAACCATACATGGCGTGGCCGACGCGCAGCTTCTGCGCCGATCGGCTATAGAGGGGGCGATGGATCTGCTGGTCGAACCCGCCGGCTGGGCGCGTTGGGGCGCGCAACATCTACGCTGCGCCCTCGGTAAGGGCGGTGTGCGCGCGACCAAGCGCGAAGGCGACGGCGCGACACCTGCCGGCGCCTTCGTCATGCGGCGGCTCTTATATCGGCCCGACCGCGGCGTCGTGCCGGTAACGCGCCTGCCGACGGCGCCGATCACCAACGATGACGGCTGGTGCGACGATCCCGCCGATGTCGCCTATAACCGGCCGGTCAAGCTGCCGTACCGGGCGCGGGCCGAGCGGTTGTGGCGGAACGACCGGCTTTATGACCTGCTGGTGGTGTTGGGCTACAACGACGATCCAGCCATCGCCGGCGCCGGCAGCGCCATCTTCCTGCACGTCGCCGCGGCGGATTACACACCAACCGAAGGCTGCGTTGCGCTCGCTCCCGACGATTTGCGCCGTATCGTGGCCGAAGCCGACGCCACGTCCCGCGTCGTCGTTGCGGCGACCTAGACCCGCGGCCGCGGCCCGAAGATCGCGGTGCCGACGCGCACCAACGTCGCGCCGTGCGCCACGGCCAGTGCGAAGTCGCCGCTCATTCCCATGCTGAGCTCGGCCAAGCCATTGCGACGCGCGAGCGCGGCGAGCGCGGCGAAATGCGACGCCGGATCGGCATCGGCCGGCGGAATGCACATCAACCCGGTGAGCGCCAAATGCCAGCGCGTCCGGCACTCGGCAATGAATCCATCGGCGGCCGCGAGTGCAATACCGGCCTTTTGCGGTTCGTTGCCGACATTGACCTCGACGAGCAGAGCGGGGCGGCGGCCTTCCTGCTCCATTGCCCGCGCCAGCGATTCAGCCAGGCGCGGCCGATCGAGCGTATGGATGACGTCGAAAAGCCGCACGGCATCGCGCGCCTTGTTGGTTTGCAGCGGACCGATGAGATGCAGCCGCAAGTCCGGATAACGCGCTTTCAGCGCCGGAAATTTCGCCTGCGCCTCTTGCACCCGGTTCTCGCCGAAATCGCGTTGGCCGGCGACCAATGCGGCTTCGATCGCGCTGGCCGGATGCGTCTTGCCGACCGCGACCAGCCTGGCTGCGTCAGGCGCACGGCCGGCCTGCCGGGCGGCGGCGGCGATTTGCGCACGCACCGCAGCCAGCCGCGCGGCGATCGAAATCATGGCCGGATCGGACATGCGGCAGGCTCGCCAGCGCCAACCGGCCCGTCAAGGCCGCGGACGCCGCAGGCCGGACAGCCCTGGGTTTTCAAAGGTATAGCCGGGCCGAGGGGCGCTGCGCTAAGATTGGTACACCCGGGGTTGCAAGCTCCGGGGGGAGCTCCGAGGAGTGTTGGTATGGCGTTCAACCGATCCGTGAAAGCCGGATTCCTGTGCTTTGGCGCGGTTTTGCTGCTGAGTGGTTGCGGTCTGTTCAATAACGACCGCTGGCAAGGCAACGATCCTGACGCCCAGCAGCGCGCCGAGGACCCGTACCATACCGACCCGAAATACATCGCGGGCACGCAAGGGTCGTTCAACCCGCGCACCCAGACTGACAGCAACCGCTCGGTCCTGTCGCTCTTCTTCAACAACAATAACACCGCCAGCAACAGCGGCGGTGGCGGGGCGCCGGGTGTTGGCGTCAATTCGTTCCTGTGGCATGCGAGCCTCGACACCGTTTCGTTCATGCCGCTGGCCTCGGCCGATCCGTTCGGCGGCGTCATCATCACCGACTGGTTCAGCCCGCCGCAGACGCCGGACGAGCGCTTCAAGGTCAATATCTTCATCCTCAACCGCGATCTGCGCGCCGACGGCGTGCGCGCCAGCGTCTTCCGCCAGGCGCGCGACAGCAAAGGCAACTGGGTCGACGCGCCGGTCGACAAGAACACGTCGGTCGATCTCGAAAACGCCATCCTCGCGCGGGCGCGCCAGATCCGTCTGAGCACAGCCTCGAACCAGCAATAGGCCGCGGCCCTCGCGCGATGGCGCGGTATAACGCGAAAGAAAACGAAGAGCACTGGCAACGGGTCTGGCGCGAGCGCAAGAGCTTCGAGGTCGAGACCGACCCGGCGCGCCCGAAATACTACGTGCTCGAGATGTTTCCCTATCCGTCGGGGAAACTGCACGTCGGTCACGTCCGCAATTACACAATGGGCGACGTGGTCGCGCGGTACAAACGCGCGCAGGGCTTCAACGTGCTGCATCCGATGGGCTGGGATGCATTCGGCCTGCCGGCCGAGAACGCGGCGATGGCGTCCGGCAAGCATCCGCGCGATTGGACGTTGGCGAACATCGCGGTGATGCGCGAGCAGCTGAAGCGGATGGGCATCGCCTATGACTGGCGGCGCGAGATCGCCACCTGCCATCCCGACTATTACAAGCACGAACAGAAAATGTTTCTCGATTTCCTGGCGGCGGGCCTCGCCTACCGCAAGGAATCGTGGGTCAACTGGGATCCGGTCGAGAACACGGTGCTCGCGAACGAACAGGTGATCGACGGCCGCGGCTGGCGGTCCGGCGCGCCGGTCGAAAAGCGCCTGTTATCGCAGTGGTTCCTCAAGATCACCGCGTTCGCATCCGAGCTGCTCGATGCGCTGGCGACGCTCGAACGCTGGCCCGAGCGCGTCAAGCTGATGCAGGAGAATTGGATCGGCCGCTCGGAAGGCGCGCGTGTCTTCTTCGCGCTGAACGGACGCGACGACCGGCTGGAGGTGTTCACCACCCGGCCCGACACGTTGTTCGGCGCGTCCTTCGTCGCGGTCGCCCCCAACCATCCGCTGGCCGAGGCGCTGGCAGAACGTGACACGAAGCTGCGCGACTTCATCGCCGAGTGCAATCGCATGGGTACCAGCGAGGCGGCGATCGAGACCGCCGAGAAGATGGGTTACGACACCGGCGTCAAGGCGGCGCATCCGTTCGACACCAAGCGCAACCTGCCGGTCTACGTCGCCAATTTCGTGTTGATGGAATACGGCACGGGCGCGATCTTCGGCTGTCCGGCGCACGACCAGCGCGATCTGGAATTCGCGCGCAAATACAAGCTGCCGGTGACGCCCGTGGTGCTGCCGCCCGATGCCGACGCCAAAAGCTTCGCGATCGCCGACGAGGCCTATACCGGCGATGGTACGCACATCAATTCGGGGTTCCTTGACGGACTCGACGTGCCGGCGGCCAAGCGCCGCGCCATCGCCGAGATCGAAAAGCGCGAGGCCGGCGCCGGCGCGACGATATGGCGGCTCCGGGATTGGGGCGTATCGCGACAGCGCTATTGGGGCTGTCCGATTCCCGTGATCCATTGCGGGACATGCGGCATCGTGCCGGTGCCGGAAAAGGACCTGCCAGTGCGTCTGCCCGACGACGTGACGTTCGACGAGCCGGGCAATCCGCTCGACCGCCATCCGACCTGGAAACACGTCGCTTGCCCGCGCTGCGGCGCCAAGGCACGGCGCGAAACCGACACCTTCGATACCTTCTTCGAAAGTTCGTGGTATTTCGCGCGGTTTTGTTCGCCCCGGTCGCCCACCGCCTTCGAACGCAAGGACGTCGCCTATTGGATGCCCGTCGACCAGTACATCGGCGGCATCGAGCACGCGGTGCTGCACCTGCTCTATTCGCGCTTCTTCACCCGCGCGCTCGAACGCTGCGGTTATCTGGCGCTCAAGGAGCCATTTGCCGGCCTGTTCACCCAAGGCATGGTCTGCCACGAAACCTATCAGGACGCCGCCGGAAATTGGCTCTTCCCCGAGGAGGTCCGGCACGACGACAATAGCGCCTGGCATGACGCCAAGGGTCGGCCGGTGACCGTCGGGCGCATGGAGAAGATGTCAAAATCGAAGAAGAACGTGGTCGGACTCGAGACCATCGTCGACGCCTACGGTGCCGATACCGCACGGCTCTATCTGCTGTCCGACAGCCCGCCCGAACGCGACCTCGAATGGACCGACGCCGGCATCGAAGGCGCTTGGCGCTACGCCAACCGGCTGTGGAGACTAGTTGCGGAGCGTAACGACCCGTTGCCGCCGCCCGGCGTGGCAATTCCGGCGAAGCTTGCGGCCGCCGACCAGGATCTCCGGCGCGTCACCCACCAGACCGTCGTGCTGGTCACCGACGATCTCGACAAATTCCGCTTCAACCGGGCGATCGCGCGCGTCCGCGAGCTCACCAACGCCATCGAAGCCAAGCCCGATGCCAATGCGGCGGTCGTGCGCGAGGCGCTGGAAGCGGCGGTGCGCCTCGTCGGTCCGATGATGCCGCATCTCGCCGAGGCGTTGTGGCAAGCGCTCGGCCATCAGCGGCTGCTGGCGGACGAGCCGTGGCCGAAGGCCGACGCCGCTCTCGCCGTCGCCGAGACGGTGACGCTGGCGGTTCAGGTCAACGGCAAGCTGCGCGGCACGATCGAGGTGCCGCGCGACGTCGGCGAGGCCGATGCGCGCCAAGCGGCGCTCGCCCTGCCGAATGTCATCACCGCGCTGGCCGGCAAGACACCGCGTAAGACCATCGTCGTGCCCAATCGGATCGTCAATGTCGTGGTCTAGGCGCGGCATCCTGGCGGCCCTTGCCGCTGCACCGCTCGCCGGCTGCGGTTTCCATCCGCTATACGGCGGTCACACCGCGGGCGAATACGATCCCAGGCTTGCCGCCATCAAGGTCGACCCGATCGAAAACCGCGAAGGCCAGCTGCTGGAGCTGGCGCTGCGCGAGAAGCTCAACCCGCGCGGCGCGCTGCTGGCGACACGCTATACGCTGAAAGTTACTTTGACTTTGAGCCGGTCCGATCTCGGCATCCAACGCAATGCCACGTCGACCCGTTCGGAAATCAACGCCGGCGCGAGCTATTCATTGCGCGGTGACGGCACCAGCATCACCGGTAGCAGCCGAACCGTCAGCGCCTTCAACCTGCAAGACGACGCCTGGGCGGCAACCGTCGCCGAGAACGATGCGCGCGAGCGCGCCATCCAAGATCTCGCCGACGCCATCTACATGCAACTGTCGCTGTGGTCGCAGCGCCAGACGGCCGCGCGCTGAGCCGGTGAAACTCGAGCCTCGCCGCATCGAATCCTTTCTCGCGGCGCCCGATCCGACCATGCGCGCCTGCCTGGTCTATGGACCCGATCGCGGCCTGGTCGGCGAGCGCGCTGCGCGTCTGGCGCGCGCCATCGTTCCCGATCCGAAGGACGCCTTCCGGGTCGCTGCGCTGGCGGCGGACGGGCTGCTCGCGGCGCCGACGCGCTTGCACGACGAGGCGGCGCAGCTGTCGCTGATGGGCGGCCGGCGCTTGGTGCATGTGACCGACGCCGGCGATGCCGTTGGCGCGCTGTTCGCACGCTATCTTGCCGATCCGCCGGCCGGCGACGGCTTCGTGATCGTCGAGGGGGGCGATCTCAAGCCGCGTTCGAGTCTGCGCCGTGCTTTCGAGAGCGCCAAGAACGCCGCCGCGATTGCCTGTTATCTCGACGGACCGCGTGAGATCGAGGCGCTGGTGCGCGAAGTCGCGCGCGCCCACCGCATCACCTTGGCGGCCGACGCGCTGGCTTACTTGGTCTCGTCGTTGGGTGGCGACCGCGCTTTGAGCCGAAAAGAGCTGGAGAAGCTAGCGCTCTATGCCGGCGACGGCGGCACGGTGTCGCTCGACGAGGCGGCCGTGTTGGTCGGCGACAGCGCCGATTTGTCGCTCGACGACGCCATCCTCGCCGCTGCCGAAGGCAACCCGGCCGCGTGCGAGCGCGCGCTGACGCGGGCGTTGGCCGAAGGCGAATCGCCGATCCGCATTCTGCGCGCCGCTCTGCGGCATTTCACGCAACTTCACCGGACGGCGGCGCGGCTCGATGAGGGCGCCGGCGTGGACGAGGCGATTGCCGCGGTACGGCCGCCCCTGTTCTTCAAGCTCAGAGATAGTTTCAAGCGTCAGTTGCGGCTCTGGCCGGCGCGGCGCGGCGCGGCGGTGTTGGCAGCGCTCGTCGAGGCTGAGCGCCAAGCCAAATCGTCGGGCATGAAGGATGAAACTATTTGTCGCGCCGCATTATTGCGCATTGCGCGCGGCGCCATGCAGGCGGAATCGCAACGGGCGTCGTGACGCCGATGGTGATCAGTTGATCGCGCGGGGCGAATCTGTGGCAGGATACATAAACCAGGGCATAGCTGGCGCACCCGGAGAGCAAAATCATTCGGGGAGAGTTGCCTATGGAAACGTCGGAAATTGATTTGGTGGTGGACTGGTTGGACTTCATCGAGGAATGGCTGACGGCGAAGCAATATCCTGAAGCGTCGCATATTGTCGGCGTCGCCAAGCTGTCCCTCGACGATGCGCGGAAGAAGATGATGACCACCAAAGCCGCCTGAGGCGGCGGCGCGCGTCTCAATCGAACGGCCGGCCGTCTTTGTGCAGGAAGATTCGCTTGCCTGCGGCATCGTGGGTGCCACGGATGTCGTCGTCGGGATAGGCGACGTCATCCGGGACACCGCGGTCGCCGACCTCGAGATAGATCACTTCGCGCGTCGTGCGGTTGATCAGGTGGTGCGCGTCGCCTGAGGCCGCCTTGAAGCCCGCACACATGCCCGGCTTGAGCGGCGTCTCGCCGGCGTCGGTCACCAAGACCGGTTCGCCTTCGACGATATAAATGAATTCATCCTGCGCCGAATGCGCATGCCGCAGCGCCGAGATCGCGCCCGGCGCGAGCCGTGTCAAGTTGACGCCAAAATGCGTCAGGCCGAAAACATCGCCGAGTTGGCGTTTCTGGCGTCCGAGCACGCGCGAATAGAACGGCTCGGGATAAGCCGATGGTTTCGCATTGGGCGTGACGGAAGCGGCGACAACGGCGATGGGCGCCTTCGCGGCCATCGTCTCAGGGCTTGGCGCGCAGCTTGTTGAGCACGTCGTCGAGCTGGTCGAGCGACGCATAACGGATGGTGAGTGCGCCGCGCTTGCCGTCGAATGCGATCTCGACTTTGAGACCCAACGCTTCTGACAGCTCGCGTTCGAGCGCGACGATGTTGGCGTCGCGCCGGCGGCCGCCGCGCGGCTTGCTCGTGACGAATTGCGTCTCTTCCGGCGGCTTGGCGGCGCGTTCGGCCTCGCGCACGCTCAAGCCGTCGCGCACGATCGTCTGCGCCAATGCCAGCGCCTTTTCGGCCTCGAGCCCGACCAGCGCGCGCGCGTGACCCATGCTCAGCCGGCCGTCGGCGACCATGTCCTTGATCTCCTGCGGCAGCATCAGCAATCGCAGCAGATTGGCGATGTGGCTGCGGCTTTTGCCGAGCGCTGTCGCCAGCGCCTCTTGGGTGTGGCCGAATTCGTCGATCAGCCGCTTGTAGCCCTGTGCCTCCTCGATGGCGTTGAGGTCGCTGCGCTGGATGTTTTCGACCAGCGCGATCTCGAGCGCCTCGCGGTCGCCGATCTCCTTCACCAAAACTGGCACTTCGTGCAGATGCGCACGCTGTGCCGCGCGCCAGCGGCGCTCGCCGGCGAGGATCTCGAAAGCGCCTGCGAATTTCGGGTGCGGCCGCACCAGCAACGGCTGGAGAATGCCTTGTGCCACGATGCTCTCGACGAGCGCGCTCAACTCGCTCTCGTCGAAATTGCGCCGCGGCTGAAACCAGCCGGGATAGATCTGGTCGATCGCCACGGTACGTGTGCCTTTGGCTGGAGCCGCGGCATCGCGCTCGGGCGCCGATGCATCCTCACCGAGCAACGCCGACAGACCACGGCCAAGTCCGCGCTTTTCGATCATGACGCGATACGCTCGAGCAGCGAGCGTTCGCGCTTGAGCACCTCGCCCGCGAGATGGACGTAGGCTTGCGCGCCGGGGCAACGAAAATCGTAAAGCAGCACCGGCTTGCCGTGCGACGGCGCCTCGGAGATGCGTACGTTGCGTGGGATCACGGTTTCATAAACCTTGGCACCAAAGTGCCCGCGCACGTCGGCGGCGACCAGGTCAGAGAGATTGTTGCGACGATCGAACATGGTCAGCACGACACCTTGGATCTCGAGCGCCGGATTGAGTTTTCCTTTGACGCGCTCGATCGTCTTTACCAGATGCGACAGACCCTCGAGCGCATAGAATTCGCATTGCAGCGGAACCAGCACGGCGTGCGCCGCGACCAGCGCGTTGAGCGTCAGCAGGCCAAGCGACGGCGGACAATCGATCAGCACGTAGCGAAACTGCCCGAGCTTGCCCGCCAGCGCATCGCGCAACCGGTATTCGCGGCGCTCGGCATCGACCAGCTCGAGCTCAGCGCCTGACAGGTCGACCGACGCCGGCACTATGGCGAGCCGCGGCACGGCGGTTTGCACCACGGCGGCGGCGAGATCGCGCGCGCCCAACAGCACGTCGTAGCTCGTTACGGTTCTGGCTTGCCGGGAGATTCCGAGACCGGTCGAGGCGTTGCCCTGCGGATCGAAATCGACCAGCAGGACGGTTTCGCCAGCCGCGGCCAGGGCCGTGGCGAGGTTGATGGCCGTCGTGGTCTTGCCGACGCCACCTTTCTGGTTGGCGATGGCGATGATCCGGGCCGGCGCCGCGGGACCGATCGCGGGGTGCAGCTCGGCAGTTTGCGCCATCGGTTCCATCAAGGTCCTTCGAGACGCAGGATGCGGCCGGTTGGATCGCTCCGGCTCGGCAGAATCTGCAGCTTCATCTTCAGCGTCGGTGGCAGATGGGTCAATTCCTCTTCGACCCCCTTACCCTTCAAAAATAAGCATATAGTGTGGGGTACACGGAATTTGTCCACCATTAGTAGTAGGTTATCCACAGGCGCGACCGCACGCGCCACGATGGCGTCGGCGGCAATCGGCGCCATTCGCTCGGCGCGCTGGCCGTGGACGGTGGCCGGTGCCCCCGTAACGCGTTGGGCCTCGCGTAAGAATGCTGCTTTGCGCTGATCACTTTCGACCAGATGGACTTCGGGCACGCCGAGAATCGCGAGCACCAGACCGGGCAACCCCGCCCCGCTGCCGACATCGACCACGATCCGCGCGCCGTCCGGAAGCAATGGCAGCAGCTGGGCCGAGTCGAGAATGTGCCGACGCCAGACATCGCCGATGGTATTGGCGCTGACCAGATTGATCCGCCGATTCCAGGCGGTCAGCAACGCCACATAGGCCTGGAGACGCTCCAGCGTTTCACGTGAAACAAGCGCGAGCTTGGCGAAGCCTTCCGGCGTCAGGCGGGTCGAGACCGGGCGGTCATTGACCTGAAGCATCATGCCGCGGGCCGCCGTACATGGCGCAGCAGCGCGAACAGGGCCGCCGGCGTGACCCCCGAAACCCGCGCTGCAGCACCCAGGGTTTCAGGTCGGCTGGCGCGCAGCTTGGTCCGGATTTCCGCCGACAGCGAGCCGATCGCGTCATAGTCCAGATCGGATGGCAGCTTCAGCGCCTCGTCGCGGCGGAAGGCAGCAATTTCCTCGGCCTGCCGCTCGAGATAGCCGGAATAGCGGCCATCGACCTCCAGCTGCTCGGCGATCGGTCGCGGAATTGTGGCCAGTTCCGGCCAAATGGCCGCTAGCCGGGCCAAGTCGATTTCGGGATACGCCAGCAAGTCGGCCGCTGACCGCCGAATGCCGTCCGCATTGATCGCGAGACCCCGGCGGCGCAGCTCGCTCGGCGTCATGCTCAGCCGGCGGATCAAGGCGCGGGCGCTGGCGAGCGCTTCGGCCTTGGCGGCGTAAGCGAACCGCCGCTCTGGACCAACGCAACCAAGCGCCATACCGATGGGCGTCAAACGCTGGTCGGCATTGTCGGCACGGAGTGTAAGCCGGTATTCGGCGCGCGACGTGAACATGCGATAGGGTTCGCTTGTTCCACGTGAAACAAGGTCGTCGATCAGCACGCCGATATAGGCGCTGGCGCGGTCAAGGACGAATTCTCGGCCGCCGCCCGCGGCCGTCAGCGCCGCGTTTAGGCCGGCGACCAAGCCCTGCGCCGCCGCCTCCTCATATCCGGTCGTGCCGTTGACCTGACCCGCCAAGAAAAGCCCAGGAATCCTGCGGGTTTCGAGGGTCGGCCGAAGCTCGCGCGGGTCGACGAAATCATACTCGATGGCATAGCCCGGCCGAACCATACGGGCGCGTTCGAGGCCCGGGATCGTGGTCAGCAACTCGGCCTGAATCGCTGCCGGCAGCGAAGTCGAAATGCCGTTGGGATAAACCGTATCGTCGTCGAGCCCTTCCGGCTCGAGGAAAATCTGATGCCGCTCGCGTTCGGCAAAGCGCACCACCTTGTCCTCGATCGACGGGCAATAGCGCGGTCCGACGCTGTCGATCTGGCCGGAATACATCGGCGCATGGTGCAGATTGGCGCGGATCAGGGCGTGGCTGGCCGGCGTCGTTGCGGTGATATGGCAGACGATCTGCGGCGTCGTGATGCGCTGGGTCAGGAAGGAAAACGGCTCCGGCGGCTCGTCGCCCGGCTGGGCCTCGAGCGCGGACCAATCAATGGTCTTGCCGTCAAGCCGCGGCGGCGTGCCGGTCTTGAGCCGGCCGAGAGCAAAACCGGCCTGCATCAGGCTCTGCGCCAGGCGGACCGACGGCGCCTCGCCAACCCGGCCGGCTTCGGTTTTGGCGTCGCCGATATGGATGAGTCCGCGTAGGAAAGTGCCGGTGGTGATCACCACGGCACCAGCCGAAAGCCTTATGCCGTCGCCGGTTTCCACCCCAGTGCAACGGCCCGCAGTGTCGAATATCAGCGCCGCCGCCTCGCCTTCGCGGATCTCAAGACCCGGCCGCGCCGCGAGCAGATCCTGCACGGCTTGGCGATAGAGTTTGCGGTCGGCTTGCGCCCGTGGACCGCGGACTGCCGGGCCTTTGCTCCGGTTGAGCATGCGGAACTGGATGCCGGCCCGGTCGATCGCGCGCGCCATGACACCGTCGAGCGCGTCGATTTCCCGCACCAAATGCCCCTTGGCCAGACCGCCGATGGCCGGGTTGCAGGACATCTCACCGATGGTCGACCGGCGATGCGTCAGCAGCAGCGTGCGTGCGCCGAGTCGCGCCGACGCATCGGCAGCCTCGCAGCCGGCGTGGCCGCCGCCAATGACAATCACGTCGCACCGGTGCATCGCGGCAATCTACGGATGGCACGGCAGCGAGTAAAGCCGAGCGCGATAGGTGTTTCACGTGAAACACTGTTTTTGGGCCAGCGATCCGGTTCTAGTAATACGAAATAGTATTTTGCCGAATCCCAATATCTTGAAAGTTCACGGAGACGTCACATAGTCACCCACCAATATTAACCGGCGTCGGCAAGCCATGACCGAAATCTGGTAAGCCGAGATCGATTCGACCTCGGAACGTTTCACGAACTAATACTATATGATGTGGTATTAACGCTGTGAAATCACGAAATGTTCGTGTTTTTGGCTCATTTTCACTTGCCGATACAGAACTCGCGGAACACGACATCGAGCAAATCTTCGACGCCGACGCGGCCGGTGATACGGCCAAGCGCCCGCACCGCATGACGCAGCTCTTCAGCAGCGAGTTCGGGCGCGCCGGCCCGTGGATAGCGGTCAAGCGCCGCGCACGCCGCTTCGAGCGCCTGGCGGTGGCGGGCACGCGTGATCAGCGGCGCCGACTCGCCGCCGAAGCGCCGCGCGATCTCGCCGCCGAGTCGTGCCTCGAGGGCCGCCATGCCCGTGCCAGTCGCCACCGAAATTTTTACCGCCGCGCCGGCGCCGAGCGCGTCGGCCCACGCCACGTCGTCGCCCGGCGTGAGATCCATCTTGTTGGCGACCACGATGGTGTCGTCGTCGATCAGTGCAGCGAGCGAATTCTTTTCCTTGGGTTTGGTCGCGTCGACGACGACGAGTTTCAAATCCGCTGACGCGGCGCGCGCCCGCGCCCGACGCACGCCCTCTTCCTCGATCGCGTTGCGTGCGTCGCGCAAGCCGGCGGTGTCGGCCAGCGTTACCGGAAATCCCGCGAGATCGAGCGCGACCTCGATGACGTCGCGCGTCGTGCCGGCGGTCGCAGCGGTGATCGCCACCTCGCGCCGCGCCAGCGCATTCACCAGGCTCGACTTGCCAGCGTTGGGTGGACCGAGCACGGCGACTGCAAGACCATCGCGCAACCGTTCGCCGCGGTGGCCATCGCCCAAAAAATCCGTTATTTCACCTTTGATTTCAGCAAGTTGCGCGGCAACCGCAGCGGCGAGGTCGGCCGGCAAGCCTTCGTCGGGAAAATCGATTTCGGCTTCGACGCGCGCCTGCGCGCGCAACAGGCGCGTGCGCCAAGCTTCATAGAGCCGGCCGGCTTCGCCCGCTATTTGACGCAGCGCCTGGCGTCGTTGCGCTGCCGTCTCGGCCGCGACCAGATCGGCGATACCTTCGGCTTCGGTCAGGTCGAGCTTGCCGTTGAGGAACGCGCGCCGCGAAAACTCGCCGGGCTCGGCCAGCCGCAAACCCGGTTGCGCGGCCAGCACGTCGAGCAGCGCCGCCGCCACGGCGCGGCCGCCGTGCACGTGAATCTCGGCTATATCCTCGCCAGTAAGGCTGCGCGGCGCCGGAAAGAACAACGCGATGCCGCGATCGATAAGTTCGCCGCTGCGTGGATCGCTGAAGCGCGTGACGAGCGCGCGGCGCGGCGTGGGCAGTTGCCCAGCCAGCGCACGCAACGCGGCGCCGGCCTGCGGTCCGGAAAGCCGCAACAGCGCAACGCCGGCGCGGCCGGGCGCAGTGGCAAAAGCGTAAATCGTGTCGCCGTCCATAAGCCGGGCGAGTGTGATGCAAAAGGCGGATCACGGGGATATATAAGTTGTTCGCCCGCCGCGCAGCCGCCGGAGAAGAGCCGCACCGCAGCCAGATCGCAGGAGGACGCCGATGTCGGTGCAGTCACTGCTGAGTTACGCGCTCACCGTGCCCGACCTCAAGGCCGGGCAAAAATTCTATACGACCTTCGGCCTGACGCCGGGCGAGCGCGACGGCGTTCTCGCCTTCCGCTGCGACGGCCGCGACCAGGATCAGGTGTTCCTGGTCGAAGGTATGAAGAAGCGGCTCAACCATTTGCAGTTCGGCAGCGACGATAAGGGCATCGCCGCCATCCGCGCGCGCATGCAGCAACGCGGCATCAAGGAAATCGACGCGCCGCATAACGCCTTCGGCGGCGGCCTGTGGCTCGAGGATCCGGACGGCCATGCGATTAACGTGCGGCCGGAAAGTCCGAAGCCGTGGCGCACGGCGCCGGCTTTCGCCATCAACTCGCCCGGCCACTACCAGCGCACCGGCCAGCGCGGCGCGCCGACGCGCCACCCGGCGCGGCCCCATCGCCTCGGTCATGTGCTGCTGCACACGCCGCGGCTTGACCAAATGGTCGCGTTCTACATCGAGATGCTCGGCATGAAAGTCAGCGACCGCGTGCCCGGCATCATTTCGTTCCTGCATTTGCCGGGCGGCGGCGACCATCACGTCGTCGCGCTTTTGGCCGACGCGCGAGCGGGTTTCCACCACGCCAGCTTCGAGGTCGGCAGCATGGACCAGGTCGGCCACGGGGCCGTGCGCATGATCGACAAGGGCTGGAAGAGCGGCTGGGGCTTCGGCCGCCACGTGCTCGGCTCGAACTTCTTCCACTACCTGCGCGATCCGTGGAGCAGCCTGGCCGAATATTTCTGCGACATCGACCAGATCCCGGCCGACGGTTCATGGCAGCCGGGCGATCATCCGCCTGAAGACTCGCTCTATCTTTGGGGGCCGCAGCCGGGCGACTTCGCGCTCAATTTCGAGGAAGCCTAGGCGAAATGCCGGTCACCGCCGGCGTGTTTGCGCCAGACTGCCATGGCTCGCCAGCACGACGCCGGCACTGACGGCAAGGATCGCGAGCCACGCGACCGCGTTCGGAACCTCGCCCAACAAGGGAATTCCGGCCAGCGCCGCAACCACTGGCGTGAATGAGCCGAGCACCGCCGCGCGCGACGCGCCAAGCCGGCGCACGGCATCGCCATAGAAATACAGCGCGACGATGCCGGCGACGACGCCTTGGATCAGCGCCTGCGTCACGATTTCGCTCGGCGTCGCCGACAGCACGCGCGGCTCGCAAAACAGGAAATAGACCGGCGTGATCAGCAGCAGCGAATAGAAATTGACGATCGCCGCCGCATGCCATGGCCCGATGGCGGAGCGCCGGAACGTCACGGTGAAGATCGCGTACATCGCCGCGCCAGCGAGGAACAGCAAATGCCCGCGCCATGCGCCGGAATGGAAGTCGAACAACCCGTGCGCCGCGATGCCGGCGATTCCCAGAACGACGAGAAGGAAGCCGAGCACGCGGATCCGCTCGAATCGCTCGCGATTGACCAACGCTGAAAACACCGCGACGAACACGGGCATCGTGCCGACCATGACCGCGCCGACATCCGACGCCGGCGCGAATTTCATGCCCGTCGACGCGACCAGAAGAAACGGTAAACCGGCGCCGGCGACCAGCATCGCCGTGCGCGCGACGCCGATCTGCCGCGGCCCGAAGCCGCGACGCATCAATACCGGTAGCAACACGATGGCCGGCACCAGATAGCGCAAGAAGGCGACGTCGACTGGCCGGAGGTGCGTCGTCACCGCGAAGCGCGTCGCCACCACCCATCCTGCCCAACACAGGACGACCAGCAAACCAGAGGTGACGCCGAGAATCAGGTTCCGGCGGTCTGCGGCGTTACGCGCCGGGCCGCGCGCGCGGCCCGGCCCGGCGATAACGAGATTCATCGAGTTGGCCATTTTCTTCTCCTACTCACCCAGCCAGCACCTGGGCGTCGAGGATATATAACTATCTTGGTGGTTATAATTGCGCGGGCAGGCCTTGTCAACTACATAGATGGTTAGTATGTATGGGCTATGAGCGAGGCTGACCGCCGAAATGACGGCCCGCGCCTGATTCCGGCGCCGCCGGAAGACCTCTGCCTCGCCTATGCCAACAGCCGGGCGTGGCGGCCGAGCGACCAACCGACGGAGAAACTGCACGCCTTCGCCGACCTGGTGGCTTGGTGCGAGACCGCGAAGTCGCTCGACGCGACGCGCGCGGACGAGCTTCGGCAATGGGCGCAACGCAACGCGCGCGACGCTGCGACGTTATTTGACGAGGCGATTGCGACTCGCGAGACGATCTACCGGCTGTTCAGCGCGACCGCCGATAACGCCCGGCCGGCGGTCGCCGATGTCGAAACGCTGAACCGTTTGCTCGAAGGCGCGCCCGGCCGCGTTGCGGTGATGGTCGCCGCCGCCGGCAATTGCTGGCGGTTGCCGCCCGCCGTTCCGGCCGTCGCCAGTCTGCTGGCGCCGGTCATTTGGTCGGCCGGCGATCTGCTCACCGGCGAACGATTGCCGCGGGTGCGGCTCTGTGCGAACGAGAAATGCCGCTGGCTCTTCCTCGACGACAGCAAAGGCGGCACGCGGCGCTGGTGTACAATGCGCGCCTGCGGCAATCGCGCCAAAGCGCATCGTCATTATTTGCGCAAAACCAAGCCGGCGCGTGCGCAGGCACGCCCCTAGCGCGCGAAACCGGACCGGCATCAACGAGGTTCATAGACGGATGACCACCAACGCGCTGACGCACGAGACCAGCCCCTATCTGCTCCAGCATCGCGAGAATCCGGTGCACTGGCAGCCGTGGGGACCGGCGGCGCTCGCGCGCGCGCGCCAGGAGGACAAGCCGATCCTGCTCTCGGTCGGCTACGCCGCCTGCCACTGGTGCCACGTCATGGCACACGAGAGCTTTGAGAATCCCGAGATCGCCGCGCTGATGAACGAGCGCTTTGTCAGCGTCAAGGTCGACCGCGAGGAGCGGCCGGACCTCGACGCCATCTATCAGCACGCGCTCATGCTGATGGGCGAACAGGGCGGCTGGCCGCTGACCATGTTCCTGACGCCAGCGGGCGAGCCGTTCTTCGGTGGCACCTATTATCCGCCGACGGCGCGCTGGGGCCGGCCGGGTTTTCCCGAAGTGCTGCGCGCGGTGTCCGACGCCTACGGACGCGAGCGCGACAAGCTGATGCAGCACGCCGGCGCGCTCCGGGCCGAGCTCGGCAAGCTTGCCACACCGGCGGCCGGCGCAGGCATTCCGGCCGATTTACCGCTCAAGGCCGCCGAGGCGTTGATGCGCGCGGTCGACGGCGTCAACGGCGGCATCGGCGTGGCGCCCAAGTTTCCCCAGATACCATTGCTCGATCTCATGTGGCGCGGCTGGAAGCGCGGCAAAAATCCCGCGTTGCGCGACGCCGTGCTGCTGACCCTCGATCATATTGGACAGGGCGGCATCTACGATCATGTCGGCGGCGGCTTCGCGCGCTATTCGACCGACGCGCGCTGGCTGGTGCCGCACTTCGAAAAGATGCTCTACGACAATGCCCTTCTTATCGGCCTGCTCACCGAGGCCTGGCGCGAAACGCGCAGGCCGCTTTATGCCGCGCGCGTCGCTGAAACGGTGGGCTGGCTCGAACGCGAGATGCATCTGTCCGAAGGCGGCTTCGCCTCGAGCCTTGATGCCGATAGCGAGCACGAGGAAGGCAAGTTTTACGTCTGGTCGGAAGCCGAAATCGACGCGCTGCTCGGCAACCGCGCCGCGCGCTTCAAGGAAATCTACGACGTCACGCCGGCGGGCAACTGGGAAAGCCACGCCATCGTCAACCGGCTCCATCATCTCGACTGGCGCGGCGACGAGGAGGCCGAGCTCGCGCAAGGCCTCAAGATCTTGCTCGCGGCCCGCGCCAAACGGGTGCGGCCCGGTCTCGACGACAAGGCGCTGGCTGACTGGAACGGCCTACTGATCGCGGCGCTGGGCGAGGCCGCGGTTGCCTTTAGCCGGCCGGAATGGCGGGCGCTTGCCGTCGGCGCCTTCGAATTCGTCGTTCGGTCGCTCGGCAACGGCGACCGGCTCAAACATTCCTTCCGCGCCGGCCGTGCCGCGCATGCCGGCATGCTCGACGATTACGCCCAGATGATCCGCGCCGCGCTGACGCTGCATGAAGCGACCGGCGATACCGGCTATCTCGATCACGCACGGCGCTGGCTCGCGGTTGCCGACGCGCATTTCTGGGACAAGAACGGCGGCTATTGCTACACCGCCGACGACGGCGAAAGCCTGATTGTGCGGACCAAGCCGGCCTATGACGGGCCGGTGCCGGCGGCCAACGGCGTCATGGCGCAGAACCTGGCGCGGCTCTTTTATCTCACCGGCGAGGCGCGCTTTCGCGAGCGCGCCGAGGCGCTCTTCGCCGCCTTTGCCGGTGAAGTCGCGCGCAATCCGATCGCGCATGCGGCATTGCTGGCGGCGCGCGATGCGCTCGACCATGGTTTGCAGATCGTCGTTGCCGGATCGCGCGGCGCGCCGGAAACCGACGCACTCATCGAAACAGTGTTCGCGGTGAGCCTGCCCAACCGGGCGCTGACGGTCGTGCCGCCTGGCGGTAAACTGCCGGATGGCCATCCGGCGCACGGCAAGGGTCCCGTCGCCGGCCGCGCCACCGCCTATATATGCGAGGGACCGACATGCTCCCTGCCGATCACGACCCCGGACACGTTGCGCCAGGCGCTGGCGACGCGCTGAAGCGCCTGCCGCTCGACAGCCCGTTCGGCTTCCTGACGCTGGTCGAACGCGACGGCAAGATCGTCGCGCTCGAATGGGGCGGCCGCGCCAGCGGCAAGCCCGACGCCGTGCTGGTCGAAGCCAGACGCCAGCTCGAGCAATATTTCGCCAAGAAGCGCACCCACTTCGACCTGCCGCTCGCGCCCGCCGGCAGCGATGACGAGAAACGCCTGTGGGAGCGAATGACCAAAATTCCCTACGGCCAGACCGCAACCTACGGCGACTTGGCGCGCGAGCTCGGCCAGATGCCGCGTGCGCTCGGCCAGGGCTGTGGCCGCAATCCGATTCCGATCATCATTCCCTGCCACCGCGTGGTCAGCGCCGACGGCGCACTCACCGGCTACAGCGCGCCCGGCGGCGTCGAGACCAAGCGCCGGCTGCTGCAATTCGAAGGCGCCTTGCTCATTTAGATCAGATTTCTGATGTGCGCTGGACTTGGCATGCCCGTCGCGGTACCAGCGCGGCGAAGATAAATCCGACATTTTGTCGTAGTATGAATATACTAATTGCGCTGGCTCCGCCGTGCCGGTAAACAGACGGGCATGCCAAGTCCAGCGCAGATCAGCGGCCGACGCGAAGACGTCCCGAGCGGCCAAGTTTCCGACGGGCAATCACACCGTTGGTTTTCAGGAGTCTGGGGCGACGCGATGGTCCCCGGTTTCCAGCAGGTACCTCACGTCTTGCTGAAAAACCAATTTCGCTTCGGGTTATCCCCGCTGGACGTTCTGATCGTCCTGAACATCAGCATGCACTGGTGGGAAACGACCAACCTGCCGTATCCAACTATGGAACGGATCGCAAAACGAATTGGCGTTTCCCGGCGCTCGGTGGAGCGTCGAATCAAGGCTATGGAAAGGCAGGGGGTTCTCAAGCGCTTGCGCCATGAGACCAATAACAAGGGCAAGAAGATTCGTCGATTTGACCTTGGCGGCCTTGTAGCGTTGGTCGAGGAGCGAGCGCGGCGCGATCCGATCTACGACACGCGCAAGCTACGCGCAGAATTGGCGGCGGCGGGGTCCACACCCGCCGCCGGGCTCGTGCCGAACACTGTTCAATCCCAGGAGCGACCAGCAGCGTCCAAACCTGCCGGTCGGGTGCGACCGGTGTCTCCAAAAGAAATATAGTCCCGAAGTGCGCCCACTAACAATGAGTTGGCGCTAAGGCCTTGCTGCTATAACGCCGGTCACGGCGGACGGCGGCCATGGATCTGCGCATCGCATTCTTCGGCGACAGTTTCGTCAACGGCTTCGGCGATCCCGACAGCCTCGGCTGGGTCGGCCGCGTCAGTGCCGCGGCGATCGCGCGCGGCCACGTTGTCACCTGTTACAACGGCGGCATCCGGCGCAACACCAGCGCCGACGTGCGCGCGCGCTGGCGCGACGAGGCCCTGCGACGCCTGCCGGCCGAGCATCCGCGTGCACTGGCGTTTTCCTTCGGCGTCAATGACTGCCTGGTCGAAAACGGCCAGCGGCGCGTCGAGCACGCGGCGTCGGTCGCCAATGCACGCCAGATCCTCGACGATGCCAGAACATTGGCGCCGACGCTGATGGTGGGGCCGCCACCGATTGCGGACGCCGACGTGAACGCGCGGGTTGCATCACTGATACCGGCGTTGCAAGCGGTCTGCCAGGCACTTTCCGTCCCGTTCCTCGACGTCTTTGGCGCGCTGAAATCGTCGGCTGCGTGGATGGACGAAGCGGCCGCCAACGACGGCGCCCACCCCGGCCGCGGTGGTTATCAGGCGTTCGCCGACTTGGTCGACCGCTGGCCACCCTGGCGTGCATGGCTGCCTTGACCGCGGCCGGCGCCGATGACAAGCCGCAGCCGCCCGGCTAGGCTTGCCGCCAATAAACGCTCAACGGGAGGCATCATGGCCGAAGTCACGGTCCGCGCCGCGGATGGCGGCAGTTTTTCGGGTTATCTCGCGGCGCCCAAATCCGGTAAAGGTCCCGGCGTCGTCGTCATCCAGGAGATTTTCGGCGTCAATGCGGTGATGCGTCAGATCACCGACGGTCTTGCCGGCCAAGGCTTCACCGCGTTCTGCCCCGATCTGTTCTGGCGCTTCAAACCGGGCATCCAGATCACCGACAAGACCGAAGCCGAATGGAAGCTGGCGGTCGGCTATTTCCAGCGCTTCGACGTCGACAAAGGCATCGAGGACCTGAAGGCGTCGCTCGCCGAGTTGCGCAACCATCCGGCGTGCAGCGGCAAGGCCGGCGCGGTCGGTTTCTGTCTCGGCGGCAAGCTCGCCTATCTGATGGCGACGCGCACCGACGTCGATTGCAGCGTCGGCTATTACGGCGTCGGCATCCAGGACGCACTCGGCGAGGCCAAGAACATCAAAACGTCGCTGCTGCTGCACATCGCCGGCAAGGACGAGTTCGTGCCGCCGCCGGCGCAGGAAAAGATCCATGCCGGCCTCAAAGGCAATTCGCACGTGACGATGTACGACTATCCCAATTGCGGCCATGCCTTCGCCCGACCCGGCGGCGCGCATTGGGACCAAACCGCCGCCGACCAAGCCGGCAAGCGCAGCCTCGAATTCTTCCACCGCCATCTCGGCGGCTGAGCGACCCCGACACCCAAACCCGAGGAGACGATCGATGCCGCACGCCATCCGCTTCCATCAGAACGGCGGGCCCGAAGTCCTCAAATGGGAAGAGGTCGAGGTCGGTAAGCCCGGTCCCGGCGAAGCGCGCGTCCGTCACACCGCCGTCGGATTGAACTTCGTCGACATCTACGTCCGCATGGGCGTCTATCCCGCGCCGCTGCCGAGCGGCCTCGGCTCTGAAGGCGCTGGCGTAGTCGAGGAGGTCGGCCCGGGTGTCAGCGATCTCAAGGCCGGCGACCGCGTCGCCTATGGCAGCTCGCCGCTGGGCGCCTATTCCGAAATCCGCGTCATGCCGGCCGACCGCCTGGTCGTCCTGCCGAAGGATATCGACGACAAACGCGCCGCGGCGATGATGCTCAAGGGCCTCACCGCGCAATACTTGCTGCGTCGCACCTATCGCGTGAAGCCCGGCGATACCATCCTGTTCCACGCCGCCGCGGGCGGCGTCGGCCTGATCGCTGGTCAATGGGCGAAGCATTTGGGCGCGACCGTGGTCGGGACGGTGTCGAGCGACGACAAGGCCAAGCTCGCGAAGGCGCACGGCTACGACCATGTCATCAACTACACCAAAGAGGACTTCCAGAAGCGCGTCGTCGAGATCACCGGCGGCAAGAAAGTGCCGGTGGTCTATGACTCGGTCGGCAAGGACACGTTCATGAAGTCGCTCGACTGCCTGGCATCGTTCGGTCTGCTGGCGCTGTTCGGCCAGAGCTCGGGCAATGTCGAGCCGTTCAACCTCGGCCTGCTGGCGCAAAAAGGCTCGCTCTACATCACGCGGCCGACGCTCAACACCTACGGCGCCAAGCGCGAAGACATGGTCGCCGGCGCTAAGGAGCTGTTCGACGTCGTGTCGAAGGGCATCGTCAAGATCGCGATCAACCAGACCTATCCGTTGAAGGACGCGGCCAAGGCGCACGCCGACCTCGCGGCGCGTAAGACCACCGGCTCGACGGTGTTTACGGTTTAGCCGCCGGACAGTCGGCGCCGGCAACCAAGATATCCTCGTCGCCGGCGCGACACCGCGCCGCGTGCTCGAAGCGCGCGCCGAACTGCTTGGCCAGCGCATCGACCACATTGGGCTCGGCGCTGCGGAGCGCGATGCAGGGATATCGCTGGACAAGCGTCGCCGTCGGCACCGCGCCGTCCCAATTCTCGATCGGTCCACGCCACGGCTCGACGAAATAGTCGTTCGGCGGCATGAGCGCTTTGAGTTGCGCGGCGTAGCGTTGGCCGGAATAGCTGTCGTTGTAGAACCAGGCCGCCGACGGCGCCGACGCCATGAAATCGTAGACATGGGCGCAGCGCGGCAGATCGCGCGCCAGATCGATCGCCCGCGCATCTGCGGCGCGGCGGCGCATTTCGGCGTCTTGGCCGACGAAGGCAATGCCCTGCACGACGATGATCGCCGCCAGCGCCAGCGCGCCGATGCGGCCGGCGAGCCGCGGCGACAGCCGTCCGCTTTCGGTCGCAACGAACCATGTCAGGCCCAGCACCGGACCGGCCAATTCGAGCGCCGGCAGGATGTAATGACCGCTTGGATGCTTGGCGACCAACGCGATCTGCACCAGCTGCGCCGTCAACAACGCGAGCAGAAGACGCGCGCCCGGCGTGTCGCGGCGGCCGATGATCAGCGCAACGACACCGGCGGCGAACGCCGCCAGGAACAGCGGCCGCGCGAAGAACAGTTTGGCGAAGTGGTGCGGATAGGTCGCCCAGGCGACGACGGTCTGCGGCCCGTGGCCATAGGCGCCGCTGCCTTTCACGAGCGCGGTGAACCAAACCACCATCGGCGCCAAGTTCGGAATCTCGGGCACCATCCACAGCGCGAATAGAATCGCGGCCGCCACGACATACGCGACGCGACGCCAGCCGCTCCGCATGGCGATCAGCGGCGCCAGACCCAGCGGCGCGAAGGTGATCTTGCAGGCCGCGCCGAACGCGACCGCGAAGGCCATGCCGAGAAGGCTGGCGGTCCGCGGCACGACGGCGTCCTCGACCATGGTCGCAACCAGCAACGCGACCGCGCCGAGCAGCAACGGCTCGGGCTCGACTTCGATCCCGTGTTTGAGCGCCAGCATGGTGATGAACGGCGCCAGCTGCGCAAACATCGCCGGCAGCAGGCTATCGGCGCGCCGCCGGATGCATGCGCCCATCAACCACAGCATCGCGGCGTCGAACACGAGCATCGCGTCGCTGGCGCGGGTCAGGATCGTCTCGGCGTCCTTGAGCCGCGCGGCGGCGGGCGTGAACCAGGCGGCCGCCGCGACCGCGAGCTGCACCGGCACGCCCGGATGCTGAAAATCGGCCGGTGGCGCGTGCTGGAGGATGTTCAGCCCGCCAACAAGAAAGAAATAGCTCGGGTCGAGGTTGAACCACAGCCAATACGGCAAGCCATGGTTGCGCAGAACCAGCTCGGCGGCGAGAAATGCCAGCGGCAGAAGGAGTAGCGCTGACGCGCGCAGGATTTTCATTCGCGCGCCGGCCGCGCCAGCGCGTTAAGACTCGCACCCGGCTTGATGAGCGTCCGCAGCGCAGCCCCGTCGCTCGGCAGCACGCGGCCGGCCAAGGTCGCCAGCCGGTAGCCCATTGTTGCAAGCGATGCAGCGAGGCTCTCGACGCTGTCGCCCTCTTCGGCGAGCTGATGCGGCGACAGCTCGAGCACGACAAGCGGGCGAAACCGCGCAAGGGTCTCGCGTCCGCCGTGCAACACGCCGCACTCATGGCCGTCGACGTCGAGCTTGAGGAAGTCGAGCCGTTCGATCTTCGCGCCGGCAACGTAATCGTCGAGCGTTGTGACAGGAGCGCCGCTCGCCGCCATTTTGCGCCCGCCGTGGAGTCGGTGGACTTCTCCGGCGCCTGCAAGCGGCCAGCTCGAATAGAGCGGCGGCGCGGCGGCGGCCGACTGCGCCATCAGCATCGCCGGCACGATCGTCACCCGCTTCCGCAATTCGGGATTGAGCTCCAGGTTGGCGACAAGCTTGGCGCGCGCCCACTCTGTCGGCTCGAAGGCGTGGACACGGCCCGTTCCGCCGACGGCGCGCGCAAGATGCAACGCGTGGGCGCCGACATTGGCGCCAATGTCGAATGCGACGTCGCCGGGCTTTATCAGGCGTGCATAGGCGGCAACTGTCGCCGGCTCGAACGCGCCCAACAGCCAAATGGCGAAGTCGATGCCCTCGCGCAGATCAAGATTCCAGGCGATACCGCGGCGGCGTACGCTCGTCTGCGGTCCTTTGCGACAGGCACGGCGGCCGAACATCACCGTCCTTTGCGCGGCGCGCGCGAGCGCGATCTTGCGACGGGTTGTCAGCATCAGGCCACCCGGCCGCCGGGCTCAGGTGTTCATCGCCTCGAAGAAGTCGGCGTTGTTCTTCGACTGCTTGAGCTTGTCGATCAGGAACTCGAGCCCGTCCATCGGTCCCATCGGCATCAGCACGCGGCGCAACACCCACATCTTGGCAAGGACGGCCTTGTCCACGAGCAATTCTTCCTTGCGGGTGCCCGATTTGGTGATGTCGACCGCCGGGAAGGTGCGCTTGTCCGCGACCTTGCGGTCGAGGATGATTTCCGAGTTACCGGTGCCCTTGAACTCTTCGAAAATGACCTCGTCCATGCGCGAACCGGTGTCGATCAGCGCGGTCGCGATGATGGTGAGCGAGCCGCCTTCCTCAATGTTGCGCGCCGCGCCGAAAAACCGCTTCGGCCGCTGCAACGCGTTGGCGTCGACGCCGCCGGTCAACACCTTGCCCGAGCTGGGCACGACGGTGTTGTAGGCGCGCGCCAGGCGCGTGATCGAATCCAGCAGGATGACGACGTCGCGCTTGTGCTCGACCAGGCGCTTGGCTT
Source organism: Allostellaceae bacterium (assembly GCA_035934235.1). Lineage (GTDB taxonomy): Bacteria > Pseudomonadota > Alphaproteobacteria > ATCC43930 > CGMCC-115725 > REEB95. The sequence goes on along the minus strand of DASYYB010000029.1, from coordinate 97,128 downwards.
TCTCGATCACCATCTCGGCGACCTGAACGTGCCGCACCGCTGGCTCGTCGAAGGTCGACGACACGACCTCGCCCTTGACCGAGCGCGCCATGTCGGTGACTTCCTCCGGCCGCTCGTCGATGAGCAGGACGATGAGATAGACCTCTTTGTTGTTCGCCGCGATGGCGTGGGCGATGTTCTGCATCATCACCGTCTTGCCGGTCCGGGGCGGCGACACGATCAGCGCGCGCTGGCCCTTGCCGAGCGGTGTGATCAGATCGATGACGCGCGTCGTCAGGTCTTTCTTGGTCGGATCGTCGAGCTCGAGCTTGAGCTTCTCGTCGGGATAAAGCGGCGTCAGATTGTCGAAGTTGACGCGGTGGCGCAACTTCTCGGGATCGTCGAAATTGATCTTGTTGACCTTCAACAGCGCGAAATACCGCTCGCCATCCTTGGGCGCGCGGATCTGGCCTTCGACCGTGTCGCCGGTGCGCATGCCGAAGCGGCGAACCTGCGACGGGCTGACATAAATGTCGTCCGGACCCGGTAGGTAGTTGGCCTCGGGGCTGCGCAAGAAGCCGAAGCCGTCCTGCAAGACTTCGAGCACGCCGTCGCCGTAGATCGCCTGGTCCTTGTCGGCCATCGTCTTGAGAATGGCGAACATCAGTTCCTGCTTGCGCAGGCTGGAGGCGTTTTCGATCTGCAGCTCCTCGGCGAAGGTGAGCAGATCGGCGGGGGTTTTGCGCTTGAGTTCTTGGAGGTTCATCGGTTGCGGCTTTCGCAAGTCAAAACAGCGGCGGGAGGGGTGCGGCCCGTGGGCCGGAAGGATCGGTTCACCGGAAGAGCGGACGGTCCTGGCTCGGGCCGCGCGCGGATCAGCGATGCAGATGAAAAGACGAGAGCCGGAGATAGGCCGGTCTTCCGCTCAATCCCTTAGCCAAAACCCGCGTCTGAGTCAAACGCGCTTTGAGCGCGTGCCCGGCTAAAACGGCTTTACCACCGCCAGGATGACGATGCCGATCAGCAGCAGCGTCGGCACTTCGTTGATCGCGCGATAAAAACCGGGGCCGTACGGCCGCGCGTCGGCTGCGAACGCGCGCTGCCAGCGGCCGAAGACCGTGTGCAACCACGTCATCGCCACGACCAGCAGCAGCTTGGCGTAGAGCCAGAACGTCGTCCACACGACGACACCGGTGAATGTGCCGGTGACTGTCAGGCCAATACCGAACAGCCAAGTCGCGATCATCGCCGGAATCATGATCGCGCGGTAAAGACGCCGCTCCATGGTCTTGAAGGTCTCCGACGTCGGCGAGCCCGGCTCGCTACCCGCGTGATAAACGAACAGTCGCGGCAGATAGAGCATGCCGGCCATCCAGGCGATGACGCTCAGGATGTGCAGCGCCTTGAGCCAGGAGTAGTAGGGCGCAAGCCAGCTCATGACGTCGCCATCGCCGGACATTGGCTGAAACCCTCTGGGCAATTGCGCCGGCCGGCGCCGGGCGCCGCCGCTGCACGCACCAGCCGGGCGAGGCTGCCGATGAATTCGGGCGCCGTACCGACCGTCGGTGCGCGGTAATAAAACGGCACGCCGGCGGCACGCGCGAGCTTGCGGTAATCGCGGTCGAGCTCGACCAGCGTCTCCGAATGCTCGGAGACGAACGCGATCGGCGCGACAACGATGCCGAAGCCGTCGGCGCCGGCTTGGCGGATCTCGTGCTCGGTCGACGGGCTCAACCATTTGAGCGGCCCAACGCGGCTTTGATAACACACCCGCATGTCGAGCTCGGGCTGGCGTACGGCAGCGCGTACGGCGGCGGCGGTGGCTTCGATCTGCCATTGATAGGGATCGCCGCGGCCGAGCGCGCGCAGCGGCAGTCCATGCGCCGACAGCAGCACGCGCACCTTGGCGTCGGGCGGCACGTTGGTGAGCTCCGCTGCGATGCCGCGCGCCACCGCGGTGGCGAAGCCGCGTTCGGTTGGATAACAGCAGACGACGCGCTCCTTCGCTTTGAGACCAATCTTGGCTGCGGCTTCCCGCCAGTCGGCGAGCGACGATGCCGTGGTCGTGCCGGAGAATTGCGGGTAGAGCGGGAGCAGCACGATCTCGTCCGGCTGCCAGGCCTTCACCTCGGCGGCGGTGGCATTGGCCCGCGGATGCCAATAGCGCATGGCGATGAAGACACGATAGCCGTCGCCGAGCGTGGCGCGCAGCGCCTCGGCCTGCGCCCGCGTGTTGGTACGCAGCGGCGAGGCGTTGCCGATCTGGGCGTAGATCTGTCGCGTCAGCGGCGCGCGCCGATGCGCAATGCCGCGCGCCAACAGCCACCGCAGCGGATTTGGCAGGGCGATGATCGCCGGGTCGTAGAACAAGTTGAAGAGGAAGGGCTTGACCGCCGCCGACGAATCCGGACCGCCCAGGTTGAACAGCACCACCGCCGTTCGCGTCATGGTCCCCCACGCACCAGCCGCACCAGCCGCTCCACATGTGCGAGCGGCGTTTCCGGCAGGATGCCATGGCCGAGGTTGAAGACGAAAGGCCGCTGACCGAGCGCCGTGAGGATATCGCCGACGGCGCGGTCGAGCGCCGCGCCGCCGGCCACCAAAACCGTCGGATCGAGATTGCCCTGCACTGGGCCGTGCGCTTGGAGCGCGCATGCCTGTGCGAGCGGAACATGCTGGTCGATGCACAGGGCATTGACGCCGGTTTCGGCGAAATAGGCTTCGTAGAGCGGGCCGGCATTGCGCGGAAAGCCGATGACGGGGGTGTGGGGATGACGGGCATGGATTGCGGCAACGACCCGCCGCGTCGGTGCAATGACAAAGCGCCTGAACTGCTCCGGCGGTAACAGCCCGGCCCAACTGTCGAAGATCTGCACGGCATCGGCACCGGCATCGATCTGCGCGATCAGATGCGCGGCCGTCGCGTCACCCAATCGCGTGACAATCGCATCGAGCGCGGCCGGACTGTCGTTCGCCAGGGCTCGCGCCTTGGTGAACTGTGTCCGGCCGCTGCCATCGATCGCATACGCGGCGACCGTCCATGGTCCGCCGGCAAAGCCGAGCAACGTTGTCGATGGTGGCAGCGCCGCTTTGACGTTTTTGAGCGCCGCATAAACCGGCGCTAGGACCAATGCGTCTGGTTGCGGCGTCAGGCCATCCACATCTGTCAATGGCGGCAGGCTTGGGCCGTCGCCGTCGCGAAACGCAACCGCGCGGCCCAGGGCCTTGGCGATGATCAGAATATCCGAGAAGAGAATGGCGCCATCGAATCCGAACCGCCGGATCGGCTGTAGCGTCGCTTCAGCGGCAAACTCGGGCGTCAGGCACAATTCGAGAAATCCGCCCGCCCGCTCCCGCAGCTGACGATATTCCGGCAGATATCGCCCGGCCTGACGCATTAGCCACAGCGGCACCGGCTGGATGCTTTGGCCCTGCAACGTGATGAGTAATGGTTTGGGCACCGTCATCCCGTGCTCTTACCTTGTTCATCTTAGAATCTAAAGGTAGTGAAGGTAGTTGGTTGGTGGCGAGTGGGGGATTAAGGTCGTTCACGAACTATCCCCAATGGTCGGATGCAAACGGCCAGTCTGGTATGCGAACCCGGTATAAGACGCGCATAAGATGGCCGTTCGCAGCAAACACCACGATTAAATCAGTCGATAACCGCAGACGAAAAAGCGGGGAAATCATGGAAAGCGGAATTCTATGGCAGCGTCTTTCCCAGATCGCGGAGCGTTCCGCTGAACTATCCGCAGGCAATAGCGTTGTGGAACGAATTTCGAGTGATGGGTGTAATTACCGCGATGGCGGTTCGACCCAGGTACAGACCGGATTTCTTCCCCAGGTTCGACACACATGACGCGCTTCCATCTTCATCTGGTCTCGGACTCAACCGGCGATACGGTGCATTCGGTCGCGCGTGCGTGTCTGGTGCAGTTTGAGAATAGCGAGGCGATCGAGCATATCTGGTCGATGATGCGCACCAAGGCCCAGGTCGAGCGGGTGATCAGCGGCGTCAACGCCAATCCCGGCGTCGTGCTCTACACGTTGGTCGACGAGACCCTACGCACGCCGTTGGTCGAGGGCTGCCGCAAGCTCCAGGTCCCGGCGATCCCGGTGCTCGATCCGGTGATCGGCGCCCTTGCCGCTTATCTCGGGAGTCAGGCGCGCGGTCAGCCCGGCCGGCAGCATCTGCTCGACAGCGAATATTTCCAGCGCATTGACGCCATGACGTTCGCCTTGAATCACGACGATGGCCAATCGGCCTGGGGCTGGAACGACGCCGATGTCGTCCTCGTCGGCGTCTCGCGCACCTCGAAAACGCCGACCTGCATCTACCTTGCCAATCGCGGCATCAAGGCCGCCAACGTCGCGCTCGTACCTGGCGCCGACCCGCCGCCCGAGCTGTTCGGCCTGACACGGCCGCTGGTCGTCGGCCTGACCAACGATCCCGAGCGCCTGATCCAGGTTCGGCGCAACCGGCTGGTCCAACTCAAACAGGAAGATCGCGGCGACTATGTCGACATCGAGGCGGTCCGCATCGAAGTCGCCAGCGCGCGCCGGTTGTTCACCGAGCACGAATGGCCGGTGATCGATGTGACGCGCCGCTCGATCGAAGAGACCGCCGCGGCGGTGCTCAAGCTGCTGGCGCGAAAACGCGGCGTCGAGGACGCATGAAGCCACCCGAGCTCGTGTTGGCTTCGGCAAGCCCGACACGGGCGCGGCTGCTCACCGATGCCGGCCTCAAGCCGACGATCGAGCCCGCCGATATCGACGAGGCGCCGATCAAGGCGGCGTGCAAAGCCGAAGGCGCCGACGCCGGTACCTGCGCCCTCAAACTCGCCGAGGCCAAAGCCCAACGCGTCGCAGGCCGGATGCCGGGCGCGCTGGTGCTGGGTGCCGACCAGATTCTGGTGTGCGACGGGCAATGGTTCGACAAACCGGCGGACCGCGCGGCGGCGCGGACCCAGTTGATTGCGCTGCGCGGCCAGCGCCACGTGCTGGCAACGGCGGCCGTGCTGGTCAAGAACGGCGCCGTGGTCTGGCACGCGCTCGAACAACCGGCGCTGACCATGCGGCGGTTCAGCCACGAATTCCTCGACGCCTATCTTGCCGACGCCGGCGATTCCGTCCTCGCCTCGGTCGGCGCCTACCAAATCGAGGGCCGCGGCATTCAGCTCATGGCCGCAGTCGAAGGCGACCATTTTGCCATTCTCGGCCTGCCGCTGCTGCCGCTGCTCGATTTTCTGCGCGATGGCGGCCTGCTCGCGCCATGATGAAGGCTTGCGTCATGGGCTGGCCGATCGCGCATTCGCTGTCACCGGCGCTGCACGGTTACTGGCTCAAGGCCCACGGCATCGCCGGCGAATACACGCGCCTGGCGGTGCAGCCGGAAGCTCTGCCGGCGGCGTTGGCGCGGCTCAAGACCGACGATTGGCGCGGCTGCAATCTGACGATTCCGCATAAAGAGGCCGCGCTGGCGCAGCTCGATCGGATCGACGCCGCCGCGCACCGCATCGGCGCGGTCAACACCATCGCGGTCGAGCACGGCAAGCTCGCCGGTTTCAACACCGACGGCTTCGGCTTTCTCGAGAATCTCCGGACGGCGGTGCCGGACTTCGATGTCAAAGCCGGGCCAGCCGTTGTGCTCGGCGCCGGTGGTGCGGCACGCGCCATCGTCGACGCGCTCGGCGCGGCGGGCGCGCCGGAGATCCGCCTCGCCAACCGTTCGCTCGATCGCGCCCGCACGCTCGCCCGCAGCTTCGGCGGCGCAATCGAACCGGTGCCATGGGAGCGGCGCGCGGCCGCGCTCGACGGTGCCGCGCTCGTGGTCAACGCCACCAGTCTCGGCATGGACAAAAATCCGCCGCTTGAGCTCGACCTGGCGCGGCTGCCGACGACCGCCGTGGTCAACGACATTGTCTATGCGCCGCTGGAAACCGCGCTGCTCAAGGCGGCGAAAGCGCGCGGCAACCGGATCGTCGACGGACTCGGCATGCTGCTGCACCAGGGTCGGCCGGGCTTCCATTTGTGGTTCGGCGTAATGCCCGCGGTCACGCCGGCATTGCGCCAGGCCGTGCTCGCGACGATGCGGTGATACGATGAAAATCCTCGGCCTCACCGGCGGCATTGGCATGGGCAAAAGCACGGCAGCGGCGCTGCTGACCGATCTCGGCGTCCCGGTTTACGACGCCGATCGTGCGGTGCATGCGCTGCTGGCGCCGGGCGGCGCGGCGGTGAAGGCGGTCGTCCGCGCCTTTCCTTCGGCCAAGGCGGGCAAGGGCGTGTCGCGCCCGAAGCTCGGCAAGCTGGTTTTCGGCAAGCCCAGCGCGCTCAAGCGTCTCGAGGCGATTCTCCATCCACTGGTACGGCGGCAGGAAAAGGCCTTTCTGCGCCGCATGCGCGCGCGCCGCGCGCCGCTCGTGGTGCTCGACATCCCATTGCTTTACGAGACCGGCGGCGAGCGCCGCTGCGACGCCGTCGCGGTGATGTGGGCGCCGGCGGCGTTGCAACGCCAACGCGTGTTGCGTCGGCCCGGCATGGACGCCAAACGTCTGCGCGCCATCCTGGCGCAGCAACTGCCCGATCGCGTCAAGCGCGCGCGCGCCGATTTTGCCGTGCCGTCCGGTCTCGGCCGTGCGGCGACGCGGCGCGCGCTGGCGCGCATTGTGGCGACGCTGCAAGCGCCTTGCGGCGGTGAATCCGACGGTTCAGACTGAACCGCGATGCGCGAGATCGTCCTCGATACCGAAACGACCGGCCTCGACCCGGCCAGCGGGCATCGCATCGTCGAAATCGCCTGCATCGAGCTGCACAACCATCTGCCGACCGGCAAGGTTTTCCACCGCTACGTCAATCCCGAGCGCGCGATGACCGCCGAAGCCGAGGCGGTGCACGGGCTGGGCGATGATTTCCTGCGCCAGCATGAGCCGTTCGCCGCGATCGCGACCGCGTTTGTCGCGTTCGTCGGCGACGCGCCGATCGTCGCGCACAATGCCGGCTTCGATCTCGGATTCATCAACGCCGAACTCAAACGGCTCGACCTCCCGCCGTTCACCGGCCGGGTCGTCGACACGCTCGAGGTGGCGCGCAAGCGCTTTCCGGGCGCGCCGGCCAGCCTCGACGCGCTCTGCCGCCGCTTCGCGATCGATCTGTCGGCGCGCGACAAGCACGGCGCCAAGCTCGACTGCGAGCTGCTGGCCAAGGTCTATCTCGAGCTGGTCGGCGGGCGGCAGTCGGCGCTCGATCTCGGCGCGCAGGCGGTGAAGGCGGCGAGCCGCGCCGCCAGCGAGCGGCCGGCGCGTGTGCCGCGGCCTTATGTGCCGAGCGCCGATGAACTCGCCAGCCACGCGGCGCTGGTGGCGAAACTCAAGGCGCCGATCTGGCAGAATTAGGCGTTGGCGGCGGGTGCCTGGGTTTGCGTCGTGGCTTGCCGGCGCAGCAGCTCGCTGAAATTGATCGGCTGCATGAACACCGGTGGGAAGCCGCCGTCGCGTGTCGCGTCGGCGACGATCGCCCGCGCGAACGGGAAGAGCAGCCGCGGCGTCTCGACCAATAATGCCTGCGGCATGTCTTCCTGGCGGATATTGGTCAGCGTCACCGCTGCGCCATAGGCCAGTTCGACGACGAACAGCGTCTCGTTCTTGGCGGTGGCGCGCGCGTGGATGACGAGCACGACCTCATAACGGTCGCCGCCAAGCGCGCCGGCGCGGACATCGACATTGACCTGAAGTTCGGGCGGTTGCGGCTGCATCAGACTCAGCGGCGCCCGCGGATTCTCGAACGAAAGGTCTTTGATGTACTGCGCATTGATCGTCAACGCGCGGCCGGGCTCGGCCTCGCCCGCGCTGGCGGCCGCCGTCGCGCCCGCGCCGTTGTCCTTATCGGCCATCGTCAGCCTCGCCTTAATTTGACGTTATTCCTGTAGCGCGGTCGCTACCATGGATCGCCAGCCGGCACAACCGGCAACCTTGCCCTTTTGCCATCGCGGGCCTATCTAGCAGCCATGAACGGTGGTGATTTGCAGCTCTTCGAGATCATCGTGTTCGCGGCGGTCGCAGCATTCCTGGTGCTGCGGCTTCGGAGCGTACTCGGCCGCCGCACCGGAACGGAAAAGCGCATCGATCCGTTCGCGCCGCGTCCGGCACCGCCGCCGCGTCCGTCGCCGTTCGCCGCGTCCGACGCAGCCCAGGGCCCGGTGATCGAGGGCCAGGCGACGCCGGTCGCTAACGCGCCCGCCGCGACCAAGACGCCAGGCGCCGGCGCGATCAAGGCCGCGGACGCCTCGTTCGACGTGAGCGCATTCCTCAAAGGCGCGCGCGGCGCGTTCGAGATCGTGGTCAACGCCTTCGCTGCCGGCGACGTTGCGGCGCTCCGGCCGCTGCTCGCGCCCAACGTGCTCGACAGCTTTATCGGCGCGATCAAGGCGCGCGGCGGCGGCAAACTGCCGAGCCCGCTGGTCAGCATCAAGAGCGCCGAGATCGTCGACAGCGCGGTCGAAGGCACGACCGCGTTGGTCACGGTCAAAATCGTCTCCGAACAGAATGGCGACGGCAACGCCGTCGAAGAACATGTCGATGCCTGGACGTTCTCGCGGCCGCTCCGGGCGCGCGATCCCAACTGGACGCTGATCGCGACTTCGGCGCCGCATGGCTGAGCGCCGGTTGCGGCGCGACGCCGCGACGGCCGCCGGTCTGTTGCTGTTTTTCCTGCTGAGCGCGTGCGCGCCCAAGGCGCCGCCACCGCCGCATCTTGCGCTGACTCGCGTCGCGTTTTCCGATCTGCCCGGCTGGCGCAACGGCGACCAGGCCGCGGCGTTGTCGGCGTTGCTGCGCTCCTGTGCAACGCTGGCAAAACTGCCGGATGACGCCAGCCTCGGCGTCGCCGGCTTGGCCCGCGACTGGCGCAAGCCGTGCGCTACGGCGGCAACGCTCGACCATCCGACCGACGACGCGGCGCGGCGTTTTTTCGAAAGCGCCTTCACGCCCTTCGCCATGACGGACAACGGCAAGAGCGACGCGCTGGTCACCGGCTATTATGAACCGGAGATTGTCGCCGCGCGCCAAAAGAGCGCGCGCTTCGGCGTGCCGATCCTGGCGCGACCGCCGGATCTGGTTGGCGTATCGCTCGGCGATTTCCGGCCGTCGTGGCGCGGCGAGCGCATCGCCGGCCGTGTCGTCGACGGCAAGCTCGTACCCTACTGGACGCGCGCCGAAATCGAAGGCGGCACGCTCGACCGATTCCGTCTCGCGCTGTTTTACGCCGCCGATCCGATCGACCTGTTCTTTCTCCAAATCCAGGGCTCGGGCCGCGTGCGCTTGCCGGACGGCCGCACGGTCGAGATCGGCTATGACGGCGAGAACGGCCGCGCCTATGTCGCGCTCGGCCGGCTCCTCGTCGAACGCGGCGCGATGACCCTCGACCACGTCTCGATGCAGTCGATCGAAGCCTGGCTGCGCGCGCACCCGGCCGACGCGAAGACGCTGATGGACGAAAATCCGTCCTACGTTTTCTTTCGTGTACTCGCGGGCGGCGCGCCGCTCGGCGCCGAAGGCGTCGATCTCACGCCGCAGCACAGCGTTGCCGTCGATCCGCGCTTCGTGCCGCTAGGGACGCCATTGTGGCTCGACGTGGCGCAAGATGGCGCCGCGACACGCCGGCTGGCGGTTGCGCAAGACACCGGCGCCGCCATCAAAGGACCGTTGCGCGCCGACCTGTTCTGCGGCGCCGGCCCGGCTGCCGCGGCCCAGGCCGGGCCGTTGCGGGCCTCGGGTCGCATGTTCTTACTTCTGCCTCAAATCGGCGTTACCCAGGGATGAGCGGCCGTTTCCAGCCATAGAATTACCGTCGGGGAATGGCGAACTATAATGGTGCGGTATTCCGTTATGTCTGGGGACGCGCTGCCGTCCAGGCGCGCGAGGAGTGTTTCCGATGTTGAAGCGAATCTGCCTTAAATCCGCTCTGGCCGTCGGCGCCATCGCGCTTGGCGGCGGCTTGGCCTTGGCCCCCGCGCCGGCCGCGGCGCGGGTTTTTGTCCATATCGGCGTGCCGTTGTGTTGCGGCCCCTACTATTATTACCCGCCGCCGCCGGTGGTTTATTACCCGCCGCCGGTTTATTACGCGCCACCGCCCGTGGTCTATGCGCCGCCGCCCCCGCCGACCCCTGTCGCGCCGCAAGCGCAGACTTGGTACTACTGCGACAACCCGAAGGGCTATTATCCCTACGTGTCCAGCTGCGAGAGCGGTTGGCGTCAGGTTCCGGCGCGTCCGTAGCGGTAATACTTTGACGACCCAGAGGAGAACTTCCGTGCGAACCATGAAGACGACCGCCGTCAGCCTGATCGCGTTGACTGCGCTGTCGGCCTGCGCCTCGCATCCGGTCGGCCCGTCGGTTGCCGTTATGCCGGCGCCGAACAAGCCGTTCTCGGTCTTCGAGGAAGATCAGGCGGTGTGCAAGAATTTCGCCGACCAGCAGGTCGCCGGCGCCGCGCAGTCGGCGAACAACTCGGCGCTTGGCTCCGCTGCGATCGGCACCGTGCTCGGCGCCGGCTTGGGCGCCGCGATTGGCGGCGGCCGCGGCGCGGCGATCGGCGCGGCGGCTGGCGCCGGCGGCGGCACGCTCTATGGCACGAGCCAATCGAGCACCGCCAACATGACGATCCAGCAGCGCTACGACATCGCCTACCAACAGTGCATGTACTCGAAGGGCAATCAGGTGCCGGGCTATGCCCAGGCGCCGTCGCCGACGTCGCAGCCGCCGGGCTACGCGCCGCCGCCGAACTATCCGCCGCCGCCTCCCCCGCCGCGCTGAGCGACGGCGTCACGCAAAGCCCGCCGCGGCCTGTGCCCGGCGGGCTTTTCTTTGCGCGGTTGCTTTCGCGGTCTCGCGCCGCCATCCTGCGCGCAGAAACGCCGGGAAAAAACGCATGACCGAGAAGCCGCGCGTTGCACTGTTCGTCACCTGCCTCGTCGACCTGTTCCGCCCGTCGGTCGGCTTCGCGGCGGTGAAGCTGCTCGAGGATGCGGGCTGCACGGTCGAGGTGCCGCGGCTGCAAAGCTGCTGCGGCCAGCCGGCGTACAATTCGGGCGACCGCAAATCGGCGCAGGCCGTTGCGCGCACCGTCCTATCGGCCTTTGCCGGTTTCGATTACGTCGTGGCGCCGTCGGGTTCGTGCGCCGGCATGATCAAGGCCCATTATCCGGCGCTGTTTTCCGACGATGCCGTCGCGGCGGCAAAGGCCCGCGAACTCGCCGGCCGCACCTATGAGCTGATTTCGTTTCTGGTCGACGTGATGAAGATCGAACGCGTCACCGCGCGCTACGATGGTGTCGCGACCTATCACGATTCCTGCTCCGGCCTGCGCGAGCTCGGCGTCAAGGCGCAGCCGCGCACGCTGCTCGCCAGCGTCGAGGGATTGACCCTCAAAGAGATGCGCGATTGCGAGGTCTGTTGCGGCTTTGGCGGAACTTTTGCCGTTAAATATGCCGATATTTCCGACAAGATCGTCGGCGAGAAGACCGACAATATCCGCGCGTCCGGCGCCGACACGCTGCTCGCCGGCGACATGGGCTGTCTCCTCAACATGGCCGGCAAGCTCGAGCGCGCCGGCGATCCGACCAAGGTGCGGCATGTCGCTGAAGTGCTCGCGGGCATCGCGGCGCCGGCGCTGGGCGAGCCTGGAGACGGCGCATGAAGGCGACCAGCCGCGCCTTCAAGGCCAATGCGCGCCATGCGCTCGGCGATCCCAATCTGCAACGCGCGATGATCAATCTGCGTACCGGTTTCGCCGAGCGCCGCGCGCACGCCGTGGCGCAGCTGCCGGAATGGGAGGAACTGCGCGAGCAGGCCGTAGCGATCAAGAAGGATGCCCTGGCGCATCTCGATTTCTATCTCGAAGCCTTCGAGCGGAAGTTGATCGCCAACGGCGGGCAGGTGCATTGGTGCCGGAACGCTGCCGAGGCCAACGAAACGGTGTTGGCGATCTGCCGCCGCCTCGGCGCCAAGACGGTCACCAAGGGCAAGTCGATGATCGGCGAGGAGATGGGCGTCAACGACTATCTCGAAGCCAATGGCGTCACGCCGGTCGAAACCGATCTCGGCGAATACATCATCCAGATCCGGCACGAGCCGCCGAGCCATATCATCGCGCCCGCCGTTCATCTGGTGAAGGAGCAGATCGCGCAATCGTTCCGTGACACCCATCGCGATCTCGACCCGGCGCGGCCGCTCGACGATTCACGGCAGATGTGCGACGAGGCACGGGCGATACTGCGACCGCGCTTTCTTGCCGCCGATGTCGGCATTACCGGCGCCAATTTCCTGGTCGCCGAGACCGGCTCGAGCATCATCGTCACCAACGAAGGTAACGGTGACCTGACGCAGACGCTGCCCAAGGCGCATATCGTGCTGGCCTCGCTCGAAAAGGTGGTGCCGACGCTCGAGGATGCGGCGACCATCCTGCGCCTGCTGGCGCGCTCGGCGACCGGCCAGGAATTCTCGGCCTACACCACCGTCTCGACCGGTCCGCGCCGGCCCGATGACGCCGACGGACCGGGTGAATACCATGTCGTGCTGCTCGACAACGGCCGCAGCGGGCTTTTGGGCGGCGAATTCGAGGACATGCTGCGCTGTATCCGCTGCGCCGCTTGCCTCAACCATTGCCCGGTCTATCGCGCGATCGGCGGCCAGAGCTACGGCTGGGTCTATCCCGGACCGATGGGTTCGGTGCTGACGCCGTCGCTGATCGGCGTCGAAGCAGCCGGCAATTTGCCGAACGCCTCGACCTTCTGTGGCCAGTGCGAAAGCGTCTGTCCGATGAAGATTCCGCTGCCCAAGATGATGCGCCATTGGCGCGAGCGCGAGTTCCAACGCCACCTGCCGCCGCCGACCTATCGCCTCGGTCTCGCCGTTTGGGCGTTTTTCGCGCGGCGGCCGGCGCTCTATCGCGTCATGGCGGACATCGGCGCCCGCATCTTGGGCGCTGTCGGTCGCGGCCGCGGCCGCTTCCGCGCGCTGCCGTTGGCGGCGGGCTGGACGCGGACGCGCGACATGCCGGCGCCCGAAGGCCGCAGCTTCATGAGCTTGTGGGCCGCGCGCCAGGCCAAACGGATGGCCCGATGACCGGCTCGCGCGATCAGATTCTGAATTCGATCCGCCGTGCGTTCAAACGCGGACCGCTCGCGCCCGAAGCCGCCGCAGCCTGCGAAACCCGCCTGGTGACGCACCGCCGTAATCTGATTCCGGCGCGCGCGCGGACGCTGCCGCTGCGCGGCCAGGTCGAGCTCTTCGTCAAGATGGCGGAGACGGTGAATGCCACGGTGGCACGCGTCAAACGGGCGGACGATGTGCCGGCGGCGATTGCCGACTATCTGAGTCGCCTCAACCTGCCGGCGCGGCTGGTGCGCGCACCCGATCCGGTGCTCGATGCGCTGCCGTGGAACGAGCGGCCGTTACTCGAAACCCGGCGCGGCGTCGCCGAGGACACGGACCCGGTCGGCGTCACCGCCTGCTTCGCTGCCATCGCCGAGACCGGCACGTTGATGCTGCATTCCGGTGCCGCCGGTCCGACGCGCAACAATTTCCTGCCCGACACGCATATCGTCGTGGTGCGCGTGGGTCAGGTGGTTGCGGCCTACGAAGACGGCTGGGACCGGTTGCGCGCCGCGCGCAACCGCGACGATGGCTTCGCCATGCCGCGCACGGTCAACTTCATCACCGGCCCGTCGCGCACCGCCGATATCGAGCAGAAGATCGAGCTCGGCGCGCACGGACCGCGCCGGTTGCATATCGTCCTGATCGACGATGACGAGGCGGCTTAAGGACGAAGACCGGTCGATCTGGCGCGCCGCGATGCGCGGCGTTAGGCCGTTGCGGGCGGCAAGGAAGCCGCCCGAAGATTCGCCGTCATCTGCGCCAGAGCCGCCATCGCCCGCCGCACCGTCGCCGGTCAATTTCGATTGGCGCCGCGACGACGCGAAAAACGGCGCGGCGCCCGGCGCCATCGACCGCCGCACGCTGACGCGCATCAAACGTGGCGAGCTGGCGATCGATGCGCGTCTCGATCTGCACGGCCTGACCCAGGAGGCGGCGCATCGCGCCCTGGTGCGCTTCATTGCGACGAGCGCCGCCGATGGCGCGCGCTTGGCTTTGGTGATCACCGGCAAAGGGCGCAGCGGCGAAGGCGTGCTGCGCACCGCGGTGCCGCGCTGGCTCGCCGAGCCGGCGATGCGTGCGCGCATCCTGGCGGTGACGCCGGCGCCGCCGCAGCTCGGCGGCAGCGGCGCGTTCTGTGTCATGCTGCGCCGCGCGCGCGCCGGAACGCCGCGGCCATGACGCCGTTCGGCATCAAACTGCGCGCCATCCGCGCCGAACGCGGCATCCGCCTCAAGGACATGGCCGCGACCCTCGGCGTCTCGGCGGCCTATCTTTCGGCGCTCGAACACGGACGCCGCGGCCGGCCGACGCACGCCATGGTGGTGTCGATCTGCGCCCAGCTCGGCATCATCTGGGACGAAGCCGACGAATTGATGCGCCTTGCGCGCATCTCGCACCCGCGCGTCACTGTCGACACGGCCGGCCTGTCGGCCGAGGCGACCGAGCTGGCGAACCTGCTCGCCGAACGCATCCGCAAGCTGCCGCCGGCGCGCGTTGCGCGCCTGCTCGAGCTGATCAAATCGGCGCCGACGTTGCCGCCGCGCCGCCGGCGGACCGTGAACCGACGTTGACCTAACCGCTCCGGGTTTCCCCTAAAACGCGGCCGGAGAATCGGGAGAACGCCGAAAAACGGTTGTTTTGCGACCCCGCCGCACAGCACGATTTTTCCCGCCCAATCTCCGGTTCGTGCGCCCTCGATCGTCCACCGATCACGCCCTCGACCCTTCGATTGACGCAGCCGCCGTGGGCGTGCACGGCACCAAACGCTTTGGAGACCCAGCTTGGCTATTGGCACCGTGAAGTGGTTCAACGCACAGAAAGGCTATGGATTCATTCGCCCCCAGGACGGCGGCAAGGACGTTTTCGTCCACATCTCGGCGGTCGAGCGCGCCGGCATGGGCTCGCTCAATGAAGGGCAAAAGCTCAAGTACGAGATCGCGCGCGATCGCGGCAAGGATGCCGCCGCCAATCTCGCGCCCGCCGAATAACCGGCTCTGGACCGGCCCCCCGATTTCGGCCGGCTCTCCAAGGACGTTCCGCTCCCCCGGAACGTCCTTTTCTTTTCCGTCGAGCGCGGCCGGTTACAGGATGAACTTGGACAGGTCGGCGTTCTTGGCGAGCGCGCCGACGCGCGTGCGCACGTAGTCACGGTCGATCGCCAGCACGGTGCCGGGCGGCTGGTCCGAGGCGGTATAGCTCGCCTCCTCCAAAAGCCGCTCGAGCACGGTATGCAGCCGCCGCGCGCCGATGTTCTCGACGTTGGTGTTGATCTCTTCAGCCAACGCCGCGATCTCGTCGATCGCCTCGGGCTTGAAGTCGAGCGTGACGTTCTCGGTCGCCAGCAGCGCCTTGTATTGCTTGATCAGGCTGGCTTGCGGCTCGGTCAGGATGCGGCGGAAATCGTCGCGCGTCAGCGGCTTGAGCTCGACGCGGATCGGCAGCCGGCCTTGCAGCTCGGGCAACAGGTCCGACGGCTTCGCCAGATGGAACGCGCCCGAGGCGATGAACAGGATATGGTCGGTCTTCACCGACCCGTGCTTGGTCGCCACCGTCGTGCCCTCGATCAGCGGCAGCAGGTCGCGCTGCACGCCTTCGCGGCTGACGTCGCCGACGATGCGCTCGCCGCTGCGGCCGGCGATCTTGTCGATCTCGTCGATGAACACGATGCCGTTCTGCTCGGCGGCGGCGATCGCTTCCTTCACCGCCTTTTCCTGATCGAGCAGCTTGTCGCTTTCCTCGCGCAGCAACGCCGGCTGCGCCTCGGCGACGGTCATGCGCCGCGGCTTGGTGCGCGCGCCGCCGAGCTTGCCGAAGATCTCGCCGAGATTGATCATGCCGACCTGGGCGCCGGGCATGCCCGGAATCTCGACCGTCGGCGTGTTGCCGCCGGTGTCCTGGACCTGGATCTCGATCTCTTTGTCGTCGAGCTCGCCGGCGCGCAGCATGCGGCGGAACTTGGTGCGCGTATCGGGCCCGGCGCCGGGTCCGACCAGCACGTCGAGGATGCGGTCCTCGGCGGCGACCTCGGCCTTGCTCGTCACTTCGTTGCGCAAACGCTCGCGCGTCAGCGCCAGCGAGACTTCGAGCAGGTCGCGCACGATCTGCTCGACGTCGCGGCCGACATAGCCGACCTCGGTGAACTTGGTGGCCTCGACCTTGATGAACGGCGCCTGCGCCAATTTGGCGAGTCGCCGGGCGATCTCGGTCTTGCCGATGCCGGTCGGCCCGATCATCAGGATGTTCTTGGGCAGCACCTCGTCGCGCAACTCGGCCGGCAGCTGCTGGCGGCGCCAGCGGTTGCGCAGGGCGATGGCGACGGCGCGCTTGGCGTCGTTCTGGCCGACAATGTGGCGATCGAGTTCGGAGACGATTTCGCGCGGGCTGAAAGCGGCGTTCATTGCGTATCGAGTGATTCCAGGGTGACGTTGCGGTTGGTGTAGATACAGATGTCGGCGGCGATCGCCATCGATTTGCGGACGATGGCCTCGGCGTCGAGATCCGGGCGGTCGAGCAGCGCGCGCGCCGCGGCGAGCGCATAGGGACCGCCGGAGCCGATGCCGATGATGCCGTTTTCGGGTTCGAGCACGTCGCCGGTGCCCGACAGCACCAGCGACACCTCCTTGTCGACCACCGCCATCATGGCTTCGAGGCGCCGCAGCAGCCGGTCGGTGCGCCAATCCTTGGCGAGCTCGACGCAGGCGCGGGTGAGTTGGCCCGGGTACTGCTCGAGCTTGGCCTCAAGCCGCTCGAACAACGCGAAGGCGTCGGCGGTCGAGCCGGCAAAGCCGGCAAGCACCGTGTCGCCCGCCAACCGGCGAAGCTTCTTGGCGTTCGATTTGATGATGGTGCTGCCCATCGTCACCTGGCCGTCGCCGGCGATGACGACCTTGCTGCCCTTGCGCACGGACAAAATGGTGGTGCCGTGCCAGGACGCCGGGTTCTGCTCTTGCATGAGGTCCTTTCGAGGCAGGAAACGGCCCTAAATGTAGGTCGCAGCCGCGGTTAATCAAGCGGCGGCGCGAGCCACGCTGGTGCGGCGGCGGCACGCCTGCTACAAGACCGCGGCAAGGAGTTGATTTCGATGGCGAAAACCACCGCCAAAGCCAAAGCCAAGGCCACGCGCGGCCGCGCCAAGCCGAAAGGCCGCGTCGCTGAGGTCGAGCGCACGACGCGCGAGACCCGCATCCACGCGCGCGTCGATCTCGATGGCGCCGGCCGTGCCAGCATCCGCACCGGCATCGGCTTTCTCGACCACATGCTCGATCAGCTGTCGCGGCACAGCCTGATCGACATCGATCTCGAGGCGAAGGGCGACCTGCACATCGATCAACACCACACCACCGAGGATTCGGGCTACGTCGTCGGCGAAGCGATCGCGCGCGCGCTCGGCGATCGCGCCGGCATCGGCCGCTGGGGCGAGGCGATGGTGCCGATGGACGAGACACTGACCCGTGTCGCGCTCGACGCGTCAAACCGGCCGTATCTGATCTGGAAGGTGAAGCTGTCCAAGCCCAGGCTCGGCGAGATGGACAGCGAACTCTTCAAGGAGTGGTTCCAGGCCTTCGCGCAGTCGGCCGGCGTGACGCTGCACGTCGAGAATCTCTACGGCGAGAACAACCACCACATCATCGAATCCTGCTTCAAGGGTCTGGCGCGGGCGTTGCGCCAGGCGGTCGCGATCGATCCGCGCCGCGCCGGAGCAGTGCCTTCGACCAAGGGCGTGCTCGGCGGAAGTCTCTGATGTCGACGGTGTTGATCGATTACGGCTCGGGCAATCTACGCTCGGCCGCGAAGGCGTTCGAGCGCGCCGCGCGTGAAGCGGGACTGGACGCCGCGGTGACCGTCACCGGCGACGCGCACGCCCTGGCGTCCGCCGATCGCATCGTGCTGCCGGGCGTTGGCGCCTTCGCCGACTGCAAGCGTGGCCTCGCCGCGTTGCCGGGCATGATCGCGGCGCTGCACGAGGCGGTAATCGTCCGCGGTCGGCCGTTTCTCGGCATCTGCGTCGGCATGCAGCTCATGGCTACGGTCGGCCGCGAGTTCGAGACGGTCGACGGACTCGGCTGGATACCGGGCGAGGTCGTGGCGATCGCGCCCAATGACGCCGCGTTGAAGATTCCCCACATGGGCTGGAACGAGCTCAAGCTCGCGGCGGCGCATCCGCTCTTGGATGGCATCAAAACGGGCGAACACGCGTATTTCGTCCACTCGTATCAGTTGCGAGCGCGCGAGCCGCGCCATGTGATGGCGACGGTCGACTATGGCGGTCCGATCACCGCGGCGGTCGGGCGCGACAATCTGTTCGGCGTCCAATTCCATCCGGAGAAAAGCCAGGCGACCGGCCTGCGGCTGATCACCAATTTCCTGCGGTGGAAGCCGTGATCGTCTATCCGGCGATCGACTTGAAGGACGGGCGTTGCGTGCGCCTCGTGCGCGGCGCGATGGATAGCGCAACGGTCTTCAATGATGACCCGGCGGCCCAGGCGCGCGCCTTTGCCGGCGCCGGCGCGGCGTGGGTCCACGTCGTCGATCTCGACGGCGCCTTCGCCGGCAAGCCGAAGAACGCGGCGGTGGTCGAAGCCATCGTCAAGGCCTCGCCGGTCAAGGTGCAGCTCGGCGGCGGCATCCGCGACGAAGCAACGCTCGAAGCCTGGCTCGGCAAGGGCGTGGCGCGGGTCGTGCTCGGCACCGCGGCAGTCAAGAATCCGAATCTGGTGCGCGCCGCCTGCCGGCGCTGGCCGGGCCGGGTGGCACTGGGCATCGACGCGCGCGGCGGCACGGTCGCGGTCGAAGGCTGGGCCGAAACCTCTTCCGTCGCGGCGCTCGATCTGGCGCGGCGCTTCGAAGACGCGGGCGCAGCGGCCATCATCTATACCGACATCGAGCGCGACGGCGCGCTGCAAGGCGTCAATGTCGAGGCCACGGCGGCGCTCGCCCGCGCGCTCAAGACGCCGGTGATCGCGTCCGGCGGCATCGCCTCGCTCGACGATCTCGCCGCGCTGCGCACGCACGAGAAGGACGGCATCGCCGGCGCGATCCTCGGCCGCGCGCTTTACGACGGCCGCGTCGATCTCAAATCGGCGCTGGCGCTGATGGCGGCCTGAATGCTGAAGGTTCGCGTTATTCCTTGTCTCGACGTCAAGGACGGCCGCGTCGTCAAAGGCGTCAACTTCGTCGATTTGGTCGATGCCGGCGATCCGGTCGAGCAGGCCAAGGTCTACGACGCCGAAGGCGCCGACGAGCTGACCTTCCTCGACATCACCGCCTCGGCCGAAAATCGCGATACGCTCTATGACGTGGTGCGCCGCACCGCCGAGCAATGTTTCATGCCGCTGACCGTCGGCGGCGGCGTGCGCACGGTCGAGGATATCCGCACGCTGCTGCTGGCCGGCGCCGACAAGGCGTCGATCAACACCGCTGCCGTGGCGCGGCCCGAGCTGGTGCACGAAGCAGCGGAGAAATTCGGCAGCCAGTGCATCGTCGTCGCGATCGACGCCAAGCAGGCCGGTACGGGCAAGTGGGAGGTCTTCACCCATGGCGGCCGCCGCGCCACCGGCGTCGACGCCGTCGAATGGGCGAAGCGCATGGCGGCCGAAGGCGCCGGCGAAATCCTGTTGACCTCGATGGACCGCGACGGCACGCAGCGCGGCTTCGACATTCCGCTCACCCGCGCGATCGCCGACGCCGTGCCGATTCCGGTGATCGCTTCGGGCGGCGTCGGCGCGCTATCGCATCTGGTCGAAGGTGTACGCGACGGCCATGCCAGCGCCGTGCTCGCGGCGTCGATCTTTCACTTCGGCACATTCCGGGTCGCCGAAGCCAAGGCGGCACTGGCCGCCGCCGGGGTTGCGGTGCGCTGCTAGCCGGCCTTGCGCGCAAGCGCGGCGCGGATCTCGTCGGTCGCCCGCTTGACGATGTCGAGCACCCGCTGTTGCGCGTCAGGCGAAGCGCCGCGCGTTTCGCGGACGACCGCCCGCAGCGCATACCACGCGGCCCGGAGCTCGGACCGGTCGTCCTCTTCGACCGCCTCGCCGGCGAAGAACCGGCGCATGCGGTCCATCTTGCGCGCGATGCGTTCGAACTGCGCGAGCATCGTCTTCACCGTCTCGCGATTCTTATCGAGCTCGGCCTTGCCGGCGTCGGTGATGCGATAGAGCTTCTTGTTGCCGTCGGCTTCGACCGCGGCGTGGCCCAGCTCCTCGAGATAGGTCAGCGCCGGATAGACCATGCCGGGGCTCGGCGCGTAGAACCCGCCGGTGCGTTCGGTCAGTTCCTTGATGAGGTCGTAGCCGTGGCGCGGCTGCTCCTCGAGCAGCGCGAGAATGAGAAGCTGTAGTTCGCTGCTGCCGAGCTTGCGGCCGGCGCTGACCCCGCGCGGTCCAAAGCCCGCACCGTCCTCGACCCACCAACCAAACCGGCCATAGCCGTGCCGATGGCGCATGAAGCGGCGCCCGCCATGCGCAAAACCCATACAACCGTGATGCATACTGGTACTCCGTCCTAACGTAAAACGTATCGTACGATATATCTTATGGTTATAACGGTCAAGGCCAGATGAGCGGCCAAAACCGCCCCGCCGCGGCTTGCAATCGAAGCGAAACCTGTCAGAAATCGGCCAAGAGTTGCGAGGCACGCCATGAGCGACATTGACGGCACCACTCTCGATCGACTGTTTGCCGTGATCGCGGCGCGGCGCGGCGCCGATCCGGCGAGCTCTTACACCGCCAAGCTGCTGCGCGAGGGCAAAGGCGCGATCGCCAAGAAGCTCGGCGAAGAAGCGATCGAGGCCGGCATCGAAGTGGTCAAAGGCGACCGTGTGCGTCTGACCGCCGAAAGCGCCGACCTGCTCTATCACCTGCTGGTGGCCTGGGCCGATGCCGGCATCGCGCCGGCCGACGTCTGGCGGGCGCTTGAGGCGCGTCAGGGCCGATCGGGCATCGCCGAAAAGCAATCCCGCTCCGGCGGCTGAGGTGGCGTACGACCGCAACAACATCTTCGCCCGCATCCTGCGCGGCGAGATTCCGTGCCAAAAAGTCTACGAGGACGCGCACGTTCTGGCGTTCAACGACATCCGGCCGCAGGCGCCGGCCCACGTTCTGGTGATTCCCAAGGGCGAATACGTCTCGTTCGACGATTTCGCGGCCAAGGCGCCGGCGGCCGAGCAGGCGGCGTTCGTCGCGGCCGTGGGTAAAGTGGCGCGGCAACTCGGCCTCGCCGACAGCGGTTATCGGATCCTGGCCAATCATGGCGCCGATGCGAGCCAGGAAGTGCCGCACTTCCACGTCCATATTTTCGGCGGCAAGCGCCTCGGCCGGATGCTGCCCCGCGAATAGGCCGGATTCCCGCGCTCACACTGTCGCTCGCGCCATTGGCGCTTTCTTAACCATAAAATTTCGCGAATTTACCAAGGAAAACTGCGGCTTTCAGGCCCCATCTGGTCTACAGTTTTAGGCGCTTTAGTCGAAAATTAACCATAAAGAACGTCTAATCCGCGTCACGGTAGGACCGAGGATTCGATGGTGGCCGACGCGTTGATCCATCCGGTGCTGGACTCGCTGCTGCGCTATTGGAACGACAAGCGCGGCGTCGAGCGCCTCATGCCCGAACGCAAAGATATCGATCCGCTCGAAATGGGCGCGCGCCTGCTGCCGCATCTGTTGCTGTGCGACTTGTTCGATCGCGGCAACCGCATCCGCTTCCGGGTCGTCGGCACCAACATCGTCCGTCGCTGGGGCTTCGAGCCGACGGCGAAATATCTCGACGAAGGAATCGGCCCCTATTTCGCGACGCTGGGCGAATTGCATCACGCCTGCTTCGCCGAGCGCGCGCCGGTCTATTCGGTGAGCACGTTCCGTTGGGGCGTCAACCGCGAGCTCGAGGCGCACCATCTCCTGTTGCCGCTGAGCAAGGGCGGTTTCGAGCCGGCGATCGCCTTGGCGGGCATCGCGTTCCGGTCCGACGAGGTCTTCCCGCCGCAGATCCGCAACCTGAACGGCGTCGCGCGCTTCGACGAGCGTCATCGCTCCATCGGCGATCCGTCCGAACGGGCCGCACACCGCACCGGCATCAGCGGCCGCAACGTCGCCTAGCGCGCCGCTTCACACGACGGCGAAGACCCGGATTCGGCCTTCGTCTGTGCGACGCGAAAAGCCGAAAAGCTAAATTTCGATCTGGCCGCCGAGCTCGACCACGCGATTCGACGGAATACGGAAGAATTCCGTCGCGTTGACCATGGTCGCTTGCAGGAAGACGAACAGCCTCTTGCGCCAGCGCCAGAAACGCGGCGTCGAAGCGCTGACCAGGACCTTCTCGCGGCCGATGAAGAACGACGTCTCCATCAAGTTGAATTTAAGGCGCATCAACCGGAGCTGCGCCAGCGTGCGCGGAATGTTGGGCTCATCGAGGAAGCCGTAGTGCACCGTCACGGTGTGGAAATTGTGCTCGAGGTTCTTGACCTCAAGCCGCTGATCGTCGGGCACATGCGGGATGTCGCAGGTGTCGATCTTCATCAGCACGACGCGCCCGTGCAGCACCTTGTTGTGCTTGAGATTGTGCAGCAGCGCCGCCGGCACCAAATCGGGATTGGCGGTCATGAACACCGCCGTGCCGTCGACGCGCTCGGGATGGCCGGGCTTGAGCGTTTCCAGGAACGTCGACAGCGGCAACGCGCCTTTGGCGCGCTGGGCGGCGAGGCGGTCGCGTCCTTGCATCCAGGTCGACATAATGACGAAAATGCAAAGGCCGACTGCCAGCGGAAACCAGCCGCCTTCGACGAACTTGAGCAGATTGGCCGAGAAGAACAGCAGGTCGACGCACAGGAAGAAGCCGAAGACCAGCGTCGCCTGCAGCGGATTCCAGCGCGCAACGCCCACCGAATAGACCAGCGCCAGCACCGTGGTCAGCGTCATGGTGCCCGTGACGGCAATGCCGTAAGCCGCGCCCAGATTGTCCGAGCTCTTGAATCCCAGGACCAGAAATACGACCGCGACGAACAGCATCAAGTTCACGCGCGGCACGAACACCTGGCCGATTTCCTCTTCCGAGGTATGACGCACCTGGAAACGGGGCAAATAGCCGAGCTGCACCGCCTGACGTGTCATCGAAAATGCGCCGGAAATCACCGCTTGCGACGCGATCACGGTGGCGATCGCGGCCAGCACCACCAGCGGATAAAGCCCCCAATTCGGCGCGAGGCGATAAAACGGATTCTGGATCGCGTCCGGATTCGCCAGCAGCATTGCGCCCTGGCCAAGATAATTGAGCATCAACGCCGGAAACACGAACACCATCCAGTCGGTGCGAATCGGCCGACGCCCGAAATGGCCCATGTCGGCGTAGAGCGTCTCGCAGCCGGTGAACACCAGCACCACGGCGCCCAGCAGCAGGAATCCGCGCAGCGGGTGGTCGAATAGCAGGCGGATGCCGTACAGCGGATCGAGCGCCCACAGGATCCCCGGCTGGCGCACGATCTCGATCAAGCCAAGCAGGCCGATGACGACGAACCAGACGACCAAAATCGGACCGAACAGGCCGCCAACCATGCCGGTGCCGCGGCGCTGCATGGCGAACAGAACGACCAGCAGCACCAGCGTGATCGGAATGACGTAAGGGTCGAACAGCGGCGTCGCGACCTTGAGGCCTTCGACCGCGCTCAGCACCGAAATCGCCGGCGTGATCACGCCGTCGCCGTAGAACAACGAAGCGCCGAGCAAGCCGGCGGCGAGAATCCACCAGCGCAGCTTCGGCCGGCCGATGGCGGCGCGCAGCGCCAGCGCGGTCAGCGCCAGGATGCCACCTTCGCCGCGATTGTCCGCGCGCATGATCACCGAGACATACTTGACGGTAACCACGACGATGAGCGCCCAGGTGAGCAGCGACAGCACGCCATAGACGTTGGCATGGGTGATCACGCCGCCGAGCTCGACGAAGCACAGTTTGACGGTATAGAGCGGCGAGGTGCCGATGTCGCCGTACACCACGCCGAGCGCGCCCAGATAGAGATTCTGGTGGCGCAGATGACGCTGGTGCCCGTTGAGCGCGGCCGTTTGGGCCATCGAGACGATGTCTAAAGTCGTGGCGCGGGGTTTGGAAGGCGCCGTGTTTAGCCCTTCCGCCGCGCCGCCGCAAGCGCGTCCGAGAACTTCCTGTCAGGTCAGGGAGATAACCCCGTCGGTGACGATTATTGGACGACCACCACGCCCTTCATCGTCGGGTGAATCTTGCAGAAATAGGCGTAAGACCCCGGCTGATTGAAGGTGAACGAAAAGCTGTCGCCGGTGTCGAGCGGGTTCGAGCCGAAAGGCGGCTTGGCGCCGACCGCGGCGACCGCGGTGACGGTGTGGGCGTCGCCGTCCTTGTTGATCCAGGTCACGGTCGTGCCGCGCTTCACCGTCAGCGTCGCCGGACCGAAGGCGAAATTGTTGATGATGACCTGGTTCGGCCCGGCAACGGGCATCGCAGTTTGATTCGCCGGCATGGCCATATGGTCCATGCCCGGCATCGATGGCGCCGTGGATTGCGCGAATGCGGCGGGCGCTAGGCTGATGGCGCCGAGTGCTGCGGCAATCGCCACCGCGCCGAACAGACGATATGAAGTTCGTAACATGGTCGCCTCAGGTTGCGAGCGTCGTGTCGGACAAAGCAAGGGCGTGGCCTTTGACCGCAACCTCGCGCACGCCAAGCACGCTGCGCAGCTTCTCCGTCGGCACCTTGAGCGGCCCCGGTCCCGGCCCTTGGCCGGCGGGGGGCTGCGGGTAAGCGGTCGATAGGGCGGTTTGGAACGTGACGTGGCCTTCGACTTTCTGCACCACCTGATGGATGTGCCCGTTGAGTACGGTGACCGAGCCGAAGCGCTTGAGATAGGTGAGCGCCTTGTCGCCGTCGTCGGTTCCCCAGCCCCATTGCGGATAAAGCGACCACATCGGCATGTGCGCCATGACGACGATGGGCGTGCTGGCGCTGCGGCCTTTCAGGTCACGCTCGAGCCATTCGATCTGCTCGTCGCCGAGATGACCCAGGCCGCCGGCCTGCAAGCCGACGACGTTGACTAGCGCGACGAAATGAATGCCGCCCTGGTCGAAACTGTACCAGCCGCCGGTTTTGACGCCGGGATTGAAGCGGGCGAAGAACGGCTTGCCGTCGTCGACCAGCGTGTCGTGCTCGCCCGGGATGTAATGCACCGGAAGCTTGGCGGTCTTCATCAATTGTTCGGCCGCGTCGAACTGCTCGGGCTTCGCCAGATGGCTGACGTCGCCGGTGTGGACGATCATCGCCGGCTTTTGCGGCAGCGTCGCGATGCGTTGCAGGGCTTCGGTCAGCGTGCCGTTCGGATCCGGGTTGGCATCGCCGTGGAAGCCGATATGCGAATCGCTGATCTGGACGAAGGCGAAGCCGCCAGCGGGCGCCGCTTGCGCCTCGCCGGTGCCGAGCTGGAACGGTGTTGGCACGCCGCCGACGACGCTCCACAAGGTTCCGGCGCCGGCCCACGCCATGCAGCGCAGCAGCGTCCGGCGTGACGGCGCGGCGCCAGGGGCGGAATTACGGTCGAACTCGGTGGCATCCATGGCGGGTCTCCGCGACAAGAGTTGCGACTGGCGGAGATGTAGATCGGCGTTGGCGGCGCTTTATTCGCGCCGCATCGAAAAATTCTTGGCGGCCGCCGGCCGCGCGGTTGTGGGATCGCGAATAAAACGGCCCCCGGCGCGATCTTGTCTGGGCCGTCGTCGTGTGCTCGGCGAACACCGGCTTCGTCGCGGTGCGTGCCGCGGCTTATACTGAATGCGGCTGCGGTGACCGGATCTGAGGCATGGGACGCATCGACGGCGGGCGCGATTTCGAGAGCTTGGTGCTACCGCATCTCGACGCGGCCTATAACCTCGCGCGCTGGCTGGTGCGCGATCCGGTGGCGGCCGAAGATGTCGTACAGGAGGCAGCGGTGCGCGCGTTGACCTATTTCGCAAGCTTCCGAGGCGACAATGCGCGCGGCTGGTTCCTCCAAGTCGTGCGCAACGCCGCCTATGCCTCGATGAAGCTCGATCGCGGCTTGCGCACCGTGTCGTTGGCGGCAGGCGATGACACGGAGACCGCGGTGCCCGAACCGGCCGATCCGGCCGACGATCCGGAAAAGACCTTGCTCAAGACGCAAGCGCATGCGGGCCTTGACCGCCTGCTCGCCGAGCTGCCGGTCGAATTGCGCGAAACCATCGTGCTGCGCGAGCTCGAAGAGCTCGCTTACAAGGACATCGCGCAAATCACCGACGTGCCGATCGGCACAGTGATGTCGCGCCTGTGGCGGGCGCGGCGGCTGCTGGCCGAAGCGGCGCAACGCGAGGCCGTGCCATGACGCGATCGCATGATTCTGGCGAATGCGAAATGACGCTGCTCGTGCAGGCGGATTTCGACGGCGAGCTCGATGCGGCGCAGGCGGCGGCGCTCGCGGCGCATCGCGCCGACTGTCCGATTTGCGAGGCTGCTACCGAATCACTCGGCCGCGTGCGCCGCGCGCTGCGCGAACAGGCGCCGTATCATCGCGCGCCGGATTCGTTGCGTGCGCGGCTGACGGCACAAGCCGCACCGCGGCGCGTTACGCCCATGCGCGCGGCTGGCTGGCGGCGGGCCGCGGCGGCGTTCGTCGCCGGCGGTGCGATTGCCGCTTCGGTGATGCTCGCCGTCGTGCCGTCGGGTGCGCCTGGCCTTCCGGATCAAGTGCTCGCCGGTCATCTGCGCGCACTCGAACCCGGACACCTCGAGGACGTAATTTCCACCGACCAGCACACGGTGAAGCCGTGGTTCGACGGCAAGCTCGATTTCGCTCCGCCGGTGAAGGACCTCAAAGCGGACGGCTTTCCGCTCGAAGGCGGCCGGCTCGACTATCTCGCCGGCCGTCGCGTCGCCGCCATGGTCTATGGCCGCGCCAAGCACGTGATCGATCTTTACGCTTGGCCCGAGGCCGGCGCCGACGCAGCACCGACGGAACTCGAACGCGACGGCTATAATATCGTCCGCTGGCGCCAGAACGGCATGGCGTTGTGGGCGGTGTCGGACGTCGAGCGCGACCAGCTCGTCGACTTCGCGCGCCGCTGGCGGGCGATGCCATAACGCCGCCGCGGATTCCGCTCGATTAGCTTGGTTTCAACGGCCTTTTCCTTGCGGCGAGCCCGTTCACCGCCCCAAGTCCCCACGAAATCACACGGTTTTCCGGTCGCGCCGCAAAATCGCCTTAAAAGGCGTTCACGCTCCTGTCATGTCAGCGTCGTTCCCGATGCGTTGCCTCCGCCCATGACGCTCGCCGATTCCCACGCCCGCCCGGCGCGGCCGCCGCTCGCCGGGCTCGAAGTCCTCCTGGTCGAGGACGAAAGCGCCGCGGTCTTCGTCGTCGAAGACATGCTGTTCAACCTGGGCGCGGCGACCGTGTGGCATGCGGCGGATGTCGACGATGCGCTGGCGCTGTTGCGCGATCATCGTCCGGGAATTGCGGTCGTCGACATCAATCTTGCCGGCGAGCCGGCCTATCCGGTCGCCGAGCGGCTTCAGGCGGCGGGCATTCCGTTCATCTTTGTCACCGGCTATAGCGGCGATGGTGTCCGCCGCCGTTGGTCCGATCACACCACGGTGCAAAAGCCCTTTCGTCCCGCGACCCTTGCCGTGGCATTGCGCGCGGCGCTCGACGCGCAGCGCGCGTCGCTAGCTTCGCACACCAACTAGCGCGCCAGCGCGTCCCAGCCGAAAGCAATCCGGCGATAGCTCAGCGCCTCGGCCAGATGCACACGGCCGACATCGTCGCTGGCGTCGAGATCGGCCAGCGTGCGCGCGACACGCAACACGCGGTGATAGCCGCGCGCCGACAATTTCATCCGTTCCGCCGCGTCGTTGAGCAGCTTGGTTCCGGCGGCGTCGGGTTTGGCAACCTCGTCCAGCAGCTTGCCGTCGAGCTCGGCGTTGCTGCGGATGCGCCGATCCGCCGGCAGCTTGGCGTAGCGCGCCGCTTGGCGTTCGCGCGCCGATGCCACGCGTGCGGCGACCTCGGCGCTGCCCTCGGCCGGCGGCGGCAAGGACAAATCGGCCGCCTTCACCGCTGGCACGTCGATATGCAGGTCGATGCGATCGAACAACGGTCCCGAGATGCGCGATTGATAATCCTGCGCGCAGCGCGGCGCCTTGCCGCACGCCAGCGCCGGATCGTCAAGATGGCCGCAGCGGCAGGGATTCATCGCCGCGACCAACTGCACCCGCGCCGGATATGTCACGTGCGCATTGACGCGCGCGACGCTGACCCGACCGGATTCGAGCGGCTGGCGCAGCGCTTCGAGCGTCGCGCGCTGGAACTCAGGCAACTCGTCCAGGAACAACACGCCAAGGTGCGCCAAGGAAATCTCACCCGGCTTGCCGCGCATGCCGCCGCCAACCAGCGCCGGCAGCGATGCCGAATGATGCGGATCGCGGAACGGCCGCGCGCGCATCAAGCGGCCATCGCGCAGCAATCCCGCGACCGAATGGATCATGCTGACTTCGAGCGCCTCGTCCGGCGCCAGCGACGGCAACAGGCCGGGCAACCGCTGCGCCAGCATCGATTTCCCTGCGCCCGGCGGACCGATCATCAGCAGATTGTGGCCGCCCGCGGCGGCGACCTCGAGCGCGCGCTTGGCGCTTTCCTGACCCTTAATCTCCTTAAGGTCGAGCGTCGTCGGCGCGGCGGCCGCGATCTTGGGCTCTGGCGCGGACAAGAGCTGCGCGCCCTTGAAGTGATTGACCAGCGCCAGCAGCGACGGCGCCGCCAGTACCTCGATCTTGCCCGCCCATGCGGCTTCGCCGCCGGTGTCGCGCGGACAGATAAGGCCGCGGCCCGATGCCGCCGCGCCGAGCGCCGCTGGCAGCACGCCAGCCACCGACAAGAGCGAGCCGTCGAGCGCGAGCTCGCCCAGCGCGACGTAGCGTTCGAGTTCTTCGGCGGGCAGCACGCCCATCGCGGCCAGCAGGCCGAGCGCGATCGGCAAATCGAAGTGGCTGCCTTCCTTGAGGAGATCGGCCGGCGCTAGGTTGACGGTGATGCGCTTGGCCGGGAGCGCCAGGCCCATCGCGGTCAGCGCCGCGCGCACGCGCTCGCGTGACTCGCCGACCGCCTTGTCGGGCAGGCCCACCACCGTGAACGCTGGCAAGCCGCCAGCAATGGTGACCTGCGCTTCGACGGGCACCGCCTCGATTCCCTGGAACGCGACGGTGCGGATGCGCGCGACCATGCTCCCCCCCTCGTGCGCAGGATTGCAGCCTATCGTGCGCGCCGACGCCGCGAAAGCCGCATCGCGGAACCATCGCGCCGTGCTGCCGTTTGTTCTCGCCTTCATCGCCAGGGAGAGTGCCATGGCGCCTCGAACCAAACGTGGCAAGCGCGCCAAGGTGGCGCGTGTGATGCGGGAATTCAAAGAAGGCCGGCTCAAAGGCGGTCGCGGCCGTCGCGGCAAGGTGAAAAGCCGCCGTCAGGCGATCGCCATTGCCCTGTCGGAATCGGGCCAGTCGCGCCGGCGGCGGAGGCGGCGCTGACGTTCAGCGCCCGGTGAGCGCCTGGCGCCAGCGCGCAAACGCGTCGCTCAGGTCGCGATAGAGCCGCCGCCGTTCCATGGGCGACAGAAAGGCGCCGAGCGCCAGCCGCTTGCCGTGCGAGGTCACTGCCAGACGGTTTTCGTCTTGGTCGATTTCCTCGAAGTCGAGGCGCGCCCACACCGGCTCGAAGCGCCAGCGGCGGCAATCGCCGCGCACGCCGATGCGTTCGACGGTGAGGTCGGCTTCGGTCAGCTGCACATGCTCGACCTTGCGCGCGCTGCGATAGCTGGCGCGGAATGCCAGATAGACCAGCGCCACGTCGAGGCCGAAGAATCCGGTGACCGGCCAGGCGCCGAGCATGACGCAGCCGGCCGACATCGCGAACGACGCGCCGCCCAGCACCGCCATCACGATGCCGAAGCCGCGCGGCGGCAGGCTGCGATACGGTTGCAGCCGCGCGTCGAAGAAGACGGTCGTGGCTTCTGTGGCGCTCATGGCCTAGGCCATATTAGGGTCCCGATATGGCGCGCCTGTCAAAAGAGAATGTCGGCCGGTTCTTCGCGGCGCTCGCCGCCGAACGGCCCGATCCGACGACCGAACTCGCATACATCAACACGTACACGCTGCTGGTCGCGGTCGTGCTGTCGGCGCAGGCGACCGACGTCAGCGTCAACAAGGCGACCGCCGAGCTGTTCAAGACCGTCAACACGCCGGCCAAGATGATCGCGTTCGGCGAAGCCCGCCTGCGCGATACGATCAAGACCATCGGCCTCTATCGCACCAAGGCGGCGAACGTCATCCGGCTGTCGGAAATCCTCGCGCAGAAGCACGGCGGCGAAGTGCCGGCGAGCCGCGAGGCGCTGGAGGAGTTGCCCGGTGTCGGGCGCAAGACCGCCAACGTCGTGCTCAACGTCGCCTTCGGCCAGCCGACCATCGCGGTCGACACACATATCTTCCGGCTCGCCAACCGGACCGGCCTGGCGCCAGGCAAGGACCCGCGCGCGGTCGAAGAGGCGCTTGAGGCGGTCGTACCGGAACAATATCTCCGCCACGCGCATCACTGGCTGATCCTGCACGGCCGCTACGTCTGCACCGCGCGCAATCCGAAATGCGCCGCCTGCGTCGTGCGCGATCTCTGTCTCTACGAGGCGAAGACGACGGCGGACATCCCGGCAGCGGCTAGCGCTTCACCAGCACATCGGCCATCGAATAGAGTCCGGGCTTCTTCCGCGCGAGCCATTGGGCGGCGCGCACCGCGCCGCGCGCGAAGACGCGGCGCGACGTCGCGCGGTGGGACAGCTCGATAACCTCGCCGGCGCCGGCGAACATTACCTTGTGCAGCCCAACCTCGTCGCCGCCGCGCAAAACGGCGAAGCCGATGTCGCCGGCCTTGCGCGGACCGGTCGCGCCGTTGCGTGCGGCGGCGTGCTTCTTGCCGAGATCGACGTCGCGGCCGGCAGCGGCGGCGCGGCCGAGCGCCAGCGCCGTGCCTGACGGCGCGTCGACCTTGTAACGGTGGTGCATCTCGAGGATCTCGATGTCGTATTCCGGTCCAAGCTGCGCCGCCGCCTTGCGCACCAGTTCGAATAGCAGATTGACGCCGACGCTCATATTGGGCGCCCACAGGATCGGCGCCTTGCGCGCCGCCTGCTTGAGCGCGCTTTCCTGCGCCGCGTCGAGGCCGGTGGTGCCGATGACCAGCGCTTTGCCCGTTGCTGCGGCGATTTTCGCATGACCGACGCTGGCCGCCGGCCATGAGAAATCGATCACCGCATCGGCGACGCGAAACAGCGCGAGCGCGTCGCTGCTGGCCTTGATGCCGAGCGATCCCACGCCGACCATCTCGCCTAAGTCGCGACCGAGATAGGGACTGTCAGGCGCGTCAATGCCGCCGGCGAGACGCGTTCCCTTGGTTTCCAGCAGTTCGAGCGCGACCATGCGGCCCATCCGCCCGCCGCAGCCGGAAACCCCGATCTTAAGCTCGGCCATATGCTGCTCCTGTCGCCTGAAACTCTGCGAAGGGCGCGGCAAATGCAAGCGCGGCGCGGCTTCGGCCGGCGCCCCCTTCCCACGACTCGCCGCATCCTCTACACCATCGGCTTCATGGCCCTTCTGCGCTCGGTCGCGACCGTCGGCGGCTACACCATGATGAGCCGCGTGCTGGGCTTCGTCCGCGACATGCTGACGGCGCAGTTCCTCGGCGCCGGACCGGTCGCCGACGCCTTTTTCGTTGCGCTGCGCCTGCCCAACCTGTTTCGCAGCTTCTTCGCCGAAGGCGCGTTCAGCGCCGCTTTCGTGCCGATCTTCGCCGGCATGATCGCCAAGGAAGGTCGTGCGCCGGCGCGGCTCTTCGCCGAAGAGGCGATGGCGGCACTGACGACGGTGCTGTTTGTGTTCGTGCTGGTGTGCGAAATCGCCACGCCGGCGCTGCTGCACGTGCTGGCGCCTGGCTTCGCCGCCGAGCCGGAGAAATTCGCGCTCACCGTCACGCTCACGCGCATCACGTTTCCTTATCTGCTGTTCATCTCGCTGGTGGCGTTGCAGGGCGGCGTGCTCAATTCGCTCGAACGCTTCGCCGCCACCGCGGCGACGCCGGTGCTGCTTAACCTGTTCCTGATCGGCACGTTGCTGCTGGTGAGGCCGGTGAACGGCGCGGCGCTGAGCTGGGCGGTGACCGCCGCCGGCTTTGCGCAGTTCGTCTGGCTGATGGTGTCGTGCGGCCGCGCCGGATTGCCGCTGCGCTTTCCGCGGCCGCGTTGGACGCCGACCCTGCGGCGCCTCGTTGGCCTGATGGGTCCGGGCATCTTCGGCGCCGGCGTAACCCAGCTCAATCTCGTGGTCTCGACCGCGGTCGCCTCGCTGCTGCCGACCGGCGCGGTGTCCTATCTCTATTACGCCGACCG
Source organism: Allostellaceae bacterium (assembly GCA_035934235.1). Classification (GTDB taxonomy): domain Bacteria; phylum Pseudomonadota; class Alphaproteobacteria; order ATCC43930; family CGMCC-115725; genus REEB95. Next base: position 64,557 of record DASYYB010000029.1, on the reverse strand, counting down.
GCTCAACCAGTTGCCGCTGGCGGTCGTCGGCATCGCAGTCGGCACCGCGATCCTGCCGCCGCTGTCGCGTCAGGTGCGCACCGGCGACGAAGCCGGCGCGGTGCAGACGCAAAATCGCGGTCTCGAACTGGCGCTGCTGCTGACCGTGCCGGCGGCGGTGGCGCTCGGCGTGCTGGCGCGACCGATCCTGGCGGCGTTGTTCGAGCGCGGCGCCTTCGGCCCGGTCGAGGTCACAGCGACCGCCGGCGCGCTGGCGGCGTATGCCGCGGGATTGCCGGCCTTCGTGCTGGTCAAGGTGCTGGCGCCGGCATTCTTCGCACGCCACGACACGGCGACACCGGTGAAGGTCGCGATGGTCGCGGTCGCGGCCAATCTGGTGCTGACCCTGACGCTTGGCGTCGCGTTGCCATTCGCCCATGTCGGCATCGCCTGCGCGACGTCAGCGGCGGGCTGGATCAACGCGCTGGCGCTCCTCTGGCTGCTGCATCGGCGCGCTCATTTCCGGCTCGACGCGCGCTCGCGGTCGCGCATTCCGCGAATTCTCGCCGCGTCGCTGCTGATGGGCGTCGTTCTGGTCGCGCTCGAGATTCCGCTGGCGCCTTATATCGGCGCGCACCTGGCCGCGCGCCTCGCTGCCCTGGTCGCGCTCATCGCTGCAGGCCTTGCCGCCTTCGCGATCTTCGCGCTGGTGCTGGGTGCGGCCGACCGCAGCGAGCTCGGCCAGCGTCTTGGGCTTGACCTCGCGGCCCGCCGGCGGCGATAACGGTCGCGCCCGCGCCCTCCATCAGCGACGACGGCATGAAACGCATCTTCTCGGGCGTCCAGCCCACCGGCAATCTCCACCTCGGCAACTATCTCGGCGCGATCCGCAACTGGGTCCAGCTGCAGAAGGATTTCGACTGCATCTTCTGCATCGTCGACCTGCACGCGTTGACGCTGCCGCAGGATCCGAAGGAATTGCGCGCCCAGACGCGCGAGGTGACGGCCGCCTATATCGCCGCCGGCATCGATCCCGACCACTGCGTCATCTTCAACCAGTCGACGGTGCCGGGCCATGCCGAGCTCGCGTGGCTCTTGGGCTGCCTGACGCCGCTCGGCTGGCTCAATCGTATGACCCAGTTCAAGGAGAAGGCGGGCAAGCACCGCGAGGAAGCCGGCCTCGGCCTTTATTCCTATCCGGTGCTGATGGCGGCTGACATCCTGCTCTACAAGGCGACGCACGTGCCCGTCGGCGAGGACCAGAAGCAGCATCTGGAACTGGCGCGCGATATTGCCGGCGCGTTCAACCGCCGCTTCGGCGTCGAGTTCTTTCCGCTGCCCGAGCCTCAGATCTTCGGCACCGGCACGCGGGTGATGAGCCTGCGCGACGGCACGAAGAAGATGTCCAAGTCGGACACCTCGGATTATTCGCGCCTCAACATGACCGACAACGCCGAGGCCATCGCGCTCAAGATCAAAAAGGCCAAGACCGATCCGCAACCGCTGCCGGCGACGGAGAAAGACGCCGAAGCGCGGCCCGAAGCCGACAATCTGCTCGGCATCTATGCGGCGCTTGCCGGTATCGATAAGCCGGCGGCGATCGCGCGCTTCGCCGGCAAGAACTTTTCCGCTTTCAAGGACGAGCTCGCCGGCGTGGCGAGCGAGATTTTGGGGCGGATCGGCGCCGAGATGAAGCGGCTGATGGCCGATCCCGGCTATATCGACGGCGTCCTGCACCGTGGCGCCGAGCGCGCCAACGCCATCGCCGTGCCGATCCTGCGCGAAATCTTCGACATTATGGGCCTGCTGCGGCCCTAGCCTCTGAAGCCCTTGCGTTTCGGGGCTCTCAGCGTGCGGCCACGGATTTGACACACTGGTATACCAGTGGTATACCAGAGCAAATCAGGCCTGCACCCAACGCAGGTCGAACCGACCTAAATCTATACAGGGAAAGAGCTTTCTCGCCCTAATCCCGGTCGAAATTCGGATGAGACGTCAATTCGGGCATCAGAACCGGCCGCAACGGCCGGAAGGAATGGCAGTCATGTCGAACGCACTTTACGGAATCACCAGTCATAGCGGCGCGATCGGCGCGACGTTGGGTTTGATCTGGCTCGCGGGCTTGGCCGTCGCGGCCTACGCTTGGCTCACGCTGCCGGGCCATCGTCACCGCTAAGCGCCGTTTGGGTTGCCGGCACTCAACCGAGTGCCGCGGCACCGGCGGCCGCGACCTGGCCGTCCTGTGCTGACGACGCGCCTGAAACACCGAAGGCGCCGATCACTTTGCCGCCAGCCATCAGCGGTACGCCGCCTTCGATCGGCAAAACGCCCGGCAGATTGGCGAGATGCGTCTTGCCACTGGCATGGGCGTCCTCCCAGAACTTGGTCGGACGCTTGAACATCGCGGCGGCGCGCGCTTTGGCGATCGAGACCTCGACGCTCGCAAGGCCGGTGTCGTCCATCCGCGCCAGATGCAGCAAATGCCCGCCGTCGTCGACCACCGACATGGTGACTTTGAGATCATGCTTGTGGGCTTCGGCTTCGGCGGCGGCGACGATGGCGCGCGCCGCGGCGAGGGTGAGAGCTTTCTTGTCGGCGAGGGCGGCCATGCGGGGGTCTCCGTTGCGACGCGGACGGCGATCATAACCGGCGCGGCGGCGGAGGCGACAGGTTTGCGCGCACCGGGCCAAGCGCGTTGTCGCCGATGGGGGTGCGCTTGTAGAATTGCGCCGATGCGCGCCCGGGGGTGCTGCACATCGGCTGCGACTAGGCGCGTGTTGGCGGCGTTGTCGGTCGTTGTCGGCCTCGTCCCGGCCGCGCGGGCCGAGCCGTCGCTGTCGGCCGATCTGTCCGCCCATCAAATTACGCTTGGTGCCGACGCGGCCGCGCGCTCGGTCACGCTGTTCGGCACCATCGACGCGCCCGGCGACCTCGTCGTTGTGGTGCGCGGTCCCGACGCCGAGGCCGTCGTGCGGCGCGGGCCTTTCGGCGATTTCTGGCTCACCGCCCATCACATCGCCTTCGCCGGCGTGCCGGATTATTATGCGGTCTACGCCTCGGGTCCGCTCGATGCGATCGTGCCGCCCGAGATCCAGAGGTTGCACCAGATCGGCCTCGCCAATCTGCGCTTCCAGGTGCAACCGCCACCGCCGGACGCGACCCTAGTCGACGCCGCGCGCTTGGCGCTGATCGCGCAGCGGCAAACCGCCGGCGTCTATGCCAGCACGGTCGGCAAGGTCGGATTCGTCAACAGTCACCTGTTCCGCGCCACACTCGTGTTTCCGGCGGATGCGTCGGCCGGCACTTATTTCATCGAAGCGCTGCTGTTTCGCGACAAGGCGCTGGCGGGCGGCCAGACCATGTCGCTGACCGTCGCGCAAGCCGGCGGTGGCACCGTTGCGGACCCGGCTGGGCCGAGCCCGCTGCTTTACGCCGGGCTGGGTGCGTTGGCGGCGACGGTCGCCGCGACGGGTGTTTTTGTCGCACGCCGGCGCCGCGCGCCGGTCAAGCGGCGTCCCCAGGCGCCGCGCCGGCCCGCCCAACGCAGCCGGCGCTGACCAGCATTAGCCTTACCCGACAAGGGGTTGACTTGGCGCTGCCAAAGCCCAAGTTTAGCTCCGCGTCCGTTGGAGATATTTGATGTTCATCCAGACTGAAACCACGCCCAATCCCGCGACCCTCAAGTTCCTGCCGGGTCGCGCCGTCATGGGCGACGGCACCGCCAATTTTCCCGACGCGGCTAGTGCGCAGCGCTCGCCGTTGGCCAAACGCCTCTTCGGGCTGCCCGGCGTGACCGGCGTGTTCTTCGGTTCGGACTTCATCACCGTCGCCAAGACCGACGACGTCGATTGGCTGGCGCTCAAATCGCAGGTGCTGGGCGCGATCATGCAGCACTTCACCACCGGCGAGCCGATCGTGCCCGACGCGCCGGCCGCCGCGGCCGAAGAGGAAGGCGACGAGATCGTCGCCCAGATCAAGGAGCTGCTTGAGACCCGCGTCCGTCCGGCGGTGGCGCAGGATGGCGGCGACATCATTTTCGACCATTACGCCGACGGCGTGGTCTATCTGCACATGCAGGGCTCGTGCTCGGGCTGTCCGTCCTCGACCGCGACGCTCAAGGCCGGCATCGAGAACATGCTGCGCCACTACATTCCGGAAGTGACCGAAGTCCGGCCGGTTTAAGCCGGCACCTTCGCCATCATCGGCTCGGGCAGATCGGCGTCCGACAGCAACGGATATTTTTTGCTGTCGAACAGCTGATAGTGCCACCACTCGTTCTTATAGAAATCCCAGCCGGCGGCGCTCATCAATCCGAGCAGCAGAAAACGGTTGTGCTGCGCAGTCTCGGACACCGCGGTGCTGCCGTGATGCGACAGCGGCGTGAAGGCATCGAATGCCGTGCCCATGTCGAGCGCTTGGCCGCGCGCATCGATCAGTGTCAGGTCGACCGCGATGCCGCGCGAGTGCGGCGAGCCTTTGCGTGGATCGGCGAGGAATTCGGGATCGGGTCGGAAATTCCACAGCGCCCATTGCGCCTCGCTCGGCCGGAAGGCGTCGAAGACCTTGAGCCGGAGACCCAACGGCTTGGCCAGATCGGCCGCGCGCTTGAGCGCCGCCGCGGCGTCGGCGTGGAGGTAGCAGCCGGGACGGGCATAGACCGGCTTGCCGGTGAAATTCGCCGCCGTGGCATAGGCGATCTCGAGGACGACGTTGTGGCCCACGGCGGTGATGGTTTGCAGCGTCATGACCGGATTTTCCTAGCACGTTATGATCGGGCGCATGAAGGTCTTGGGCCTCGATAGCGCCGGCAGCCAATGCGCGGTCGCCGTGCTCGATGGCGAGCGCGTGGCATCCGCGCGCGCCGAGGCGATGATGCGCGGGCAAGCCGAACGGCTGATGCCCTTGATCGCCGAGACGCTGGCGGCGGCGGCCATCGCGCCCGCCGCGCTCGATTTGATCGCGGTGACCATCGGCCCGGGCAGCTTCACCGGCATCCGTATCGGTCTCGCCGCGACGCGCGGTCTGGCGCTGGCGACCGGCCGGCCGGCAATCGGCGTCGGTGTGCTCGACGCCTATGCGGCGGCGGTGCCGCCAGCGGCCCGGCAAGCACGCACGCTGATTGTCGCCGTCGAATCGAAGCGCGACGAATTCTACCTTCAGGCCTTCAAGGCGGCCGGCGCTGCGCTCGCGCCGCCGGCGCAGGTCCATCCGCGCGATCTCGCGGCCTGGCTGCCGGCAGGTCCGTTGCTGCTGGCCGGCGATGCGGCAGCGCGATTGCAGACGCAGCTCGTTGGCCGCGATGTCGCCACGGCCGCCGGTGCGGACTTGGTTGATGCGGTTTGGGTTGCACGCCTCGGCCGTGCAAAGGTCGACGGCGGCACCGTCGAGCCGCCGCGGCCGTTTTATCTGCGTGCGCCGGACACCACCACGCCGCGGCGGACGGCCGCGCCGTGAACGCGCCACAGTTGCGGACGGCGGTCGGCGCCGACGTCGATATCCTGGCGCGGCTGCATGGGCTTGCCTTTCCCGAGGACCCGTGGGAACGCCAAGCGTTGTCGCGGCTCATCGCCTTGCCCAAGATGCACGCCCGGCTTGCCGAAGCCGGTGGCCAGCCCGCGGGGTTCTTGCTGGCGCTGGTGGTCGGCGGCGAAGCCGAGGTTTTGACGCTATGCGTCGATCCGGCAGCCCGCCGCCGCGGCGTCGCCCGGGCGTTGCTCGCCGATCTCTATGCGGCCGCGTGCGTGGCGCGCGCGTCGCGGATCGTGCTCGAGGTCGCCGCCGACAACGAAACCGCCCGCGCGCTCTATGCCGCGGAGGGCTTCGCCGCGGTCGGCCGCCGCGCCTTCTATTACCGGCGGCCCGCCGCCGTCGCGACCGATGCGTTGATACTTGCCCGGCCACTGCCATAAGCCGTGTATTCGCGGCGTGACAGTCCGTAAAACCGTTATCGAGCACCAACAAAAATCTTACAACGGCGCAATCCTTATTGCGCAATTCACGCAATTTACTTATATGCTTCGGCACAGAGCCCGTAGGAACTTTGTCGAATGACTGATAAATCGCCGTCCAACAGCTTGCTCGAGCTCACGACCGAAATCGTCGCCGCGCATGTCTCCAACAACAGCGTGGCGCCGACCGATCTGCCGCAGCTCATCGATCAGGTCTACCAGTCGCTGGCCAATATCGGCAAAGGCCCGGCCGGCGCCGGCGACCGGCCGAAGCCGGCGGTCAACGTCAAGCGCTCGGTCCATCCCGACTACATCGTTTGCCTCGAAGACGGCAAAAAGCTGAAGATGCTCAAACGCCATCTAAAAACGGCGTACAACATGACGCCCGAGGCCTATCGCGAACGCTGGGGTCTGTCGGCCGACTATCCGATGGTGGCGCCGAATTACGCGCGGCAGCGTTCCAAGCTCGCCAAGGAAATCGGGCTCGGCACGCGCGGCCGCCAGGCCAAAGCCGGCTGACCGCCGGCGAAGCGATACGCCCCAGCCGCCCGCTATAGGCTCGCTGCCGGCTTTGGGCTATAATTTTCGCCCTCGGGTAATAGGCGCGGACACCGTCGCGAATGCCGTCCCGTATCGAACAGCTCTGCATCGACAAGGGTCTCAAGATGACCGAGCAGCGCCGTGTCATTGCGCGCGTGCTGTCGGAATCCGCCGACCATCCGGACGTCGAAGCGATGCATCGGCGCGCCGCCGCGATCGATCCGAAGATCTCGATCGCTACCGTCTATCGCACCGTGCGCTTGTTCCAGGAAGCCAGCATCCTCGAGCGCCATGATTTCGGCGACGGCCGCGCGCGTTACGAAGAGGCGCCGACCGAACATCACGATCATCTGATCGATCTGCAAAGCGGCAAGGTCATCGAGTTCCGCAACGAGGCGATCGAAAAGCTGCAACGCGAAGTCGCGTCGCGCCTCGGCTACAAGCTGGTCGATCATCGCCTCGAACTGTTTGCCGTGCCGCTCGAGGGCACGGCGGCAACCGCGAAGAAGTGACCGGGCAATCGCCGTCTTCGGCGCCCGCCGCTCCCCCGCAGACCGCGGGCTCGCTGGCCGTCCGCGCCGGCACGCTTGAAGTCCGGCTCGCCCACGACGAAGGCGAGATTGCCGCCGCCCAGGCGCTGCGCTATCGCGTCTTCTATCAGGAGATGGGCGCGCATCCGACCGTGGAAATGGCGCTGGCGAAGCGCGATTTCGACGATTTCGACAGGTTTTGCGATCATTTGCTGGTTTTCGATCATGCGCGCGGCGCCGGCAACGACGCGGTGGTCGGAACCTACCGGCTGATTCGCCGCGAGGCTGCATCGCACGTCGGCCGTTTCTACAGCGCGGCGGAATATGACGTGCGTTGCATCGCCGAATATCCGGGCGCGGTGCTCGAGCTCGGCCGGTCCTGCATCGACGCGCAATGGCGCAACCGGCCCACCATGCAGCTGCTGTGGCGCGGCATCGCCGCCTACGTGTTCGACTACGGCATCGAGCTGATGTTCGGCTGCGCCAGTCTGGCCGGCACCGACCCCGGCGCGTTGGCTGTGCCGCTGTCGTACCTCTACCACCACCATCTGGCGCCGCCGCCGCTGCGGCCACGCGCGCTCGGCGACCGCTACTTGGACATGAATCGGCTGTCGGCCGGTGCCTTCGATCCGGTCGAGGCGCTGAACCAGCTGCCGCCGTTGCTCAAGGGCTATCTGCGTCTCGGCGGCTTCGTCGGCGACGGCGCGGTGATCGATCAACAGTTCAACACCACCGACGTTTGCATCGTGGTCAAGACCGACCTCGTGACCGAAAAATACTATCGCCATTACGAACGCCGCGCGCGCGCGGTCGCCGACGTCTGATGCCGCCGCGGAGTTCCGCGCTGCGCCTGGTGCGCGTCGTCGCCTATTGCGTGCTGACGTTTTCGCTGATGCCGGTCCAGGCGGCGTTGCTGCTGGTGCGCAGCCCGCTGGCCGCGCGGCTGCCGCCGTTCTATCACCGCCTGGTGTGCCGCATTCTCGGCATCGCGATCGAGCGGCACGGCGTGCGGTCGCCGGCGCGGCCGACGCTGTTCGTCGCCAATCACACGTCCTATCTCGACATCGAGATTCTCGGCGCCGCGATTCCGGGCTCGTTCGTCTCCAAGGTCGACGTCGACGGCTGGCCGCTATTCGGCTGGCTGGCGCGATTGCAGCGTACGGTCTTCATCGACCGCAAACGCCGCAGCGTGGCGCGGCAGCGCGACGCTTTGAGCGCGCGGCTCCATGCCGGCGATCAGCTGATCCTCTTTCCCGAAGGCACCAGCGGCGACGGCCAACGGCTGCTGCCGTTCAAAAGTGCATTGTTCGCAGCGGTCACGGAGTCGGACGGCGCCGGTGACATCGCCGTTCAGCCGGTTTCGGTCGCCTATCTCCGGCTTGACGGGATGCCGCTCGGGCGCTCCTATCGCCCGCTGTTCGCGTGGTATGGCGATATGGATTTGGCGCCGCATCTCTGGACTGTGCTCGGTCTCGGCCATCTTGGTGTCAGCGTGACCTTCCATCCGGCGGTGCGCGCCGCCGATTTTCCGTCGCGCAAGGCGCTTGCCGATCATTGCGCCGCCGTGATCGCCGCCGGTCTCGCGGCGGCCTTGAGCGGACGCGAGAGCGCGCCACCGCTGCCGGCACCGGCTCCCGCCGCGCCGGCGCCCGCCTTCGCCGACGCGCTGCCGACACAATGAGGTGCGTGTGAAGAAGCTGTTCGTCAAAACCTACGGCTGCCAGATGAACGTCTATGATTCGGACCGCATGACCGAAGCGCTGGCGTCGTCGGGCTACGCGCCGGCGGCGTCGCCGGCCGATGCCGACATGATCCTGCTGAACACCTGTCACGTCCGCGAGAAAGCGGCGGAAAAGCTGTTCTCCGACTTGGGCCGTTTGGCGCCGTTCAAGGCTCGCAAACGGCGTGACGGCGGCAAGTTGGTCGTCGCCGTCGCCGGCTGCGTCGCCCAGGCCGAAGGCGCCGAGATCCTGCGCCGCGCCAAGACCGTCGATCTGGTCGTCGGCCCGCAAAGCTATCACCGCCTGCCGGCGCTGGTAGAAGCCGCCGAAAACGGCGAGCGGCCGGTTGAAACCGACTTTCCCGCCGAATCGAAATTCGACCAGTTGCCGGAACGCGGTCGCGCCGGCGTCAGCGCCTTTCTTTCGATCCAGGAAGGCTGCGACAAATTCTGCACCTTCTGCGTGGTGCCGTATACGCGCGGCGCCGAATTCTCGCGCCCGGTGCAGGCGGTGCTCGACGAGGCCCGAGATTTGGTCGCACACGGCGCGCGCGAGCTCACGCTCTTGGGCCAGAACGTCAATGCCTATCACGGCGCGGCCGTGGACGGCGGCGTCTGGGGGCTCGGCCGGCTGATCCGCGCGCTGGCATCGGTGCCGGGTCTGTTGCGCCTGCGTTACATGACATCGCATCCGGCCGACATGGACGACGAGCTGATCGCCGTTCATCGCGATGAGCCGAAGCTGATGCCGTTCCTGCATTTACCGGTGCAGTCGGGTTCGGACCGCGTGCTGCAAGCGATGAACCGCCGCCACCGTGCCGACGACTATCGCCGCATCATCGACCAGCTGCGCGCCGCAAGGCCGGATATCGCCTTGTCGTCGGACTTCATTGTCGGCTTTCCCGGCGAAAGCGATGACGATTTCGCCGCGACGTTGGCGTTGGTGCGCGGCATCGGCTTCGCCCAGGCCTTCTCGTTCAAATACAGCGCGCGGCCCGGCACGCCCGCGGCGGTGCGCGACGATCAGGTGCCCGAACCGGCCAAGGTCGAACGGCTCGCGCTATTGCAGGCGCTGCTCAACGAACAACAGGTGCGTTTCAATGCCGGTTTCGCCGGCCGCTCGGTCGATGTGCTGTTCGAGAAGCGTGGCCGTCATCCGGGGCAGCTGGCGGGACGCAGCCCGTGGCTGCAACCGGTCCATGCCGCGTCGCCGGACGCGCTGTTGGGTTCGGTCGCCACGGTGCGCGTGGCGACAATCGAGCCGAACAGCCTGGCCGGCATGTTGCCCGAGGTGGTCGCGTGACGCCGCGCGACACCGCGCGCGACGGCGAGGCGCGCTTCAACCTGCACTTTGCCGACAACGCGCTATTGCCACAGCTTTTCGGCGAACACGACAAGCATCTCGAGCGCATCGAGCGCGCGCTCGGCGTGGCGCTGGTATCGCGCGGCAACCGGCTGGCGATAACCGGACCGGAGGCCGCCGCCGACATCGCGCGGGCGACGCTCGCCGCGCTCTATGAGCGGTTGAAGCGCGGCGACGAGGTCGACGCCCATGCCGTCGATGCCGCCTTGCGCATGGCGCAGCATCGCGGCGCCAATCGCGGCGAGCTGGGGGACGAAAACGAGGAAATCCGCACCCGCAAGCGCCGCATCACGCCGCGCGGCCCGGCGCAGGCCGCCTATATAAAGGCGTTGCGCACGCACGAGCTGGTGTTCGGTCTCGGTCCCGCCGGCACCGGCAAGACTTATCTCGCCGTTGCCATGGCAGTCGACTTGCTGATGGCGGGCAAGGTCGACCGCATCGTGTTGTCGCGGCCGGCGGTCGAGGCCGGCGAACGTCTCGGTTTCCTGCCCGGCGATTTGCGCGAGAAGGTCGATCCTTATTTGCGGCCGCTTTACGACGCGCTGCACGACATGCTGCCGGGCGAACAGGTGATGAAGCGCTTGTCGCTCGGCGATATCGAGATCGCGCCGCTCGCCTTCATGCGCGGCCGCACCCTGGCGAACGCCTTCGTCATCCTCGACGAGGCGCAGAACACGACGCCGGTGCAGATGAAGATGTTCCTCACGCGCCTCGGCGAGAACGCGCGCATGGCGGTCACCGGCGACCTGTCGCAGATCGATCTGCCCAAGGGAACGCGTTCGGGCCTGACCGACGCGGTCGAGACCCTCGCCGGTGTCGACGGTATCGCGATGATCCATTTCACCGAAGCGGACGTGGTCCGCCATCCGCTGGTGTCGCGCATCGTCGCCGCCTATGACCGGCACGATCAGCGCGCCAAGCGCGCGAAGGGCGATGAAAGCGGCGAATAGGAAAAAGCCGGCCACCATCGACGTCATCGAACGCGCGGCCGCCTGGCGGCGCGCGCTGACGAATGCGCCGCAAATTTGCCGCGACGCGGCCGCTGCGACGCTGGCGCATGCCGCCGGCGGTCTGAGTGGCGCCGAGCTTTCAATCGTGCTCGTCGACGACGCCCTGATTGCCAAGCTTAACCGGACCTATCGCGGGATCGCCAAGCCCACCAACGTGCTGTCGTTCGCCAGCGCCGAACCGGCGCGGCAGCGCACGTCGCTTCGGCTTTTGGGCGACGTCGTCGTCGCGCACGGCACCATCGCCCGCGAGGCGCGCGCGCAGGGCAAGACGCTGGCCGACCATCTGACGCATCTCGTCGTTCACGGTGTGCTGCACCTGTTGGGCTTCGATCACGAGCGGGCCGCCGAGGTGCGGCGCATGGAGGCGCTCGAAGTGGCGATTCTCGCCGGCCTCGGCGTCGCCGATCCTTATCGCGTGCGCGAGGCGGCGCATGGTTGATACGGGACCACGGCGCGGCGGCTTACGCGGCTGGCTCCGGCGCCTGCGCGGCGACGGCGACGAGCCGCCGGTGAGCCTGCGCGACGAGCTCGAAGAGCTGATCGAGGAGCACCGCGAGGCCGAGCCGATCGATCCCGAGGAGCGCGCGCTTCTCACCAACATCCTCCGGCTGCACGAGGTCGCTGCTGCCGACATCATGGTGCCGCGCGTCGACATCGTCGCCTTGCCGGTCGACATGCCCTTTGCCGAAGCCGCGAAGCAGATGGCCGCACACGGCCATTCTCGTCTGCCGCTCTATCGCGAGACGCTCGACGACGTGGTCGGCGTGTTGCACATCAAGGATCTGCTGCCGCACGTGGCAGCCGGTACGCCGGTGGCGCTCGACAAGATCGCGCGCAAGGCGCTGTTCGCGACGCCGACGCTGCCGGTGCTCGAACTGCTGAAGCAGATGCGGGCATCGCGTATCCATCTGGCGTTGGTGGTGGATGAATTCGGCGGCGTCGATGGCCTGATCACGATCGAAGACGTGATCGAGGAGATCGTCGGCGAGATCGAGGACGAGCACGACGAGATCGCCCGGCCGCGCGTGGTCGCGCGGCCCGACGGCACGCTGATCGCCGACGCACGCGCGCCGCTGTCCGAGCTCGCCGCCCGCGTCAAAGCGCCGCTGCTGCCACCGGATCGCGCCGAGGGCATCGACACGCTCGGCGGTCTGGTGTTCGCGCTCGCCGGCCGCGTGCCCGGCCGCGGCGAAGTAATCCCGCATCCGGCTGGCTTCTCGCTCGAAGTGCTCGAAGCCGATCCGCGCCGCGTCAAACGCTTGCGCATCAAGGGCCTGCCGATCGACACTGGCGCGCATGGCTGACACTCGCGCGCCTGCCGTGTGGCGCGGCGCGGCCGCCGCCGGAAACTTACAGCGCTGGGCCTTGTACGTCGTGGCGCTCGCCGGCTGGCGCCGGTATGGGTTGGCGGCGCTGTTGGGTGCACTCGCCGCCGCCGCGCTGCCGCCGGTCGATTTGACGCCGGTGTTGCTGGTGTCGTTCGGCGGCTTGGCCTGGCTCGCCGATGGCAATCGCGACGGACGTCAGGCCTTCGCGCTCGGCTGGAGTTTCGGCGCCGGTTATTTCGCCGCCGGTCTTTATTGGATCGGCGTCGCGCTCACCGTCGACTGGGCGCAGTTCTGGTGGCTGTTCCCGATCGCTGAGGTCGCGATTCCTGCCGGGCTGGCGATCTTCACCGGCTTGGCGCTGTGGCTCAGCGATCTGGCGGCGCGCCATCTCCGCTTGTCGGGCACGGGCCGCGCCTGCGCGCTGGCGGTGTCGTGGGCGGTTCTCGAATATCTGCGCGGCCACGTGCTCACCGGCTTTCCCTGGAACCTGGTCGGGTACGCCTGGTCGGGCGGCTTTCCGGGCTCGACGGCGATGCTGCAAATCGCCGCGGTGGTCGGCATCTATGGCCTGAGCTTTCTCACCGTGCTGGCGGCGATATTGCCGGCGCGGCTCGGCGCGCCGGCGGGCGCGCGGTTGACGCCGGTGGTGGTGGCGGTAGCGCTGATCGCCGGGATGGCCGGCTTCGGCGCCTGGCGCTTGGCGGCGCATCCGCGAAGCGATCTGCCCGGCGTGACGCTGCGGCTGGTTCAGCCGTCGATTCCGCAGACGCTGTTCAATGATTCGAAGTCGCTGGTCGCGGACTTCCACCGGCTGCTCGGCCTCACCCTGGCGCCTGGCTTCGACAAGGTGTCGGCGGTGATTTGGGCCGAAGGCATGGGGCCGCCGTTGCTGGAGCGCGACCCCGACGCGCGCGCAGCGCTGGCCCAGGCCGCGCCGCCCGGCGGCCTGGTGATCGCCGGCACCCTACGCAGCGATCCGCCGCCGGCGCCGATGGCGCATTACTGGAACAGCCTCGCGGCCGTCGACCGCAATGGCCGCATCGTCGCCACCTACGACAAGCATCATCTGGTGCCCTTTGGCGAGTATGTCCCCTTCCGCGGCATCCTGCCGATGAACAAGATCACACCGGGCACCGTCGATTTCTCGGCCGGACCCGGACCGCGCACGCTCGACTTGCCGAACCTGCCGCCGGTCAGCCCGTTGATTTGCTATGAAGCGATCTTTCCCGAGCAAGTGGTTGCGCCCGGCACGCGGCCGCAATGGTTGCTCAACATAACCAATGACGCCTGGTACGGCTTCACGTCGGGCCCGTTCCAGCATTTTGCCATCGCGCGGCTGCGCGCGGTCGAGCAGGGATTGCCGCTGGCGCGTGACGGCAACAACGGGATTTCGGCGGTTATCGATCCGCTCGGCCGCGTCGTGGCGCGTCTCGGTCTCGATGACGTCGGCGTGCTCGATGCGCCGCTGCCGCGCGCCTTGCCACCGACGCTTTACGCCCGTTTTGGCGATGCCGGCTTTGTCGTTTTGTTGTTGGCCGGCCTGATCGCGGCGGCCGGCGCGACCGTGCTCGAGCGACGCGGCGGCCGGACACGGCGTTGAGTCCAAGATCGCGCGCCGCATACGTGGCGGACCCGTTGACCGCATACCATTGCATGTGATTACTCTTTGATGCCCAGGGACCGTACACAGGCGTCGATGACACCGAATCCCGGCGGAAGGCGCAGCCGCCGCAGCAAATCCGGACACCCGAATCCGATCGACGTGCATGTCGGCGCGCGCGTTCGGTTGCGCCGCACGTTGCTCGGCATGAGTCAGGAAAAACTCGGCCAGGCGATCGGCCTCACCTTCCAACAGGTGCAGAAATACGAACGCGGCACCAATCGCATTGGCGCCAGCCGCCTGCATGAGCTGGCGCAGGTGCTCGACGTCCCGGTGGCGTTCTTTTTCGCGGACTTGAATCCGCCGGACGGCACGTCGCTCGGTGCCGAGGCGGCGGTCAAGCCGCCCAAGGGTCTCAGCGAACCGGCCGCGGTATTTTACGGCAACGAGTCGATCATGCGGCGCGAGACGCTCGAGCTGGTACGCGCGTATCTCCGCATCACCGACCCACAGCTCCGCCGCCGCGTGTTCGAGCTCGCCAAGGCCATCGCCAACGCCTACACGCCGCCGGGGCCACGGTCGCGCTGACCGACGGACGGCGCTTGCCAGCCGCCGTCGCCGCCGCGTATCTGCTGTCGCATGATTGCCGATTCCGCAACCGGCGCGCGCCGGCGGATCTACGGACGCCGCCGCGGCCGCAAGTTGCGCGCGGGTCGACGCGCATTGATGGACACGTTGTTGCCACAACTGAGCGTCGTCCTGCCGCCGACGGGGATGCTCGATCCGGCGACGCTGGTTCCTGCCGCGAACGATCTCTGGCTCGAAATCGGCTTCGGTGCCGGCGAGCACCTGGCGGCGCAGGCGCGCGCGCATCCGGATGTCGCGGTGCTCGGTGCCGAGGTCTTCGAGAACGGCATCGCCAAGCTGCTCGCGGCCGTCGACCGCGATCGATTGGCCAACGTTCGCCTGTTCGTCGACGACGCACGGCTGTTGCTGGCGTGCCTGCCCGATCGCAGCCTGGGTCGCGCCTTCATCCTCTATCCCGATCCCTGGCCGAAGGAGCGCCATAAGAAGCGCCGCATCGTCGCGCCCGAAACGCTCGATCAGCTGGCGCGGACGCTGCGTCCCGGCGCCGAGTTGCGGCTGGCCACCGACGATCCCGATTATGCCGATTGGATCGCGGCCGCGCTCGCCGGCCGCGCCGATTTCGTCGAGTTGGCGCACGTCGAAGGCGATTGGCCAGACCGTCCAGTGGATTGGCCGGCGACCCGTTATGAGCAAAAAGCGGTGGCCGCCGGCCGCACACCGCGGTTTTTTCGTCTGGCGCGGCGCGCATAAAGCGCCCGCCAGCCTTGCGCAAACGGCGGAATTCCCTATATAAAGGGCGCAATCAACAACAAGAGTCCCATAGCCTCGGCATGCTAGCCGGGGAGATCGAACGGTGGGCCGTGCGGCCCACTTTTTATTTTTGGTACAGGAGTCCGGCGTTGATCGACGCCCAAGGCATCGAGGCCCTGATCGCCCCATCGCTCGCCGCGATGGGATATCGCGTCGTGCGCGCGGCGTTCACCGGCGGCCGGCGCGCGACCTTGCAGGTGATGGCTGAACGCGTCGACGAGACGGCAATGTCGGTCGACGACTGCTCGCTGGTGAGCCAGACCGTCTCGGCGCTGCTCGACGTCGCCGATCCGATCGCGGACTCATACGTGCTCGAAGTCAGCTCGCCGGGTATCGACCGGCCGCTGTTTCAGCGCGACGATTACGAGCGCTTCGCCGGCTTCGAGGCTAAGCTCGAATTGCAACAGCCGCTCGACGGCCGCCGCCGCTTCCGTGGCCGGCTACTTGGCCTCGATGGCGACACCGTGAAAGTGAATCTGGGCGCCGAAATCGTGCACCTGCCGCTCGCGGGCATCGCCCGCGCCAAACTCGTCTTGACGGACGAACTCATCGAAGCGACGCGTCGCAAGACGCATAGCGAAGCTATCTGAGGATCTCGACCATGGCCGTACAGACCAGCGCCGCCTATCCCCGTCTCGAACTGCTGCAAGTCGCCGACACCGTCGCGCGCGACAAGGGCATCGATCGCGACGAGGTGCTCCAGGCGATGGAGCAGGCGATCCAAAAGGCCGGCCGCTCGAAATACGGCCAGGAATACGACATCCGCGCCGAAATCGACCGCAAGAGCGGTGAGATCCGCTTGATGCGCTTCCGCGAAGTCGCCGATCCGGTGGTCAACGAGGCGGCGCAGATTTCGCTCACCGGGGCGAAGAAGATCAATCCAGAGGCCGAGGTTGGCGATTTCCTCACCGATCCGCTGCCGCCGATCGATTTCGGCCGCATCGCGGCGCAGACCGCGAAGCAGGTCATCGTCCAAAAGGTGCGCGACGCCGAGCGTCAGCGCCAGTTCAATGAGTTCAAGGACCGCGTCGGCGAAATCGTCAACGGCTTGGTCAAGCGCGTCGAGTTCGGCAACGTCATCGTCGACCTGGGCCGCGCCGAAGCGATTCTGCGCCGCGACGAACTGTTGCCGCGCGAGAGCTTCCGCCAGGGCGAGCGCGTGCGCGCCTATATCTATGACGTACGCCAGGAAGTGCGCGGCCCACAGATTTTCCTGTCGCGCACCCATCCGCAATTCATGGCCAAGCTATTCGCCCAGGAAGTACCTGAGATCTACGACAGCATCATCGAGATCCGCGCCGTTGCGCGCGATCCGGGCTCGCGCGCCAAGATCGCGGTGATCTCGAACGACAGTGGTATCGACCCGGTCGGCGCTTGCGTCGGCATGCGCGGTTCGCGCGTTCAGGCGGTCGTGGCCGAGCTCCAGGGCGAGAAGATCGATATCATTCCGTGGTCGCAGGACCCGGCGACCTTCGTGGTCAATGCGCTGGCGCCGGCCGAAGTCGCCAAGGTGGTGATGGACGAAGAGCAGCGGCGCATCGAGGTCGTGGTGCCCGACGATCAGCTGTCGCTGGCGATCGGGCGACGCGGCCAGAACGTGCGGCTCGCCTCGCAGCTGACTGGTTGGGACATCGACATCCTGACCGAGGCCGAGGAAAGCGAACGGCGCCAGGAGGAGTTCCGCACCCGCTCGGCGCTCTTCATCGAGGCGCTCGACGTCGACGACGTCATCGCCCATCTGCTCGTGACCGAGGGCTTCACGTCGGTCGAGGACATCGCCTACGTGCCGACCGGCGAGCTCGCCGGCATCGAAGGTTTCGAGGAAGAGGTCGCCAAGGAACTGCAGCAGCGCGCGCTCGCCTTCATCAAGCAGCGCGACGAAAAGCACGAGACACGCCGCCGCGAACTTGGCGTCGCCGACGAGGTGGCCCAGATCGAAGGCGTGAGCCCGGCGCTGCTGGTGGCGGTCGGTGAAAAAGGGGTCAAAACGCTCGACGATCTCGCCGATCTTGCCGGCGACGAGCTGGTCGAGATCGCGCAAGGCGCCGGCATCAAGCTCGACGCCGACGACGCCAACGCCGTGATCATGAAGGCGCGCGCACATTGGTTCCCCGATCAGCCCGCCGCCGATGCGGCGGCGCCAGACGCCAAGGCGGAATAACGCACGATGACCGCACTACCCGCCCGTGATCAGAGGACGGCGCCGGGTGCCGGCGCGCGACATCGCGCGCATGACGGCGACGCGCTGCGCCGCTGTCTGGTGACGGGCGAAAGCCACGATCGCGGCAGCTTGCTGCGCTTTGTCGTCGATCCGGAGCGCCGCATCGTGCCGGATGTCGACGGGCGCTTGCCGGGCCGCGGTTTGTGGCTGACCCCGACGCGCGATATCGTGAAAACCGCCATCGCCAAGCGGCTTTTCGCGCGCGCGGCGAAGCAGGACGTCGTGACCGAACCGGACCTCGACGATCGCGTCGAGGCTCTGCTCGTGCGGCGTTCGATCGAATGCCTCGGTCTGGCCCGACGTGCCGGCCAGGCAGTCGCCGGCTTCACCCAGGTCGACAAAGCCGCCCGCGACGGCGGCGTCGCCGTGCTGGTCGAAGCGTCAGACGGTTCGGCGGATGGTCGGGGCAAGCTCACGCGGCTGGCGCCGGGACTGCCGGTGATGGATCGGTTGACCTCTGCCGAACTCGGCCAGGCCTTCGCGCGCGATCATGTCGTCCACGCGGCGCTGCGCAAGGGCCGGCTGGCCGAAAGTTTCATGGCGGAACAGGCTCGTCTCGCAGGCTTCCGCGACGGCGCAAAAGACGCTACGAAGATCAAGGTTTTGGAGCGCAATGGCTGATAACAGCGACGAAAAACGCCCGCTGACCCTGGGCGGCCGCCCGAGCGGCAAACTGGAACTGCGCAAGCCGATCGAAACCGGATCGGTGCGGCAGAGCTTCCCGCACGGCCGCTCCAAGACCGTGCAGGTCGAAGTCCGTCGCAAGCGTGCGGCGCCGGGAACCGGTCTGCCGGAACGTCCGGAAGCCGCTCCCGCGGTCGCTAAGGAGACGCCCAAGCCGGCCACGCCGGCCGCTCCACCGCCGCCGGCGCGCCGCGGTGTCGTGCTGCCGCACGGCCTGACGCCAGAAGAAGCGGCCCGCCGCGCCCGCGCCCTCAAGGGCGCGCTCAAGGCCGAAGAGCAGGCCGCCGCCGACGCGCGCGCCGCCATCGAACGCGAACAGGAACTCGCCAAGGCCCGGCCCGCTGTGCCGCCGCCGCGGCCGACCGAGACGCCCAAGGTCGAGGCGCGCAACGCCGACGAGCAACGCGCCGAACAACGTAAGGTTGAACAGGCGGCGGAAATCTCGCGCCGCGAAGTCGCCAAGCGTGCCGGCGACGCGGCCGCCGCCAAAGTGGCCGCGCTGTCGGCCGCCGGCAAGGTCAAGATCGTCGAAGAGGAAGAGGACAGCCGCGCGCGGCGTCCCGGCGTGGGCGCCAAACGCCCGGTGATCGCGCCGCGCCGCGACGAGCCGAAGCAGCGTAGCAAGCTCACCGTCACTCGCGCCCTCAACGAGGAGGGCGAGGAACGGACGCGCAGCGTGTCGCAATTCCGCCGGCAGCGCGAACGCGAGAAGCAGCGCCTCCAGCAGCTCCAGCAAACGGACGCGCAGGTCAAGCAGGCGCGCGAAGTCGTGATCCCCGAGACCATCACGGTGCAAGAGCTCGCCAACCGCATGGCCGAACAGGGCGCCAAGGTGGTCAAGAAGCTTTTCGATATGGGCGTGATGGCCACCATCACCCAGAACATCGACGCCGACACCGCCGAGCTCATCGTCACTGAATTCGGCCACAAAGTCCGCCGCGTTTCCGAAGCCGACGTCGAAGTTGGCCTGGTCGGCGAATCCGACGCGCCGGAAACGCTCCGGCCGCGGCCGCCGGTGGTGACGGTGATGGGTCACGTCGACCACGGCAAGACGTCGCTGCTCGACGCGCTCCGTTCGACCGACGTTGCCTCCGGCGAAGCCGGCGGCATCACCCAGCATATCGGCGCCTATCAGGTGGCGCTCAAGAACGGCCAGCGTATCACCTTCATCGACACACCCGGCCACCAGGCGTTCACGGCGATGCGCGCGCGCGGCGCGCAGATCACCGACATCGTCGTGCTGGTCGTCGCAGCCGACGACGGCATCAAGGAGCAAACGGTCGAGGCCATCCGGCACGCCCGCGAAGCCAAGGTGCCGATGATCGTCGCCATCAACAAGGTCGACAAGCCGGACGCCAAGGCCGAGCGCGTGCGCCAGGACCTGCTGCAGCACGAAGTCGTGCTTGAGCATCTGGGCGGCGATGTGATGGACGTCGAGGTCTCGGCGACCAAGAGGATCAATCTCGAAAAGCTCGAAGAAGTCATTCTGCTGCAAGCCGAAGTGCTCGACCTCAAGGCCAATCCCGATCGTCCGGCCGAAGGCAGCGTGATCGAGGCCAAGCTCGAACGCGGCCGCGGCTCGGTGGCGACCGTTCTGATCAAGCGCGGCACGCTCAAGACCGGCGACATCTTCGTCGCCGGCAGCGAATGGGGCCGCGTGCGCGCCTTGATCGACGATCGCGGCCAGACCGTGAATTCCGCCAGCCCGGCGACGCCGGTCGAGGTGCTGGGCCTCAATGGCACGCCGCTCGCCGGTGACGATTTCATCGTCGTCGACAGCGAAGCCAAGGCACGCGACATCACCGAATATCGGCAGCGGCTGCGTCGCCAGAAGGCCGCCGCGGCCGCGGGCCGTGGCACGCTCGAGCAAATGTTCTCGCAGATTGCAGCCGGCACGGCCAAGGAACTCGCGGTCGTGGTCAAATCCGACGTGCAGGGCTCGCTCGAAGCGATCAATGCCTCGCTCAAGGGCCTCGGCACGCAAGAGGTCGCGGTGCGCGTGCTGCACGCCGCGGTCGGCGGCATCAACGAAAGCGACGTGATCCTCGCCAAAGCGTCCAACGCCGTGATCATCGGCTTCAACGTCCGCGCCAATCCGCAGGCGCGCGATCTGGCGCGGCGCGACGGCGTCGAGATTCGCTACTACTCGATCATCTACGAGGTGATCGAGGACATGAAAGGCGCCCTGTCGGGCTTGCTGGCGCCGACGCGGCGCGAGCGCTTCCTCGGCAACGCCGAGATTCGTGAAGTCTTCAACATCAGCAAGGTCGGCAAGGTGGCCGGCTGCATGATCACCGAGGGCCTGGTGCGGCGTGGCGCCAAGGTTCGGTTGTTGCGCGACAACGTCGTCATCCACGAAGGCAGCCTGAAGACCTTGAAGCGCTTCAAGGACGAGGTTCGCGAAGTGCGCGAGGGCACCGAATGCGGCATGGCCTTCGAGAACTACGAGAACGTCGAGAAGGGCGACGTTATCGAGTGCTTCGAGGTCGAAGAGGTCGCCCGCGCCCTCTAGTGGTGCGTCGGCGATCGCGAGGATCGCGATGGCGAAATCGGGGCAGAGTCCACGGGCGTTGCGCGTTGGCGAGGAGATGCGTCACGCGCTGGCCCGCATCTTAGAGCGTGGGTTGCACGATCCGGCCTTGGCCGAGGTCGCGCTGACCGTCACCGAAGTCCGGGTTTCACCCGATCTCAAGAACGCCACCGCCTTCGTCGCGCCGTTGGGCGGCAGCCACGCCGCGGAAGTCATGGCCGGCCTCAAGCGCGCCGAAGGGTATTTGCGCCGCGAACTCGCCCGGACGGTCAAGCTGCGCTATGCGCC
The DNA here is from genome assembly GCA_035934235.1 of Allostellaceae bacterium. Taxonomy (GTDB): domain Bacteria; phylum Pseudomonadota; class Alphaproteobacteria; order ATCC43930; family CGMCC-115725; genus REEB95. The sequence goes on along the minus strand of DASYYB010000029.1, from coordinate 43,418 downwards.
GGCGCTGCACTTCGCGCTCGACACGTCGTTCGAGCATGCGAGCCATATCGACGCGCTGCTGCGGCGACCGGAGGTCGCGCGCGATCTCGACCCGGCCAAACCGGCGCGCAAGAACACCGACGATGCCGGCTAAAGCCGCTGCCGCGCGTGTCCATGGCTGGATCGTTCTCGACAAGCCGCTGGGCCTGACCTCGGCGCGCGCCGTCGCTGCGGTCAAACACGCGTTCGGCGCCGACAAGGCCGGCCATGCCGGCACCCTCGACCCGTTGGCGACCGGCGTGCTGCCGATCGCCCTCGGCGAAGCCACCAAGACCGTGCCCTTTATCGTCGCGGATCGGAAGCTCTACCGTTTCACCGTCGTTTGGGGCGAGGCGCGCACCACCGACGACGCCGAAGGCGACGTGATCGCGACCAGCGCGCAGCGGCCGGGCGCCGCGGATATCCGGGCGGTCTTGCCGCGCTTTACCGGCACGATCAGCCAACGGCCGCCCGATTTTTCGGCGATCAAGGTTGCCGGACGACGCGCCTATGCCCTTGCGCGCGCCGGCGCGGCGATCGGCCTGGCCGCCCGCCCGGTCGAGGTCCACCGCCTCGAGCTGGTGGCGATTCCGGACAACGACCACGCCGTCTTCGAGGCCGAGGTCGGGCCCGGCACCTATGTTCGCAGCCTCGCCCGCGATCTCGGCGAGGCGCTGGAAACCCGCGGTTTTGTTGCCGATTTGCGGCGGCTGGCGGTCGGCCGTTTTACCCTTAAACAGGCGATTTCCCTGGATAATTTGGCGGTCCTCGGGCATAGTCCGGCCGCTTCCGGGCATTTGCTTCCGCTCGAGACGGCGCTGGACGACATCCCGGCGCTCGCCCTGACGGAGGACCAGGCGAAAGCCCTGCGTTGCGGCCAGGCCGTGACGCCGTTGCGCGCGCAAGATTGGGCGTGCCTTTCACAAATCGGCAACGGCGCGAAGGTCTGTGCAACGTCGGGCGGCAAGCTGGTGGCGCTCGCCGAAGTCGCGGCCGGGGGAATTCGCCCCCTACGCGTGCTGAACATCTGAATTCGAAGGAGACATTCCCGATGTCGATTAGCGTAGCGCGCAAGCAGGAGCTCGTCTCCGAATATGCGCGCAAAGAAGGCGACACCGGTTCGCCCGAGGTTCAAGTCGCGATTCTCAGCGAACGCATCCAGAAGCTCACCGAGCACCTGGCGACCCACACCAAGGATTTTCATTCGCGCCGCGGCCTGCTGGTCATGGTGGGTCAGCGCCGCAGCCTGCTCGATTATCTAAAGCGCGTCGATGCCGCGCGCTACGAAGCGCTAATCGACCGCTTGGGGCTGCGCCGCTGAGGCCGCGGTCCACCGGCCGGCCGGTGCCGGCCTTGACGACACAACGCACGGGCGAGGCCGCGGCGATGGGTTTCCATCGCGCGCCGCCCGTTGCCATTGATTTCACCAGAGAGACAGAAGAGAGAGAGACCGACAATGTTCGACGTGTATCGCAAGGAGCTTAACTGGGGCGGTCGCCGCCTCGTGCTCGAAACCGGCCGGATCGCGCGGCAGGCGGATGGCGCCGTGCTCGCAACCTACGGCGAAACCTCGGTGCTGTGCACCGCCGTCGGCGCCCGACAGGTCAAGCCGGGACAGGATTTCTTTCCGCTGACCGTCAATTACCAGGAAAAGACCTTCGCTGCCGGCAAGATTCCAGGCGGCTTCTTCAAGCGTGAAGGCCGTCCGTCCGAGAAAGAGGTGCTGACCTCGCGGCTGATCGACCGCCCGATCCGGCCGTTGTTCGCGCCCGGCTTCCTCAACGAAGTGCAGCTCATCTGCACCGTCCTGTCGCACGATTTGGAAAACGATCCCGACATCGTGGCGCTGATCGGCACGTCGGCGGCGCTGACCTTGTCCGGTATTCCATTCATGGGGCCGATCGGCGGTGCGCGGGTCGGCTATATCGACGGCCAATACGTCCTCAATCCAAAGGTCGACGACGTCAAGAATTCGGCGCTCGATCTCATCGTCGCCGGCACCCGGGAAGGCGTGCTGATGGTCGAATCCGAGGCCAAGGAGCTGTCCGAAGACGTCATGCTCGGCGCGGTGATGTTCGGCCATAAGAGCTTCCAACCGGTGATCGACGCGATCATCGAGCTCGCCGAATCGGCGGCGAAAGAACCGTGGCCGCTGCCCGATGTCAACGCGCAGAAGAAGACAATCGAAGGGAAGTTGGCGCCGGCGGTTTCCGGCGAGATCGGCGCGGCCTATGCCGAACGGCAGAAGCAAACGCGCGCGAACATGCTCGACGCAGCGCGCACCAAGCTCGTCGATCTCTTCCCCGACGAGACCGAACGCTCACTCGCCGGCAAAGTGTTCAAGTCGCTCGAGGCCGACATCGTGCGCGGCGCCATTCTCAAGGGTCAGCCGCGCATCGACGGCCGCGATACGCGGTCGATTCGGCCGATTTCGGTCGAAGTGGGCGTGCTGCCGCGCGCGCATGGCTCGGCGCTGTTCACCCGCGGCGAAACGCAGTCGCTGGCGGTGACCACGCTCGGCACCGGCGAGGACGAGCAGATCATCGACGCGCTCGAAGGCGAGTTCCGCCAGAACTTCATGCTGCACTACAATTTCCCGCCCTATTCGACGGGCGAAGCCAAGCGCATGGGTTCGCCGGGTCGGCGCGAAATCGGCCACGGCAAGCTCGCCTGGCGCGCCGTGCATCCGCTGTTGCCGACTGCCGAAAGCTTTCCCTACACCATCCGCGTCGTGTCGGAGATCACCGAGTCGAACGGCTCGTCGTCGATGGCGTCGGTCTGCGGCGCATCGCTATCGCTGATGGACGCCGGTGTGCCCCTGAAGCGGCCGGTCGCCGGTATCGCCATGGGCCTGATCAAGGAAGCGAGCGGCTACGCCGTGTTGTCGGACATCCTTGGCGACGAGGATCATCTGGGCGACATGGACTTCAAGGTCGCCGGCACCGAACAGGGCGTCACCGCGTTGCAGATGGACATCAAGATCACCTCGATCACCGAGGAGATCATGCGAGTCGCGCTCGCGCAGGCGCGCGACGGCCGCATGCACATTCTGGGCGAGATGAGCCGGGCGCTCGACCATGCGCGCGAAGGCGTTAACCAGAACGCGCCGCGCATCACCACGATCAGCATCCCGAAGGACAAGATCCGCGAAGTCATCGGCTCCGGCGGCAAGGTGATCCGCGAGATCTGCGAGGTCACTGGCGCCAAGATCGACATCGAGGACGACGGCACCATCAAGGTCGCGGCGGTCGACGCCGATGCGTCGAAAGCGGCGATCGATTGGATCAAGGGCATCGTCGCCGAACCCGAAGTCGGCGTGATCTATTCGGGCAAGGTGGTGAAGGCGATGGACTTCGGCGCCTTCGTGAACTTCCTCGGCGCCAAGGACGGCCTCGTCCACATCAGCGAGCTGGCGCCGCATCGCGTCGGCAAGGTCACCGACGTCGTCAAGGTCGGCGACCAGGTGAAGGTGAAAGTGCTGGGTTTTGACGACCGCGGCAAGGTCAAGCTGTCGATGAAACAAGTCGACCAGGCGACCGGTGAGGACATCGGCGCTAAGTTGGCCGACGAGCGCCGTCAGCGCGACCCGGCCAAAGCCACGCCGGCCGAGTGATCGGTCCGGGTTGATCGTCACACCGTGCGGCCCCAGATAGGCGAAGGGACAGGCGCGATGGTAGAGAGGGAAAACGCGTGAAAGCGCTCAATGCGCTGCTGATGTCGGGTCGCGAAGTCCTGCCACTGGTCGAAGGCGGCAAGGGCATCTCGATTTCGAACGGCGAAAGTTCGGGCGCCTGGGCGCGCTCGGGCGGCGTCGGCACTTTCTCCGGCGTCAACGCCGATTCGAAGGATCCGAACGGCCGCACCATCGCCCAGATTTATCACGGCAAGACGCGGCGCGAGCGCCACGAAGAGCTGGTGCTCTACGCCATCGCCGGCGGCATCCACCAGGCCCGCGTCGCTTACGAGCGGTCTTCGGGCCAAGGCCGCCTGCACATGAACATCCTGTGGGAGATGGCCGCCGCCGAGCGCATCCTCCGCGGCGTCCTCGACGGCGCCAAGGGTCTCGTCAACGGCGTCACCTGCGGCGCCGGCATGCCCTATCGCATCGCCGAGATCTGCGCGCGCTACGGCGTCCATTACTATCCGATCGTCTCGTCGGCGCGGGCGTTCCGCGCGTTGTGGAAGCGCGCCTATCACAAGTTCCGCGATTGGCTGGGTGCGGTGGTCTACGAAGATCCGTGGCTCGCCGGCGGCCACAACGGCATCACCAATAGCGAAGATCCGGAACGGCCAGAGCCGCCCTTCCCGCGCGTCTACGAGTTGCGCCAGATGATGCGCGAATTCGGCCTCGGCGACGTTCCGATCATCATGGCCGGCGGCGTCTGGTGCCTGAGCGAATGGGAGGATTGGATCGACAATCCCGATCTCGGCCCGATCGCTTTTCAGTTCGGAACCCGGCCGCTGCTCACCAAGGAAAGCCCGATTTCGGACGCCTGGAAGCACAAGCTGTTGACGCTCAAGGATGGTGACATCCGGCTCCAGCGTTTCAGCCCGACCGGGTTTTACTCGTCGGCCGTGCGCAACAATTTCCTTGCCGAGCTCGAAGCGCGCTCAGAGCGTCAGATTCCCTATTCGGTCGAGGCGGTCGGCGACCACCTGGCGACGCTCGAAATCGGCGCGCGCAAGCGCATCGTCTACGTCACGCCGCACGATCGCGAGCGCGCCCTCGCCTGGATCACCCAGGGCTTCACCGAGGCGTTGCGGACGCCCGATTCGACCCTGATTTTCGTCACGCCGCCCAAGGCGTTCGAGATCCGCAACGACCAGATCAGCTGCATGGGCTGTCTTTCGGCCTGTTTGTTTTCCAATTGGGCGCAGAACGAGGAAGGCACCACGGGCAAGAAGGCCGATCCGCGCAGCTTCTGCATCCAGAAAACGCTGCAGAACATCGCCCACAGCGAGGACGTCGAATTCCAGCTGATGTTCTCCGGCCATAACGCCTATCGCTTCGCGGCTGATCCGTTCTATTCCAACGGCTTCATTCCGACCGTGCGCGAGCTGGTCGAACGCCTGCAAACCGGCAACTGATCCGGCCGCCGCCGCGGCGCTGCGCGCAATGTCGGTCAAATTTTCTCTAAACGCCGGTGATTTGTTCCGGCCATTACGGGTTTCTTAAGCCCGCGGGTATCACTTGATCGCGTCGGATTGGTCCGGTCCCGATGCGGAACGTGCACGATGCGGATCGAACAACAGGTTTGGCGAGCAGGCGCTGGCTGGCGTGTCGCCGCCTCTGACGGCGCGCTCGCACCGGCGCTGGTGCTGTTTTTCGCGGCGCCCGGCACGCTCGACGACGGTAAGCGCTTCGCCGAGCTTCGCGCGCGTTATCCCGGTGCCGCCATCCTCGGCTGTACGACCGGCGGCGAGATCGCCGGCGTCGACGTGTTCGACGATACCGTCGTCGCTACCGCCATCGAATTCGCGCACACGCGTTTGGCCTTCGCCGAGGCGACGGTCGAAGGCGAAGGCGGCTCCGAAGCGGCCGGCCGGCGGCTGGCCGCCAGTTTGCCGCGCGCCGGCTTGCGCGGCGTCTTCGTTTTGTCGGACGGCACGCACGTCAACGGCACCGAGTTGGTGGCCGGCATGCAGAACGTTTTCGGCCCGGACATCACCGTGACCGGCGGCCTCGCCGGCGACGGCGCGCGGTTCGTCTCGACGCGTGTCGGCTTGAACGCCAATCCGGTGCCCGGCCGACTGGCCGCCGCCGGCTTCTACGGCGACGAGATTTGCCTCGGATTCGGCAGCTTCGGCGGCTGGGATACGGTCGGCCCCGAGCGGGTCATCACCCGTGCCCGCGGCACCGTGCTATACGAACTCGACGATCAGCCGGCGCTCGCGCTGTACCGCAACTATCTCGGCCCCGAGGCCGACAACCTGCCGGCCAGCGCACTGCTCTGTCCGTTGCGCATCCATCCGCCGGGCAAGCCCGAAGCGGCGCTCGTTCGCACCGTGATCGGCGTCGACGATGCCGAGGGCGCGATGATGTACGCCGGCTCGGTGCCCGAAGGCTATGTCGCCCAGCTGATGCTTGGCCATTTCGAGAATTTGATCGCCGGCGCCGGTCGCGCGGCGGCGCGCGCCGCCATTCCAGACGCGCGGCTGGCGATCCTCGTCAGTTGCATCGGCCGCAAGTTGCTGCTGGGCCAGCAGATTGCCGACGAAGTCGAAGCGGTGCGCGGCGTTTTGGGCGCCGCCTGCCGGCTGACCGGCTTCTACTCCTACGGCGAAATCGCACCGCTCGAAAACTCGCCGTTTTGTGACTTGCACAACCAGACCATGACGATCACCACGATCGCCGAGGCCTGACATGCATCGCATGCTCGAACGCCAGCTCACCCGGGCGCGCGCCGACTCGCCCGACGGCGAGACCGATCTCGAAACGCTGTTGAGCCTGGTCGACGCCGCCTATGTCGAGTTCGACCGCCAGCGTCGCGTTCTCGCCCATACGCACGAAATCATGCGTGAGGAGTACGGACGCATCAACGCCGGTCTGTCGCGCCTGCGCGATGCGATCACTCAAATGGGCGCCGGCTTCGCGATCTGGGACAGCGACGACCAGCTGGTGCTGTGTAATGCCCTGTTGCGCGAGATTCTGCCCGAGACCGCCGAGCTGCTCCGGCCGGGCGTCAGGTTTACCGACTGCATCGTTCAGATGGGTCCGCATTGCGGCGCCTTCGGCGGCGATGAACCGCCCCGCGACTGGGTCACCGAGCGGCTCGCGCGCCACCGCAACCCCGCGGATCCCTTCGAGATCATCGTTGGCGGCGGCCGGCACATCCGGATCTGGGAGGCGAAGACCAGTGAAGGTGGCATCGTCGGCGTCTATGTCGACATCACCGAGAACCGGCGCGCCGAGGGCGAGCTGCGCCGCGCCAAGGACGCGGCCGAATCCGCCAACCGGAGCAAATCGCTTTTCCTCGCCAATATGAGCCATGAGTTGCGGACGCCGCTCAACGCGATCATCGGCTTTTCCGAAGTCATCCAGAGCCAAATGATGGGGCCGCTCGGCGACCATCGCTATCTCGATTACGCGCGCGACATTCATAATGCCGGCAAGCACCTGCTCGAGATCATCAACGACATTCTCGACATGTCGAAAATCGAGTCGGGCAAGTTCAAGCTCGACGCCGAGTGGACCGACCTCGGTGAGCTCATCGAAGGCGTCCTGCACATGGTCCGCGCCCGGGCGCGCGAGGCTGGCTTGACGCTGCATGCCGCAGCCGCCGGCCTGCCGTCGGTGTTCTGCGAGCGCCGCGTGTTGCGCCAGGTGTTGCTCAACCTGATCAGCAACGCGATCAAGTTCACGCCTTCGGGCGGCTGCATCGACGTCGACGCCAAGATGACCGCCGATGGCGGGATCATGGTGTCGGTGGCTGACACCGGCGTCGGCATCGCGCCGCAGAACATTCCCTTGGCGCTGACGCCATTCGGACAGGTCGAGTTGACCTTGTCGCGTGCGCACGGCGGCGTCGGCCTCGGCCTGCCGCTGTCCCAGCGCCTCGCCGAACTGCACGGCGGTCGCCTGCAAATCGAAAGCACGGTGGGCAGCGGTACGACCGTCTCGGTCACGCTGCCACCCGAGCGGGTCAGCCGTTCGGCTCGACGGTCGGCCTGACCGAGCCCGATTCTCTCCTTTGCCAAGGGGCTATTCTGCGGTAATTTAGAGCCCCTCTATCTTTCTGGTTGGCCTCACCCCATATACCTGTCGTGACCCGTCCTTTTGCCAACGCGCTCGAATTGCTCCGCGCCGCGCGGCTACGGCCGACCCGGCAGCGGCTGGCTTTGGCGCGGCTGCTGTTCGAAAAGGGCGACCGCCACGTTGCGGCCGAGGAGCTGCATGGCGAGGCGCTGGCGGCGCAGGTGCCGGTTTCGCTGGCCACGGTCTACAACACACTGCATCAGTTCGTCGCCGCCGGGCTGCTACGCGAGGTGGTGATCAATCCCGGTCGCTCCTATTTCGACACCAACGTCAGCGATCATCACCATTTCTTCTATGAAGACAGCGGCACGCTGCGCGACATTCCGGGCGACAGCATTGCTGTCAGCAACGTCCCGCCGCCGCCGGACGGCGGCTCGATCCGTCGCGTCGACGTCGTGGTTCGGGTCGAAAAAGCCGCTCCAAAGGCGCGGCAGTAGACAATTTTCCTCATACAGGCCTGCCGCTTACCCTATAAATTATAGTCATTCTAGACTATTGACTTGGGGTTTCCGCAGGTTCATATAGAACGCGTGGCGGACGCGATCGTCATCGTCGTCGGCCGACCGATTTCCAAACCCCGAGGAGGTTTCTCATGGCGTTGAAAGGCTCGAAGACCGAGCAGAACCTGAAGGACGCATTCGCCGGCGAAAGCCAGGCCAATCGCCGCTATCTCTATTTCGCTCAAAAAGCCGACGTCGAGGGCCATAACGACGTCTCGACCGTGTTCCGCTCGACGGCGGAAGGCGAGACCGGCCACGCGCACGGCCATCTCGAGTTTCTCGAAGAGGTCGGCGACCCGGCGACCGGCAAGCCGATCGGCGACACCAAGAAGAATCTCGCGGCCGCGATCGCCGGCGAGACCCACGAATACACCGACATGTATCCGGGTATGGCCAAAACCGCCCGGCAAGAAGGCTTTGCCGAGATCGCCGACTGGTTCGAGACACTCGCCAAGGCCGAAAAGTCGCACGCCGGCCGCTTCCAGAAGGCGCTCGATACGATGGGCTGATCCAAGCCCGGACGTTCGTTACGGGGAGCGCTGCGGCGCTCCCCGCCGTTTTCTCAGCGGGAATCTTCCATGCGGGAAGGCAGCCTCGAAGCGCCGACGCGGCACGCGATTCCGTGGCAGGACGCTGATTTCTACGACCCGGCCAAGGTCGAAGCGGAGATGCATCGCATCTTCGAGATCTGTCATGGCTGCCGCCGCTGCTTCAATTTGTGCGACAGCTTTCCGCGGCTGTTCGATCTGATCGACGCCAGCCCGAACGAGCTCGAAGGCGTCGACCGCAAGGACTACGCCCACGTCGCTGAAGCCTGCACGCTCTGCGACCTGTGCTTCATGACCAAGTGTCCCTACGTGCCGCCACACGAGTTCAATCTCGATTTTCCGCACACCATGCTGCGCTACCGCGCCGCGCAGCTGAAGCAGAATGGCGGCGACTTCGCGCAGCGGCAGCTTGCCGAGACCGATCGCAACGGCCGCCTTGGCGGCGCCGCGGCGCCGCTTGCCAACTGGGCGACCGCCACCGGCAACCGCTTGACGCGTCCGGTGATGGAAAAGACGGCAGGCGTCGATCGCCGCGCCGACCTGCCGAAATTCGCCGGCCGCACCTTCGTCGTGCGCGCGCGGAATCATGCGCCGACCATCGATCGCGACGCGCCGGCCTATGGCCGCAAGGCGCTGATCTACGCCACCTGTTTCGTCAATTATCACCATCCGCGCATCGGCGAGGCGCTGCGCGCCGTGCTGGCGAAAAACGGCGTCGCGACCGAGGTCGCCTATCCAGGCTGCTGCGGCATGCCGCAATTCGAACGCGGCGACGTCGCGCGCGTCGCGGCGACTGCGAAACAGGTTGCTCAGGCACTGCGACCCAGGATCGAGCAAGGCTACGACGTGGTAGCGCCGGTCCCGTCCTGCGCGCTGATGCTGAAGTTCGAGTGGCCGCTGCTGTTGCCGGACGACGCCGACGTGAAACTGTTGGCGCGTGCGACGTTCGACGCCAGCGAATATCTGGTGGCGATCGCCAAGAAGGAAGGTTTGGCCGGCGGCCTGTCGCCGCTCGCCGGCGGCGTCGCCGTCCACATCGCCTGTCACGCGCGGGCGCAGAATATGGGCCAGAAGGCCGCCGAGATGCTGCGTCTGGTGCCGACAACCGAGCTCACCGTGATCGAACGCTGTTCCGGCCACGGCGGCTCGTGGGGCGTGATGAAGGAAAATTTCGACACCGCGATCAAGGTCGGCAAGCCGGTGGCGCGCGCCGCCGCCAAGGCGGACAAGGCCTATCTCGCGTCGGAATGCCCGCTGGCGGCGACGCATATCCGCCAGGGCATGGCGATGCTCGGCGACGAGGGCAAAGCGCCGGCCGAGACCTATCACCCGATCGAGCTGCTGGCGCTCGCCTATGGCGTGCTGCCGGAGGAGAAATCCGCATGACGCAGTTCCGCGAACTTACCCGCGCCGACATCCTGCCGCTCGACCAGTACGAGCGCGACCGACGCGCCCACCGCCAACGGATCACCGCGCTGAAACAGAACCGCCGCGTCGAGGTCGGCCCGCTGGCGACGTTCTATTTCGAGAATTTCGACACCATGTGGCACCAGGTGCACGAAATGCTCGCGGTCGAGCGCGGTGGCGAGGCGCAGATCGCCGACGAACTCGCCGCCTACAATCCGCTCATCCCCAAGGGCGACGAGCTGATCGCGACGGTGATGTTCGAGATCGACGACCCGGTGCAGCGGGCGCGGGTCCTCGGCCAGCTCGGTGGCGTTGAGCACCGGATGTACATCGCCGTCGCCGGCGAGAAGGTCGTCGGCGCCGCCGATCCGACGCGCGAGAACACCTCGCCCGAGGGCAAGGCCTCGTCGGTTCAGTTCATGCGCTTTCCATTCAACCGGGTGCAGAAGGACAAGTTCCGCGCAGCGGGCACGCGCGTCGAAGTCGGCATCGAGCATCCGAACTATCACCACATCGCGGTGCTGAGCGACGCGGTGCGCCAGACGCTGGCGGCCGATCTGGCCTGAGGCGCGCCAACAGCTTCACGTCGGCGTCGGCCGGCGCAACGCCGCTACTCGATGGTCTCGTCGGGCGTGACGCCCCAGATCTCGCTGCGCAGCAGCCAGCCGCGGACGACGCGCCGGCCGCGGGTTTCGACCCGGCACCAGGCGTTGCGGCACTCGAGCAGGGTGGCGATGACGCCGGGTTCGAGCTTGGCCAAGGCCGGTGAATCGCGGGCCGGCTCCTGATAGATCGTGCGCGTATCGGCTTTGATGATCACGGTGCGCGTCGCGCTCAGCAGGCGAACTTGAATCCAGCCCTCGGTGCCCTGCCAGTCGCGCACATGCCGCCACACGTCGTAGCTGTCGATGACCTCGACCGGCAGCCCCTTGCGCCGATAAACCCAATGGATCGGGTATTTCTCGCCCGGACCGGCGCGCAGGTTCACTTCGTTCGAGCGCAAGCTCATGAAGTGCGGATATTGCGGCTTATCCGCGGCGGCGGCTGGCAGCGCGAGCGCGCAAGCCAGCAGCAGGGCAGCGACGACGCGGATCATGCGGCGGTCTAACCCGCCGAGCGCGGCCGGGTCAAGCCTCGGTGGCGCGCGATGGCGATGCCGCCGAGCACCAACGCCAAGGCGACGATCAACAAAGGCGTCAGACGTTCGCCGAGGAAGACGATTGCGATCAGCACCGACAGCGGCGGCACGGCAAATTGAAAGACGGCGACACGCTGTATACCGCCGGTGCGCAGCGCCCAAAACCACGCGATGAAAGCGATGAGGCTGGGGCCATAGGCGAGGGTCGCGACGGCGATGAAATCGCCCCAGCCGAAATGGCTCCAATCGACCACCGGAATCCGCACGACGGCGAACGGCATCAACACCAGACCGCCGATGCCGACGCACCACAGCGTCGCCGGCAGGGCGCCGATATAGGCCGACAGCCGCGCGCCCGCGACGTACGAGCTCGCCGACAGCGCCGCCGCCGCCAGCACCAGAAGGTCGCCCGTGAGGCTGGCCGCTTGGCCGGCGTCGGCGCGAAATCCAAACAGCAGGCCTTCGCCAAGAAACGCCAGCGCGGCGCCCATCCACCAATAGAAGCCGGGCCGCCGCCGCTCGACGATCGCCGCCGTGAGGCCGGTGAAGATCGGCATCGCCGCCTGAATGAGCGCACCGTGCGTCGCCGAGGTTTGCGCCTGGCCGAGCGTGAACAACAGCGGAAAGGCGATAAAGCTGCCGGCTGCCGACAGCGCCAGCAGCGTCCATTGGTGCCGCGTGCGCGGCAGCTTCAGCCGCAACACGATCGCCAGCGGCACCGCCACCAGCGCGGCCGCCGCCGGCCGCATGCCGAGAAGCAATGGATCGATGTCGCCGGCGATCGCCCGGGTCAGCGGTCCACTGAGTGCGAACAGCACGACCGACACCATCGCCGCCGCAAAAACTGCCGCCGGTCGCTCGCCCGTTTGGTCCATTGCGTCCCTTGTCGCTGTCGGCGCTGCGCCGGGTCAAGGGTGCTCCGCGCATGGCTGGACACCCGCCAGCGCCCTTGCTAGGCCTTGCTCCGAGGGAGAGCGAAGCCGATGTCGGCGAAAAAGCCGCTGGTCGTGGTCACGCGCAAGCTGCCGGACGTCGTCGAAACCCGGATGATGGAGCTGTTCGACGCGCGGCTGAACGACAGCGACGCACCGTTCACGGCGGATCAGCTGAAAGCCGCGATGGCCGAAGCGGATGTGCTGGTGCCGACGGTTACCGACCGCATCGATGCCGAAATCATCGCTGCCGGCGGCGAACGGCTGAAGCTCATCGCCTCGTTCAGCAACGGCGTCGATCACATCGACCTGGCGGCCGCCAAGGCCAAGGGCATCATCGTCACCAACACGCCGGGCGTCCTGACCGAAGACACCGCCGACATGACCATGACGCTGATTCTGGCGGTGGCCCGCCGCGTCAGCGAGGGCGAGCGCCTGCTGCGCGACGGTCATTGGCTCGGCTGGAGCCCGACGTTCATGCTCGGTAGCCGGCTGTGGGGCAAGCGTCTCGGCATCGTCGGCATGGGCCGGATCGGCTCGGCCGTGGCGCGGCGCGCGCGCGGCTTCGGACTTTCGGTGCACTACCACAATCGGCACCGCGTCGATCCCGATCTCGAGCAGGAGCTCGAAGCGACCTATTGGGAAAGCCTCGACGCGATGCTGGCGCGCATGGACATCGTCTCGATCAATTGTCCGCGTACGCCCGCTACCTTTCACCTGCTGTCGGCACGCCGTCTCAAGCTGCTGCGGCCGACTGCGATCCTGGTCAATACCTCACGTGGCGAGGTGATCGACGAAGAGGCGCTGACGCGGCTGCTGGTCGAACGCGGCATTGCCGGCGCAGGTCTCGACGTGTTCGAGCGCGAGCCGCTGGTCAACGCCCAGCTGCTGGCGCTCGATCGCGTCGTGCTCCTGCCGCACATGGGCTCGGCGACCATCGAAGGCCGCGTTGACACCGGCCAGCGCGTCATCCTCAACATCAAGACGTTCGCCGACGGCCATCGGCCGCCCGACCGGGTCGTCGATACGCTGCTTTAGACTCGCGGGCGGCGACAAAACGCTTTTCTATGCGCATTTTGCGTTATATCTTTTGGTATATAACGAAGGAGAGATTCATGCGCCGGCGCTGGTTGCTGATTGCCGTTCTGTTGACGTTATTCCCGATGGTGCCGGCGCAGGCCGGCACATATACGATTTTCGCCGCGGCCAGCCTCAAGAACGCGCTCGATGCCGCAGTCGCCGCCTATCAGAAGGAAACCGGCGACACCGTGCGGGTGTCGTATGCCGCAAGCTCGGCACTCGCACGCCAGATCGAAGCCGGCGCCCCGGCCGACATCTTCATTTCGGCGGACCTCAAATGGATGGACGAGCTGCAGGGCAAAAACCTTATTCAGTCGACGACGCGCCGCAACTTGCTGGGCAACGAGCTGGTGCTGATCGCACCGGTGGCCAGCCACACCAAAATCGATCTCAAGCCCGGCGTCGATCTGCTGTCGCACCTCAAGAACGGCCCGTTGGCGATGGCCGACCCGGCGGCGGTGCCGGCGGGGATTTACGGCAAGGCGGCGCTGACCAAGCTCGGCATCTGGAATTCGGTCGAGGCCAAGGTCGCGCGCGCCGAAGACGTGCGCGCGGCGCTGCGCCTGGTGGCGCGCGGCGAGGCGCCGTTGGGCATCGTCTATCGTACCGATGCCAACGCCGAGCCGCAGGTCGAAGTCGCTGGCGTCTTTCCGTCCGACAGCTATCCGCCGGTGACCTATCCGGCGGCGCTCGTCGCGCACACCCAGGCGCCCGCGAAAAATCTGCTGAATTTCCTCGAATCGCCGGCGGCACGGCCCTATTTCGAGAAGCAGGGCTTCAAGGTGCTGTTCTAGCGCCGTAGCACACGCTGGAGCGCCGCGAGCTCGCGCGCCGCGGCCTTCTGCGACCGGCGCTCGATCGTGCGATAGCGGGCGACCAGCGTGTGACCGAACGGCGTCAGGTGCGCGCCGCCGCCGCGCTCGCCGCCCGGCCGCGCCGTCACCACTTGGCGCCGGAACGTGCGGTTGAGGTTGTCGATCAGCATCCAGGCGCGCCGGTAGGACATGCCCAGCGCGCGGCCGGCGCGCGAGATCGAACCGCTATCGCGGATCGCCTCGAGCAGGCGGATCTTGCCCGGCCCCACCGCGTTGCCCGGTCCGAAATCGACGCGCAGCGTGAGTTTCGCCACTCGCCTTCCTTAGCCGCCGCAGGTGGGGCAATCGGGGTCGCGCGGAATCTCGATCTTGTGGAAATCGGCGGCCAGCGAATCGTACATCAGCAGCGTGCCGCTCAGGCTCGTGCCGATGCCGAGGATCTCCTTGAGCACCTCGACCGCCTGCAATGTCCCCATGACACCGGCGATGGCGCCCAGGATGCCGGCGGTCTCGCACCGCGGCACGCTCTCCGGCGGCGGCGCCTCGCGGAACAGGCAGCGATAGCAGGGGTGAGGCGGGCCGAGATAGGCCTTGAACGTGGAGAGTTGACCGTCAAAAGGCGACAGCGCCGCGCCAACCAGCGTTTTGCGCAGCCGGTAGCAGAGATCGTTGAGCAGGTAGCGGGTGGCGAAATTGTCGCTCCCGTCGGCCACCAGGTCGTAGCGCGCGACGATGTCGCGCGCATTGCGCTCGTCGAGCCGAAGCGCATGGGCTTCGATCCGAACGTCGGGATTGATCGCGGCCAGCGTTTGTTGCGCGCTTGCGGTCTTGAGGCGGCCGACAGCGGCTGTCGCATGGACGATCTGGCGCTGGAGGTTGGTCAGGTCGACCTGATCGTCGTCGACGATGCCCAGCGTGCCGACGCCGGCGGCGGCGAGATACATCAATAGCGGCGAGCCGAGGCCGCCAGCGCCGATCACCAGCACGCGTGCGGCAAGCAACTTGGCTTGGCCCTCCTCGCCGACCTCGTCGAGGATCAGGTGCCGGGCGTAGCGCTGGAACTGCGCCTCGCTTAGCGGATGCGCCAGGGTCTCGGCCATCACAGGCTTTCGAACAGGGCGGTCGACAAATAACGCTCGGCGGTATCGGGCAGGACGACGACCACGACCTTGCCGCTCATCGCCGGTCGCTGGCCGATCTCAGCCGCCGCCGCCAGCGCCGCGCCCGACGAGATGCCGCACGCGACGCCCTCGAGACGCGCGACCTCGCGCGCCACTTTGAACGCGGTCTCGTTGCCGATGCGGATCACTTCGTCGATCAGCTTGGTGTCGAGGATCGTCGGCACGAAGCCGGCGCCAAGGCCCTGGATCTTGTGTGGGCCCGGCGGGCCGCCCGATAGCACGGCGCTGTCTTCGGGCTCGACCGCAACCATGCGTAGGCCAGGCTTGCGCGGTTTCAGGACCGAGCCGACGCCGGTCAACGTGCCGCCGGTGCCGACACCGCTGACCACCACGTCGACGCGGCCGTCGGTGTCGCGCCAGATTTCCTCGGCCGTGGTGCGACGATGGATCTCGGGATTGGCCGGATTGTTGAATTGCTGCGGCATGAAGGCGTCGCCCAGCTTCTTCACGAGCGCCTCGGCGCGGGCGATGGCGCCGCGCATGCCCTGGGCGGCCGGCGTCAGCTCGATCTCGGCGCCCAACAGCTTGAGCATGTGGCGGCGCTCGACCGACATGCTGTCCGGCATGATGAGGATCAGGCGGTAGCCCTTGGCGGCGGCGGCAAAGGCGAGCGCGATGCCGGTGTTGCCCGAGGTCGGCTCGACCAGCACCGTCTTGCCCGGCGTGATCAGCCCCGCCTGCTCCGCCGCCTCGATCATCGCCGCGCCGATACGGTCCTTGACCGACGACAGCGGATTGAAGAACTCGCACTTGGCGAGAATGTCCGCTTTGACGCCATGCGTCGCGGCGAAACGCGACAGGCGCACCAGCGGCGTCGCGCCGATCGTTTCGACGATGCTGTCATAGACCCGGCCGCGGAACGCCGCCGGCGCCATCGCGTTCGACATCGGCTTGGGCTCGGGTCGCGCCATGACGGGGTCCTTCAGATGGAGAAATCGAGACGCGCGCCGTACTCGCCTGGCACGCCCATTTTGTGTGCCCGCAGGCACAAATCGTCGATGGTGATGCCGTCAAGCCGCGCCATCACCTCGACGTTGAGCTCCTGCCACAACGGCCGGACCACGCGATGGCCGAGCTCGGCGCCGGCGTCTTCCGTCAACGGATCGTCGCCGCCGTCGAGCGTTTGGACGACGCGCACAATCTCGCCCAGGCTGATCCGCCGGCGTTCGCGCGCCAGGCGATAACCGCCGCGCGGACCGCGCACGCCGGCGAGTACACCGGCGCGTACCAGCTGTTGCAACACCTGTTCGAGATAGCGGCGGGGGATGCCCTGACGCCGGGTGATCTCGCCCGATTGCACCGGCAGCGTGCCGGCATTGTAGGCGATGTCGAGCACGGCCTCGATCGCGAACAGCAACTTCTTGGTGAGCCTGACCATCGCGCCCGCAACCTATTCGGCGGCCTTGCGGTCGAAGAACTGGGCGATGCGTGCGGCCAGGCGCTCGCCGACATCGCGTTTGCTGAGCCGGCCCCACGGTTCGGTGCCGCGTTCGTCGATCAGATGGATCTCATTGGCGTCGCCGCCGAACACGCCGGTTGCCGCCGAGACGTCGTTGGCCAAAATCCAGTCGGCGCCCTTGGCGGTGCGCTTGGCACGGGCGGCGACGACGAGGTTTTCGGTCTCGGCGGCAAAGCCGACGACCAGCCGTGGCCGCTGATTGGTGGCGCGCGCCAGCGTCGCCAGGATGTCAGGGTTCTCGACCAGGGTCAGGGTCGGCGGTGCGCCTTTCTTTTTGAGCTTCTGCGGCGCCGCCTCGGCGCGCCAATCGGCGACCGCAGCGGCGCAGACTGCCACATCCACCGGCAGTTGCGCTTCGCAGGCGCTCAGCATCTCGCGCGCCGAGCGGACGTGGACGACGCGCACGCCGGGCGGATCGGCCTCGCGCGTCGGACCCGAAACCAGCACCGTGTCGGCGCCCAGCCGGGCGATCGCCGCGGCGATCGCATGCCCCTGCTTGCCCGACGAGCGGTTGGCGATATAGCGCACCGGATCGATCGCTTCCTCTGTCGGGCCGCTGGTGACCAGCGCCTTGCGGCCACGCAGCGCGGCGTGCGCGACGAAATGGGCTTCGACCGCATCGGCGATTGCGGTCGGCTCGGCCATGCGGCCGAGTCCGCTTTCGGCTTCGGCCAGCGGGCCGCTATCCGGTCCGACGCGCTGGATACCGCGTTTCTCGAGCAGCGCCAGGTTGGCCTGGGTTGCCGAATTCGCCCACATCCGCGTATTCATCGCCGGCGCCAGCAGGATCGGCTTGTCGCTGGCGATCAGCACGGTCGAGGCGAGATCGTCGGCCAGCCCGGTCGCCAGCTTGGCGATCAGGTTCGCGGTCGCCGGCGCCACCACGATCAGATCGGCTTCCTGCGACAGCCGCAGATGGCCCATCTCGCTTTCGTCGGTGAGCGAGAACAGGTCGCTATAGACGCGGTCGCCGGACAGCGTTTGGACCGACAGCGGCGTAATGAAACGCTGCGCCGCAGCGGTCATGACACAGCGCACCGCCGCGCCGCGTTCACGCAGGCGACGGATGAGTTCGAGGCTCTTGTAGGCGGCAATGCCGCCGGCAATGACCAACAGGATGCGGCGTCCGTGCAGCATCATCGGCTTTCCAACACTGTGATGCGGAATAGCAGAATAATTTACTCTATTAGCGGTGTAATTTCAAAGCTCAAAGCCGCCAACCCGAGTGGATTGCGGCAATGCCGCCGCTGAGCGACCGAACCGCGACCTGCTCGAAGCCGGCTTGGCGCATGAGCGCGGCCAGGCGCTGGCGGTCGGGAAAGCGCCGGATGCTTTCGGCCAAATACTGATAGGCGTCGCGGTCGCGCGCGACGACCGCGCCGAGACGCGGCAACACGGTGAACGAATAGAGATCATAGGCGCGTTTCAGCAACGGCTGCTCGACATTGCTGAATTCGAGGCACAGAAACCGGCCACCCGGCTTCAGCACGCGCCGCGCCTCGGCCAAAGCGGCCGGGATGCGTGTCACGTTCCGCAGGCCGAAGGCGATGGTATAGGCGTCGATGCTGGCGCTGGCGATTGGCAGCGCCTCGGCGTTGCCGCACAGCCAGCGCAGCGCGCCGCTATCGCCTTGGTCGAGGCCACGGGTGCGGCCGGCGTCGACCATGCTGCGGTTGATGTCGCAGACGATGGCGCGGGCGCCGCGGGCGCGCGCCACGAAGCGGCACGCGATATCACCAGTGCCGCCGGCAACGTCGAGCAGGAGCTGGCCCGGCTGCGGCGCGAGCCGGTCGATCAGCTGCGCCTTCCACAGCCGATGGATGCCACCCGACATCAAATCGTTCATCAGGTCGTAGCGCTGGGCGACGCGCGCGAAAACGTCGTGCACCAGCCGCGTGTGCTCGCGTGCCGCGACGCGGCGATAGCCGAAATCCGCTGTCTCTTTTGCCGCCATCTTGGCACCATAGCGGCCGCCCTCCCGCGAGACCAGCCCATGCCCGAATTGCCGGAAGTCGAAACCGTCGTGCGCGGGCTCAAGGTGCGCATCGACGGCAAACGGCTGTTGCGTTTGACACTGCATCGCCCGGACCTCCGACGGGCGATCCCCAAGGGCCTGGCGGCTAAGGTCGAAGGACGGCGCGTCGACCGCGTCGACCGGCGCGCGAAATACATCCTGCTGTGCCTCGAGGATGGCGGCGTGTTGATCGTGCATCTCGGCATGTCTGGACGGCTGACACTGGGCGACGCGGCGCGGCCGACGCCGCCGCAACGGCATGATCACGCGCTCATGATCTTCGAGGACGGGATTGAAGTGCGGTTCAACGATCCGCGCCGTTTCGGTCTCATCGATTACGCGCGGGCCGAAAACCTGCCGGCGCACAAACTGTTCCATCATCTCGGGCCCGAGCCGCTGGCTGCCGAATTCAATGGCGGGACGTTGGCCCGATTGCTTGCCGGCAAGAACACGCCGATTAAATCCGCGCTGCTCGATCAGCGCGTCGTCGTCGGCATCGGCAATATTTATGCGTGCGAAAGCCTCTATTGGGCGGGCCTTTCACCGAAGCGCCTGGCGCGAACGGTGCAAGGCGACCGCGCCGAACGCCTCGCCGCGACGATCAAGCGCGTGCTCAACCACGCGATCTCGGTCGGCGGCTCAAGCCTGCGGGATTACGTCAGCGCGTCGGGCGAACTCGGCAATTTCCAGCGCCACTTCGCGGTCTACGATCGCGAAGGCGAACGGTGTCCCGGTTGCGATTGCCGGACCGGCGTCAAGCGCATCGTCCAATCGGGCCGCTCGACATTTTACTGTGCCAAGCGGCAGCGTTGAGTCTACCCTGCGGCGGATGCGGCGACTGCTTCTCGTGCTCGTGCTGATGGCCGCGCCGCTGGCGGCGCACGCCGACGGATTCGTACCGGGCACCGAGGACCTGCCGCTCATGCCGGGGCTTGAATCGGTCGCCGGCTCGGCCGTCGTGTTCGACAAGCCCGAAGGCCGCATCGTCGAAAGCACGGCGCATGGCAAGCTGACGCGCTATGTGGTGACGCGCTTCTATACGCAAACGCTGCCGCAACTCGGGTGGCAGCACGTGACCGGCACGCCGGCCACCTGGACGCGTGCCGGCGAGCGGTTGCGGCTCGATTTCCGCGGTTCCGATGGCGATCTGACGGTCGGTTTCATGATCGCGCCGCAGTGAGCAACGGAGGCCCCCATGAGCTACGAGAACATCCTCGTCGAGACCCGCGGCGCCGTCGGGCTCGTCACGCTGAACCGGCCGCAGGCACTCAACGCTTTGTGCGACGCCCTGATTCGCGAGCTTGGCCAGGCGCTTGACGCCTTTGAGGCGGATGACGCGGTCGGCGCGATCGTCCTCACCGGCAACGACAAGGCCTTTGCCGCCGGCGCCGACATCAAGGAGATGCAGAACCGCTCGTTCGTCGACGTCTATCTCGGCGATTTCGTCAAAAGCTGGGAGCGGGTCACACTCTGCCGCAAGCCGGTGATCGCCGCCGTCGCCGGCTATGCCCTCGGCGGTGGCTGCGAGCTGGCAATGATGTGCGATACCATCGTTTGCGCCGATTCCGCCAAGTTCGGCCAGCCCGAAATCACCCTCGGCATCACGCCCGGCGCCGGGGGCACCCAGCGGCTGACGCGTTTCGTCGGCAAGGCCAAGGCCATGGACATGATTCTGACCGGCCGCATGATGGATGCGGCTGAGGCGGAGCGCTCCGGCCTGGTGTCGCGCGTCGTGCCGGCGGCAAAACTCGTCGATGAGGCGGTGAAAATGGCGACGCAGATCGCCGCGCTGTCGCGGCCGGCGGTTCTGATGGCGAAAGAGATGATCAACCGCGCTTACGAGACGACGCTCGCCGAAGGCGTGCGCTTCGAACGCCGTCTCTTTCACGCGCTGTTCGCGACGGCGGATCAGAAAGAGGGCATGTTGGCGTTCGTGGAAAAACGCAAGCCAAATTTTCGCAATCGCTGAACGCCGTCGCCGCACGCGCCTTGACGCGTCGCCCGCGCGGCGGCTATAAGCGCCGCTTCTCCACAATCCGGCTCACCCGTCGAGCGAAAGCACAGGTCAGCGATGGCGACCCATAAATCCGCGGAAAAAAGAATTCGGCAAACCACGCGTCGTACGGCGGTTAATCGCGTCCGCGCGAGCCGCATGCGCAGCGCCGTGAAGGCTGTCGAAGCGGCGCTTGCCGCCGGCAACAAGAAGGCGGCGCGCGCGGCGTTCGTGCTGGCGCAGCCCGAGCTGCAACGTGGCGCGAAACACGGCGTGATCACGCGAAGTGCGGCAGCGCGCAAGATGTCCCGCCTCTCCACGCGCATCAAATCGCTCAAGGATTGATCGTCGTGGCCGTTCTGCCGCATGCGAAAATAATTTTTTGCGTTCGCATGTCGGCCGTATTGCCTTTCTGTGTCGGCCTTCGGTAGAGTTTGGTTGCGCCGTCGCAGTGAAAGGTGTTCTGGGGATCATCGCACCATGATGTCGGGCGTAGCGCTTCCGAAAGAACGGAAAAATCTGGGCGACATCGCGGCGATCAGCTCGTCGGCTTCGCATATCGAATTCAAGGCTTCGTCTAAAGCGTAGCGCCGGAAGAGAAACAAGGTCTCTTCCGATAACGGTGCTCGTTTGGGTTTTTAGGGTTCCTTGGGGGGCGTGGTGACGGACTACACGGAATCGTCGGCGCCGGCATCGGCTGCTTCGACGCAACAGGATGTGAAGACGCGGGCGTCCGCCAGCCTGGTCCTCCGGGTGTGGGCATGACGGAACCGGCCAGCCGCAAAGGCGACATCCAGTCGCAATGGGCGCGCGTGCGCGGCCGCTTGCGCGAGGAGTGCGGCGACGCCGCCTATCGTGCCTGGCTCAAGTCGATGACCCTCTATGGTGTCGACGCCGGCCGGGTGCGGATCGGCGTGCCCACCCGGTTCCTGCGCGATTGGGTCAGCCAGCATTACTCGGATCGCATCCGCGCCTTGTGGAACGACGAGGACGATGCCATCGCGGCGGTCGAGATCCTGGTCACCGGCCGGACCGTGGCCCAGGCGGTCGAAGCCGAGCCGGCCCTGCCGGCCGGCGACGGCGTTGAGCCGTCCGCCGCCACCGAGGAAAAAGACATCAGCGCGCCGCTCGATCCGCGCTTCACCTTTGAGAATTTCGTCGTCGGCAAGCCCAACGAGCTCGCGCATGCGGCCGCCCGCCGGGTCGCCGAGGCGCAGGTCGGCGCACGGTCCGGCGGCAACCTGCAGCTGCCGTTCAACCCACTCTTCCTGTATGGCGGCGTCGGTCTGGGCAAGACCCATCTGATGCATGCGATCGCATGGCATATCCGCACCCGCGCGCCGCATCGCAAGGTCATCTACCTCTCGGCCGAGAAGTTCATGTTCCAGTTCGTCCGGGCGATCCGCTTCAAGGACACGATGGCGTTCAAGGAGCAGTTCCGTTCGGTCGACGTGCTGATGATCGACGACGTCCAGTTCATTGGTGGCCGCGATGCCACGCAGGAAGAATTCTTCCATACTTTCAATGCTTTAGTTGATCAGAACCGGCAGATCGTGATCTCGGCGGACAAGTCGCCGTCGGACCTCGAAGGCATCGAAGAGCGCGTCAAGTCGCGGCTCGGCTGGGGCTTGGTCGCCGACATCCATCCGACGACCTACGAGCTCCGTCTCGGCATTCTTCAGGCCAAGGCCGAAACGACGCAGCTGCCGGTGCCCGGCAAGGTGTTGGAATTCCTCGCGCATAAGATCACGTCCAACGTGCGTGAATTGGAAGGCGCGTTGCACCGGATCAGCGCCCACACCCAGCTGACGGGCGGCATGGTGACGCTCGAAGGCGCCCAAGAGGTGCTGCACGATCTGCTGCGCGCCAACGACCGGCGCGTGACCATCGACGAGATTCAGAAGCGCGTCGCCGAGCATTACAACATCCGGCTCGCCGATATGCATTCCGCCCGCCGCGCCCGCGCGGTCGCGCGGCCGCGCCAGGTGGCGATGTATCTGTGCAAGCAGCTGACGCCGCGCTCGCTGCCCGAGATCGGCCGCAAGTTCGGCGGCCGCGACCATACGACGGTGATGCACGCGGTGCGCAAAATCGAAGAGCTGAAAGCCGCCGACACCACCTTGGCCGAGGACATCGAGCTGCTCCGCCGCATGCTCGAAAACTGAGCCGAAAGCGGCGTCGCGCGCCCGTTGTAAGTATCTGATCTAAAACTCGAAAATATCGACTCGGGGACGCGATTCATGCGCCCACCGCGGTATACGCTCGAAACCCCCTGTGCTATAGTTTTTTCCCGTTCGGTGGCCGTTTTCGGCGCGCGTTGCGACGCGTGCCGGGATTCGGACGCGGCGGGGTGTCGGGCACGAAAGACGGTCCGGCGCGAGGCAAAGCCGCTACAACGGACGAACGCCAACCACCCATGAAACTGACGATCGAACGCGCCGCTCTGCTAAAGGCATTGGGCCACGTGCAGAGCGTGGTCGAGCGACGCAACACCATACCCATCCTGTCGAACGTGCTGCTGCGCGGAGTCGACGGCAAGCTAGCGCTGTCGGCGACCGACATGGACATCGAAATGATCTCGTCCGTGCCGGCGCAAGGCGGCAAAGCCGGCGGCACCACCGTACCGGCGCACACGCTCTACGACATCACGCGCAAGCTGCCCGAGGGCGCACAGGTGGCGCTCGAACTCGGCGCCGACAAGGGGCAGATGACGCTCCGGTCCGGCCGCTCGACCTTCACCCTCGCCTGCCTGCCGGCCGAGGATTACCCGGTCATGTCGGGCAGCGACCTGGCGCACAATTTCATGCTTTCGGCCGCCGACCTGAAGCGGCTGATCGATCGCACCCGGTTCGCGATCTCGACCGAGGAGACGCGCTACTACCTCAACGGCATCTACCTCCACGCTGCCAAGAGCAACGACGTCAACATGCTGCGCGCGGTCGCGACCGACGGCCATCGTCTGGCGCGGATGGAGCTGCCGCTGCCCGACGGCGCCGCCGGCATGCCGGGCGTGATCGTGCCGCGCAAGGCGGTCGGCGAGTTGCGCAAGCTGCTCGACGAATTCGACCAAGACATCGCCGTGTCGCTGTCGGACACCAAGATCCGCTTCGGCTTCGGCGAGAATACGGTGCTGACCTCCAAGCTGATCGACGGCACCTTCCCCGATTACGATCGGGTCATCCCGACGGGGAACGACAAGGTGCTCGAGGTCGAGTGCAAGTCGTTCGCGGCCGCCGTCGATCGCGTGGCGACGATCTCGAGCGAGAAGAGTCGGGCGGTGAAGCTGGCGATCGAACGCAACAGCCTGACGCTCTCGGCCACCAGCGCCGAAAACGGCACCGCGTCCGAGGAAATCGAGGTGCGTTACAGCGCCTCGCCGATCGAGATCGGTTTCAACTCGCGCTATCTCCTCGACATCACCGAGCAGATCGAGGGCGACGGCGCCAAATTCGTCATGGCCGACGCCGCCTCTCCGACCGTGGTGCGCGACGCCACCGACGCCAGCGCGCTTTACGTCCTCATGCCGATGCGCGTTTAGGCGCGAGGCATGACGCCCGATCGGGTGGTTCCCTTCGCGAAGCCGGCAATACGGGCGGCGGCTGCCGCGCCGGCGATTTCCGTCGTGCGGCTGATGCTGACCGACTTCCGCGGTTACGCGCGCGCCCGGCTGACGGTCGAGGCTGGCGTGGTCGTGCTGGTGGGGCCGAACGGCGCCGGCAAGACCAACCTGCTCGAGGCGCTCTCGTTTCTGGCGCCGGGCAAGGGCTTGCGCCGCGCCAAGCTCAGCGAAATCGACCGTCGCGGCGGCGGCGCCTGGGCGATGGCGGCGACGGCGGTCGGGTCCGCCGGCGAATTCGATATCGGCACGGGCCGCGACGCCGACAGCGAGAGCGGCGAGCGCCGCCACCTTCGCATCGATGGCGTGCCGGTCAAAAGCCAGCAGGAACTGTCGGAGCGCCTCGCGGTCGCCTGGTTGACGCCGCAGATGGATCGGTTGTTTGCCGACGCCGCCTCCGGCCGACGCCGCTTTCTCGACCGGCTGGTGACCGGCTTCGACCCCGGCCATTGGTCGCGGCTTCTGGCTTACGAGCGGGCGATGCGCGAACGCGCACGGTTGCTGCGCGAAGGCGCGGCGGATCCGTCCTGGCTCAAGGCGCTCGAGGAGATTATGGCCGAAAACGGCGTCGCGCTGGCTGCCGCGCGGCTCGAAGCGGTCGCGCGCTTGGCCGCAGCGTGTGCCGAGGCGCCCGGACCGTTCCCGCGTGCCGGCCTGGCGATCGAAGGTGCCGTCGAACACTGGCTCGGCAGCATGCCGGCGCTGGCCGCCGAAGAGGCTTTCCGCAAGGCGCTCTACGAGTCGCGCGGACTCGACCGCGACAGCGGCGTGACGCAAACCGGACCGCACCGCTCGGACCTGCTGGCGCGCCATCTCGGCACCGGCGAAGCCGCCGCCTTGTGCTCGACCGGCGAGCAGAAGGCGCTGTTGATCGCCATCGTGCTCGCTTACGCGCGGCTGCTGGCGTTGCGGCGCGGCCGCGCGCCGGTGTTGCTGCTCGACGAAGTCACCGCGCATCTTGATGCCGCCCGGCGCAGCGCGCTGTTTCAGGCGCTGCGCGCGCTCGGCGCGCAGTGCTGGCTCGCCGGCACCGACGCGGCGCTCTTTGCCGAGATCAAGGGTCACGCCCAGTTTTTCGCGGTCGCGGATGCCGCCCTGTCACCCGCATGACGTTGTTCTCGTAACTTGGTGGATGGCACATGAGTGAACCGGTTTCCGAAAGCCCGGAAGAGGAATACAGCGCCAAATCGATCAAGGTGCTGCGCGGACTCGATGCCGTGCGCAAGCGCCCGGGCATGTATATCGGCGACACCGACGACGGCTCGGGCCTGCACCACATGGTCTACGAGGTCGTCGATAATTCGATCGACGAGGCGCTCGCCGGCTTCTGCGACACCGTGACGGTGACGCTCAATCCCGACGGCTCGTGCACCGTGACCGACAACGGCCGCGGCATTCCGGTCGACATCCACAAGGAGGAAAAGGTTTCGGCGGCGCAGGTCATCATGACCCAGCTGCATGCCGGCGGAAAATTCGACCAGAACTCGTACAAGGTTTCGGGCGGCTTGCACGGCGTTGGCGTCTCGGTGGTGAACGCGCTGTCCGCGCACCTCGACTTGCGCATCTGGCGCGGCGGCAACGAGTATTTCATGCGTTTCAAGGACGGCGATCCCGAAGCGCCGCTCAAGGTCGTCGGCAAGGCGCCGTCGGTCGAGCGTCAGGGCAAGACAGCACCGAAAACCGGCACCGAAGTGACGTTCTGGCCGAGCACGCAGACCTTCACCAAGACCGAGTTCGATTTCGCCACGCTCGAGCACCGGCTCCGCGAACTGGCGTTCCTTAACTCGGGCGTGACCCTCGAATTGACCGACGCGCGCGGCGTCGAGCCCAAGACCGTGCGGCTGCATTACGAAGGCGGACTCGAGGCCTTCGCCAAGTATCTCGACCGCTCGAAGCAGACGCTCCATCCGACCGTCACCATGGCGGCGGCCAAGGACGGCATCACCGTCGAAGTCGCGATGGAGTGGACCGACAGCTATCACGAGACGATGCTGTGCTTCACCAACAACATCCCGCAGCGCGACGGCGGCACGCATCTGGCCGGTTATCGCGCTGCGCTGACGCGCACGATCAACAATTACGCCGATGAAACCGGCCTGACCAAGGGCAAGGACAAGATCCCGCTCACCGGCGAAGACATGCGCGAAGGCTTGACCTGTATCCTCTCGGTCAAGGTGCCCGATCCGAAATTCTCGTCCCAGACCAAGGACAAGCTGGTCTCGAGCGAGGTCCGGCCCGTCGTCGATGCCGTGGTCGCGGACAAGCTCCAGGAATGGTTCGAGAAGCACCCGCCCGAAGCCAAGCGCATCGTCGGCAAGGTGGTCGAAGCCGCGGTGGCGCGCGAGGCGGCGCGCAAGGCGCGCGAGCTGACGCGGCGCAAGGGTGCGCTCGATATCGCCAACCTGCCCGGCAAGCTTGCCGACTGCCAAGAGCGCGACCCGGCACAGAGCGAGCTCTTCATCGTCGAGGGCGACAGCGCCGGCGGCTCGGCCAAGCAGGGCCGCGACCGCCGCTTCCAGGCGATTCTGCCGTTGAAGGGCAAGATCCTGAACGTCGAGCGCGCGCGTTTCGACAAGATGCTGTCCTCGGTCGAGATCGGCACGTTGATCGCGGCGCTCGGCACCGGCATCGGCTCTGAGGAATTCGACGCGACGAAGGCGCGTTATCACCGCATCGTCATCATGACCGACGCCGACGTCGACGGCAGCCATATCCGCACGCTGTTGCTGACGTTCTTCTTCCGCCAGATGCGTGACCTGATCGAGAAGGGCTATCTCTACATCGCGCAGCCGCCGCTCTATCAGGTGAAGCGCGGCCAAGGCAAATCGGTCTATCTCAAGGACGATCCGGCGCTTGAGGAATACCGCATCACCGCCGGCATCAAGGACGCCAAGTTCCGACAGCACGACGGCGTCGAACGCGCCGGCAACGACCTGAAGGACCTGGTCGAGCGCGCGCGGCTGGTGCGCACGCTGCTGCTACCGTTGTGGCGCAAAGTCGGCAGCCTCGAAGTGGTCGAACAGGCGGCGATCGCCGGCGTGCTCGATCCGACGCTGCTCGACAAGCCGAAGGACGGCGCCGAAGCCGCCAAGTACCTGGCGGCGCGGCTCGATCTCCTGGCGTCGGCCGATGCCCGTGGCTGGAAGGGCGAGCTCGTGCCGGGCGAAAGCCTGGTGCTGACGCGCAAACGCCACGGCGTCACCGAACGCCGCGTCTTCGACGCCGCGCTCTTGAAGAGCGCCGAAGCGCGCCGGCTCGACGAGCGTACGGCGGAGCTCCAGAAGATTTACGGCAAACCCGGCAAGCTCATCGCCAAGGACAAGGAAGCCGCCGTCAACGGCCCGACCGCGCTGGTGGAAGCCGTGCTCACGCTCGGGCCGAAGCAGGGCGACATCCAGCGCTACAAGGGTCTCGGCGAGATGAATCCCGAGCAGCTGTGGGAAACGACGCTCGATCCGTCGGTGCGCTCGTTGCTCCAGGTCAAGGTCACGCACGAGGATTCGGCGCTCGAGATCTTCTCGACGCTGATGGGCGATATCGTCGAGCCGCGGCGCGAGTTCATCCAGCACCACGCGCTCGAAGTCGCCAATCTCGACGTTTAGCGCTAAGATGGCCTGATCCTGGCCGGAATGGCTTCCGGAGGGGAGGGTCGGATGGCAGAGGCACGCGGCGGCAAGCGGCACCCGGTCATCACCGCCATGTGGCTGTTGGCGGCGGCAGCCATCGGCACCGGTTTCGCCCTGCGCATTGTGGCGCATTTCTGGATCGGGTTCGGGCTGCGGCTGCTCGGCATCTCATTCATCGCCGCCGGCCTCGCCATCGCCGCGATCGCCTGGCTGACTGAACGCGCCATCGGCATGCAGCCGCCGCGCTGAGCCGGCGTTCGGCTATTAAGCAACGATTAAGCACGTTTCAACCGCGGGTTAACCGAACTCGGTTACCCCTAGCGCCGATATTCGAGCGGCCGGCAGAACGCCGGCCGCTGATCGGAGCCGATCGTGTCCAACGAATTGTGGAACGCCCTAGGTGCGCTGCTCATCGTCACCGTGATGCTGGCGACCCATCCGGTCAAGCCGGCGGTCGCGCAGCGCATCGAGAATCAGATCGCGCTGAACTGGGGCCAGATCGCGATGACGCAAACGACCTGTCCGGCCGGCGTTTCCTGCGTGATACCGATTCCGATCCAGTAGCCGCGCCGGTCAGCGCGCTTCGTTGCCGCGCTGCTCGCGGAAGAAGCCGAGTTTCTCCTGACAGACGCGGTCGGAGAAGCCGAACAGCACCGCATCCTCGGTCGCGACATGCTCTTGGAAGTGCCAGCTCGGCGCGACGAAAATGTCGTGTGGTTGCCAATCGAACCGCTGGCCGCCGATGGTGCTCGTGCCGCTGCCTTCGACAACGGTGAACACCGTGCTGTCGGTCGAGCGATAGGGCTGGGTCTTGAAGTCCTTGGGTACGAGTTGCATCCAGGTCGAGATCGTCGGCATCGCCCAGCCGCCGGTCACCGGATTGACGAACTTCATCTTGAACCCGGCATAGGGATCGGGCTTGCGGAAGCGGCGCAGCTTCTCGAGGCCTTCGCGCGTCCGTGCATAGGGATAGTTGAAAATCGGCGAGGTCTGGCCACCGAATTCCTGGTCGATCGGCAGCATGTTGTAGCCGTATTCGACTTCGGCGGCGCCTTCCGGCCGGGTCACCGGATGGCTCGCGTCGGGATAGCCGTCGCGGAAGCTTGCGTCCATCAGGTTGACGATCGGCACGTCGAGGCCGTCGAGCCACACCATCGGTCCGTTGCCCTCGTTGCCGTGGTCGTGCCAGGTCATCGACGGCGTGATCACGAAATCGCCGGGCAACATCGAGGTCTTCTCGCCGGCGACGGCGGTGTAGGCGTCCTTGCCTTCGATGATGAAGCGCAGCGCCGACGCAACGTGGCGATGGGCGGGCGCGACCTCGCCCGGTAGGATGATCTGCAAGCCGGCGAACAGGCTGTGCGTGATGCGCGATTGGCCCGGCAATCCCGGATTTTCGAGCATCATTACGCGGCGCTCGGCCTCGGCGGCGGTGATCAACTTGCATGCCTCTATCAGATAGGGGCGCACCTCGCTGTATTTCCAAATCGTCGCCTTGACCGGCGACACCGGCTCGTCGGTAACGAGCGCGCCGAGCACCCGCCATAACGGCGCCAGATTCTGGCCGCCGGCGCGCTGGTAAAAGCCCTCGCGGCCGCGCTCGTTCGCCGGATTGACCGTGTGCGCCATCGCGCTCGTGCTGTCCATGTCCCGCGCCCTCTACCGTCGGTCCGCGTCGCGACGAGGGCCATATTGGACCGCCTCACCAAGCTGTCAAGCGACCGTCGGCCATGGCTAACCGATTGGAAACAGAGCGTTTGTCGGCCCGCGCCGTGGCCGGCGTGGGATGCCGCACGTGGGCCGCGGCGCGTTGACAGTCCTTGGGACTTGCCCAACACTGACCGACAACAGGCCGCGCCTGCGGCCGATCAAAGTGCGGCCACGTGAGCCGCTATCGGGGAGGCATCATGACCAAGACCACGCGGCGTTCGGTCCTGAAATATTCCGCGGCAACCGCCGCGCTGGCGGCGGCCGGGCCGTTGGCTGGCGGCCGCGCCTGGGCCCAGGCTGCGTCGTCGCCGATCCGCATCGGCGTGCTTTACGACCTCACCGGGCCGTTCACCGGCGCTGGCTCAGTGCCGGGTTCGATCGGAACCCAGATCGCCATCGATCTCGTCAACGAGCACGGCGGCGTGCTCGGCAAGCACAAGATCGAACCGGTGAAAGGTGACGCGCAAAGCAAGGTTGAAGTGGCGCTCAACGAGGCCGAGCGCCTGATCAGCGAGCAGCACGTCGACACCATCCTCGGCATCTATGCCAGCCCCGAAGCGGTCCCGTTGGCCGAGAAGATGGAACAGGCGAAGAAGATCCTGTGGATCACCATCGCCGTCGCCACCAAGGTGCTGAAGGGCAAGAATCTGGCCTACACCTTCCGCCCCGGCGTCAGCGCCGATGCCTATGGCGCCGCCGCGATCGCCTTCCTGAAGGAGCATTCGACGGCGCAGCTCAAGATCGATCCGACCAAGCTCAAATGCGCCATCATCCACGAGGACGGGCCCTACGGCTCGGATACCGGCGCGGCGGACGAGATCCACGCCAAGGCGGACGGCATCCCGATCGTGCTCAACGAAGCCTATTCGGCGACGACGTCGGACCTGTCGTCGCTGGTCACCAAGCTCAAGCGCGCCGACGCCGACGTCATCCTGCACACCGGCTACAATCCCGACATCACGCTGTTCCTGCGCCAAGCGCGCGAAGCCGGTCTCAAATTCAAGATGTTGATCGGCCATGGCGCCGGCTACGGCCAGCGCGACAAGCTCAAACAGGCGTTCGGCTCCGACCTCGATTACTTCCTCAACGTCGACCCAGTCTCGGCGCAGAACCTCAAGCCGGGCTCGCTCAAGCCCGAGCTCGAGCAGTTGGTCAAGGTGATGGTCGAACGCTACAAGAAGGCGACCGGCAACGAAGCCGTGCCGCCGCACGTCTCGATGGGCTTCAACCAGACCTGGATCTTTCTACAAAACGTGCTGCCGGTGGCGATCACCAAATACGGCGGCACGAACCCGGATGCGATCCGCAAGGCGGCGCTCGATGTCGATATTCCGGAAGGCGGCACGATCCAGGGCTACGGCGTCAAGTTCGCGCCGCCGGGCAACGAATTCGCCGGCCAGAATCTGCGCGTTTCGGCCTGCGTGACGCAGGCGCACGGCGACGTCGAAACGATCGTCTGGCCCGACAAAATCAAAACCGCCGACGACGTGATGCCCCTGCCGAAGTCGAACCCCTACGCCGCCTGACGCCGGTTTCTGTCCCGTCGCGGCCGCATGCGGCGGCCGCGGCACGGTGTCTCAGCCACGGATGTCGATGTGCTTTCGGTTAAGGGCGTCAGCAAAAGCTTCGACGGGTTCCTGGCGGTCAACCGGGTGTCGTTCAACGTTGCTGCCGGCGAGATTCTCGGCCTGATCGGGCCGAACGGGTCCGGCAAAAGCACCACCTTCAACCTGATCGCCGGCACGTTGCGGCCGAGCGCCGGTTCGATCGCCTTCGAAAACCAGGAGATCGCAGGCTTGTCGGCGCACCGCATCTGTCGCAAGGGTCTCGCCCGCACCTTCCAGATTCCGCGGCCGTTCCGCCGTCTTGGCCTGCGCGAGAACGTCACCCTGGCCGCGTTCTACGGCGGCCGTGGCGTCGCCTCGCGCGCCGAGGCCGAGATGCATGCGGTCGCCGCGCTCGATCTGGTCGGCCTGCCGAACGACGCCGACGCGACGATCGACGGCCTCGGTGCGGCACAGCTCAAAAAGCTCGAGCTGGCGCGCGCGCTGGCGACGCGGCCCAAGCTGTTGCTGGCGGACGAGAGTCTCGGCGGTCTCGATCATGCCGAAATGGAGCGGGCGGCTGACATGCTCGGCCGCATCCGACGCAATCTCGGCATCACCATCGTCTGGGTCGAACACATCATGGGCGTTCTGATGCGCGTGGTCGACCGCGTGATCGTGCTCGACCATGGCGAGGTGATTTTCGAAGGACTGCCGCGCGACGCCGCCAAGGATTCGCACGTTGCCGAAGTCTATCTTGGCCGGTCGCGCTGATGGCAGCGCTCCTGAGCCTCGACGGCGTCAACGCGGGCTACGGCTCGTTCGCGGCGCTGTTCGACGTCTCGCTCGACGTCGGACACGGCGAGGCGGTCGGCGTCGTCGGGCCCAACGGCGCGGGCAAGACGACGCTGATGCGCGTCATCTCGGGCCTATTGCCGCCGCGTTCGGGCCGCATCGTTCTCGAAGGCGAATCGCTCGCTGGCGCGCCGGCCTATCGCGTGGTCGCCGCCGGCATCGCGCACGTGCCGGAAAACCGCCGGCTGTTTCCGCGCCTAACCGTCGAAGAGAATTTGCGCATGGGCGCCTATCTGTCGGCGGCGCGGCGCGCCTTCGCCGAGCGCGTCGCCTGGGTCTACGAGCTTTTCCCGCGCCTCAAAGAGCGCCGGAAGCAGCTCGCCGGCACGCTGTCGGGCGGCGAGCAGCAGATGGTGGCGATCGGCCGCGCCCTCATGTCGAAGCCCAAGCTGTTGCTGATGGACGAGCCGTCGGCGGGCCTCGCGCCCTTGGTGGTCGAGCAGGTTTTCGAATTGGCCAAGCGCATCCGCGCCGAAGGATTCACTGTCCTGATCGTCGAGCAGAACGTGCGCCAGGTGCTGGCGGTCGTCGACCGCGCCTATCTGCTGGAGACCGGCCGCATCAAGCTCGCGGGAACGTCGGCGGCGTTTAAGCAAAATCCCGTCATCCAGCAATCCTATCTCGGGCTCTGAGCCGCGATGGACATCTATCTGCTCGAAGCGATCATCAACGGCCTTCTCCTGGGCGGCGTGTTGGCGCTGTTGTCGCTCGG
Organism: Allostellaceae bacterium; assembly: GCA_035934235.1. Lineage (GTDB taxonomy): Bacteria > Pseudomonadota > Alphaproteobacteria > ATCC43930 > CGMCC-115725 > REEB95. The sequence goes on along the minus strand of DASYYB010000029.1, from coordinate 10,514 downwards.
CCTCAACCTGATTTTCGGCGTCATCGACGTGATTTGGATCTGCTACGCCGAGGTGGTGATGGCCGCGATGTATGCGGTGTTCTGGCTCTACGTCATGTGGCATTGGCCACTGCTGCTCGCCTGCGTCGCCGCGATCGCGTTTGCGACCGTGCTCGGGCTGCTGGTGCACGTCGTCGTCATCGAGCCGATTTTGGGCTCGGCGCCGATCAATCAGCTGCTGGCCACCGGCGGGCTGCTGTTCTTCCTGCAAAGTCTGGCGACGCTGCTGTTCGGCACCGATTTCCGCAATTTGGGAATCCGCCTGCCGGTGCTCGAGCTCGGCGGGATCTTCATCAGCTTCTCGCGGCTCATCGCCTTCGGCATCGCGCTGATCGGCGCCGTCGGCCTTTACCTGTTCCTGGCGCGCACCTACCTCGGTACCGCCATCCGCGCCATCTCCCAGGACCGCGAGGTGATGGGCCTGATGGGCGCCAACGAACGCGGGATCTACATCCTCACCTCGGCGATCGGCGGCGGCCTTGCTGGCCTCGCCGCCTGCCTGCTGGTGCTGCAATACGACGTCCACCCGTTCATCGGCCTCACCTTCGGGCCGATCACTTTCATGGTTTGCGTTCTCGGCGGGCTCGGCAACATGATCGGCGGCTTCATCGCCGCCTTCGTCATCAGCCAGATCATCGCGGTCGGCGGCTATTACTTCCCAATCGAAGCCGCCGAGGTTCTGGCCTTCGTCTTCTTCATCGTCATGATCCTGATCCGGCCGCAGGGGTTTCTCGGCAAATGAGCGGCACGCGCGACCGGCGGCTTGGCCTTTATCTGCCGCTGGCGGCGGTGGTGGTCGCGCCGTTCTTCCTGTCCGACTATTTCCTCCATCTGGCGGTGCAGATCGCGATCTGGAGCCTGGTTTACACCGCCTGGGCGCTGATGGGCCGCTTCCGGCTGACGTCGCTCGGCCACGGCGCGTTCCTGGGCGTCGGCGCCTATGTGCCGACGCTGTTGTGGAACAATTACGGCGTGACGCCATGGCTCGGCATACCGATCGCTATGGCGCTGTCGGTCGCGCTGGCGTTGATCGTCGGCTATCCGTCGTCGCGCCAGAAGGTGGTCGGCCATTATTTCGCGCTGATCACGCTCGCGCTCGGCCAGGTGGTGTTGCTGGTCATCGTCGCCGCGCGCGACGTTACTGGCGGCTCGCTCGGCATGACACCACGCACCGTCGGCCCCTCGTGGTATGCGCTGCAACTGCCGAACAAGGCCGAGTTCTATGTCGTGGCGCTGGTGGCATGGCTGATCGGCCTTGCGGCGTGGCATTTCGTCGAACGCGGTATGATCCGGCTGGCCCTCGAAGCGGTCGCCGAGGACGAGGATGCGGCCGAAGCGGCCGGCGTCGATGTGTTGCGCGAGAAACTCAAGGTCACGGCCCTGTCGACAGGCCTGACTGCCCTCGGCGGCGCGCTTTACGCCCAATATCTGATGTATCTCAGCCCCGATGCGATGTCGGGCGTCGGCATTTCGCTCGAGATCGTCTTCGCCGCCATCGCCGGCGGCATGTACAACATGCTCGGGCCCACGGTCGGCGCCGCCTTCACCATCCTGCTGACCGAAGGGCTGCGCGTGCTGTTCGGCACGCATTTCGTCGGCGCCGCCAACACGATCTACGGCGCGTTGCTGGTGATGTTCATCATCTTCATGCCGCGCGGCATCGTCGGCACCGCCGAGCGGCTGTGGACGCGACCGCGCGTACCGCCTGCTCCGGCGGCGCCGCAAGCCGCCGAATGAACCGCTACCGCGCTGGCTTCTGCGCTTCGGCCAGACGATAGAACAGCACGCTGCAATTGTCGGCCTGATCCCAACCGGCGCGTGACGCCGCTTGGTACGAGGCGCGTACGCGTTCGAGCGCCGGCAGCTCGACGCCAAGATGCCGGGCCCAGTCCAGCATGATGTTCATGTCCTTGATCACGCCGTTGACGGTGAACCCGACCGGCGGCCGTTCGCCGGTTTCGAGCGCCTTGACCACCGCGGGTCCACGCACCTTGAGGCCATTGATGCCGCCCGAGCTCTCGCCGAAGATTTCGATCATCTTGGCCGGCGGAATGTTGAAGTCGCGCGTGAGTGCGATCGCTTCGCCGAGCGCTTCCCAATAGATGCATAGCGGCAGGTTGATCGCGAGCTTCATCGCCGCGCCGGCGCCGTTCGGGCCCAGGTGATCGACCTTGCGGCAGAGGAGATCGAGCACCGGCTTGGCGCGCGCGAAATCCGCCGCCTCGCCGCCGACCATGCCGATCAAGCGGCCTTCGCGCGCCGGCCCGACCGTGCCGCCGACCGGACATTCGAGAAAGCCGCCGCCTTTGGCGCGCGCGCGTCGCGCCAGCTCCTGCGGCACGGTCGGCGTCACCGTACTCATGTCGATGAAGAGCTTGCCCTTGATGTCGCCCGACAGCAGCCCGTCTTTTCCGTCATAGACCGCGCGCACCGCCGGCTCGTCGAGCAGGATCGACAGCACGATGTCGGACTGCGCCGCCACCGCGGCCGGCGTTGGCGCTGCGTGCGCGCCCTTGGTCACCAGCGGCGGGACCTTGTCGGGATTGCGGTTCCAGACGGCAGGTTTTTGGCCTTGATCGAGCAGGCGCGAAACCATGGCCGCGCCCATTCGTCCCAGGCCGCAAAATCCGATCTGCATGGCGATGCCTCCCGCCGGTTGCGCGCTCTGCCTACTGGCATCGCGCGCGACGGTCAAGCACAGGCGGGAGAAGCGACGGCCGCGCTCAGGCGGCAGAAACCTGGCGCGACATCCGCAGGTTACGGGCGAATTGCACGCCCTCGGGATCCTTGAACATGGCCTCGATCGCGCGCAGCAGGGCATAGAACCGTTGCTGTGCGGCCGGGTTCGGCGTGCTCTGCATTTCGGCGACGACCGCATTGGCCTTGGTTTCGATCGTACGCCCGAGGCGCTCGCGACATTCGCGCGCTTCGTTGGCGAAGCCGTAGCGCGGCCCGTTCTCGATAACCACACCGAGGAACTCCGCGGCGGCAAGCGCCGTCTCGTCGCCGGCTTCGTCGTTGGCGCGCAAAACCAATTCCGCCGCCCGTTCGTTGAACGCGCGATCAAAAGCCGCCGCCAGGACCGTGTGCGCTTCGCCGGGCGCGTTCCACGCCGCGTCGTCGTGGTTGGCGAGCGCCGGACCGAACGCGCCGATCAGTCCGTCGACCCCGTCGAAATAGCCCGTGGTCAAATTCTTGATCGTCGCCATCTGGCCGGCAACGTCGTCTTTGCGGGTCAATGTCGCGATCTCGCCGGCCGTGCGTTTCAGCTCGAGAATGAGGCGCTGGGCCAGCGTGTCGAACTCCGGATAACGTGAACGATGGTCGCGCGGCCGCCAGGCCAGTGTCCGCGCCACCAGCATGATCTGCCAGGGCCGGAGCATCTGGTTCGCCAGCGCGAGCGCGAAATAAATCGCGTCGGCGCCGATCACCTCGGCGAAGGTCTGATACTGCTGGCGCAGCATGGTGACCGTGTCCTTCGACAGGTCGAAGATGCGGCGGCCTTCCATCTGGCCGTCTTCGGCCATCAGCGAGTGGGTGAGCGCGAGCTGCGAGCGCAGCGGCGCGGCGATCGCCAGAATGCGGGAGACTTCGCGAATGTCCTCGATCAGAAACTTGTCGGCGGCGACGGCGGCGATCGCCGGGATGGCGGATGGCTGCTGTACGGCCGTCAGCACGCGGATGTTCCAGCCGATGGCGGCGCGCTGCGACTCGACCGCGAGCTGATCCGCGTCCTCGAATTCGCCGGTGCCGATGATGGTTTTGAGCCGCTGTTCGAAGCGTGCGAGTTCGTCGGCGCACAGCGCGGTGACCGCATCCCACCAGGGCGCGATCATGCTGCGCGGAATCAATCCCGGCAGCCGGGGATTGTCGGCACGGTTGGCGAGGAACGCTTCGAAGGCCTGACAGACCAACCGGCACAGGGTTGGAACGCGTGGACCGTTCGGCCGCGCCGGCGCAGAAGCGGGCGACGCGTTCGTAGGCTCAGGATGGCTGTCGTTGGCCGGCACGGCGCTCTCCGGTTGGGCGTCGGATCGCCCGGGAACTGGCGACTATGATCCTGGCCGAAAATGGTAAATGGCGGGTTTACCGGTGTGGCAAAAGGCTGAAGCCCTCGTTAACCCGCCTTGCTGGCCCTCCGGTCGCGGGCAATAATCGGCCCATGCGCGAGCCGATTCGCGGCCATCACGACATAGGCGGGCTGCTGGCGGGCCCAGTCGAAAAGACCGAGCACGACTACGCCTTCTGGGAAAAGCGCGTCGACGCGCTCAACGTGCTGCTGGCGGCCAAAGGCCATCTCCGGGTCGACGAGATGCGCAAGAATATCGAGGCTCTGCCGCCCGACGCCTATGACCGCATGACCTATTACGAGCGCTGGATTTCGGCCATCGCCAACACCCTGCTGCAACGCGGCGTGCTCACCGCCGACGAGCTCGGCCGCAAGATGGAAGAGATCGCACGGCGAGAAGGCGTCGCGCCGTGACCGGCCGCGCTGCCGCCAACGCGTCGGTGCCGGCGCGCTTCAAGCCGGGCGACACGGTGAGCGTGCGCCGTGCCTATCCGCCGGGCCATATCCGCACGCCGTGGTACATCCGTGGCCATCGCGGCACGGTGGTGCACGCGCTCGGCGCGTTCGCCAATCCCGAGGAGCTGGCCTACAGCCGCCCCGGCCTGCCGGCGCAGCCGCTCTACCGCGTACGCTTCCGCCAGCGCGAGGTGTGGCCCGATTACGCGGGCAACTCGGCCGACACGCTCGATATCGAGATTTATCAGCACTGGCTTGAGCCCGCCGGATGCGACCGATGAGCGATCCGCACGATCACGCCCACGACCATCACGATCACGCACATCCGCATCGCCATCCGCCGCGACCGGATACCGACGACACGCTCGGTCACTTCCAGATCATGGAAATCGCCGTGCGCGAGCTGCTCACCGCCAAGGGCATCGTCTCGCCGGCCGAGATCCAGGGTGCGATCGAGGCGATGGATTCACGCGGCGAGGCGTTGGGCGCCAAGATCGTCGCCCGCGCCTGGACCGATCCGGCCTTCAAGGCGCGGCTCATGGTCGACGGCACCGAAGCAGTGCGCGATTTCGGCATCGACATGGGCACGACGCGGCTGTTCGTGGTCGAGAATACGCCGACGGTGCACAACGTCGTCGTCTGCACCTTGTGTTCGTGCTATCCGCGCATGGTGCTGGGGCTGCCGCCCGACTGGTACAAAAGCCGCAGTTACCGCAGCCGCACGGTGCACGAACCACGCGCGGTGCTGAAGGAATTCGGCACAATCGTGCCGGCGGACAAGGAAGTCCGCGTCCACGATTCGACGGCGGATATGCGTTATCTCGTGCTGCCCGAGCGGCCGGCAGGCACCGATGGCTGGAGCGTCGAGCGGCTGGCGGCGCTGGTCAGCCGCGACGCCATGATCGGCGTCGCCTTCGCGCGGACGCCAGCCTAGCCGCGGTTCAGCCGGTTGTTCACCAGATCGGTGACGACCGAGGAATCGGCGAGCGTCGACACGTCGCCCAGCTGCTCGTGCTCGTTGGCCGCGATCTTGCGCAGGATGCGGCGCATGATCTTGCCGGAGCGCGTCTTGGGTAGTGCCGGCGCCCACTGGATCAGGTCGGGCGCGGCGATCGCGCCGATCTGCTTGCGCACCCATTGTCCCAGTTCCGTGCGCAACGCCTCACCGGGCTCGTTGCCGGCTTTCAAAGTGACATAGGCGTAGATCGCCTGACCCTTGATGTCGTGCGGATAGCCGACACAGGCGGCTTCGGCGACCTTGGGGTGCGCCACCAGCGCGCTTTCGACCTCGGCGGTGCCGATGCGGTGGCCGGCGACGTTGATCACGTCGTCGACCCGGCCGGTGATCCAGTAATAGCCGTCGGTGTCGCGGCGCGCGCCGTCGCCGGTGAAATACTTGCCCTTGAAGGTCGAGAAATAGGTTTCGACAAAGCGTTTGTGGTCGCCGAACACCGTGCGCATCTGGCCGGGCCAGGAATCGAGGATGCACAGATTGCCTTCGGCGACGCCGTCGAGGACCTTGCCTTCGCCGTCGACGATCGCCGGCTTGACGCCGAAGAACGGCCGCGTCGCCGAGCCCGGCTTGGTGGGCGTCGCCCCCGGCAGCGGCGTGATCAGGATGCCGCCGGTCTCGGTCTGCCACCAGGTGTCGACGATCGGTACTTTGCTGTCGCCGACGACGCGGTGATACCACAGCCAGGCTTCGGGATTGATCGGCTCGCCGACCGTGCCTAAGAGCTTCAAGGACTTCCGCGACGTTTTGCTGACGAAGCCGTCGCCTTCGCGCATCAATGCGCGGATCGCCGTCGGCGCCGTGTAGAAGATGTTGACCTTGTGCTTGTCGATCACCTGCCAGAAGCGCGAGGCGTCGGGATAATTGGGCACACCCTCGAACATCAAGGTGGTAGCCCCATTCGCCAAGGGTCCGTAGACGATGTAGCTGTGGCCGGTGACCCAGCCGACGTCGGCAGTGCACCAATAGATCTCGCCGTCGTGATAGTCGAAGACGTATTGGTGCGTCATCGAGACGAACACCATGTACCCGCCGGTCGTGTGCAGCACACCCTTGGGCTGACCGGTGGAGCCCGAGGTGTAGAGGATGAACAGCGGGTCCTCGGCGCTCATCTCGGCCGGCGGGCAGTCCTTCGACGCCTTCGCCATCTCGTCGTGGTACCAGCGATCGCGTTTCGCGTCCCAGGCGATCTTGCCGCCGGTGCGTCGCACCACCAGCACCGTGTCGACCTCGGGGCATTGCTTCACCGCTTCGTCGGTGTTGGCTTTAAGCGGAATCTTGCGGCTGCCGCGCAAGCCCTCGTCGGCGGTGATGATGATGGTCGAGCGGCAATCCTTGATGCGGCCGACCAGGCTTTCGGGCGAGAAGCCGCCGAACACGACCGAATGAACCGCGCCGATGCGCGCGCAGGCGAGCATGGCGAACGCCGCTTCGGGAATCATCGGCATATAGATGGTGACGCGGTCGCCTTTCTTGACGCCGAGGCTCTTCAGCACGTTGCCGAGCTTGCACACGCTTTCGTGCAGCTCGCTGTAGCTGACGTGACGGCTTTCGTTAGGATCGTCGCCTTCCCACAGTATCGCGGTCTGGTCGGCGCGCAGCTTGAGGTGCCGATCGATGCAGTTGTAGGCGGCGTTGAGCGTGCCGTCTTCGTACCATTTGATGCTGATGTCGCCGTCGAAGCTGGTGTTCTTGACCTTGGTGTAGGGCTTGATCCAGTCGAGACGCTTGCCGTGCTCGCCCCAGAACCGCTCCGGGTTCTTGATCGAGTCCTCGTACATGTCGAAATATTTTTTTTCGCCGACCCAGGCGCTTTGCGCGACCTGGCGCGGCACGGGGAACATGTTGACGGCGGTGTCCGGCATGGCGCCCTCCCGAAAGGCTTATTTCCGCCGAGTTTAGGAACCCCGGTGGCCGGGAACAAGCGCGCCGGAAGCGCGTGCCGTGTCAGTGCCGGAAGTGCCGCATGCCGGTGAACACCATGGCGATGCCGGCCTTGTCGGCGGCGGCGATCACCTCGGCGTCGCGCACCGAGCCGCCGGGTTGGATCGCCGCGGTGGCGCCGGCTGCGATTGCGGCTTCGAGCCCGTCGGCGAACGGAAAGAATGCGTCGCTCGCCACCACCGATCCCTTGATCGCGGCGCCGCCCTTCTGCGCCGCGACGCGCACGGAATCGACGCGGCTCATCTGTCCGGCGCCGACGCCGACGGTGGCGCCGTCTTTGGCGAAGACGATGGCGTTCGATTTGACGTGCTTGCAGACGCGAACGGCGAAAACGAGATCGGCGATCTCCTGCCGGCTCGGCGCGCGCTTCGTCACGGTCTTGAGCTGGCTCTCGGAGATGCGGCCGCCGTCGCGCGTCTGCAACAGATAGCCGCCAGCCACCGATTTGAGCATGACGCCGGCCTCGACCGGATCGGGCATGCCGCCCGTCGTCAAGACGCGTAGCGCGTTTTTCTTCTTGAGCACGGCCAGCGCTGCATCCTCGATCGCGGGTGCAATCACCACTTCCATGAACAACGCGCCGATCGCCTCGGCGGTTGGCGCATCGAGTGGCCGGTTGACTGCGACGATGCCGCCGAACGCGCTCGTCGGATCGGTCGCGAGCGCCTTGTCCCATGCGGCGCGGAGATTTTTGCCGACGGCGACGCCGCACGGATTGCCGTGCTTGACGATGACCACCGTGGGCTCCGCGAATTCGGCCGCCAGCTCGAACGCGGCGTCGGTGTCGTTGAGATTGTTATAGCTGAGTTCCTTGCCCTGAAGCTGGTGCGCGGTGGCGACGCCTTTGCGCGCCGCGCCGCCGACATAAAACGCCGCGTGCTGGTGCGGGTTCTCGCCGTAGCGCAGCGTCTGCTTGCGCGCCGCCGCCAGGATCAGCGCCTCGGGGAATTCGTCGCCGGATTGGCGCGCCATCCACCAAGCGATTTCGGCATCGTAGGCGGCGGTGCGGGCGAACGCGCGCTGCGCCAGGTCGCGGCGCAACGCCAACGTCGTCGCGCCCTTGTGCGCGTCCATTTCGTGAATGATGGCGTCGTAATCCGCCGCATCGGTCGCCACCGCGACGTCGGCGTGGTTCTTGGCAGCGGCGCGGATCAGTGACGGTCCGCCGATGTCGATATTCTCGACGCATTCGTCGAACGGTGCGCCGCGCGCGACCGTTGCGGCGAAGGGATAGAGATTGACGACGACCAGATCGATCGGTGCGATACCGTGCTGGGCGATCGCGTCCATGTGCGCGCGGTCCCCACGTTTGGCCAAGATGCCGCCGTGGATCGCCGGATGCAGCGTCTTGAGCCGGCCGTCGAGCAGCTCGGGAAACTTGGTGACGGATGCCACTTCCTCGACCGCGAGCCCGGCATCGGTCAGCGCCTTGGCGGTGCCGCCGGTCGAGACGAAGGCGACCTTATGCCGCGCGAGCGCCTGGGCGAAGGGTATGAGGCCGGCCTTGTCGGAAACCGAAATCAGCGCCCGGCGGACCGGGCGAAGGCGGGGTTCGGACATGGGATTTCCGCGCAAAAGGCAGCGCGACCATAAGGCGATGCCGCGCTGGGCGCAAGGTCAGCGGGCGAAGATTGCGCCGTAATGATAGGGCGGCAGTTCGACGATTCGGGCGAGCTTCAGTCCCGCCGGCGCGATGCGCGCAACGGTCTCTTCCGGCGACAGGCGCAGTTCTGTGCGTGGCCCACGCGGCTCACCCGACACTTGCGTTTCCTCGCGCGGCCGCTTGTGCCAGTTGATCACGCCGAAGCGCCCGCCCGGCTTGAGCGCACGGCGCACAGCCTCGGCCAGCCGCGCCGGCTCGGGCACGCCGTGAAAGGCGTTGCCCATCAGCACGTAATCGACCGTCCGCGGCATCAAGGCCGCGATGTCATAGGCGTCGCCCGCGATGAAGGCGCAGTTGGTCGCGCCGGTGGCGCTGACCCGCACTTGCGCCATGGCGAGAAACTTGGGATCGAGGTCGACGGCGACGACATGGCCGGCGATCGTCGCCAGCGGCGCAGTGAACCAGCCATCGCCGCAGCACAAGTCGATCACGTCGCTGCCGCGCTCTACGCCCATGGCGGCGAGCACGGCAGTCGGATCGGGCCACAGCACCGGCCACCAACCAGAAGTTGGCATCTCGGTGCCCTGGAAGAAACCGGCCCGCTCGTTCATGTCGTCACGCCTCGCCCGGCTTCTCGCCCTTCTTGGCTTCGCGCTTCAACGCCCATTTGACCGCGGCGCCGGTCGAGCCGGCATGGCCGTCGAGCACGACCTGCTGCGTCTTGCGCGCCGCACCGTCACCGAGATAGACGCTCTCGGCGAGGTTCATCACCGCGCCCGCCGCTTTCAGCCGCCAGAACACGCCGTTCGGCGATTTCAGGAGAACGGCGTTGCCGTCCTGCGTCGTTGAGGCCTGCACGTCGGGATGCAGATGGAACCGGATGGCAAAGCCGTGGCCGCGCGGCGGACCGTTGCCGACCACGACCAGCCGGTCTTCGCCGCGCAGATCGTCGCCGTCGGCGGCGAGATAAAGCTCGCGCGAGTAGGTCAGGCCGAAGCGCCGGCGGTAGCCGTCATGCGTCGCGGCGATCCATTGATGGCCGCCGTCCTCGGCGCGCTCGACGCGGACCGAGGACGGCACGCGGCCGAGGTTGCCGCCGGCGTGGATCTCGGTGGAATTGGTGTCGCCGACGACAAGCACCGAATGCGCCGCGCTGAGCCGAACGACCCGCCGCCACGCCGGCTTGGCGCCGCGATAGCCGCCGCAATTGACGATGAGCCGCTCGCGCCCCTGGCTCAGCTCGAATGACAGCGTCCCGGCGTGCGCCTCGGCGTCGAAGCCGCGCGGCGCCGGCCTGCCGGTATCGACGAGCACCAGGCTCTGGCCGCCCTGCAGGCGCTGAAAGCCGAGATGCGGCGCCTGCATCGGGGCGTGGCCGCGCGTCTCCGAGC
>DASYYB010000025.1:0-136185 GCA_035934235.1 Allostellaceae bacterium | reverse complement strand
TGAAGGGGCTGGCGAAGGAGTTGGGCCTGCCGATCGTCGCGCTCAGCCAGCTCAATCGAAAAGTGGAGGAGCGAAAAGGCGGCAAGCCCGTGCTTTCGGACTTGCGCGAGTCCGGCGCGATCGAGCAAGACGCCGACGTGGTGATGTTCGTGTTCCGCGAGGAATACTATCTGATGCGCACGCCGCCGACGCAGCGGCCGGAAGAAAGCCAGGAAAAGTTCAACGACCGCATCGAAAAGCACCGGCAGCGCTGCGAGGAAGTCTATGGCCTCGCCGAGATTCACGTCGCCAAGCAGCGCCACGGCCCGATTGGCAAGGTGACGCTGCGCTTCGACGGCAACACCACGAAATTCGACAACTACGTCAGCGGCGACCGCCTGCCCGATGCCTTCTGATCGCAAGGTCGCGACCGACCGGGCGAACGCTATCCTCGAAATCGACTTGCGCGCCGTCGCGGCGAACTGGCGACGGCTGAAGCGTGAGCTGGCGCCAGGCGCGCGCCTGGCGGCCGTGATCAAGGCGGACGCCTACGGCCTCGGCGCCGCGGAAGTCGGTCCAGTCCTGGCGCGCGCGGGTTGCGGGCTCTTCTTCGTCGCTTCGCTCGACGAAGGGATCGCCCTGCGCAAGATATTGCCCAAGGCGCGCATTGCCGTGCTCGATGGCGTGCTGGCGAAGAGCGAGGCGGAATTCGCGCGCCGCCGGCTCGTTCCGGTACTCAACGATCTCGACCAGGCCATGCGTTGGAGCAAGGCTTACCCCGGCAAGCCGGCGATCCTTCATCTCGACACCGGCATGGAACGGCTCGGCCTGTCGCGCCGCGAACTGGATCGGTTGACGGCGGACCGGAGCCTGCTCGCGCGTCTCGACCTCGCCGCGATCATGAGTCACCTCGCCTGCGCCGACGAGCCTGAGCATCCGAAAAACCCTGAGCAGCTTGCGCGCTTCCGCGCTGCGCTCGCGCGCCTACCCAAGGCGCCGGCATCGCTCGCCTCGTCGTCGGCGATCTTTCTCGGCCCTGCCTATCATTTCCAGATCGTGCGTCCGGGCGCGGCGTTGTTCGGCATCAATCCCCTGCCCGGCAAACCCAATCCGATGCGCGCCGTCGTCGTCCTCAAAGCCAGGATTCTCCAGGTCCGTGACGTTGACGCAGGAGAGACCGTTGGATATGGTGCGACGCACCGCATGGAGCGGCCGAGTCGCATTGCGACTGTCGCAGTCGGTTACGCCGACGGCTGGCTTCGCTCCGCCAGCGACCGCGGCAGCGCGGCGATCGCCGGTCGAAGGGTTCCCCTCGTTGGACGCATCTCGATGGATCTGCTGACGCTCGACGTGACAGGGATCGAGGCGGATCGGGCGAAGCCCGGCGCCTATGTGGATTTGCTCGACGACAGCTATGGCATCGACGACGCGGCGGCGGCCGCGCGCACGATCAGCTACGAGATGCTGACGCTGCTCGGCCGGCGTTACGCCCGGGTCTATCGCGGAGCGCGCTGAATGGCGTTCGTCGCGCGGATAGGCCGCGTCGTCCTGGCGTTCCTGGCGGCGACCGGCCGTCTCGCGCTGTTCACGCTCCACGCGGTCAGCCACTGCTTCCGGCCGCCGATCTACGTCAACCTGATCCTCCGGCAGTTCGTCGACATCGGCTATTACTCGCTGCCGGTTGTCGGTCTCACCGCGATCTTCATCGGCATGGTGCTGGCGCTGCAGTTGCACACCGGCTTCAACCGCATCACTGGCGGCGAGAGCGCCATCGCGCAAGTCGTGGTCCTCGGCATGACGCGCGAACTCGGTCCGGTGATCGCCGGCCTGATGGTTGCCGGGCGCATCGGCGCTGCCATCGCCGCCGAAGTCGGCACGATGCGCGTCACCGACCAGATCGATGCGCTGTCGACCCTGTCGACCAACCCCTACAAGTACCTAGTCGCGCCGCGCCTGCTGGCCGGCATCGTGGCGCTGCCGGTGCTGGTGCTGGTCGCCGACTGTATCGGCGTCTTCGGCGGCTTCCTGGTTGCGACCTATAAGTTCGGCTTCAATCCATATGCTTATCTCCAGAACACCGCGGATTTCCTGCGCACCGATGACGTCGTCTCGGGCCTAATCAAATCGGCAGTGTTCGGTTTCCTGATCTCGCTGATGGGCTGTTATACCGGCTATCATTCAAAGGGCGGCGCGCAGGGCGTGGGCGCTGCGACAACCTATGCGGTGGTGTCGGCTTCGGTACTGATCCTGATGTTCGACTACATCCTCTCGGCGTTGCTGTTTTCGTCATGACCGGCGCGCCCAAAATCTCCGTCCGCGGGCTGAGGAAATCCTTCGGCTCCAAGGTCGTGCTCGACGGGCTCGATCTCGATGTCGGCGTTGGCGAAAGCGTCGTCGTCATCGGCGGCTCAGGCACCGGCAAGTCGGTGATGGTCAAATGCATCATCGGGCTGATGGAGCCCGACGCCGGCTCGATCAAGATCGATGGGCAAGAGGTTACGGGCCTGAAGCGCGGCGAGCGCGAGCGACTGATGCGCAAGTTCGGCATGCTGTTTCAGGGCGCCGCGCTTTTCGACAGCTTGCGTGTCTGGCAGAACGTCGCCTTCGGTCTCATCCAGGGCCACGGCATCGGCCGCGACGAAGCCAAGGCGACGGCGATCAAGACGCTCGGCGCCGTCGGACTCGGTCCCGAAGTGGCCGAGCTGTGGCCGGCGGAACTTTCGGGCGGCATGCAGAAGCGTGTCGGTCTGGCACGCGCCATCGCCGCCAAGCCCGAAATCATCGTCTTCGACGAGCCGACGACCGGTCTCGATCCGATCATGGGCGACGTGATCAACGATCTGATCATCAAATGCGTGCGCGATCTCGGCGCGACGGCGGTTTCGATCACGCACGACATGGCCTCGGCGCACAAGATCGCCGACCGGATCGCCATGATCTATAAAGGCAAAATCATCTGGCAGGGCTCGTCCAAGACGATCGACCAATCGGGCAATCCCTACGTCGATCAGTTCATCCACGGCCGCGGCGAAGGCCCGATCAAGATGGAGGTGCGCGCGCTGTGACCGCCCGGAATTTCCTCCAAGCCTGACCATGGCCCGCGCCGAAAGCCGTTACGTCTGCCAAAGCTGCGGCGCCGTGCACCCGAAGTGGGCGGGCAAGTGCGACGATTGCGGCGCCTGGAACAGCTTGGTCGAAGAAGCCATGCGTACCAGCGCACCGAAAGGTCTCGGCGGCGGCAAAGGCGGCCGGCCGCTGCAATTCGTCGGCCTCGATGGCGACGCGCTCGCCACTGCGCGGCGCGCTTCGGCAATCGCCGAGTTCGATCGCGTTTGCGGCGGCGGTCTCGTTCCCGGTTCGGCGCTGCTGATCGGCGGCGATCCCGGCATCGGCAAATCGACATTGATCCTTCAGGCGATGGCCGCCCTCGCCAGCGGCAAAAGCGGCCAGAAACTCGATTGCGCCTATGTCTCCGGCGAAGAATCGCTCGATCAGGTGCGGCTGCGCGCACGCCGACTTGGCGTCGCCGACGCGCCGGTGCGTCTGGCGGCGGCCACCTCGATCCGCGACGTCGCCGCAAGCCTCGACCGCACCGATACGCCACAAGTGGTGGCGATCGATTCCATCCAAACCATGTATCTCGACAATCTCGATAGCGCGCCCGGCACGGTCAGCCAGGTGCGCGCATCGGCACAAGAGCTGATCCGTCTCGCCAAGGCGCGCGGCTTCACCTTGCTGCTGGTCGGACACGTGACCAAGGAAGGCATGATCGCCGGTCCGCGGGTGCTCGAGCACATGGTCGACACCGTGCTCTATTTCGAAGGCGAGCGCGGCCATCAGTTCCGCATCCTGCGCGCGGTCAAGAACCGTTACGGTCCGACCGACGAAATCGGCGTCTTCGAGATGACCGACGTCGGCCTCGCCGAAGTCTCCAATCCGTCGGCGTTGTTCCTCGGCGACCGGCAGCGTGAGGTCGCCGGGTCGGCGGTGTTCGCCGGCATCGAAGGCACGCGGCCGATGCTGGTCGAGATTCAGGCGCTGGTCGCCCCCTCGGCGCTCGGCACGCCGCGTCGCGCCGTGGTCGGCTGGGACGGCAATCGCCTGGCGATGGTGCTGGCCGTTCTCGAGGCGCGTTGCGGCGTCGCGATCGGCGCCAACGACATCTATCTCAATGTCGCCGGCGGCTTGCGCGTCACCGAGCCGGCGGCCGATTTGGCGGTGGCGGCGGCGCTGGTGTCTGCGCTCGCGCACGAGCCGGTGCCCGCCGACATGGTCGTGTTCGGCGAGATCGGCCTGTCGGGCGAAGTCCGGCCGGTGAGCCAGGCAGACGCAAGGCTCAAGGAGGCCGAGAAGCTCGGTTTTGCGACGGCGCTGATGCCGCCGCGGCGCGGCCGCGGCAAGGATCGTGCGGCATCGCCCGGCGCGTTTAAGACGCGCGAGATCGCGCACCTGAAACATTTGCTCAACTTGTTCGAGAACGCACCGCATAATCCTCGGCGGGCGAGCGCCGGAGGAGGACGTCCGTGACCGGATTCGACATAGCCATCATCGTCTTCGTCGTCGCATCGGGGTTGTTCGCCTTCGTGCGTGGCTTCATCAAGGAAGTGCTGTCGATCATTGCCTGGTTCGGCGCGTCGGTGGCGGCGCTCTACGCCGTGCCCTATCTGCACCCGTTCGCCATGCGCTTCACGCCGAGCGACCGACTGGCGAGCGCGGCGTCGGCGTTTGTCGCGTTCATCGTCGCTCTGATCGTGCTCTCGCTGATCACCGCGGCGATTGCCAACCGCGTCAAGGATAGCCCGGCCGGCGGCATCGATCGGACCTTCGGGTTCGTTTTCGGATTGGCGCGCGGCGCCCTGCTCGCCTGTCTGGTTTATGCGGCCATGCTGGTGGTCATGCCGGCGCTCGAGGCGTCGCCGCAATGGTGGACGCAAGCGCGGACGCGGCCGATGCTCGCAACCGGCCTGGCGATGCTGGGACATTTGGCGCCCGGCGCCGGGCACTCGCAAGGCGCCGCCTCGGTGCAGCAGCAACTCCAGGACGCGTTGCATGCCCTCAGCATCCCCAAGGCCGGACCGGCGCCGCAAGGCGGCTCGCCCGATTACTCGCCGCAGGACCAGCATGATCTCGACCGGCTCTTCCAGCAGAACCAGGGCGCGCATTAAGCATAGCCATTAGCGCGCCGTCGCCCGCCCAGGCCGGGTGCGACAACCGGCTCTGGCAGTCGTGCCGCAATCCGTGTAGAAGGCTGTGGGCCTCGACGGCGACGGCTGGCGACACCATCTAAGGCTTGCGGCCGCCGGACGGCGAGCGGCCCAAGCGCGCACAAAGGCGGTAGCATGCTGACCACCCACCCCTGGGACGACGACCATTTCCGGGAGGAATGCGGCGTTTTCGGGGTTTATGGCCATCCCGATTCGGCGGCCCTGACCGCGCTGGGGCTGCATGCCTTACAGCATCGCGGTCAGGAAGCGGCTGGAATCGTCGCCTACGACGGCGAGCAATTTCACGCCCATCGCGGCCTCGGTCTGGTCAGCGAGAATTTCAGTTCCAAGGACGTTATCAGTCGGCTGCCGGGACATTCGGCCATCGGTCACGTCCGCTATGCCACCACCGGCGAAGTCGTGTTGCGCAACGTCCAGCCGCTGTTCGCCGATTTCACTTTCGGCGGCTTGGCGATCTGCCACAACGGCAACCTCACCAACTCGTATCAGCTGCGCAACCGTCTGGTGCGGCGCGGCAGCATTTTCCAATCGACCTCGGACACCGAGGTGATCGTCCATCTTATCGCCACGTCGCTCAAGGACACGGTCGAGGAGCGGATGGCCGAGGCACTGCGCCAAGTCGAAGGCGCCTATTCGCTCGCGGCGCTAACCCAGCATGGATTGATCGGCGTGCGCGATCCGCTTGGCATCCGGCCGCTGGTGCTCGGCAAGCTCGGCGACGCATTCATCCTGGCGTCGGAAAGCTGCGCGCTCGACATCATCGGCGCCACTTTCGTGCGCGACATCGAAGCCGGCGAGATGATCTCCATCGGCCCCGGCGGCATCAAGAGCACCAAGCCGTTCGCCAACACGCATAAGCGGTTTTGCGTGTTCGAATACATCTACTTCGCGCGGCCCGACAGCGTCGTCGATGACCTGAGCGTCTACGAGGCGCGCAAACGCATCGGCATGCAATTGGCGCGCGAAAGCGCGGTGCCTGCCGACATCGTCATCCCGGTGCCGGATTCCGGCGTGCCGGCGGCGATCGGCTATGCCGCGGAATGCCGGCTGCCGTTCGAGCTCGGCATTGTCCGCAACCATTACATCGGCCGCACCTTCATCGAGCCGACCGATCAGATCCGCCATCTTGGCGTGAAGCTCAAACACAACGCCAACCGGGCCAGCATCGAAGGCAAGCGCGTCGTGCTGGTCGACGATTCGATCGTCCGTGGCACCACCTCGACCAAGATTGTCGCCATGATCCGCCAAGCCGGCGCGCGCGAGGTGCACATGCGCATCTCCAGTCCGCCGACCACGCATTCGTGCTTCTACGGCATCGCGACGCCGGAACGCACCCAGCTGCTTGCGTCGACGATGGACGTGCAGACCATGGCACAGCATATCGGCGCCGATTCCCTCGCCTTCGTCTCGATCGACGGACTCTATCGCGCACTTGGCCAGGCCAAGCGTGACGGCAAGGCGCCGCAATTCTGCGACGCCTGTTTCACCGGCGATTATCCAGTGCCGCTCGTCGATCATGACGCCGGCACGGTGTCAACCCAGCTTTCGCTCCTCTCTGAGACCGTCTGAGTGCGGGCGCTCGAAGGTCGTCTCGCGCTGGTGACCGGCGCGTCACGCGGTATCGGCGCGGCCGTGGCGCGGCGCTTCGCCGCTGAAGGCGCACACGTCATCGCGGTGGCGCGGACCCAGGGAGCCCTGGAAGAACTCGACGATGCGGTACGCACGGCGGGCGGTGCCGCGACGCTGGTGCCGCTCGATCTGCGGACGTTCGACGCGATCGACCATATGGGTGCTGCGCTCAATGAGCGCTTCCACAAGCTTGATATCGTTGCGGCGTGCGCCGGCGTGCTGGGCAGCTTGTCGCCAACGGGCCACATCGACCCGAAACTGTGGACCGAAGTTTTCGATGTCAACGTGACGGCGAACTACCGCCTGATCCGATCGCTCGATCCGTTATTGCGCCGCTCCGACGGCGGCCGAGCGATGTTCGTCACCTGCGCCGCCGGCCGGGATCTCGCGCCATTCTGGGGTGCTTACGGCGCCAGCAAAGCCGCGCTCGAGGCGCTGGTCCGGGTCTATGCCGCCGAGGTCATGCGCACGCCGATCCGGGTCAATCTGGTCGATCCGGGTCCGGTGCACACGCGCCTGCGCGCCGAGGCGTTTCCCGGCGAGGATCGCGCGATGCTCAAAGCGCCGGAAGACGTGACCGGATTGTTCGTACAACTCGCCGCGGCGGATTGTCCGCATCACGGCAAGATCGTCGGGCCTTAGGCGGCGGCGTTGGCCGACCGCGGCATGGGCACCTGCGACACGACCCGGTCCGGCGGCAGGATCACCCGGACCACCGTACCCTGGTTCGGTACGCTTTCGATCACGAAGACACCGCCATGCAGTTCGACGAGCTTCTTGGTCAGCGGCAAACCGAGGCCCGTGCCGCCACCGGTGCGGTTAAAGGCATTATCGACCTGGCCGAACGGCTCCAACACCATCGGCAGATCGCTTTCGGAAATGCCGACACCGGTGTCGCGCACCTCGATGACCAGGCGATCGAATTCGATCGAAGCGCGCACCGCAACCGAACCGCCGGCCGGCGTGAACTTCACGCTGTTGGTCAGCAAATTGAGCACCACCTGACGCAGGCGACGCTCGTCGCCGCGCACGCCGGCGACTTCGGGCGCAATCACGCGGACAAGGTTGATCTCCTGTGAAGCCGCGCGGCGCGCGACCATGCGCACGCAGGATTCGATCAGGTCGGTGACGTCGATGACCTCGTCCGCCAGTTCCAGGCGCTCGGCCGTGATCTTCGTCAGATCAAGAATGTCGTTGATCAACTCCAACAGGTGCCGGCCGCTGGCGTTCAGGTCGCGTGCATATTCGAGGTACTTGTCGTTGCCGATCGGCCCTAGTACCTCGCCGCTAATGATCTCGGAGAACCCGATCACCGCGTTGAGCGGCGTACGCAACTCGTGGCTCATGTTGGCGAGGAATTCCGACTTGGCGCGCAACGCGGTTTCCGCCCGGCGATTGGCCTCGAACAGGCGGCCGACCAATTTTTCCTTTTCCGTCTTGTTGCGGATGAGCGCGATCAGCGACGCGAACGAGCGCCGCGCCATGAGACTGAGATTAAACGCGAACGCGAGATACAGCACACCCAGCGCGATGTGCGCCGGATCGTCGGCAGCGAAGGTGATGACGATGAGCGGCGCGACCACGGGCCAGACGAACGCATCGACCACCGGAACGTGCGCGGTGTAACCCGAGGCGATGCCGCCGGCGAGCCCGGCAATGATAATCGGCACGAAACTGTCAGTCGGCGCATTCGATTGGATTGCGACCGCCATCGCCAAACTGCCCCAGTGGCAACCGGTCGCGGCGGCGAAGTAGGTGACGCGGCGGATCCACTGCTGCAGCTCGAAGTCATCGTCGTGGCGGTGCTTGCGATAGAGCCGCCACGGCACGATGCGAATGATGGAAATGCCGACGATCGACACGCCCTAACCGAGGAAGACTGGACGTATCGAAGACGAACGACAGGATGCCGACTGCTGCCAGCGTCACCAACAGGTTGGTGGCGACCGGCCACGGCGACGAATAGAGCATATCCGCTAGCCCGGACTAGACGGCGGCGCTTTCGACACGCGTCGTCAACGCAGCCGTGTCCGCGTCGGCCGTAACGGTCGGGAGCTCACGCGTTAACTGAGCCGAAATCATCGCCGCAGAGTCTAAAGACGATGCCCTAATAGTTTCCTAGGCGTTGGCGGCATGTTGCTCAAATGCAGGCCACTGCAAGAAGCCTCAAAATGCCGTCTAAAAAGCGGCCGCCCGAAGCGCCGGAATCAGCCCGCCGGACGGAAGATTCCGGACGCAAAGGCGATCCGCTGCTGAGCCTGCTTCATGCGGTCGGTCGGACCGATCGCGATACCCCACTGGTCCATCCGGCCCGGCGGCCAGGTCCAGTCTTCCGGGCCGCGTGGTTTGTAGCTCTTGCCGATGCGCGCAATTTCGGCGGTGTACTCGATGACGACTTCGTCCGGCCCGACGAAATAAGCGAACACGTTATTGCCCGGCCCATGCCGGCCAACGCCCCATTCGATCGCAAAGCCGCTTTCGCGCAGACGGCCCGCGCCGCGCATGACGTTGTCGATATCCGGCATTTCGAAAGCGATGTGATTGAGCGTCGGCGCCGTGCCGCGCGCGAATGCCAGGACATGATGCTGATCGTTGCAGCAGAGGAACGTCATCATCCGCGTTTGGTCGATGATGCGGAATCCGAGATTATCGACGTAGAAAGCGCTGATCGCATCAACATCGGCGGAATTGAGTACGACATGCGTGACGCGCATCGGCCGATCCGCCCGCGTGGTCGCATCGGCATGGCGTCGGTCGCCGGTGATAACCCGCATGGTCCGGCCTTCCGGATCCTTGAACGCAAAACCGTAACCGCCGCCCGGTTCGTTGATGGGTCCCGGCTTCTCGAGTTCGGCGAGCCCCGCCTTTTTGAGGCTGGCGTGGATAGCATTGATCTCGGCCTTGCCGGGCGCCGTGAAATCGATGCGCAACAACTCAGCGCGCGGCCGGGCGTGGAGGCCGAGGACGTGATGGTACGCGCTGGTGCCACGCAGATAGACCGAGCCGGGATGCTCGACCACCGGCGCCAAACGCCAGATGTCGGTGTAGAACCGCGCCCGTGACTTGAGATCGGTGACGCCGAGGTCGACGCTGCGCAAACCGTCGATCCGCCCACCTTTGGCGCCCGTGCGTCCGGCCGTTCCGGTTTTAGCCGGCGGTTTCAGTGGCTTGACCATGGTCCTCCACCCGCCGGAGGCCCCGGCAGCGCGTGTCACGTTCGCACAACAGGTGCTTGCCTGTCGAGACTTCGCATTCAGAATCCGATCTTATGATTTTAAAATCAGTAACTTATGGCGATATCCTGATTTTTCGTATAACCACCGCTAGGAATTCTTTGCGAATGGATTCTGGCCTTTGCGCAGCATGAGCCGCAGCGGCACCCCAGGCAGGTCGAACTGCTCGCGCAACAGATTCGCCAGGTACCGTCGCCAGCTGTCCGGCAGTTCCCCCGGCTTGGAGGCGAACAGGGCGAAGGTCGGCGGCCGGGTATTGACCTGCGTCATGTAGCGGAGCTTGAGCCGCCGGCCCCCAACGAGAGGCAGCGGATGACGCTCGAGCGCGCGCGCCAGGAGGCGATTGAGCGCGCCGGTCGGCACACGGTGGTTCCACGCTATATGCGCCTTCAGCGCCGCCGGCAGCAGCTTGGCCAAGCCGGCGCCGGTTGCGGCCGATAGCGTCAGCGGCTTCAGGCCCGCCAGTTGCGGTAGCGACTCGGAAATCCGCTCGACGATGTCGGTCAGCGCCTCCTTGGGCGCAGCGACCAGATCCCATTTGTTGGCGGCGAGCACGATCGCCCTGCCCTCGTCCGCGACGAGGCGCGCGATCGCCAAGTCCTGGCGCTGCACTCCGGCGGTGGCGTCGATAACCAGGACCACCACTTCGGCGAACCGAACCGTCTTGAGCGTGTCGCCGACGGCGAGCGTCTCGGCGCCCTTGACGGCTTTCGCCTTGCGCCGCAGACCGGCGGTGTCGATGAGCTTGATCGGCTGACCGCGCCACTGCCATTCGATCGCGATGGCATCGCGCGTGACCCCCGGCTCGGGTCCGGTAAGGACGCGCTCCTCGCCGAGCAGGCGATTGACCAGCGTCGACTTGCCGACGTTTGGGCGGCCGACCACGGCAAGCTGAAGCGCCGCGGCGCGTTTTGCCGGTTCGGGCGCCGGCGCATCGCCGGACTCGGATCGCGCAAACGGCAGCAGCGCATCGTACAGCGCCGAAATACCCTCGCCGTGCTCGGCCGAAACCGGCACCGGCGTGCCCAACCCAAGTTCGAACGCTTCGGCCAGTCCTGGCGGCGCGCGGCCCTCGGTCTTGTTGGCGACTAGAATCACCGGCTTGCCCTGTCGGCGCAACCAGCGAGCAACGTCGCGATCGAGCGCCGTCACCCCCTCGCGCGCGTCGATCACGAACAGAGCGACATCGGCCGCCGCCAACGCCTTCTCGGTCTGCAGTCGGAGCCGTGCTGCCATGTCGCTGCGCGTCGTGGTTTCGACGCCGGCGGTATCCGTCAGCCGTAGCGCGAGTCCGGCGAAATCGACGGCCACTTCGCGGCGGTCGCGCGTCAGTCCAGCCTCGCCCGCCACCAACGCCGTCTTACGGCCGGCCAAGCGATTGAACAGCGTCGACTTGCCGACATTGGGGCGGCCGACGATGGCGACGGAAAGCGGCATGGCGATTAGCCTGTCACCGCAGCGCGGTCAGGTCGGCCTCATCGGTGATGACATAGAGCGAACCGCCCGCCACCACCGGATCAAGATAGACACCAGCCGAGAATGTCATTTGTCCGAGCGGCTGACCGCTATAGGGCGAGATCGACAACGCCTCGCCGTTGGACGAGACGACCACCAGACGGTTGCCCGCTAGCACCGGTCCCGACCAGCGCAACGGGTTTTTCTTGTCTTTCTCATCTTCGTAACGCGGCAACGGCCGCACCCAACGCACGTGGCCGTCGGATCGCAACAAACAAACCAGATCGCGGTCGTTGGCCAAGACATAGATGTAGTCGCCGGCCACCCACGGCATGTGCGTACCGCCGATATCCTGTTCCCAGACGCGGTCGCCGGTGCGCAGATCGATCGCCACGAGAATGCCGGAATGGCTGATGGCAAACACGCGGTCGCGGTCGATCACCGGCTGGCCGCGAATGTCGGCAAGCGATGATAGGGCGCCGAGAGGACGCGACGTCGCGAGATTGTCGGACCATACAGCCCGGCCGTTCTCGACGCGCAGCGCATAAAGCTCGCCGGATGAATAGGGCACGATTACCGTGTCGCCCTGCACCGCCGGGCTCGCCCCAATCAACAGATCGGTGGGTTCCGGCAGGCCGTTGTGCGTCCACAGCCGATGCCCGTCGGCGGCGGCAAGGACTTCGAGTTCGTTGTCGACGGTAATCGCGAAGACACGGCCGGAAAAAGCGGTCGGCGGCCCATGCGCCGGGCTCGCCAGGCTCTGGCGCCAGATTTCCTTGCCGGTTACGGCATCGACGGCAACGACCTGGGCGTAACCGGTGGCGATGAAGATGCGTCCGCCCTCATAAGCGATGCCGCCGCCGAACATCGGCGTACCGGCATTCTTCGGCTGCGGATCGAAGCGCCAGATCCGGTTGCCGCTTTTCGCATCGAAGGCCGAAACGACATCGTTGGCGTCGGCCGCGAAGACGCGTCCGTTGGCGACGATCGGTTGCGCGGTGACACGGCCGTACCGCCACGATCCCTCGCCGACATCCGCTTTCCAGGCGCGGCTGATCGCGGGCGCGAGCGCGAGATGATACATCGTATGATTGGCATAGCCGCCGGCGCCCGGCCATTCCGGATTGTTGAAAGGTGGCGGCAAGGTGATCGGCGTCGCCTCGAGCTTGGGATCCGGCGTCAGGCTCTTTTGCAGCTCGAGCACGGAGATGCGCGTTCCTGGGAGAATGGTCTTCTTGGAACCGCCGCAAGCTGCAAGCGCCAGACATACGGCCAGCGCGACGCCGGTCGCGAGGCGGAAGGTCATGGATTCAAAGCCGCGATCATTTGCGCCGCGCGCTGCCGCGCACTCGGCGGCGCATTGGGATCGTCAGCGAGCTGCTGGAAGCTCTTGCGTGCGCCGGCACTGTCGCCGGCTTTCAGTTGGGCGAAACCGGTGAGCTCGATGGCGAACGGGTGCCACGGGCTGGCACCGCCGGTCAGGGGCTTGAGCCGCTGGATCGCACCGGCAGTGTCGCCTTTGTCGAGGGCCACATCGGCCGCGAGCAGCGTCGCCGCCGCGCGGTAAACCGGATCGGCCGACGTGTCTGCCGCCAGTTGGTCGTAAATCGTGAGTGCGCCGGCAGCGTCGCCGGTACGCGTCTTGACCGCCGCTTCCTCGAAGCGAGCCAACATGGCGTGCCCCGCGCTCGCGTGCTGGGCGATAGCCGCGAAAGCGTCGGCGGCGTCTTTGTTCTTGCCGTCGCGGACGAGGTCGAGGGCCGCTGCGAAGCGGACGCCGTCGGCGGCGCTACGCTGGTCGCGGTACTGCCGCCAACCGACGCCGACCGCAGTCGCGACGACGACGAGGACCGCCGCGACGATCACCCACCGACCATGACGCGCCCACAGCTTCGCGAGGTTCTCCTTGCGGAGTTCCTCGTCGATTTCCCGGAAGATGTCGCTCAAAACCCGGCCCCGACCCGCGAAAAATGCCCGGTACCATAACGCCTTGCCGGCGTTCCTGCAAACCCCGGACACGGCGTTTTCCGGCGCGTATCGACGCGGCAGGGCTGCTGGATTTCAGCCGCGAAATAGGAAAGACTGAGGCATCAGGCATGCACAGCCTTCGCGAACCCCCGCGCGTGTCAATGGCTCCCATCACCCGCCTCAACGATCATCGCCGGTACCGGCGCGTCTTCTTCAGCCGCACCGAACTCGATCAGTTGCTGCAAATTTACAGCCGCCAGGTGATGCGCGGTGCGTGGCGCGATTATGCGATCGATCAACGCGATGGCATGGCGACCTTCTCGATCTTCCGACATAGTCTCGAAAGCCCGTTATTTACGGTCGTCAAAAGCGCCCCCGGTGAATCACGCCACGATGCCTATGCCCTCCTGCAGCGGCGCGTGCGACTTGCCGTCGGCAGCACGCTCCGAGAGGTTCTGGCTGAGCTCGAGCGCGAGATGCGACGTGGTGGACGCGCGATCGGCGCGCTCGCACTGCTGACGCCGGGCTGATGTCAGTCGGCAGAAACACTTGGCAAGCACAGGGATTTTCGCCAAAGTAACGCGCCGTTCGGAACGGCGCGGGGGCGATCGGAAGAAGGGCGCATCGTACGTAGGACGCCGATGTCGCTGCTGAAGTCGCATCGGCCGCTGGCCGCTTCAACGAGTACCTTCACATGATGGGTCGTGTCATCGCGCGCGTGGTTGAATGGTCGCGCGCGCATGCCCTTATCGTCGTCGCCGCGGCGCTGGCGCTAGCGATCGCCTCGGGGTTTTACGCATCAAGCCGGATTACGGTCGACACTGATCTCGACAAGCTAATCTCGGCGAACCTGCCATGGCGCAAGCTCGCGCAGGAGGTGGACAAGGCGTTTCCGCAGAAAGTCGATCTGTTGGTGGTCGTGATCGACGGCAGGACGCCCGACGAAACGGAAGACGCCGCGATTGCGCTGGCCGACAAGCTGCGCAGCGAACCAGCGATATTCCGCGACGTCCGCCTGCCGGATCTCAACCAATTCTTCCGCCGCAACGGGCTGCTTTTCCTGCCGAAAACGCAGGTGCAGGACTACGCCAATCAAATGATCGCGGCACAGCCGTTTCTCGGATCGTTGGCAGCCGATCCGAGCCTGCGTGGCGTATTCGGCATCGTCGATTTGATGGTTCAAGCCGTTCAGCAGGGCGCCGTCCAACCGCGCGACATCTCGGCGGCGTTGCATGGCGTCGAACGCGCGGCCGAGAGCACGCTTGCGGGCACCTACGCGCCCCTGTCGTGGCAGACCATGCTGAGCAATACGGCGCCGGCGCCCGACGATTTGCGTCGTATCGTTCTGATGCAGCCGGCGCTCGATTATAAGTCACTGACGCCCGGCGCGGACGCGATCGACGCGGTGCGCAGTGCCGCCACCGAGCTCGGCCTGACACCGGACCGCGGCGTGCGAGTCCGGGTCACGGGCTCGGTTGCGCTCGACGACGATCAGCTAGCGACGCTCGCCAAAGGCGCCGGATTTTCGACGGCATTGTCCCTCGGACTGCTTTGCTTGTGGCTGCTGCTTGCCCTTCGTTCGCTCCGCATCTTTGCCGCCATCGTGATCACGCTAATCGTCGGACTTGCGGCGACCACCGCTTTCGCCGTGCTCGCGATCGGCCCGTTCAACCCGATTTCGGTCGCATTCGCCGTATTGTTCGTCGGCATATCCGTCGATCTTGGCATCCAATTCAGCGTGCGTTATCGCGACGAACGTTATCGTGTCGGCGACCTGACCGAAGCCTTGACGCGCGCGGCCGGCGGCATCGGTCGCGCGATGGCCGTTGCGGCTTTGTCCGCAGGTGTCGGCTTCTTCGCCTTCGTCCCGACGGATTACAGCGGCGTGTCCGAACTTGGCTGGATCGCCGGCGTCGGCATGCTCATCGCTCTTGTGCTCAATCTCACCCTATTTCCGGCACTGATCGCTCTTATGCGACCTCGCGGCGAGCCGCGCCCCGTCGGCTTCGCCTGGGCGCGCACGGCAGATCGCCTACTCGTACGGCGCCGCGGCGCGGTGCTGATCGGGGCGGCGATCGTGGCCGTGCTGTGCCTTGCTGCCGTGCCTTACATCCACTTCGATTTCAATCCGCTCGACCTGCAGAACCAACACTCCGAGTCGGTTGCGACGCTCAATGACCTGATGTCGGATCCGATGAACACACCTTATACGATCGATATCCTGACCCCCTCGCCGGCCGCTGCCGCGGCGCTGGCGAAACGGCTGGATGCACTTCCGGAGGTCGACCAGACGGTCACGATTTCGAGCTTCGTGCCCGACGATCAGGACGCCAAGCTGGCCATCATCGCTGACGCCAAGACGCTCCTGGCGCCAACCCTGTCGCCGCCGACGGTCAAGCCGCCGCCGACCGATCTTGAGATTCTCGATGCGATGCGCACGACTGACGGCGCATTGAAGGGGATCGCCAATCGTTATTCGGGTGCCGAGCGCGTCGCATATGTCCTGGACCGGTTGCTGGCGAAGAAACTCAATCCGCTGCCGCTGCTTCGGGCGAATCTGTCCGACGAAATTCCCAATCGCCTGCAAGACGTCCGCCTGGCGCTCGGCGCGCAAAAGATCACGCTCGACAATATTCCGCCGGCGGTGAAGCGCGATTGGGTGACCGCCGACGGGCGTGCGTTGGTTGAGGCCTATCCCAAAGGCGATCCGCGCGACAACACCGTCCTACGCCGCTTCGTCAAAGCCGTCCGCGCCATCGCGCCCGATGCGACGGGATCGCCCGTGACGATACAAGAATCAGCGCGCACGGTAATCCGTGCCTTCGTGACCGCAGGTATCATCGCCATCGCGGCAATCGCACTGCTTCTCTTGATCGTGTTGCGTCGTGTGCGCGACGTCGCGGTCGTGCTAGCGCCGCTGCTACTGGCCGGTCTGCTGACGTTGGCAACCACCGCCGTGTTCGACTTGCCGCTCAATTACGCGAATATCATCGCGTTGCCGCTGTTGCTCGGCATCGGCGTCTCGTTCGACATTTATTTCGTGATGCGTTGGCGCGCTGGCAACGCTGACCTACTGCGATCGAGCACAGCGCGTGCCATCCTGTTCAGCGCACTGACCACCGGCACCGCGTTCGGTAGTCTGGCCCTGTCGAATCATCCCGGCACCGCGTCGATGGGCGTGCTGCTGACGATATCCCTCGGCTATACGCTGCTGTGCACGTTCATCGTGCTGCCGGCGCTGCTCGGCCCGCCGCCCGCAAATCCTGACTGATTCCAGTCGTTAGTGCGCCAGCTCGCGCTCGCGCAGGAAGTGGAAGAACTCCACACCTTCGCGCAGCCGGCGCGCCATCATCTCAGGACTCCGCACCATCTCGCCGACGATCGATGCGATCTTGCCGGCGCGGAAATAGAACCTTTTGTAGAAGGTCTCGACCGAGTCGAAGATCTCCTGGTGCGACAGATGCGGGTATTGGAGCGGCGCGATCTGGATGCCGTGATCGTCGATGAGTTCGGCATGGG
This sequence comes from Allostellaceae bacterium, assembly GCA_035934235.1. GTDB lineage: Bacteria > Pseudomonadota > Alphaproteobacteria > ATCC43930 > CGMCC-115725 > REEB95. The sequence goes on along the minus strand of DASYYB010000025.1, from coordinate 119,177 downwards.
CGGTGTCGAGCCAACCGTTCTCGACCGCCTGCTTGTGCAGGAAGGTACCCGGATAGGGTGCCGCGAGCGAGACCTGAATGGTGTGCGGGTTGATCTCGGTCGCAAACTTGATGGTCTCTTGGATCGTTTCCCGCGTTTCGCCAGGCAGTCCGAGAATGAACGTGCCGTGGATGGTGACGCCGACGTCGTGGCAATCCTTTGTGAAACGTTTCGCCACGTCGATCAGCATACCCTTCTTGATGTTGTGCAGGATCTTCTGATTGCCCGACTCATAGCCGACCAGCAGCAACCGCAATCCGTTGTCCTTGAGCACCTTGAGCGTTTCGAGTGGCACGTTCGCCTTAGCGTTGCACGACCACATCACGCCGAGCTTGCCGAGCTCCTTGGCGATCGCCTCGGCGCGCGGCAGGTTGTCGGTGAACGTATCGTCGTCGAAGAAGAACTCGCGCACCTGCGGGAAATAATGCTTGGCGAGGCGGATCTCCTCGACCACGTGATCGACGCTGCGTACCCGATATCGGTGTCCGCCCACGGTCTGCGGCCACAGGCAGAACGTACAGCGCGATTTGCAGCCGCGTCCGGTATAGAGCGAGACGTAAGGATGCTTGAGGTAGCCGATGAAATAATCCTCGATCCGCAGGTCGCGCCGGTAAACTTCGGTGACGAAGGGCAACGCATCCATGTTCTCGAGCGTCGCGCGCTCGGGATTGTGGACGATGACCCCGGCGTCGTTGCGGTAGCTCAACCCGTCGATACGGTCCCAGGTGCGCCCTTCGGCGACTTCCTTGATTGTGAAATCGAATTCGTTGCGGCCGACGAAGTCGACGGCTGTCGATGCCTTGAGACTTTCCTCGGGCTCGACCGCGACCTTGGCGCCGACGAAGCCGATCTTCAGCCGCGGATTCTGATCCTTCATCGCCTGCGCGACCTTGACGTCGTTCGCAAAGGACGGCGTCGAGGTGTGCACGACGACGAGATCGTAGGTCTTGGCCAGCGGCAGAACCTGGTTGAGCGTGATGCCGGCCGGCGGCGCGTCGATCAATCGACTGTCCGGGACAAGCGCGGCCGGCTGGGCAAGCCACGTCGGATACCAGAACGAGCGAATCTCGCGCCGCGCCTGATAGCGCGAGCCGGCGCCGCCATCGAAACCCTCGAACGAAGGCGGTTGCAGGAACAACGTTTTCATCATACCGAACTGTCTCCGTCGAGGGTAAGGCGGCCGCCTGTGCCGATCCGGTAGCGCCGGTCGCGCCAAGCCACGTTCCGCGCGAAGAAGCTAGCGATAAACACGGCAAACGACAACCCATCGCGCAGTAAAATGAGGTAAATCGGTGTTCGGCCAAGGGCCAAAGCCCGGCCATTGAGCCAAACCGTGCCCAAGCGCGTCAAAATCGCCGCGATTAGGCCATAAAACGACCACGCCGACGGGTGGATCAGGATCGCGAGTACCGCCAGCGCGACCGGGTGAGTGATCACCGATCCGGCGTAACCAGCTGGCGCCACCATGCGCACGGTTCGCGCCCAGCGCAGTTCATGAAGGAACAACGCGCCAAGCCCGGGTTCGAAGACGATGTTGTCAACGATCATCGGCGCCAACGCGACACGGCGGCCCACGTGCCGCACCGCCGCGCCGAGCGCATGATCGTCCGCCAGTTGATCCGCGATCGCGGTGAAGCCGCCGATGGCGTCGAGAGTCGCCCGCGACATCGCCAGCGTGGCACCGAAGGCGCCGTCGCCTGCGTCCAGCATTTCGCCGACGGCGGCTTCTGGAAAAAATCCGTGATTGATGTGCAGACAAGCGACACGCGACCAGAAATCGCCTCCGGCGGACACGCCACGATAGAGGCAAGTCACCAGACCAACCTCCGGCGCGGAGAGCAGCGGCGCAACAGTCGCGAGGTAATCGGGCGTGACGCGCATGTCGCTGTCGGAGATCGCCAGCTGTCCATGCCGCGCGGCCGGCAGCATGTTCATCAGGTTGGCGACCTTGCGATTCGGCGCGCGGGCCGAGCCACCAGTTACAAGAACCAGATCGAGCGCCGGAAACTCCGCGATCAAGCGGCGAACCACGGGCACCGCAGGATCGTCCGCGTCGGCGACGCCGAAAACGACTTGGAACGGCGCATAAGTCTGTTGGCAAAACGAGCGGAGATTCTCGTATAGGCCGACGTCGGCGCCGCGCAGAGGCTTCAGGATCGTAATCGGAGTCGCCGCGACGCTATGGCGCGGTCGGCCCAACAGGATTCGGACCGCATATGCGGAAAATGCCAGGTATAGCAAGCCGGCAACACTGGCCGCCAGGCACGCCCACCCCAGAAAAACAAGCCATTCCAATTGCATCCACCCACCACTGCATGCGGTCCCGAAGCGTCAAGGGTTTAGCTATCGACCCCAATAAAAAATGCTGTTGCATTCGCGCGAACCGCTGTCAACCATGCGGACATAAACGCCGGTGCACCATCCGATTCGCTAACGCGGCCACACTAAGGACAAAGCCGGTCTCCAACTTGCGCAACTCGATCCGAACGATCCGTGCGCTGCTCCTCGCGGGTCTGCTCCTCCCGCTGGTTGCCTGCGCCACGCCACCCACCGACCCGGCCGCACGCGCCGAGTTCGAAGCCACGAACGATCCCTTCGAGCCGACCAATCGGGTCATTTTCAAAGCCAACGACTACTTCTATACCTACGTCGTCCGGCCGATCGCGAAGGCTTATGTCTGGGCCGTTCCCCAATTCGGCCGCGACCGGATTCATGATTTCCTGCAGAACCTGGACGAGCCGGTAATCTGGGCGAATGACATGGTCCAGGGCGAGTGGCACGCGGCCGACGTCACTACGGGCCGGTTCCTCGCGAACAGCACCTTTGGCATCGGCGGCCTCTGGGATATCGCCAACGATTCGGGGCTGCAGCAGCAATCGGGCGATTTCGGACAGACGCTTTATCATTACGGCGTTCCCGACGGCCCCTATCTCGTGCTGCCGATTTTAGGGCCGTCAAACCCGCGTGATGCCATCGGCATGGGCGCCGACAGTGTCGCCGATCCGTTCGATTGGCTGGCCGCCTACTACGGCCACCGCGGCGCGACTTGGTATCGCTTCGGCGCTGAGGGCATCGACGAATACGCCAACCATATGGACGAGCTCGACGAGCTCAAGAAGAATTCGATCGACTATTACGCCGCAATTCGCAGCTTGTGGCGGTAACATCGCGCCTCCGAGCTTCGCCACGGCGCGCCGGCGCCGTCGCCAGTGGGGCTTGAGGGTCTCGACGATGGCTCGACGCCGGCGCGGCCGCAAAGCGCGGCACAAACCGCGGGCGGCGACAGTCACGAATAAAGCGGCTCAGCTCGCGAGCTGAGCCGCCTTGTCGTGCAAAGTCCGGATAAGAGCGGCAGCGCCGCCTTTGCGCAGGACCGAGGTGAACTCGGACCGTTGCGCGGCGAGTTGGCTGATCGTGCCGCTGAGATAGATATCGACGATCTTCCACGTGCCGCCGATCTGGCGCATCAGGTAGTCGAGTTCGACCGGGTCGCCACTACCGGGCACGAGCTTCGAACGCACAATAACGTCGCCGCCGGTTGACCGCGCCGCCTGTTGGCTGACGTCGAATTTCTCGCCCGAATAGTCGTCGAATCGGTTGGCATAGGTCGCGACACTGTAGTCGCTGAACGCTTGGATGAGCTTCTGCTGGTCGTCGGCGGAGAGGCTGGCCCATTGCGGCCCGACGGTGATCCGGGTCATCAACGGCAAGTCGAAGGCGCGGGTCAGGGCCGGCGTCAATAGATCGCGGCGACCGGCGAACCCGAGTTGCTTCCCGCCCTTCATGGCTTGCAACAACGTATCGTAAAACGCATTCACGGTTGCGACCGCACCGTTGTCGGCGGCATACGCGGCGAATGGCGGAGCGAGAGCGATGGCGGCGGTCGCGACCATCAGAAAGCGGCGGGAAATCACGGACATCAACCTCAATTTTGCGGGGCGGAGCTTATAGGGTGCGTTTAAGGCCGTTTTAGGGCACCTAGGTCCGCCGGTCGACGACGAAATGTGCGGCATCGCAAAGCAAGTTGGCCCTTTCTTTGAACAAATCAAGGTGGGCGACTGCCTGACGCACCAACAACCCGGCCTGCGCCCGCGCACGTTCGACGCCCAGAATCGATACGTACGTCGCCTTGCCGGCAGCGGCATCGCGTCCCACCGGCTTGCCAGTTTCGCCCGACAACCCCTGTACGTCCAGTAAATCGTCCGCGATCTGGAACGCCAGCCCCAGATCGTGCGCATAGCCGCGCAAGGCCATCCGCATTTCCGCAGACGCCTTGCCGAGCACGGCGCCCGCTTCGCAGGAGAACGCGATCAGCGCACCGGTCTTCAATCGTTGCAGGCGGGTGATCGCGCCGATATCGAGCTCGGGATGTTCTTCTGCGATCAGGTCGAACATCTGACCGCCGACCATGCCGGCTGCGCCCGCCGCCTGCGCCAACGACGTCACCAACTCACAGCGTACCGCCGGATCGCCGTGGGTATCCGGATGCGCCAACACCTCGAACGCCAGGGTCAGAAGCCCGTCGCCGGCCAGGACCGCGGTTGCCTCGTCGAACGCTTTGTGCACCGTCGCTCGACCGCGGCGCAGATCGCTATCGTCCATGGCCGGCAGATCGTCGTGCACGAGGGAGTAGGCATGCACCAACTCGACGGCGACCGCGGCCTGTAGCGCGCTACGCCGGCCGACGGCAAACAGCTGCGCGCTGGCAAGCACCAGAAATGGCCGTAGGCGTTTGCCCGGCGCCAGCGCCGCGTAACGCATCGCCTCGACGACGCGCGCCTCGAAACCGCTGGGAACCGTGAGCAATCGGTCGATCGCGGCGTCGCTTAATCTGGCGGCCTCGCTCAGCGAGTCATTAAAGCTCGCGCCATCCGCCCAGGTCGTTTCACTCAAGGGCCATCGGCTCCGTTGCCGGCTTGCCATCGGTGCCGAGCACGATCTTGTCGACGCGCGCTTGCGCTTCGCGCAGCTTGCTTTCGCAATGCTGCTTCAGCAACGCGCCACGCTCGTAAGCGGCGAGCGCGTCGTCGAGCTTGACGTTGCTTGCCTCGAGGCGCCGGACGATATCCTCCAGCTCCTTGAGCGCATCCTCAAAGCTGAGCTTGGCAATTTCGGACGGCGTCGACCGCTGCGCCATCGTCGTTAAATCCCCTTCCCCGCAGACGCCACTCTAGGTTCGACAGAAGCGCGGAGCAACCCTCACGCCGCGACCAGAGCCGCGACGTGCGCCGCCGCCGATGCCGATAAGGCTTCGAGGTCGTAGCCACCCTCAAGCGTCGAAACCAGACGCCCCTTGGCATGCTTTGCGGCCATTTCGAGCAGCCGTTCGGTGATCCAAGCGTAATCCGCCTCTTCGAGCTGGAGCTGCGCCAGGGGGTCGGCGCGATGGGCATCAAAGCCGGCCGAGACCAAAACCAGCTCGGGCCGGAAGGCGTCGAGTGCCGGCAGAATGATGTCGCTCATCGCGGCACGGAACTCGTTCGAACCCGACATCGGCCGCAGCGGCACGTTGAAGATATTGCCGACGCCACGTTCGCCGCGGGCGCCGGTGCCCGGATAAAGCGGCGATTGATGAGTCGAGGCGAAGAACACGCCGGCATCGCTCTCGAAGACGGCCTGCGTGCCGTTGCCGTGGTGGACGTCAAAGTCGACGATCGCCACGCGCGCGAGCTTATGCACCTTGCGCGCACGTTCGGCGCCGACCGCCACATTGTTGAAGAGACAGAAGCCCATCGGATGTTGCGGCTCGGCATGATGGCCCGGCGGCCGCACGGCGCAGAAGGCGTTGCTGGCGGTGCCCTCGACGACGGCATCGACGGCGGCGACGATCGCACTGGTGGCGCGCAACGCCGCCTCGCCGGAGCCGGGCGATAGCACCGTGTCGGCATCGATGGCGGCGTGGCCGCTCTTGGGGACGGCCGCGAGGATGGCGTCAATCAATGCACGCGGATGCGCCCGTGCGATATCTGCGAGATCCGCCTTGGGCGCCTGACGGTGCTGGAGCCGAGCGAACGGCGCGCCGGACAGGCCGTCGAGCACGGCCTTCAACCGTGCCGGCGATTCCGGATGATAGGCGCCGGGATCGTGGCGCAGGCAGGCTTCGTGCGTAACCAGAAGGGTCGACATCGTGCGTCGCGTTCCTATCGCTGTCTTTGACTGTAGCGCGGCGCAGAGTGTCGCACAGCGCGCCGCCATCCGACAACCAATCGGACCTTTTCGCGGCGCGGTGCGCAGTATAGGCTCGCGCCTTCGACGACGGGAAACGGTTCGTGCGGTTGTTTCGAACAATGAAGGCTGTATTGCGAGCGACGGCGCTGCTGGTGGCGATGGCGATAGCCATGCCGGTCTGCGCCGCCGAGGTGACGATTACGGTACACGCCGGCAAGTCGGACAGTCCGAACTATGCCTTGGCCCGGCAATTCTCCGAAGCGCTGGCGCTTGCCGGCAACGGCGCCTACACCCTGGTCGTCGCCGAAAGTCAGGGCTCGATCCAGAACGTCGCCAACATCGACAATGTCGCCGGCAACTATCTCTTTACCGCTGCGCCGAGCGTCATTCGTCAGGCGCGCCGTGGCGACAAACCGTTTACGAAGAACCCGCATTACGACCGTATTCGCGCACTGTTTCCAATCCCGGCGCAGACGATTCATTGGGTGGTGCGCCGCGACGGAACGATCAAGGATTTCGCCGAGCTCGGTGGGCAGGCGTTTATTCCGGGCACGCGCGGCACCTTGGGCGAGCGGGCCACCGAAGAGGCCTTCCAGGCGCTCGGGATCGGCAAGACGGTTCAGCTGATCGACAGCGACGCCGCCGGCGCCCTCAAGGCGCTCAAGGATAAGCAAGTCGGCGGATTCGCCATCGCCGGCAGCTTTCCCATCCCCTCGCTGGTGCAACTCGCCAAGACCACGCCGATCCGTCTGCTGAACATGTCGCCGTCGGCGATCGCCAGGATTCACGCGTCCGACGACAGCATGATGGCGATCGTCATTCCGCGCGGCACCTATCCCGGAATCGAACGCGATGTAACAACGGTAGGGCTGCCGGCTGGCGCCTATACGACGTTGAGCATGTCCAACGCGACCGCCTATGCGCTGACCAAAGCTTTCTGGTCGCAACGCATCGCGCTCGCCAAGAAAAATTCCGCCTGGTCGGCGATTTTGCCATCGAAACTCGGCTCCCTCGGCGTCCAGCTCCATCCGGGCGCCCTGCGCTATTACCGCGAGGCCGGCGTGCCCGTTCCGGCGAGCCTGCGCTGATTTAGCGTACCGGCCGCGGTACGAGCGCGGCGGCGAGAATCGCAAGCCAGCCGACGATAAACAGCGTGCCGCCGACGGGCACGGCATACACCAAACTCGGCGAGCCGCCGGCCGCCAGCAGCCAGAGACCGCCGCAGAAGAAGACAAAGCCGCCGATGAAGCTGGCGGCCGCACCGCCCAAACAGACGCGGGCGCCACGACCGATCCCATCGCGAAGGTAAGCAGCGATCCCGACCAGTACCGCGGCGTGGATCAAGGAGAAACGCACGGCGGTCGCCGCGAAGTCGAGATGCATGGCATCCGCTCCGGCGACCAGACGATGCTGCGACCAGGCAGCGGCGGCGACGCCAAGCGCGCCCATCACGCCGGCGGCGCCGAGGATCAGTCGTTGCATGCCTGTCTCCGTTGCCTTGGCTGCTGCCTCGGGAACGCGCTATAAGTCGCGTCGAACCACCCCGTCAAGGAAGCCATGCCGAGCTTCGATATCGTTTCGCGCGTCGATCTCGCGGAAGTCGACAACGCCCTCGCCGGCTTGGCACGCGAACTGGCGACGCGGTTCGACTTCAAAGGCAGCAAGTCTGCGGTGACACGCGAGGAACTGGCACTGACGGTCCTGGCCGACGACGAGATGAAACTACGGCAGGTCGAAGAACTCCTTAAAGGCCACATGGCGCGGCGCAATGTTGATGCCGCCGCGCTCGACTTCAAACCGGCGGAGAAGGCCGCCGGCCAGATGCTGCGGCAGGTGGTGACATTGAAGCAGGGCATCGGCGCCGAGCCCGCCAAGAGCATCGTGCGCGCGATCAAGGATTCGAAGCTCAAAGTGCAAGCCGCAATCCAGGGCGACGAGCTACGTGTCACCGGCAAGAAGCGCGACGACCTCCAGGCCGCGATCCAACTGGTGCGCGGACTTAAGATTGCGCAGCCGTTGCAATATCTGAATTTCCGCGACTGACGCGCGCCGCGCCCGCCCGGGAACGCTTGCGCGGTGCGCCACGAGCGTCTAATTAAGGCGGCGCTGCGTCCCCATCGTCTAGAGGCCTAGGACGGGGCCCTCTCACGGCCCAAACCGGGGTTCGAATCCCCGTGGGGACGCCAATGCTGCGGTTTTGCTATAGTCGGCGGGTGAAAGCGAAGGTTCTCGCCGGCGCGGCGGCGGGGTTGACCCTGGCGCTCGGCGTGCCGGCAGCGCACGCGGCCCCGCTCACACTCGTCGTCGACAATGTCTGCAGCGCCAAGGGCGAGATCGACCTGACGGTCTATGTCGCGGCCGAAGCCTGGAAATGAGAACGCACGGCAATAATCCGGCGCCCGGCCATCCAGGCATTTCCGCGCGCTGGACCTCGAGCGCGAAAAGCGGAGTTGGCACGGCGCCCTCCATCTCGAGCCGCGTCTGGTTCACCTTGAGCCATGGCATTCTCAATGAGATCTACTATCCCCGCGTAGACTACGCCTGCACCCGAGATTTCGGCCTCATCGTCACAGACGGCAAAGGCTATTTCTCGGAGGAGAAGCGCGATGCCGTGAGTGTCATCCAGCCGGTGGACGATGGCGTCCCCGCCTTCACATTGCGGAACACGTCGCGTGACGGACGCTATATCATCGAGAAGCTCGTGCTTGCCGATCCGCACCGCGACGTTGTCCTCCAGCGTGTTCGCTTCAAAGCTCAGAATGGCGCGGTGCACGATTACCGCCTCCATGCCCTGCTTGCACCGCATCTTGTGAATCGCGGCGCTCACAACACCGCCTGGACTGACGACTACAAGGGACATGAGATGCTCTTCGCCTCGGGAAGAGGCAGCGCGCTGGCACTCGCGTGCTCAGCGCCATGGCGTGCGCGTTCCGTCGGTTTCGTCGGCGCCTCCGACGGCTGGCAGGACCTTGCGCGGAATTATGCACTCGCGTGGAATTACGATATCGCCGAAGACGGCAATGTCGCCCTAACTGGCGAGATTGATCTTGCGGCATGCGGCAGAGAATTCGTTTTGGCACTCGGCTTCGGACGCAGGCCGCAAGAGGCGGCACATCGTGTCATCGCCAGCCTCAACGATGGTGTGGACGCGGCACTCGCCGATTACACCGCCGGATGGCGGGCGTGGCAGGATGGGCTCTTGCCACTCGACCGTCCGACGGCGAAAGCCAATACCTATCGCATCAGCACCGCCGTGCTTCGCACGCACGAGGCAAGTTCGTTTCCCGGCGGGATCATCGCGAGCCTTTCGATTCCGTGGGGATTCAACAAGGGGGACGAAGATCTGGGGGGTTACCATCTCGTCTGGCCGCGTGATCTTGTCGAGACGGCGGGAGCACTCGTGGCGGCGGGCGCCTTCGACGATGCACGGCGCGTGCTGCATTGGCTCGAAACCGCACAGGAGGCGGACGGTCATTGGCCTCAGAATTGCTGGCTCGACGGTGGCTCCTATTGGAATGGCGTGCAGATGGACGAATGCGCCTTTCCCATTTTGCTCGTCGATCTGATGTGGCGCGAAGGAGGCTTGCGCGACGACGAGTTACGGCGCTTCTGGCCGATGGTGCGTCGCGCTGCCGGATTTGTCGTTTGCAACGGCCCCGTCACTGGCCAAGACCGCTGGGAGGAGGACGGCGGTTACGCGCCTTTCACGCTTGCGGTCGAGATCGCCGCCCTGCTTGCTGCAGCCGATCTTGCCGATCAGGTGGGCGAGCAAGCGGCCGCTACATATTTGCGCGAGACCGCGGATATCTGGAACAGTCAGATCGAGCGCTGGACGTATATCACAGGCACGCCCATCGCAGCGGCCAATGGCGTCGAGGGCTATTACGTCCGCATTTCCCCTCCGGAGAGCGCTGGCGCGGCCTCGCCTGCACAAGGCTTTGTGCCGATTAAGAATCGTCCTAGCGGTGAGACGTGTCAGCAGGCTTCGTCTATTGTGAGTCCCGACGCACTTGCGCTTGTGCGCTTCGGGTTACGCGCACCGGACGATGCTCGGATTCGTAACACGGTCAAAGTGATCGACACATTGCTGAAGGTTGAGTTGCCGGCTGGGCCCTGCTGGCGTCGTTACAACGGCGATGGCTACGGCGAGCACGACGACGGCAGCGCCTTCGACGGCACGGGCATTGGCAGATTGTGGCCGCTTCTCACTGGCGAGCGCGCTCATTATGAATTGGCGGCTGGGAGAATGGCAGAGGCCGAGCGTTTGTTACGCACGCTCGAAGCCTGCGGCAGCGATGGCCATCTCCTGCCGGAGCAGGTATGGGACGCCGCGGATGTTCCGGAGCGCGAATTGTTCCGCGGCAGACCCTCTGGATCGGCAATGCCCCTCGTTTGGGCGCATGCCGAACACGTCAAACTGCTGCGTTCGCTCCGAGAGGAGCGGGTCTTCGACATGCCCCCGCAACCGCGCAAGCGATACCAGATCGATCGGGTTTGTTCGCGACACGCTTCATGGCGTCCCAATCAGAAGACGCAGGTCCTTCCCGCAGGAAAGATCTTACGGATCGAAGTTTCTAAACCCGCTCTCGTTCACTGGAGTCGAGAGAACTGGCGTACCAGCAGCGATACGGTGACCGCTTCTACCACGCTCGGTATGAATTTCGCTGACCTCGATACCGCCGATCTTGTCGCGGGAGACGAGATCGTCTTCACACTGTACTGGCAGGACGAGCAACGTTGGGACGGACACGACTATCGGCTTAAGGTCGCGTAACAGGGGCCCGCCCGGTGCGATAATCACGGTCTCGGGCCGGCCGATATAGATGAGCAATAAGCAGAGCGCTCAGAAGAACCGCTCAGGGACGATAATCACGTCGCCAGGACGGACAGGCGTATCGCCATTCGCATGAAGCTCCACGCGCTGCCCGCTCTCCGAGCGCCTGATACTGTAGTCGTTGTCCTTCGCGCGATAGGTGAAGCCGCCGGCTAGTGCGACCGCGTCAAAAACAGTCATCCCATTGACGTAAGGAAAAGCACCAGGCTTGTTGACCTCACCGAGAATGGAGAACGGCCGATAGTTGATGACTTCGACGCTGACACTTGGGTTACGAAGGTAACCGGGCGTGAGTTTGGACGTAATCGCTTGTTGCAATTCGCCCGCGGTCATGCCGCCGGCATGCACCGATCCAATCAGCGGGAATTGCAGCATGCCGGAACCGTCAACCTGATAGTCGCCGGTCAAATCGTTTTGGCCAAAAACAATAATGTGAACCCGATCGCCCGAGCCCAGTTGATATCCCGTATCGTTTGAGACCGTTGCAGTCGTGCGCTGCGCTTGCGCCAGGGTAAGCGTGGGCTCGGCTTGTCGAGCTGTCGCCGCCGAAGCGCTCGCAGGTGCAGCTGGAAACCGCTCCGCCGCCAATGCGGGCGCCGAGGATAGGGCGGCCAGGAGCACAGCGATGATAACGTGACGATTATTGAACATGGTTGTCACCCCGTCCTTACGCGATGAACTCGTGCTCTCGGCGCACCGAGCCGTATGACAGCCGGTTACGCCACCACGCAATCGTACGCATCAGACCGTGACGCAGATCGACTTTGGGCCGCCAACCCGTTGCAGCGGCGAGACAGCTACTGTCGGCAAGAAGCGCGCGCACTTCAGAATCCGCCGGCCGCATGCGCACCGGATCATGCTCAACGGGCTTCTCTTCGCATCGCGCGATTTCAACGACCAGTTCGATCATCTCGCCAACCGAAACAGACCGCCCACTACCGGCGTTGTACGCACAGCCAAATTCGATGTTGGGTGTCGTTGCAATCGCAAGGAAGGCTGCAACGGTGTCATCGACGAACGTAAAATCTCGGACCGTCGACACATCTCCGATCTGGATCTTTGCGCAGGAATGATCGAGCACCTGGCGAATAACCGTCGGAATCACGGCACGCTCGCTTTGGCGCGGGCCATAGGTGTTGAAAGGGCGCAGAATCACCACCGGCACGCCAAACGATCGAGCAAACGCCTCGGCCATCATATCGGCACCGACCTTGGATGCGGAATACGGTGACTGCCCTTGGAGGACATGGCTCTCGGAAATCGGCAGCGTTAACGCGGTACCGTAAACTTCGCTGGTCGAGGTGTGCACGATCCGAGAAACACCGGCTTGGCGGCACGCCTCGAGCATGTTGAGCGTGCCTATAACATTGGTCTCGACGTAAGAGTGTGCCGCCAAGTAGGAATAAGGAATCCCGATGAGCGCGGCGAGATGGAAGACAATGTCTTGCCCCTGGACAGTGCCGCGAACGAACGCGGCATCGCGCACGTCGCCGCGAATAATCTGCAACCGCCTGAGGACCGCCTCGGGCACGCTATCAAGCCAACCATGACTGTCGAAGGAGTTGTAAAAACACAGCGCCGTGACCTCGGCCCCGCGCTCGACGAGCGCCTCTACCAAATGCGAACCGATGAATCCATCGGCGCCGGTCACCAGAACTTTGAGATCGCCAAAGGCCATTGCATCGTTCCTCCCCATGAGTCCGGTGGCATCCGATTACGGACGAGGGTGTAGAGACTGCCCGCTGCCGATGAGCACCGGGCGCAAAGCGCGGGCACGAGCATTCACGCCGGTGCGCGTCTGGATTGGCATCGGACTCTGGCCAGCCAAATCGCTCACACCACTCGACGCCGTGCTCAAGTCAATCAAGCCTGCACGCTCGGCCGTCAACGAAGACCAACCGAAGACCGCGAGCACACCACGAACGACCCACGAAAGATCACCCAACAGCGTTCGATGTGCGAAGTAAGCCAAGTCGATAGCAGCTTTCATCGGAAAGAGAACTTGCCGGTAGAACTGCTCGGGATCGGGACGTCCGCGATAGAAAACAGCTTCATCACGAAAGAGAACCTGGCTTGGTCCAAAAATGCCCGGCTTGTAGTTCAACACGGCGCGGTAGGGCCCTTGGAAGCAGCCGCGAAATACCAGCGATTCCGGCCGAGGACCGACGACCGACATGTCGCCCTTGAGGACGTTCCAGAATTGCGGCAGCTCGTCGAGCTTCGTCCGCGCGAGTACGCGTCCCACACGTGTCAGCCGCGGATCGTTTTCCAGCGTCAGCGCATGCCCGGTCGATGGACCATCCTCATTGAATTTGTCGAATTTATACATGCGGAATTGCCGCCCACCGACACCCAGGCGACTCTGAGAAAAGAAGATTGGTCGGCCGCTTTCGACGAAGATCGCCACCGTAACCAGCGCCATGATCGGCGCAAATAAGACGAGGCCTGCGGCGGAGGCGATGACATCGAATACACGGCTTACACCGGTCAATAGCGGGTTCGGCGCCGGAGTCTCTGTGCCATCAGGACGGAGACCGGGCGATAACGGCGCCTCATCCGATTTCAACGCCCGTGCCAATGCGCGGACAATCAGATCCACATCCAGATCAGTCAGCTTCGGATGCAGCGGCAGTGTCAGTTCTCGCCGGCAATATTCTTCCGTTCGTGGCAAGCGCAGCGATGGGAACCGTGCGCGGTACCAGGAGAATTTGTGGATTGGCGGGTAATGCATCGAGGTCTGTATTCCGGCATCCCACATGCGGCCCACAACCACCTGCCGATCGACTCCTTCCGGAAGGAGAACGGGGAGAATATGACAAGAGGATGCACGCGGCTGTGAAAACGGCACGGCGACGCCCGAACAATGTTGTGCGAGTAGGCGGCGATATGTGTTTGTCAGAGCCCGACGCTTATCATTCCAGCGTTTGAGATTTTTCAACTGCACAAGGCCGATCGAAGCCCGCAGCTCGTCCATCCGGTAATTGTAGCCGAGCATCGTGACATCGTAGGTCACCACATGACTCGCCAGTCGTTGGACAGTGCCGCTGGTGATGCCATGGCTGCGCATTTGCCGCACCTTGGCGAGAACACCTTCGTCGCGTGCAACGACCATGCCGCCTTCGGCCGTTGTCATGTTCTTGTTGCCGAAGAAACTAAAGACAGCCGCGTCGCCGAAGACGCCGGGACGATCGAGACCGGCCGCATGGGCCGCGTCTTCGATCAGATACAATCCGCGTTCGCGCGCGAATTCACGCCATGCGGCGCCATCGACGAGATAGCCGCCGTAATGCATGACGACGACCGCTTTGGTCCTGGCGGTGCACTTTGCCGCCGCATCGGCTCGAGAGATGAGCGGAACATCGAGCGATTCGATATCGACGAACACCGGCGTCGCACCCGCGTAAACCACGCTATTGGCGGTCGCAACGAAAGTGAGCGAAGGAACCAGAACTTCGTCCCTCGGCCCTATCCCCAGCGCTTCCATCGCCAGGTGAAGGCCGGTTGTGCAGGAACTGACCGCGACGGCATCGGCGACCTGGTGAGTCTCGGCGAAAGCCTGCTCGAATGCGCGGACGCGATCGCCCATCGTGATCCAACCGCTGTCGATCACCTTGGCGAGCGCTGCCTTTTCACTTCGGCCCAGGCTGGGCTCCGAGACTAATAGCATCTTACCCCTGCAGATCTTCACCAAGGCTCCGGCGGCCGGCCGGCGTGCTCCGGTCAAACGATGCCGACGGTCTCCAACGCCTTTCGTTCATCGCCGGTTAGAGATGGATCGAGGACGAGTGGCGCGGATTCGAATGCCGGCGCCTCGTCGTCCCACGTGAGATCCTGCGCCTTCTGGAAGTCCTCGACCCGACCAATGTCGAGCCAAAACCCGTTGTGCGGGAAAATATGGACGGACAATCCCTGATCGAGCATGCAGGCCATCAAGTTGTCGAAGCCGAAAGGCACGCCCGATGGGATGTGACGGAGAACCGTCGGTTCCATGCAATAGACGCCCATGCTCACCACATGCGTGAGATTGGGTTTTTCGCGAAAGCGCATGACTGTGCCGTCGACATCTTCGATGATGCCAAAATCCATGTGAATCGTTCGCCGCGCAGTCGCGATCGTCAGGTCCGCCGCATGTTCGCGATGACAGTCGACGAACGCGCGTAGGTTCAGATCGGTCAGGACATCGCCGTTGATCACGAGAAACCGTTCGTCGAGCTCCTCGCGCAGCAGACTCAGTGCGCCGATGGTGCCGAGCGGTTCCGATTCTTCGAGATACTTGATACGGAGATCCCATCGGCTGCCGTTGCCGCAGAAACCCTGAATGAGGTTTCCGAGGTATCCCGTCGTGATGTAGACGTCGCGCGTTCCGTTCCGTCGGAGCCACGTCAACAGAAGCTGCAGCACCGGCTTGGCGCCGACGGGCATCAGCGGCTTTGGCAGCACCAGCGTGTAGGGCCGGAGCCGCGTACCCTTCCCTCCACATTGAATAACGGCTTTCATGTCACATCCTCGAACACGACTTTGTTGCACAGGCACCGCAATCACCGCGGTCAGCAAAACGAGGACTACTGCCGCGGAAATCTTCGAGTGTTACAGTCCTGCAGCATTTCGGTAATGCGAGGAACGGTCAATTCGGCACAACGGCCTAGTGCCGATGGACGAGCCATCGATCGAACGGGTCATCGCGGGCAGCGGCGAATTCTCTTGTCCCTGCTCATTTGGCCAATTGGCCGGCTCGTCGGCGGATCGCTAACCTTCGAGAGACAGCAATCGTGCATCGCATGGATTGGCATCACGCAATAGCCCGCAGCGCCGGGGCCCTTTTGGTGCTGGGCGCCGCGAACATCCAGGCCGTGGCCGAAACGCACCTACACCTGGCGGCGAACGGTAACTTTGACGCGAACGGCACCTACGCGCCCGGCCGGATCGGATTCAATCTGGCGGATGTGAGCGACGTCGCGACACTCGACGCGTTGCCTGCGGACGTAAAGGGCCTTGCCTGGATCGGGCGTTGCGGCGGCGTCGACGCCGCCTTTCTCAAGGTCGTACGCCCCTACCTCGGCCATGAAAACTTGTTCGGCTTCAATCTCATGGATGACCCGGATCCGACCGGCCGGTACGCGCCGGCCTGCTCCGCAGACAAGTTGAAGGCCGAGGCCGATTGGATCCACGCCAATATGCCGCGGGCAAAGACTTTTATTGTTCTGATGAACCTGGGCTCATCGCGCGAGCCTTCGTTCGCCGGCACGTACAACCCGGCTAACTCGCATATCGATCTATTCGGGATTTCCCCCTATCCCTGCCGCACCGAGCTGCGCCGCTGCGATCTCGACATGATCGGCCGCTTCGTCGCGGCGGCCGAGGCCGCAGAAATCCCGAAAGACGCCATTGTGCCGGTTTTTCAATCGTTTGGCGGGGGCGACTGGGTCGACGATGGGGGTGGCCAATATCGGCTGCCAACGGCCGCGGAAGAACGAGAGATCATGGCTCGATGGGATACGCTCGTGCCCGATCCCGCGTTCGATTACGCCTACAGCTGGGGAACACAGCGAAACGATAGCGCGCTGCAAGCATCGCAGGCGTTGCAAGCGGTCTTTTGGCGTCGGAATACCGGTAACTAGAGCCTTTGGGTCACCGCGAACTTTTCGGCTGATTGCCTGGACCCTTGATCCGTGCCTCGCCGCCCCTGGCCATTCGGTCTAGGCGGCATTGCCGATTTAAGTGCCTCTGCCATAGGCGGATGCTCACGCGTGTGGCGCGGCCTTCCGCGGCCACTGGTCGAGGCTGGGAAAATGCGGTCAAGAATTGTTCACAAAACATCGGCGCGCGGACGAGGCATTGCCGCCCAGAAGTTCGACGATGCGCATGCTGCTCCCGCAGGCCGTGCGAGCAAAGCCGCGCCCGGGCATCCCCACCTGCTTTATATCTCGGGCGAAGACCACCATTTCCGCATCCCCTTCATGGTGGCTCTACGCGATCGTGGCTTCCGCGTCACCGCAGCGGGCTCGGGCGATCCCGCACCATTCAAGCGTGCCGACATCGAATTCCACCGCTTCGACTTCGACCGCTTCGTGAATCCGGCGGCCGATCTGGCCGCGATCAAGACGCTGTCGAAACTCCTTGCCGACATCCGACCGGATATCGTTCAGACCTGCGATACCAAGCCGAACTATCTCGTTCCCCTGGCGGCACGGCGATTGCGCGGGCCGTCGATTGTCCGATTGATCAACGGACGAGGCTGGGTCTTCTCGTCACGCTGGCCCCGCGCCTTGGCGCTGCGCCCGATCTATCGCGCGCTTTATCGGCTGGCGAACCGCTCGACAGCGGCAAATGTCTTCGAAATCCGGGACGATCTGGAATTCTTCGGCACGCGGCGGCCGTCGCGGAACCTGGTGATTCCCGGCTGGGTCGATATCGACGCCTTTGACCACGCACTCGATGCCGGCCCGCCACCCGATCAGCTTCGCCGCGAATTCGATCTGGGCGACGCCGAGATTGTCACGACGGTAACGCGGATGACCCAGCAGAAGGGCATTCCGACCCTTCTCGAAGCAGCGGCCATGATCCACCGAGCAAGACCCGGCGTGCGCTTTCTGCTCGTCGGACCGCGCGAGAGCGAGGGGCCGCTGGCAATCACGCAGCACGAGCTCGACCGCCACGCACCGTATGTGATTCCGGTTGGGCCGCGATCGGACGTGCCGGCGGTTCTACGTTGCGCCGACGCATTCGCTTTCCCAACCGAATACGGCGAGGGCGTGCCGCGCGTTCTTCTTGAAGCAGCGCTCGCCGGCTGTCCGATTGTGACGACGAACTTGGCCGGTTGCCGCGACGTCGTCCGCGACGGTTGGAGTGGCTTTCTCGTTCCGGCACGCGCACCGCACATTCTGGCAGATCGCATACTCGCTATGCTTCGCGACCGCGAAACAGCGAAGACGATGGCCTGTCGCGCTGCCGCGTTGGTCCGGCAGAAGTTCGGCCTGGCGAACATCATCGCGCGTTACGCCACTCTCTACGCGGAAATCTTGAACGAGTCATACCGAGGCGAATTCACGGCAGCGGAGCGATATCGCCTCGGGACCTCGACAGTCAGAGAAACATGATGCCGCGGCAATTCGGATTGCACCCCTCATACACGGCCGGCCCACGGGGCTTCGACACCGGGATCAGCGTTCATGACCCCTTACGCGCCGGCATTCAGCACAGCACCGCCCGAACGCGAAGCCCATCGAGCAAGCTGGACATATTGTTCGCGCTTGGTCTTCTGCTGTCGCCTTCGTCGCAACTTCGAATCGGCGGATTTCCAATCGGACCAGGCGAAATCTGTTTATCGGTCTGGCTGGTCCTGATGCTGGGTCGAATTGCCGTGCAGCGTGGGCCGGTTGCGACGCCAGCTCTGTCCCGCATGGTGGTCTTTTGGCTGCTGTTCGCTATTGCGCTCAGCATCGGCACGATGACGGGGTTCGCACTCGACGACCAACACGATCCAATCTGGTTTCTACACGATGCCGTGGCCTATCCATTTCTTGCCGCGGTGAGCTGTCTGAGCGTTGTTGGCCCTGACGTCGAGGACCGCTTCCGTCGCGTTGGTCGGCTCCTCATCGTGATGGGAAGCTGCTCTCTCGCCCTACAACTTGTGCATGCCTGGGGATATATCGGCGTCCCGAATACCGATCCTTGGTACTGGAACCGGTTTCGCGGCTGGTCGGCAAACCCCGAACAGCTCGCGCTTCTCTGCGTCGCGCTCGCGCTCTTATCGCTCCATTTAGCCGAGACCGCGACCCGACTGCGAGACAGGTTCGTCGCCGTTGCGTGTGCGATTCTTCCCATCTATGTCGGGCGATTTAGTCATACCGACACGCTCACCATTGTGCTGTTGATCGCCGTGCCGGTGTTCGTCGCGCTTAAGCTCGCGATATGGCTGCGTTCGTCTGAACGGAGAACCCTGTTGCGGCCGGCCGTTGCTTGGATGGTGGTCCTTGCCCTGCCGCTGATTCTGGCGTCCGTGGCGCCGTTCATGTCCTTGAGCGCCGGGCGGACCACGACCCTGGCGGAGGCGATGCTCAAGGATAACGGCCGTGATGCGGCGCAGGAGACCGAACTGCGACTGCAACTGTGGAGCCAAGCCTGGCAGCGTGGCATCGAATCCGGAATGTTGGGCTTGGGTCCTGGCCCGCATCTGAACATCCCGTCGTCGATCATGGCTGCGAGAGCGGTTGAGACGCAAGCGCCGAAAGAGGTCGTACATCCGGCGATCAACGGCACTCCGAATTTCGAGGCTCACAACACCCCGCTCGGTCTCTTCACCCAAGGTGGGCTTCTCGCGATTCTAAGCTTCCTGTGGCTGGTGGGAACAGCGCTCGTCAACGCGTACCGCGCGCAATTCGCCGGACTCGCGACTTTAATTGGTGGCCTCTTCCTGTTCGGCATGGCCGGGGTAATCGACCGGCAGCCGATCTTCTGGTTTGCGATTGCATCCGGCCTTGTCGCCAGCGCCAAGACCAGCCGTCTCCAGCAGCGCGTTGTCACACCACCGTTAACGGCACGGTCGCTGCGGTTTACCGCCGGCGCGCGTCTGCGTCCGTCCGGGCAGATCAATCGTTGGCGTGCTGACGCGGATACCAATTCCGGACGAGGTCTAACATGAGGCAGCCCATGGGACTTATCCCTTATCATCTCCCTTATCATCAATGGAACGGCGCCGAGCCAGATCTGGCTGAATCCAATCTTCAGCAGCTCGTCAATATTCTGCGCCGGCAGCGGCGCTCGATCCTTGCGATTGCTTTGATCGGGACGGCGCTGACATTCACCGTCAGCGCAATGATACCGCCGCAATTTACGGCGAAGGCGCAGATTGTCTTCGATCCTCAGACGGCCGAACTCGGGAACGGACAGCATCCGTCGGAAGCCGCTGAGACCGAGGCGATCGTCCAAACCGATATAACGGCCCTGACCTCCCGCCCCTTCCTGCAGCACGTACTCGACAATCTATCGCAAGATCCCGACTTCCGCGCGGCGGCGCGGCCGCCGCGTGGAATCCGTTGGATCGGTGACGTTTTATGGCGCAATTCCGTCGGTCGACTGCGCGACCTGATGTCGGACTTCAGCGCTCCCGGAACGTCGTCCGGCCAGTCGTTGACGCCATCGCAGTTGAGCCGTCTCGATGCGTTCGAGCGCGACGTACACGTTTATCAAGAGCTCGATTCGCACGTCATCGCGGTAACGTTCAAGTCAACCAGCCCCGAGCAGGCGGCACTGGCCGCGAACCGGATCGTCCAACTCTATATCAGCGACGAGCAAGAGCGGAAACGCGCCGACGCAACTCGCATTGGGCAGTGGCTCGATCAGCGGATTCCTGAAGTCGCATCAGGATTGGAACAGGACGAAACCGCGGTCCAGAGCTACCTCACTGCCCATAACCTTGCGGACGTCAGCGCAAACGGCGCTTCCAGCCAACGCGTCGCCGAACTCAACCGCCAATTGGCGACGGCCGAATCCGATCTAGCGACGCGCCAGGCTCAATTGGCCTCGATCCGTGATCTCCGGAACCGTGGCGCCAATGTCGACACCGTGGTGACGCAACTTAATTCGCCGGCGGACATCGAACTTCTGCGACGAAGAGACGAACTGGTGCAAGCCCAAGCCGAAGCCGCCGTCACCTATGGTGCCAATCATCCCAAGGCGCAGCAATTATCAGCGCAGTTGCAAGAAATTCGCCGCGCGCTCTCTGACGAGGCGAACCGGGCGGTTGATCGCTTGACGAGCGAAACACGGGCGGCAAGCGATCGCGTGCTTTCCATCCGCGAACAGCTGGCTGGACTGCAATCGGCAAAGAGCCAGGCCGAGCCGCGCCTGCGCGAACTCAACTATCAAGCGGCGGCGGCCGGCCAACTCTATGAAGGCCTGCTCCAGAGCCGAGCACGGCTTCACACCCAACAGGGAACCGTCCTGCCTGACGTGCGCATCCTTTCGCTCGCGGCGCCGCCAGATCGCCCCAGCTCGTTCAGTCCGTTTCTCTTTATCCTGCCATCGCTGATTGCCTTTGCAATCGGCGGGGGACTGGTGTCCGTCGCGGCGGAGCGTCTCGATCAAGGATTGCGCAGCGACAACGAAATCGCCGGCTCTCTTGGCATCCCGTGTGTCGGGCTGGTTCCTCGATTGCATGGAATAGCGAGAACCCGGCCGCATCGCCGGCTCCTGACCGAGCCATTTACCGCCTACGCCGAGGCAATTCGGTCCGTGGTCGCATCGTCGCTTATGAACGATGCGGACGCATCGCCTAAGTCGATCCTCGTCACGTCGAGCGTGCCCGGCGAAGGCAAGACGACGCTCGCCGTGAGCATTGCAGCCTATGCGGCCCGTATCGGGCGGCGCGTACTTTTGGTCGATCTCGATCTGCGGCACCCAGGCGTTCTTCGTGAAGTCGGCGGCAAAGTCCACGGCGACATTCTCGATCTGCTGCTTCAGGGTTCCCTGCCGGAAAATGTCGTTCAACGCCTGCGTGGATTCCAGTTCGATTATCTACCCGCAGGTCGGCACGCTTACGATCTGTTCCCGCTCTTTGCCGACAAAAGGATGGCCCAGGCGCTCAGTCGCCTGCGTGAACTATACGATCTCGTCATCATCGACAGTCCGCCGGTGTTGGCCGTCACCGAGACGCGTCTGCTTGCCGGCATAGTCGACAAGATTCTGTTCGTGGTGAAATGGGGCACCACCCGGCGTGATATTGCGCAGAATGCGCTGAACCTACTGCGTGATTTTAGCCCGCCAAGCAGCGATCATCTTGGCATCGCCAACGCCGTCGTCATGCAAGTCGACCTGAAGAAGCATGCCGATTATCGGTACGGCGACAGTGGTGAATCCGCCGCAACCTACGCGGAATATTACACGATGCCAGGCCGGAAAAAGGCGTCGGCACCGGCCATTCGCCGCATCGTTCGGGTCGGACGCAAAGTCATACGTCATGGCCGGCTGCTATTCGACCACGCGATGCAAGCCGCGGTGGGTTTTTATCACGACGTTTCCATGCGCATTCGCGAGCATCGGCGCGGCGAGAGCAAAACCGGATAACGCCATGCGTCACGAATTGAACCCCATCGCGCCTGCCCGGCGATTGCTGGCACCAACAAGGCCGTTCGGGCGCACGACATGCGCCAAGACACCTCTTTCACGCCCATCGCCGGCACAAAGACCGCGCCTATGAGCAACGAAACCGCATTCGATGAGGTTGACTTGACTGACCAGGAACCGGGTCAGCGCGGAAATGGCATGACGGCACAGCCAGATTTTTCCAACCCCGCGCTGCCTCTGCTTCTGACGCTTCTCGATGACTTCGAACGCGAGGACGTCGCGTATTGTTATTGGAAAAGCAGCCGCCGGGTTTACGCCGCTCTGGCAGGTGAGACGGATCTCGACTTGCTCGTCGACCGCATCGATCGAAACGTCGCCGAACGTTTATTGACCATCCGCGGCTATAAATTTTGTCCGCCCATCGCAAGCCGCGACCACCCGGCGCTTGCGAGCTATATCGGCTACGACGATCCCACGGGCCGCCTCGTCCACGTTCATCTCCATTTCAATCTCGTCTCGGGCGCCGCGCTTCTCAGAGATTATCGGCTTCCATGGGAAGCCATCGTCCTTGCCCGCGCCGTCCGGCATCGACGGTTTCCAATCAGAATTCTCGATCCGGCGACCGAGGCGCTTTTGACCATCGTGCGCAGCGCGCTCGAGTTGCGTCTGGCGGATCCGGTGGCCGTACGGCATTGGTCAGATATAAGGCAAAAATTCGCGCTTGACCGCGAGGCCGTCGCCGCACGATTGGACCCGGCCACCTTTCGAGAACGCGTCAGCGAAATATTCGAAAGCGATGTTGCCGATGTTATCGTCGAGAGCTTCTTCGCCCAGCAACCCCTCGAGCGCCAAACTCGGTTGCGGCGCCGTATCCGCAAAGCGCTGGCGCCACACCGCGCATACAATTGCGTTGAAGTGCATCTCCGAAGTTGGGCGCGAGCCGTCGATTGTGCGCTGCGGAGCCTGAACCGGCGCTTTTTGCATGCGCCGCGACCCTGGAATCGACGCGCCCCCGGCGGCGGACGCGTCGTCGCCGTCATCGGGGTCGATGGGAGCGGAAAATCCACGATCACGGCGACCATCCGTGATTGGCTCGGCGCCGAAGTTGACGTCATGCCGATCTATTTCGGGACGGGGGACGGGCGGCCCTCGCTCGCCTTCCGGCCGTTCAAGATGATCGTACCGTTGGTTACGTGGTGTCTTCGGACGAAGCCGCGAGGCGCATCACACGGTCGAATTTCTGACCGACCGCCTGGGATTTTTTACAGCACGATGATGATGGTCTGGGCCACGGCGGTTGCAATGGAGAAACGAGGCAAACTCCGCGCGACGCAGCGCGGCGCCAGTCGCGGCCTTGTCGTCGTTGCCGATAGATACCCGCAAGACGAAGACCTCGGATACAGCGACGGTCCTCTCCTTCCCCGTCTTGCCTACGCACCCGGCTGGCTGCGACGGTTTGAAACGCGTTGCTATGCCCTTGCCCGCCGCCTGCCGCCGGATCTGGTCCTCAAGTTAGAGGTGAAGCCCAAAACCGTCGCGCGGCGCGAGCCCGATATGCACCCCGCCGTAATCCGACAACGCATCGCAGCCGCGCATGGTCTTGCGTTCCCGGGAGCGCGCGTGGCGCGCGTGAACGCGGAGCGGCCGCTTGAGGATGTCATCCGCGCCGCGAAACGCGAAATCTGGAGCCTGATTTAGGGCACTGAGGGACCGGCCATGGTCATCGAACTCTTCGGCCCTCCCGGCGTCGGCAAGACGACGTTCGCGCATGCCCTCGGGGCGCGGCTGCGCGAACGCGGTTTCGGCGCGACGCTCGCGCTGAGCTATCGGCCATCGGAAAATCTGACTGCTGCGGACTCCACCAATACGGTAAGGCGCCGGTTTCCCGCCCTCCGTCGTGTCACTCGGCCGATCATCGAAAGCTTCACAGCGGCGAGCCGTTTGCCCAGGGATTCGTGCGAAGCACGTGCAGCAACCGCACTCCGAAATCTGTTCCCGCCGCATGACGCCGTCATGGCACTCAAGCGTCGCCAATATATGCTTCGGCTGTCCTGCGCTTGGCACGATGCCGCCCGTGCTGACGATATCGTCCTATTCGACCAAGCATTCGTGCAGCTCATTTGCACCTTGGCATCGCTTGCTCGTGCGGCTAGGCCCGGCGATCTCGAGACTGCGCTCGACACGGTGCCACGACCGGACTTGCTCGTTCGGCTCACCGCGCCGTTGGAGGTTCTCACGGCTCGCCTCGCGGAACGGCAGCGGCGTCTGAGCACGATCGAACGCCTGCTCGAACTCGACATGGAGACGAGCTTGAAGTCGCTGGAGATCGCCGACCGACTGCACGGTCTCCTCCAACGGCGTAATCGGATGAGCGTCTGTATCGAGACCTCCGATCGCCGGTTACTCCATACTGCCGTCAACCAAGTCGAAGAGATCATCGGCGGAATGCGGAATCGGCCGGCCATACGATCCGGCGCCGTGTTCGAGGAAATGGCTTGATGGGAGATTTACTTAGTCGCCGCCACGCGTTTTATGCCCCTTGGCCCTGGCGTCAGGCGACGGCGCGAACCAGCAATATCGATCATCCGGACGGCAACGGCAGCTTGGCGACAAATCTTGCGCGCGGCAGCGCTGCGGCATTTGCCGTTTACGTGGCCGGCGCAGCCGTCACCTACTGCGCGCAACTCGCCCTTGCCCGCGTCATCGGCGCAAACGGTTACGGCGTCTACGCTTATGTCTTCGCGTGGGTGAGCGTGTCCGCATACGCCGCCGCGCTCGGCTTCAACGTCTCACTGATGCGCTTCGTCCCAGCGTATCAAGCACAACAGGCCTGGTCCCATCTGCGCGGCGTGATCCAATATGCCAGCCGTCGCACCATTGCCGCCGGCTGCGGCGTGGCCGTGATCGGCAGCGCCGTCGTGTTGAATCGGGCGGCAGACATGCCGCCCGAGCTCGCCACGACGTTCCTTATCGGCCTAGCCTTGGTGCCGATCTTGGCGTCTTTATGGGTGCGTAGTGCCGTCGTGCGCGCGCTTGGCGGGGTTGTCTCGGCGCTGGCGCCCGATCGACTGGTGCGGGACATCGTGCTGCTCGGCCTTATCGGTTTGGCGAGTGTTGGTGCGTGGCGGACAGCCGACGCGCCAGCCGCGATGGCCGCGACCGTGATCGGGGCGGCAGCCGGGCTCGGGCTTGTCAGTTTCGCCATGCATCGCCTTATGCCCTCGGCGGCTGCGGGCAGCACGCCAGCCTACGAGGCCCAAATTTGGCGGCGGACAGCCCTACCTTTGGTGGTCATCGGCGCAGCCAACATTCTGATGAACCGAACTGGCGTCCTGTTGCTCGGCTGGATCGTCGGCACGAAGGACGCCGGGATCTATGCCCTAGCCTTCAACTTTGCACTCGTCACGGCGTTACCGCAGACGGCGGTTAATGCCCTGCTTACCCCCGCGATTTCGAATCTTTTTGTCCGTAACGAACGCACGGCGCTCCGGACCATGATCGCCAACGCCGCCTTGTGGACATTGATCGCGTCGGTGGGAACCGCGCTTCCAATCGCCATCCTCGCCAAGCCCCTTCTTGCCCTGTTCGGTCACGATTTCGGTGCCGGAGCACCGGCGCTGCGTGTGCTTCTGATCGGGCAGGTATTCGTCGCCGGAGCCGGATCCCAGCTTTATTTGCTAACGATGACCGGGCACGAGCGCAGCGCCGCCACGCTGCTCGCCTGCGGGGTGGCATTGAACGCGGCCCTTGGCGCAGCTCTCATCGGCAGGTTTGGCCCAACCGGCGCGGCGACCGCGGCCGCGATCGCCATGATCGCACTCAATGCTGCGATGGCATTTTCCGTTTGGCAGAATCTCCGATTCTCACCCGGCGTGCTCGCCGGGCTACAAAGGCGGATACACGAGGACACGCAGACTGTACGGCCTGGCGAACACGCCGCCGAGTAATGCGCGCCTGCGAACCCAGGCATGCGAATTACGACAAATAACCTTTGGCCGACATCGGTTGATGCCAGCCAACAATTTTTCCCGAGTGAAGTGCATACATAAATGTGCGCGCATTCGTGCGCCAAACTCGCCGATCACGTTTGCGTGTAGTAGCCGAACCCGGAACCTTTTCGTGACCGAAGCGAGCTTGATGCTCGTCGACGATGCTTGCATGTAACCGCGTCCGAGACTTTTTCGTGATCGAATTCCCAGGCGGGGCGCGGCCAAGCTGGGGCTCATCAACTCCCGATTGCGTGGTTCACTTATCCCTCTGGCACAGTTCACTTATCCGTCTGCATAAGTAAACGGCGCGTTCGTTACGCGTGCGCTCGTTCGGATAATTCCGGCGCTCCTGTCTCTAATCCAATGCCCGGTCGTACGCCGATGCGTGAATGGCAACGTTCATCAATGCTCGTAGTTTAGAATCGATTTGTTGCAAATGCCGACGACCGGCTTCTAGAGTTAGGACAAAGAGTGAGAACGATGGCGTCACAGCCCGCGTTTCTGATCGTCGTCGATCGGCGTGAGCTCGTCCTTCGATGCATGAGCTCGTGGCTCTCCACGTTCCGTCGCGAATTCGAGGTGACGAGCGTGCTCGATGCTGAGAAATCGCTGCGCCCTGGTGAAGTTGCGCGGGCCGGCGCCGTAATCATCGGCGTATCCGCGCCTTCTTTGCCAAATCCATGGCTTGAACAACAGGTGACATGGCTGTTCGACAAGCGAGCCGACGTGCCTATCATCGCCATCACGGATGCTGGCCAAGCGGCGGTCGCGGATACGTTCGCCGCTGACCTTAATCTGCGAGGCTATATTTCGACGTCGAGCAAAATCGACGTGGCGGCGGCCGCTCTCCGCCTGGTTCTTGCGGGAGGAACATACCTCCCCCGTCAACGTGAACCGGAACAACCACCGGTTGAAGTGCCTCTGGAACAAATACTCCGCGAGAACGCCACCGAGCTTCTGCGCACTTTGACGCCGCGTGAACGAGGCGTGCTCGAGTTCTTACAACGCGGCATGGCGAACAAAACCATCGCCTACCGCCTCAATATGTCGAGCAGCACGGTGAAAGTGCACGTTCACAATATCATGGTGAAACTGAACGCCCGCAATCGCACGGAAGTCGCGGTCGCGGCATCGCGGTTTGTGAACTCGTCGGCAGCCACAGACATCGAGGCTAAGCCGCGGAACAGAACGGCGTCACCGACCAGCTTTGAATCGTCTTCTGTGCCGCACGTGACGGCGCCAGACCGTCTCCACGAGCGGGGTCTGGATGGCAAGGTTCATCCGCAGGCTCATGCAACGACCCGCGATCTGGCCGCGCCGGCACGCAACAGTATGCGACAGCCGCCGGTACTGCTCAGTGCCGTACAGCAGGATGAATAGGCTCGGGTTCGTTTCGGATATTGATACGAGCGCTATCGCCGAGACGCTGTAATCAATGCGCCGATGCTGGCAGCGTGACCGAGCGGCAGGTCCGCGCGATCGTTTGCGTCTTGGCCGCGAAGCTGGGCGGGATCGATCGATTGGTGGCGATATACTGCACTTCGTCCGGCGTGATCGCGTCGGCTGCTTTTTCCGCCGCACACTGGCAATAGAGGCCGATCTGCGCCTCGGTATAGCCGCTCTGCTTCATCGACGGATCGTTGACCTCTTGGGCGATACAGGATTGCTTCGCGCTGGCGATGAAGGCGTCTTTATCCTGGTCGGACGTGAAGCCCGACGTCGGCGGCGGCGCCTGCGTACGCCAATAAATCGCGCCGGCCGTGACGACAACTGCGATCGCCGCTCCGGCAATTACGAAGCTCCTGCGCACCTCGACACCTCCTGACGATTCGACGGCCGGCGCTCATCAACCATCGCATTCATGAACGGAAAATAAGGCGCCAGTGCGACCGGCCAGGTTGCTGCCCCATGCCTTGTCTTAGGGATTGACGGCGACGGCTGCGGTACTGCTACCGCTCGTGCGATGAATAAAGCCGGGCAGGCCCTGCCCCATCGAGTGCTCATACCGCAACGCCGCCGCGCCAGGATTGAACGGAATGTTAAGCGCGGTGCGCACGTCGCGCTCGACTTGATCGCGCAACGTCACGATCCGTTCCGCCGAGAGGTGATCGGTGAAGACAAACGCGCGATAGCCGCCGTTGGGATCACCTTTGTAGTAATCGGCGGTCGTCGTGTAATCGACGTCGTAGGCGTGCAGACGGTCACCGGTGCGCGGCTGGGTATAGGTCCAGACACCCGTCTGATCAGGATGCGGAACCGCCAGATCGTAATAAGGCGTGCCTGGATAGGTCGTGATCACCGTGCAATCGAAATCGTCGACCTGCATACGGATGAGCCAGTCGCGGATGTCGCCTATACTGTCTTCGCTTTCGCCCGGGTGACCGACCGACATCAACGCCTTGACCTTGAGGTCATGCGCTTTTGCGATCTCGACACAGCGGTCGTTGTCGTCGCGGCCGGCGCGCTTTTCGATGTTGACGAGGATGCGCGGATTGGCGGCCTCGAAACCGCAAAGTAGCCAGCGGAATCCGGCCCGCCGCATCGCCGCGGCCTGCTCGGCGGCGAACAGTTCGGCCTTGACGAAGCCGCGCAGGCGGAACTCAACGCCAAGCTTCGCCTGCAAGTCAGCCAGGCCGTTCATCATCTCGACCATGGTTTTGCTGACGTTCAGCTCGTCGTCATAAAACATGAAACCGGTATAGCCATAGGTGCGGTTCAGACGCTCGACTTCGGTTAGCACCGACGCCACCGAACGATTACGAATGAGACGCAGGCTCTTGCTGTTGCGGCCGCCGCAGAAACCACAGCCGAACGGGCAGCCGAGCTGAGCGATGACGCTGGTCGCCGCGTGGCCCTCGATCGAATACCGATAGGATCGCAGGTCGACCAGATGCCGCGCCGGCTGCGGCAGCTCGGTAAACTGTGCATCGGACAGAAATAGGCCGCCCTTCGGATCATCGCCGTCGATCACCTTGGGCGCGTCGTCGGCCAGAGCGGCGAAGATTGCGAGTTCGCCGTCGCCGGAACAAAGAACGTCGAACGCCGCCTCGAGCTTGGCCGCGGCGCGCGCGGCGCGGCCGCCGGATAGGCCGCGCTTACGTTCGATCTTGAGCGCCGAATACACCAGAGTGACATGCGGCCCGCCGAGCATGAGCTTCAGATCGGGGCGGCGCGCACGAATGTCGGCGGCAACTTTCATCACCGCCGGCAATTGCGGCGTCGTGGTTGTGATACCGATCGCGACGTCGCGGCTGCTGGCGAGATAATCGGCAAGCGCGCTCAGGTAATTTTCGATGCCCGAGAGGTCCAGGAAGTTGACCGCATAGCCGCGTGCCTCGAGCGCCGCGGCGACCTTAAGGATGCCGAGACTGACAAAAACGCGCTCATCAAGCAGGAACGCCGACGGCGGCGTGATCAGACAGACGGATGGCCCGTTACCCGCCGTGCGTAGCGCGTTATGCGCATCGACCGCAGACTGAACGCCATAAATCACGATGATGTCCCCGCCGCTCCGGCCCGCTGGCCCCTTTGAGCCGTTGGCGTCACGATATACGACGGGCCGGTGCGGTCAATTGTTACGATGACCGCATACGGCCTACGGCTCTTCGCCACAGAATCGCGTAAACAGCGGTACCGCGTAACGGCTAGGCGAGCCGTCTGGTCGGTCGGCTTACGAACTAGATCGATGCGTGGAGTCTTCGCCGTAATTCGCATTATCCGCGATAGGATCTTGCGGCGCGACCATTCGCGGATTTGCAACTGCGACATCCGCCCGGCCCTCACGCCTTGATCAGTAGTCGCCCCGTATAGTCGACACGCTGAAGCAAATACCGTTCCGGCTGGCACGCCAGGCGCGGAAACAAATGCGCCAATTCGTGGGCGGACGATTTGTGCCAGTCGGTGTCGAGGCGCAGCAGCGCGATCTCGTTTGGCGTCGGCACTGGCGGGGTGACCGAACGGCAGGTCTGCGCGAGCGCTTGCGTCTTGGCCTGAAAGCTCGGCGGAATGGCCCGGTTCGCGGTGATGTATTGCACGTCGTCTGGCGTGATCAAGAACGAGCGCACCCAAGTCCCCGTCGGTCGATGATCAGGGTCAACCCCTCGCAGTCAATTTACACGTCGACGCGCCTCGGTTGGGCTAACGCATGATGAGCCAACTGCAGATCGAAGCCTATCGACACAATGCCCGGCTCAGCACCGGACCCACGACAGCCGAGGACCGCACCGTTAGCCGCATGAATGCCTTGAAGCATGGGCTCACGGCGCAGCAGATCGTGCTCTTCGATGAAGCCGCGGAAGATTTTGAGGCCTTCTTCTGCGAGATCGTCGTGGCGCTCGACCCCCGGGATCCGGCCGAGACCCAACTCGCCGAGCGTATCGCCGTCTGCGCTTGGCGGCTCAGGCGCTCATACCGCATCGAGGCCGCAATGTTCGAAAACGTCCAGCGCAGCTGGACCAATGATGCGCCCACCTTCACTTCGCAGATCGAGCACCTCTTCATCCGCGTCACCGCCTACGACGACCACCTCGCCACCCTCAGCCGCTGCGAGGTCAGTCTCGAACGATCCATTCAGCGGGCGCTATTCGCCCTGGAACACCGGCAAATTCGACGACTGAATCGGCCCTGAGGGAGTTGAGCCCGTTCCCCAGAGTACCCTCGAGCCTAGCGCAAGATCACGCTGAAGCCGGCCACGCGCAATTCATCGTTCGGCCAGTTGCGAAATGGGCGAGCAAGTTTCGCCCGCGGCGTCGGTACGGCCGGGAAGTCGTGGCGACCGCGCAAATCGGCAGCAAATCCCGCTGTCTTGAAGCGCGCCAGCATTTCCGAGTAGCCGATGCGGTTGGTATAGAAGCCCGAGCGCGCGAACCAATTGGCTTCCCACAACCATTCAGGGAAACGCAAATTGTTGAGGGCACCACCGAGATGGTCCTGCAGGTCGACAGTGT
Organism: Allostellaceae bacterium; assembly: GCA_035934235.1. Lineage (GTDB taxonomy): Bacteria > Pseudomonadota > Alphaproteobacteria > ATCC43930 > CGMCC-115725 > REEB95. Next base: position 88,137 of record DASYYB010000025.1, on the reverse strand, counting down.
GACTGCAGACGCCCCCTTGGCGGAGAATGCGGCGCATCTCACGTAAAAGAGTATCAAAATCGCGGCGGCGGATGTGCTCCAAAACGGCGTGCGACCAGATCAGATCGACGCTGCTATCGGGCACCGAGCTCAACGACTTGACCCCATTAGTAAGATAAGTGGCGTTGCAATGAGCAAGCAGAGTGTCAACGGACACCAATGCTGAAGACGATGGCGCGATTAAACCCAGTTGCTCAAGGTGCTGCGCCATACTGCGGTAGATGGCCATATCGCGTTGTGCAAAGTCGCCGTTGTCAATAAGCCAGCAGCGCGTTGCGCCACTGGCCCTCGCGATCATCGCGGAGAACAGCGAATCGCCAGGCCCAAGCTCAAGGCAAGCATAGCCGCTCCGGCCATCGAACCCGGCCATTCCAAAGTGACTTAGAAATACGCCCGTCGAATACTCCGGTCGGTTCATATTTCCGTGCTTGAACAAGCCGAAGCGGTTCCACAGGCGGTAGGGAATCGGCAGCCGTGAAAGCGCGACCTTCGCGGCGATTTTCATCCACCAGGGAACAGCAGGTTTCATCAGTAGACTATCGCCATTACGCCGCCCGACTGTGCGCCCCCTGTTAGCAAGAGCCTAGCCTATATGCGTACATCGCGCGCCATAGCTCTTCAATTTTCAAATACTGCCTACGACTGTGGCGGAACCATTCAGTTTGTGCGCAATGCATAGGTCCTAGGTGTTGGTGACGAACGCATCTTTTCTCTTCTTAGAAGCGAAGCGGGCCCTGGCCGTGTCCGCTCACGCCAATGAAACACAAGGTGCAATCGCGATCACGAAGACAACAGCGATACCTAGGTGGTAAGGCTTGCATATGCCACCGACCTAGCCAACCGTTCCGACCGGGCCACGCCAGTCACGAAATGCGTCGGAAAAAGGCAGGGTTCCATGATCAACCTCATCCGACGCAAGTCAGAGCTACTTGCGCGCAAGAAGTTCCACGAAATGCTCGTGAATGATCTCGGCGCGGCGCGCGATTGAATGATCACGAAGTGTACGATTCTGTCCCGCGAGAGCAATCGCCCGACGCTCGGCTGGATGATCGAGCAGCCAGCGTGCCTTCTCAATGCACTCCTCAACCGAGCGATAGACCGCGATCTCTTTATCGGCCTCGTAGGCCTGCGCCACTTCATCGCGTAGATCAACGAGCTGGCACGTACCCGCCCCGCACGCCTCGAACAAGCGCATATTTGCGCCCGCACCGTCTATCTCCAGATGCCGATTCCATGTGACCTTGGAAGCTGCAAGCCGCGCAAAATACTCTATGCCGAAGAGCGAGGGATGAATGCGTGTCGGGTAAAGATCGCGGATCGGCTTCTCTTTGTGATACCAGAATTCCTGCGGCTGCTGGATCACAGTAGGTATTTCCGGGCCATATTTCTTCCGACGTACTGCCGCTTCTGCGCCTCGCGTCACGACCCCGGCACCCGCGAGCTGGCCTGCCTTGTGGACCGCTTTCAAAGTGACGTCGGGCAGAAAACGGGCCGCTTCGATCAGAGCTTTTCGAAGCTGTGGGCGCACTGATTGGGCGAGAACCGCTATTGGTGCAGCTACGCTCTCTGGTTCGCTTCCATAGATCACAAGGCTGGTCGCTTCCAGCACCTTGCGAAGATCGTAGTAGCGGCCGTCGTGCGGCGGGAATCCCCAGCCAGTGGTACCGACGAAGGAGAAATCGTCATGGTCAAGCTCCGCCGCTCGCTTGCGGATCGCGGGAAGCAGACCTTCATCGAAACAATGCAGATGAAAATAGGTCTTGACCCCGACATTGTGCCAAGGCTCGTGGTGCCTCGGATAGCCGAGGAATGCCGCATCAACATCTTCATATCCGGCGCAATCGTCAATCGGAAATCCGCGGTGTCCGCAGACGATGCGCACGCTAGGACATTCAGCTTTGATCCTCTTCCGCACCTCCGGCGCAAGCGCCAGGAAGGTCTGGAAATACACGATGTCAGGCTTGAACGCCTTGAGCTGGCGGAAAAATACATCATTCCGATCGAACACGTCTTCCCCGTGCCCGTTCTCGCGCATCCATTTGCGCTGGAGCGCCGGCAGATCGATCAGACATTCGAACACCTCCGCTCCGTGCCTCTCCATCTCCGCCTTGAAGCGACCGGGATAGACGAATCCCTGCTCTCGGCACCGCTGCATCGATTGGTCGAAAGACAAGTCCACAACTGAATCGGCGAAGGCGAAGAAATGTTTGTAGTAAGGACCGGAAATGCAAAGCCGGAAGACGCGATAGCTCATTCGTTGACCTGTGTATCAGTCGTGCGCGCCGTGGCGCCGCGCAGCGGCCGCAAACGTTTCGGAAATCACGTGCGCGTTGATGATCGGCCATACGGGATTCAGGCTTCCAGCTCCACGCACCGATCTTTCGACCGTGTTGCGGACAGCAGGCCCATTCCACACCGCAGACTCCGTGAAACGACGGCTAGATACCGTATCTAGCAGCCAGGCCTTCATGGCGCCTCTCGCCCATTCATCGAGCGGAGACGTGAAGCCAATCTTGTTGGTCCGCAACCTGATTGACTCCGGCATGAGCCCCCGCATGGCTTCACGCAGGATGCGCTTCGTATAGCCGCCGCCGATCTTGCTGGTTTCGGGTAGGGCAAAGCCATACGTGACAAGCCGCCAATCCATAAAAGGCATGCGCACTTCGATGCCGTGCGCCATCGAAGCACGGTCGTAGCTCCGCAGAATGGTCGGGAGCACGCTGCCGTGAAACCACGAAAACAACATGGCCGATAAGGGCGACATGCCTACGGTGCGCGGATCTGAGGCTTCGTCATACAGGCGAGCTGATTGCGCGAAGGGCCTAAAGACCGGCTCCGCCGCGGGAGGCGGTACCGGATCCATCGCGGCAGACGCCAAACGCGGCGACCCGGACGGGATCGAAGCAGCGAGGCGGTGCCACAGCGTTCTTGCGCGCAGCGCCGCACCTCGCAGGGGCTCGACCAGTTGCCACCTCTGCAACTGCTTCTTCATCAGCCAATTGATATCGCCGAGAATGCCGGCCCGCGTCACGTCGCCGCTGCCTCCTACCAAGCCGGCAAGAACGCGTTTGAGGTCAAGGTAGCGACGCAGATCGAGGCGTTTCGACATGACGGCGTCGAGCGCCCGTTCGACGAAGAAATGATATCCGCCGAGAAGTTCGTCGGCGCCATGACCATCGAGGCTGACGCGAATTCCACTCGTCTGCATCTCACGATAGATGGCCCATGGCCCAAGGAGCGGCACCCAATAGATGCCTTCGTAGTCGAACACCAGCCGCTCGATGTTCTTGAGCGCGCCGACATCATCGATGGGATGGTAATGTGCGCTCAGGCTCGTCGATTTAACCACAGCGTCGGCATACACGGTCTCGTCGAGATTGCTGCCGGGAAATTGCGCGATGAACGCACGCTGCCAATCCGCCGGTGCGTGATCCACGTGACCCCGGCGACCCAACTCGGCAATCGTGCAGGCCACTGCACTGGAATCGAGACCTCCGCTCAAAGATGTTGCAACCGCAACGTCGCTGCGCAGCCGTAATCGGCAGGCATCAAGAAAAATGCGCCGGAACTCCTGGGATTGATTTGCAAACGTGGATGCAACGTCCGGCAGATGATCAAGCGTCCGCCACCACACTTCGATTGTTACCGACCCGTTCGCGTCGATGGTCAGAGAATGGCCGCCCGGTAGCCGTTTGATGGAGGGCAACAAAGTCTCTGGTGTGCTCTCCTGGCCGTTGATATTGGCAAGCGTGGCAGCCACCACTGTCTCATCGAGCGTTCCCGTCACTCCTGGCAACGCGAGAAACGCCTTCAGTTCCGACGCGAATGCAAACGTTCCCCCGCTGTACATATAATGCAGCGGTTTGATGCCGAACCGATCGCGTGAAAGGAATAGCGTCTTCTCCTTCGCATCCCAAATCGCGATCGCCCACATGCCGTTGAAACGCAATTGGCACGCAGGCCCCCACTGCGCGAATGCAGCAAGGATAACCTCGCTGTCGGTGTCGGATTTGAATCTATGGCCGAGACCGCGCAGCTCCTCGCGCAGCTCGAGATAATTATAGACTTCGCCGTTATAGGTCAGCCAGTAGCGTCCTTCCGCATAGGACATGGGCTGATGACCGCGCTCCGATACGTCGATGATCGAGAGGCGACGATGACCGAGGTGAAGACGCGAACTGGAGAAGAATTCTGTACCCTGACCGTCCGGACCACGGTGGGCGAGCGCGGCCGTGAACGCACGAAAGCGAGGCTCGGAAAGAGCCGCCGCATCGAACGCCCAGTGACCGGCGATGCCGCACACGCGTGACAAACCTATCTTAGATTCGAATCTTGGATGCGCCGCAGCGCCTCCGGCATAAGCGGCACTTCACAGCGGGACGACACCTAATAGCGTCCAACCAGCTTCTTGTTGAGGTGCTTCTTATCCACCTGCAGTAACAGGCGTTGTGCGAGCCGATGGGCAAAGGGAACTCGTCGCAGCACCCCTTTTGCGGCATGACGGATAATTCGCCAGCCGTCATTGATCGGGCTGGGCACGACCTTCGGCGGCGTCCATCCAAGCGCGATATCGCCACCTGCCTTGCCCTCGCTTTGCTCGGCAAGGCGCGCTCCGGCATACATCGCCGCGTTATCTGCATAGTAGTTCTGCTGCGGAATGACGCCTGACGTCGATTCCGTGGTACGGGTCACGACGAAAAAGATGGCATACGGCTTGTCATCAAGCCCTCCTATATGCAGATCACGCCACCTGTCAGGATCATACTGATAGGCATCCCACAGATCATCGAGGTTGGTTGAATACCGGACCACATAACACGTGTTGATCTCGAATTTGTTGGCAAGGAAATAGTCCGCAAAGAACGTCGGCGAGAACATATAAAAACCGTGATCCAAGTGATTGGACGACGGTGAAAGGAAAATGATGCGCCCGCCGACTTTGACTAGGCTGATGATGTTCTCGAGCGCATGGGGGATGTGGAAGACGTGCTCCAATGTGCCGCTGTCGAGGACGACGTCGAACTTGCCTCGCAATTGCTCCGGCAATCCGTCGACGTTGAGATCGACAACGTGATCGGCTCCTTCAAAGTCACTATAGTCCAGCCGCTCGACCGACTGGAACCCAAGCATTCTGAACAGAAGCTTGTCGTTGAACGCTTCGCCGCCCCAAAGCGGGACGGTAGGCGTGACTGAAAAGCGCTCGAGTTGCCGCCGCAGATCTGCCGGCGACATGTAAAGCGTTTGCACACCCAACGTTGCGATCTGACCCGAAAAAGGCCGGCGGACGCTCTCCTCGAGCAGCAGCGCCACAGCACCTCGCGCCAATCCCAAAGTATTCCCCGATCAGCTCGCGAGCGCCGACGTGGACGCGCTTCCGCACCCGCTCTGCGCGATACGCTCGACCATCGCGTTGAATTCACGCGTTATGACGTCGAGCCGATCGTCTTCCCAGATCCACCTCTGGAAAGGACCGGCAAAAGGCGGTTGCGTGCCCGGCTCAAAACCCATGTCACGCAGGGTCGCCTCGGATGCAAGGTGAATTCCCGGTACGATGATTTTGAACAGCATATATCTTGTGCGCGGATTCAGAATGCAAAGCGACGCCGGCCCGCAATTCACGAACATATTCATGAACGCAACTTCGTAGAGAGCTGCGCGCAGGCCAATGCTCCACGCTGCTTCATTACAAAGGGCAACGCCCTCAAACGATTCATCAAGAACGAGGGCACAATCCGTGTCGCGCACGAGGACAGGAAAATATTCGGTCTGATCAAGAGCACGCAGGAAGGTCAGCCAGTCGGCAGTACGAGAATTGCGTTCCTTGTCGACCGCATATTGACGGAGCGTGACCACGACCACCTTGCGCCCATTTGCACGCGCATCGAACCATGTTCGGATATAACGGAGTCCCTGCTCCGGCGCCCTGAGTCCCCAATCAGGGTCGTTCTGCGCCACGCTTGCGACGAGGTTACGATAAATCACGGACAGGGGCGGATATTGGCCCGCCGAATTTGGATCCATCCAGCGGTGATTGACCAGCAGGCTCAATCCTTTTGCCTGTGCGCGGGAATTACACACCGTAAATCCGGCGCTCGCGCGGATGAGCGGCATCATCGCCACGCAGATATTCTGAAACCTCCATTCACGCGATGTTCGGTCAACGACGGCATCGTAGCCCGGCGGAAAAATTCGCGTCTGATGGTCTTCGATGGGCAAGAAGATGCAGTGCAGATGACGAAGGTTCTGCCGTTGCCTTTGGAAATCGGCCCATACGAGGAACCAGCAGATGTCGTACGAAATCGGATAAACCGCAAGATCGTAGTAGACGACCATCGTGCCCGCGGAGAACGAGCGAACGTACGGCAGGTTTTGCGATAGCAAGTTGATGAATAAGCGCGTCAAACGACCCGCACAGCGGAACATCACACCGTGCGCGATTTCGCCTGCCCGCCGGAAGCTCCAGCGCAAGCCGTGTTTCTTCAGCTTCGCCGGCAGAACGGCGAGGCGGCGCAGAACTGAGTTTTCCCCATCGCCCATAACCAAAGACTTGATCAGTCGGCAGACCGCGGATAGCAACAGAGCGCAAGATTGTAGTGAGACATCTTGTTGTATCCAGTGTGAACAACCTCGTCGTTCATTGAAAACATGAATACATTATAGAAGTAACGTTCCATGAAGGCTTTAAGGTCGCTCTGCGTCTTGCAGTTCACGTGGCCCACCTTACTGAACTTCGAAGCATATGCCTGGGATTCCAGAGATGGGCTCCCGATGATGCACACCCCCTGAGGCTGTAATGCCGACACAAAATTCTTGAGGAACAGAGGTTCGTCCTTCGGTGCGATATGCTCAAGCACATCCATGCAATAGATGCCGGCAAAGGAGCCCTGAACAGGGCCCTTTAGCATGTTGTGACGCCGAAATTCGATCGGATAGCGATCGCTGACGATCGAGACGGCGGATTCGATAAGTTCGGGGTCAAAATCGACCGCAGTCAGCCGGCCTACCACCTGCGCCACCACGCGACTGCCAAAACCGTCGCCGCAGCCGACCTCAAGCACTTCGTCGAGACCCGCCAGCATCTTCGACACAAATTTGTAGCGAGATAGAGTGAAGACCAGCCGCTTGGGATCGTCATACCAGCCCCATCCCGACATTAGGCCGAGCTTCTCCGGCCCGCGCCGGCGCATTTCAGCGATCACTTCCTCGTATTGAGGTTCACCTTGACGTTCTGCCATATCGGCCTTCCTCCTACCCACGGCTTACGACAACTTCGGTAAAAGAATCGCAAGGTTATCCGCGCCGCCAGGAGAACCCGGACTACGACACAAGCCAAAGATCGAATGCCAATCTGGAGCATGCCGTTGAATGAACGAGCGCCAAGATTCAGACGACCAGAAATTGATGTGTTGAGCGGCACTATCCACGCGTCCTTGCGGCACGGTGATCGCAAGACCTCGCCGAGGCTTCAGCGCGAGAAGATTGTTTAGTGCCCGGTCCGGGCGCATCAAATGCTCCAGCACTTCCGTGCACAGCACAATGTCATGATCGCGGCCGACGGAATTGGTAAACGCCTCCGTCTCGCCTACCAAATCGGAAACGATGCCGCGAATATACGCTCGGCGACGCGCGATAAAGTCGATTGCAGACGACGCACACTCGACACCGCACAAGCGAACGGACGGATACATCTGACGGACAGATTCGAGCAGACCGCCATAACCGCAGCCAATGTCTACCACGGCGGCGCCTTCAAATGCGATGCCTGCCCGCGATGAGGCCTTGATGAACTCTTCGTACTTGTCCGTCTGCGTGCTTTCATACGCGTGGCTGTAGGGGAGGCGGTAGCTGATCTCCATCAGCGATTTATCGTTCATGGCGATGGCATCGCCGGCCGCATAGGCACGGCTTAGCACGCTCGGATATGGAACGCTCGCAGGATCGAGGCGCCATGCCGCGCACATGCGTTCTTCAAGGATGGAGTCAAAATCGAAATCGCCGGCATCCATGCGCGCCACGATCTGCCGATGCTCCTCGGCGGTGAACATGGGCGCTAAGGTCGGCGATCCGCGTGGCTGACGCCCTGCCAAGCGCCGTAAGGTCGAGAATAGAAGCGGCGGCGTAATTCCTTCCAGAAGCCGCATCATGAGCCCGTAACGCCAATCCGGGTTTCCGACAAGAGAGCCGCGTGCTTGCGGAGAAATGCGTCACTCACCCTGGCGCGGCTAAGCGACATGAGACCGCTGCGATCGAGCGCCCGAAACCGTTCCTGCGCTTCCGTGAGAGCCGCAGCCTCATCACGCAGTTTCAAGGTCTCTCTGACGGCAGCCAGTACCTCGTCAGCGGTCGCATTGCGCGGTGCATAAATATCTGATGGAAAGATCTCGTCGCCCTTGTCCGCCATCTCAAAATAAAGGTCCATCTGCTCTCGAAAGCTCAGCGGACGGCCGTCGCTCTTCCGGATTGCAAGGGCAGGCACCATCACGCAATGCTCCGAGGCCATCGGCATGCCGAGATGCCAGGAATCGAGATAGACAAACGGCACCCCCATGCAATCCGGCAGCAAGGCGATGCCGGAACCTGCCGTCACCGCGAGGTCGGCAATCGCGAACAGTTGCAGATCGTGACGATAGGATGCGACCGGGCTCTCGGCATAGTTGATGACCCCAAGAGACTTGAACACCTCCGGCATCGGCTCACGGCCGACGTGAACGACGCGGTAGCCTTCACTTTTGAGAAATTTCATCGCCTCAAGGTACGCGCTCGGGTCGGTCGGCGCCGCAGTTGCATTCGCCACGTGAAATTTTACATGAAACAACGCGAGGCGCTCGGTACTACCGAGAAAGGCTCTCAGATCCAGATCTGGCGTCAGACCATCGGACAGCGGCGTGAGGCTGCCGGTGCGGGCGCGGAGTCTATAGTAGTTCAGCCACGCTTGGCGATTTTCCTCCTTGCTTACTTGATAGAGGAAGCTCTGCCCACGCGGCGGCCTGGAAAACGACAGGTCGTCACGCAGGTGCCATTTCAGCCGCGACAATCCGCAATCAAGCCGCACCTCTGGATGGGCGGCAATAACCGGCGCGATGAGATTGCGAACAAACCGGTTGCTTGAGGCAGCCCAGAAATGTCGCCGATAGAGTGCGACCGTATCGATGTGGAAATTCGTCGGCAACCGCAAAAAAATATATCGCGCCCGCCGATCCAATTCGCCCGAATAGAGCCGGCGAAGGAAATAGTCGATCTCGACCGTATTGTGTCCGGTGCCAGGAGCGATGTTGACGACGAAAATGACGCGCAACCCCCGCGCGATCAGGTAGAGCAACGTCGTGACTGGTCCGGGATTGCGTGCACGCGCAGGAACGATTTCCGAGTCGTAATAGTCCTGCATGTGATCACGGATGTAGTCTGGCATCCGGAGTGATCTGTTCGCCCAATTTCCCAGTCTGGACGCACTCAAGACCTGATTTAACAGGCGACCATAGAGTTCCACGGCCCTGACGCCGCCGCGCGCCAGAATCGTGCCAATACACCAGACAGCTTGCGCAAATGCGGCAGCGGGACCCGGCGTCAGAGCTCTGGTGAGCACCCGGCCGATCCGGCCGATCTGATACCTTGCGCCCGTCACAGCCTCATGCAAGCCCGAAAAAAGGGGGATGGGCAGCCACCGCATCACAGACTTACGCGCACGCGCGGAAACGCGAAGAAGGACCATGTGCGCCCAATTCCTCAGGGCGCTTGCTCGTGGGAGGTATCCGATGAACTCTAGAAGGACGTCAAGCATCGCGGTGTCGCTTTGCGATCGCTTGATGACCCTCGCCCACTCGATCGTCTCGTGTCCCTGAAACTTGAAGAAATGATGCTTGAATTGAGCACGATGCCTCGCGTCGGTGCACTCCATAGCCCACCGAGCAACGAAGAGCTGCTTGCGCGCGACGTCATGAGGTCGAGAGCCCATTGGATCATGGCTCGCGCGGCTCATTTCAATGACGCACATGTTATCGGAATGTTCATTCACAAAGACCTGGTCCGGTCCGATCTTCGCATGCAGCAATAGCGTGCCATCGATCGTGCCCGTGCTTGCTGCGTCATTATCTGCCCGTGTCAGATCGACAAATAACGGATGCAAATGAAAATACCGCGCAAGGAAAGAGTCATCCCCCGCACGCCAATAGACGGCACTTGGGAAGCGGCTGAATGGTTGATCCTCCCAATAGAGTAGACGGCTGATGTCGTGCGGAAATCTGCGAACCAGAGACGACAGATCGCGGCCTGAGAGATTCAACGTAGACGCTGAAGTGTTCTTCCGCGCCGAAAGCTCTTGTGTGGCTAGTTCGAACTCGGCGCGAGGCCCGGCAACGAGAACAGCTGCGGCGCCATCACGAATTTTTCCAAGCCCGAACGACAATGAGCCATCCGAGACCAAGCAATCGGGCGACAACAGCGAGATGACGGCGCCATCTCTCAGGCTCTCCGCGATACAGTACCGATGACTTAGGGCCATGATATCGTAGCGGTTCGTGCCTTTAAAAACTGACTCCGTCAGTAGAGGGACAATAATTAGTTCTCCGAATTTGCGAACCTCGCCCGCAATAGGATGTCCGAGGATACGGTCTCGATCTTCCGGGCGAGTAACAATTGTCATGCGCGCCGACACCACACTCGAACATGCGGGAATGTTGCCGGGCGCAAGAAAACTTGGCAGCGCCCACGTCAACAGCGTGTCGACGTAGGTGTCGCCCCACACCGCGATGGCTAAGTCGAGCCGCTTCATCCGATGATATTAATTCTTGGGTGACGAGACAGCCGTCCGCCATTACTCGCTTCAGCGCGATACAAACGCGTCATTTTCAACGACCGTAGCGCTGTGCGGAAGCGCAAATATTCCGCCCGAAGCCTGGCCTATGCCGTGGAAATCTCCGTAGTCGACCGAGAACGTGGTGACGTTCTCGATCAAATCGTCAAATTCGAACGCCCCGCTGGCCGATCGCAAGTTTGCGTTGAAGTAATATTGACCCTGGTTTAGCGACAACCGCGGTACGTCAATAGTAACAAGACAGTCGCGCCCCACATCGAAGGCCGGTATCCGTGCCTCAGTAGTCGAAACACTGGTCAAAAATTGATTGGTCAGAGAAAAGATGCCGATTCCAGCGGTGACGTTTCTGAGGGCCTTGTTTTCCATATTCTTAATCCGCAGTTTGAAGCGGACATGTTGGCCGGTGATAATGGTCTCTGTACGATTGCCCTCGACATCCTCAATCCATGCATCGACGATGCGGCCACGCCCTCGACCGCGCCGATCGAGGCGTTCCGACAGATCGCCTGGTCGCTCGTCCTGAAACAGCTTGTAGTACCGCGACAGTGCCTGCTCGGTCGCACCATCGAAAATCAGTCGGCCCGCATTCAAGACCACAGATCGCCGGCACAACGCGGTGATGTGATCCATCCGGTGGCTGACAAACAGCACGGTGCGGCCGGCCGATGAGGCATCCGACATTTTGCCGAGGCATTTGCGCTGGAAGCCGACATCGCCGACGGCCAACACCTCATCAATCACCATGATTTCGGTTTCGAGATGCGCCGCGACGGCAAATGCGAGCCGTACGAACATGCCACTGGAATAGCGCTTCACCGGCGTGTCGATAAACTCCTCGATCTCCGAGAAATCAACGATCTCGTCGAAGCGCCGTCGAATCTCCGCCGGACTCATGCCGAGGATCGAGCCGTTGAGGAAGATGTTTTCCCGGCCGGTCAGCTCGCCGTGAAAGCCCGTGCCGACCTCGAGCAGGCTCGCCAGCCGGCCATTGATCCGGACACGGCCGGAGGTCGGGGCCGTAATCTGCGATAGGACCTTCAGAAGCGTCGACTTGCCGGAACCATTCTTGCCGATGATGCCGATCACCTCGCCTTCTTTCACGTGAAAGCTGACGTCGCGCAAAGCCCAGAGATCGTTGCCGTCGCGATTGCCGTAGTCGAGCTGGAAGACTTTCGGCTCGGCCTGTGGCCGGCGCAGCACGGTATGTGTCCACCAACGGCGGATGTCTTCCGCCGCCGAGCCGGAACCGAACGTACCGAGCCGATAACGCTTGCTGATGTGTTCGATCGAGAGAGAAAGGCTCATTGCGTCACACCAAATCCATCGCAGTCCGCTCGACGAAGTTGAACACGACCACGCCGATGATAAAGAACACCGTTGACGTCAAAGCTGCGCAGATCAAGCCTCCGACGGGAAAACTCCCGGCCCCCAACCAGGCGTAGCGGAAGGTCTCGATAATCGGGGTCATTGGATTGAGCAGTGCAATCAGACGATATTTTTCCGGGATGACCGAGAGCGGATAGATGATGGTCGTGGCGTACATCCAAAGCTGCATGCCGAAGCCCAACAGAAACGCGAGATCGCGGTACTTGACCGTCAACGCGGAGAACAGGCTACCGACGCCGAGCGCGAACATGCTCATCATCACATACAGTGCGGGGACCACGAGGATCACCCAGTTCGGACCTGGTATCTGTCCTTTGATCCAGAAGTAGAGCACGAAGCACAGGAAAATCATGAGCTGGATGCTCGACGCGATGATCGTCGAGATCGTATTCCCGATCGGAACGGTGAGCCGCGGAAAATAGATCTTGCTGAAAAGCCCTGCCTGGCTGGTGAATACGTTTGCACCGGCCGTCACCGAGGCATTGAAATATCCCCACGTGATGATACCGGCCATGTAGAACACCAGGTGCGGGATCCCGTCTGACGAAATCTGCGCGACCTGGCCGAAGATGATGGTGAAAACCAAGGTTGAGATCAGGGGCGGAAATATCATCCAGAACTGACCGAGAATGGTCTGCTTGTAAGCGGCCACGAAATCGCGCCGAACGAAGATCTGCACGAGATGGCGATAGCGCCACAGCTCCCGAATACGCAGGTCGGTCAACGGCCGGCGGGATTCGATCGTATTGGTCCAGCTTTGCTCTGACATTGGCTGCTCTCTGAGATTCGTGTTCATGCCGCGGATTCGGATCAGTGCGCGAGCCTGCGCCTGAATGCCCGTACGATGTCGAAAGGTCGCAAGTAGAGCGCAAGCAGCGCTACGAGCGCCGATCGTCCCAGCACTTCCGTAGCGGCTGCCGCAAACGCACGAACAAGCGTCGAGCGCGATCTCAGCGCCTCGCGCACGGCCCGTTTGTCCGGGGGCGCGCACTCGATACCGGCGAGCGCCGCGGTGAACTGCCAGCGCCGGAGAAGCCGTGAAGCATATGCAGGCGGAAAATAAGGGCGCTCTTTCAATTGCACTTCGATGGCGCGCAGGATCGCGAGCGCGGACTGCGGATCGGCGAGGGTTGTCGCAGCATAGCTGTCCCCGCTCCGCCGCCAGGACGCCAGCACCTCAGGAACAATGCAAATTCCGCCGGACAGTGCGAGATCCTGAATGCGAAAGCCGTCGCAGAACGACAGGAGCTCGGGCGAGAATCCGCCGTGTTCGCGCAACGACGCCGTGCGGTACATAGCTCCATTACCGCCGAACAGCGCGCCGTCACGCACCAAGTGCCTCAGGCATTCCCCGGGCGGGACATAACGCGGCTTGGTGCCGAAATCGACTCCCGCCGGTGTGGGCAAAGGATGTCCGGCCCGATCGATATAGCGCGCATACAAACCGCAAATAGGCGCTCGCGGATGCGCACGCAGAATCTCTATGCTTTTCTGCAACGCGGTCGGATCGAGCGTATCGTCAGCCGCCAGAAAGACCGCGAATTCCGTCGCGACCTTGTCGAGCCCGACATTGAGCATCTGCACGACGCCGCGGTTCTCGTCGAAGCGGATGTAATCGATGGACGGCGTGCGTATCAGAAACGGTCGAACCGCGTCCGCTGTCGCATCCGTGCTTGCGTCGTCGAGAACAAGAATGCGATCCGGCAGTCGAGTCTGCGCAAACAGGCTGTCCAGCGCCTCGCTGATATAATGGGCATGATTGTAGGTCGGCATGACGACCGTAATGCCGCCATCGCGTGCCGACTCCCGGTTCGCAACAGCCATCGCGATCTGTCTCAGCGAAAACGCAACGGTCACGCTGCGCGATCCATCACGCACGGCTGCACGAGCCGCGCATCGATTCTGGATTGCAGGCGCTTGTGGACATTGACGGCCGAGTCCGGGTTGAGCGGCAGAAAGATCGTCGAACCCACGGGTGCGTCTTGCGGAGCGACGATTGGCTTTCCGTCAAACATATTGCCGATCCGCGTTCGATCTTCATCCACGAAGAAGGCCACCTGCTCGCGCATGGCCCCATAGAGCCACATGCCCGAAATCGACGTGCCGAAAATGCCGAACGAAGAGGCGTTTTCCATGGCTTCATGGGCATCATCGAGCACCCGCCTTAGCCACGCCACGTGACGGCGCACGAGCGCCAAGCCGCGCTTCGCATCGGGAAGCGGCGCAGTCCCACTCCCCTTTCCGGCAAGCATCGTGATCTCCTTCGGCAGAATGTCGTCGCGTAGAACCTCCGCTTTCAGACCGGCTCGCTGCGCGAGATAGCCGAGGTGCGCCGACGAGAAATGCATCATGTGGTCGGCGATAACGAGATCGAAGATCGACGTTTCGACGTTCGGAATGTCCACGAAGAGCCTCCCGCCGGGGTTCAGGAGCGCAGCCGAGTCAATCAAGGTATGTAGTGGATCCGGCATGTGCTCTAACGCGTGAATCATCGTGACGATATCGAATCGGCCCTTGAGGTTACGCGGCTCATCCTTGTAGAAGCCGCCGAAGTTGGGCAGCGCTCGGAGAGTGTCGAGCGGAGCATCCGACAGCTCCGACCCGTGCATCGACCAGCTCGGCAACGCACGCGAGAAGTTCACCAACGCCGCGCCGTTTCCGCATCCGATATCGATGAGTGCGCCTGACGAGGCTGGCTTCGCTTCGGTGACGACAAAGTCCACCAGCGCGCGCGACCGCGGCGTCGCCGAGCCGGACGCATCGAAGATCACCTGCTCCGAGCCGCCGGACAATTTGTAGATCTGGTATCCGTCGTAGATGCGCTTGATCTCGTTGAACCATGCCGCATCCGGGCGCTTCTGCGCAGCACCGCAATTCAGGCAGGCAGTCATCGTGCCGCCCGCGGGCCACGGTTTGCAATCCGAAGTTACGCGCGGAAGCGCGGCGTATTCCGGGACGACGTCCAGCGCTTCGCTGCCGCAAACCCGACAAATGAACTCAGCCACGAGCAACCCCCGATGGGATCAAGCTTTTCACTGCGGCCGCGTGGCGTGCAGCCAGATCGCAAACGCGTCATACGGCACCACACGCTCCATGTTTAGTAGCTCATGCGCGGTGAAGACCTTCATTGCCGTGCCTTCGCCGAGAACAAGCTCCGACATGCGTGAAGCGGTCAATGCAACGGTATAGTAACGGCGCGAGACGACGCCTAGGCCACGGAACGAAAAATCGAACGTGAACTCGGTGAAGTATGATGCGTTGTCAACCTGAAGGCCGAGTTCCTCCCTCAGCTCGCGTAGCAGGGCCGCATCGGAATCTTCACCCAAGTCGACAGCGCCTCCGAACAGACCCCAATGTCCGGGATAGAAAATTCCCGACCGCTGGCTTCGCAGTTGCATCAGATACGACCCGTTATCAAGGATTATGATGGCGACGGCCGCGTCGGCAGGCTTGAGATCGTGATCGCCGACGAGAAAGTGATCAACCATCACGGCTGAACCGATCCCACACTCTTTCCCGAAAGCTCGCGCGCATACACGCCGAGAAGCACATCTCGTGCGTTAGGCGAAACAAAGCCAGTCAGGCCGTGCAGCCGCGAGGTGTCTAACGAAGTAAAGGGCGTGACATCCTCCGGCGCCAAGCCCGCGACGGCAGCCGGAACGGCCGTCACATTATCTCGCGACACCCCGACCGCGCCGGCCAGCAGCCGCGCCGCCTCCGCATAACTGAGGTCATCGGCGCCGGACACCTGGAAAATTCCGTCCTCCCTGTTCTCCACGATGGCAGCCAATGCGTCGACGACCGCAGACAGCGGCAACGGACACAGCGTGTGATCCATAAACGCTTTGACGCTCCCACCGCGTGAAAGTTCTTCAATCCAGGTTTGAAAGATGCCGCGACCAGGCTGCACGATTTTTGTGAGCCGAAGTACGCTGGTGCGCGCTCCAAGGCTGAGAAGCTCGGCCTCTGCTTCGGCCTTCAGACAACCGTACATGCTACGTGGCGTACGCGGCTCGTCCGCGCGGCGCCTGGGCTTGAGGCAGTCGAACACGGCGCTCGTGGACAGCAAGATCACCCGTCCTCCCCCATGCAGCGCCCGCTCCGCGATCTTCTTCGGAGCGAAGACGTTCACGCACCTGGCTTGGTCGGGGTACCGGCGGCAGTCCTCGAAGCGGGCCATCGCGGCGCAGATGACGACGACGTCCGTCGCGGGAAGCGAGGTTACCGCTTCAGCTGCAAGATCAAGAAAAATCTTGTCCGGCCCCCGAACATTTTCGGCACGACGCGTCGTGCCGACGACCTGATGTCCACGCGTGTGCAGCGCTTGGGTCAAAGCCGCACCGATGGCACTATCCGCTCCTACGACGCAGACGTGCATGACCAACCGGAGATCAGATCAAACCCAGCCGTTGACAGATGGCCGGGGTGGAGAGGCCGTGCTTGGCGAGCAAATCGTCGTGACTGCCATAACAATGAATGAAGGCGTCCTGCAGCGTAAATACATCGAGACGGCAGGTCGCCTGGATTTCCCACGCCAAGTCTCGGACGCGCATGGCGAGGCTGCCGTTCGGCGCGCATTCTTCAATTACGACCACGTGCGGAAATTTGCGGAGAATTTCCCCGATACCTGTTCGGTCGAGCGGCTTCAGGGTGTGGACGCTGACGATGGAGGCAGAGCGTCCGACCGCGGCAAGGCGCTCCGCCACCTCGAACGCGCGTTTGACGATCGGACCATAGGATAGAATGCAAACGTCCCGTCCCTCGCGCAGCTCGCGAACCTTGCCGAATGTCCACGGCGTTTTGGCCTGGGAAGACAGGTCAGGCTCCCCGGCCTTCCCCAGGCGCAGATAGACTGGCCCGGTTTCCTGCTGCGTGCACCAGCGTGTCGCCGCTTCCGCTTCTGCCGGATCGCATGGAGCGATGACATTGAGATTGGGAATGGTGGAAGCGATCGCAACATCTTCTTGCGCGTGATGCGTGCCGCCAAGTGTCGAGTAGGTAACGCCGCCGCCGATACCGACAATGGTCACGGGCAAATTCTGATAGCATAGGTCGTCACGTACGAACTCGAACGGACGATAGAGCGTGAATGTCGCGATAGTATAGGCGAACGGCCTGAGACCGCGCTGCGCCATGCCGGCGACCATGCCGATCATGATTTGCTCGGCGACTCCGGTATTGATAAACCGGTCCGGAAATTCGCTCCGGAATTTTGCAATCGAGCCGGCCGGCGATATGTCAGCGACGACCACGCAGAGCCGGGGATCGCGCTTGCCCAACTCATAAAAGACATCGGCGAACCTGTTGCGCACTATGTAAGACCTTTGCCTCGATGACCCTTATTCAGAAATCTCTGTGAGCTCGGCGAGCGCCTGCTGATATTCGTCGCGGTTCGGCGAGCGGTAATGCCAGATCGGCACGTTCTCCATGTAAGAGACGCCCTTGCCTTTCACCGTCCGACAGATGACAGCCAGCGGCCGATCACGATTGGCGTCGATCGCTGCCGTAAATATCTCATCGGCGGCATGGCCGTTGACCTCGACCGTATTCCAACCGAAAGCGGCAAATTTCTCGGCTAGCGGATAAAAGGCGCGGTGCCCTTCGCTCATCCGTTCAAGTCCACCAAAATCGTTCAAATCGACGAAAGCCGTCAGATTATCGAGCCTCAGATTGGCCGCCATCATGGCTCCCTCCCAAGTCGACCCTTCCTGGCACTCACCGTCACTTAGCAACACAAAGATTTTGCCGTCGCGCTTTTGGAGGCGTTCGGCGTAGGCCATGCCCGTCGCAATCCCCATACCGTGCCCGAGTGATCCGGTCGACGCGGCAATACCCGGCGTTCCAAAATCGGGGTGTGCGCCCAGCCTTCCTGCTGGCTTGCAGTAAAGCTCGAGGTCCTTCCGGTCGAGCACGCCCATTTCTTCGAGGATGACATACTGCGTCAGACAGCCATGGCCTTTTGACATCAGGAATACGTCTGGCGAGTGGTCCGGCGATGTCCAGCGCATGAGACCCTTGAAGATGACGTCGACGATTTCCATGCAGGAAAAAGCCGGCGCCACATGCAGAGCCGTCACCTGCTGGGAAATGTCGAGCACGCGGCGACGATAGGCAAGGCAGCGCTGACGCGCAGCGGCTGAATCGAAGGCATTGCGGCGCAGCTGCGCCGGCGTTTGAGGCATGGGCGCGATCCCTTGCAATTCAGGCTCTCAGCACGTAGTCCGTCGGCCAGTCGCGAATCTGGGTTGCATATTTCTGGCCCCACGCCACCATCTCAGCGAGGCCGGTGTCCCAATCGGTCCTCGGTTCCCAACCGACCGCCCGTTTGATCGCCGTGGAGTCGAGCCAATAGCGAGAATCCTGCCCGAGGCGATCGGCGGTTACTTCCGCAATCTTTTCGAATGGAATGCCCATAGCACGGGCGGTGCGTTCAACAACTTCGCGGATCGACGTGGGTTTGGCCGGTCCGGCATTGTAGGTCGTGCCTAATGGCGCCTTCTCCGCTACGAGGTGAATGGCCTCGCCCAGGTCGCGCGCGTGGATATACGACTTTTCGGCCCTACCGCCGCCGTGCAGGGGCAGTTTGTTCCCGGTCAAACCGCACCAGATGACCTTTGGAATCACCCGATGGAGCAGCTGGCCCGGACAGTATGCATTCGACGGCCGGATGATGTTCATCGGAAACTTCAAGAATCGGTGGACGGAGACCAGATACATGTCGAACGCCACTTTCGACGCGGCATAAGGGCTGGACGGTTTGATCGGCTCGTCCTCGGTCGCTGCGTGCTCAACCGAGCCATACATCTCCGAGGTTCCAATTTGAATGAAGCGCTCAAGCCAATCTCGCTTCATCAGCTCTTCCACGAGACGCGCCAGCGCCATCGAGTTGGTCTCGAAGAAGCGCCAGGAGTGCTTCCACGAGACTGCGCCCTCGCCTTGCGCCGCGAAGTTCACGATGACATTGGGCTTCTCTTTGTCGAGCAGTTCGAGCAGCAAGTCGAGTTCATAGGTGACGTGGCGCGCGTGGTATTGGTAACCGTCGCGCTTGTCTATGCCGAGCGAGAACGGCTCAGGCCGCAACGGATTGCGGCCGATTCCGATCACCTTTTTGGGATTGGCGTGATCCAGCAGGTAAAACGCCGAGTGGATCCCAAAGGATCCACCGCCACCAAGTATCGCATAGGTCTTGCCGCTCATTCGCCATCCTTCCCGATGATCTTGGACGTTGCAATTTTTGACCGACACCACCGCACTTCAACGCTCACGGCACGAACATTCATAGAGAATACGCCAAGGCTATTCGATGATTGTCCAATAATAGTCGCCGGTGTAGCCCGCCTCATTGAAGAGCGCGACCCAGCCTTGCGGATAATCATGGAACTTTGCCGTCAGTACCCAACTCTCGAATATGTCCTTCTGCTGGGACGTGCGATAGCTATCAACGCGTACAAAGGCGCGGCCGCTCGATAGGCGCTGGATTTCCTGGAGCGCCACCTTGGCGCGCGCACGCGGCAGATTGTGAATCGTATCGAGCGAAATCACCGCAGCGAAACTGTTGTCTGGAAATGGCAGGTGGTCTGCCGATCCGAGATGAAGGCGACCGACGACGTCCGGATGACAATTCATGAGCGCGTATTCGGAAATGTCGAGTCCAAAGGCCTGGAGTCCGGGAACTTCTTCGAGCAGGTCCTTCACGAGAAAGCCCTTGGCGCAGCCGACATCGAGAATGCGATCTCCGGGCTTCAGGCCGAAATGGGTAATGATGTCCCGCGCCACCGGAACCCAGCGGCCATCGTATTTGTAGCCGCCATAGCCGTAGTCACGGGGCCCGTCGAAATATTCCGCACCATACTCCCGGGAGATGCGCACCACCTCCGGATCCTTCGCTTCCTTACGCGCCTGGATATTGCGCTTGGTTTTTGGCAAGGCGCTTAGAAGATTGATCTCGCGCCCCGTCATGCCGCCTCCACTGTCTGAGCGTGCACTTTGGCAAATCCGTCGCGCGGCAATGTGTACTTGAAATCCGGAAACGCCGTTCGGGTGGCTGCCGGATTGAACGGCCGATAGCCGTTATGAGGCATCGGTCCCTGGCGCGGTACGAATCTGATCTTCGGTGCAGCCGGGAAGTGAGAGGCGACGGCCTCGGCGGCCTCGCGGAACGATATCGCGGTGCCAGTCGCAGCGTTGAGCGATCCCTGGCTACGGTGTAACAGAATCCTAACAGCGAGTTCGGCGACATCCTCGACCCAGACATGGTCGCGGCGCTCCTCGCCCTCCCCGAACAGCGCGATTTCTTCGCCAGCAGCCGCCAACCGGCGGAAACGGTTTGGGCCGTAACCGTTATGCGGATCGTCCGCGCCGTAGATCAACGTCGGCCGCAAGGTTGCGAATGGCGCTGCGCCGACCGCGTCCGCCAGCATCACTTCGCGTGCAAGATGCATAATGCCGTGAAGACTGTTGGGAGTGCGGCCCGATTCCTCGGTAAGCGGCGTCGAACTGTCGGCGAACACGGCGTCGGAACCGATATTCAGAACGTGGGCGACCGGCCTCGAACATAACGCTTCAACCATCGCCTCGATCATCGTGATGTTGTTGCGCAGCATGTCCGGCGTCTTCACAGGCGCGAGCGCGGAAACCGCAACGAAAGAGTCTGTCGACTGTAACAAGCCGGCGAGCTTTGCGCCGGCACTGGTTTGGAGAAGATCGATCTCGTGCCGGCCGAGTGGCAGTACCGGCAAATTTCGATTGCGCAAACGACGTACGATTGCTGCACCGACGAAGCCGCCCGCGCCCATAATCACCGTACGCTCGGGCGGCGTTGGGTTTTTATTGGTGTGCTGAAGCACGTGTTTTAGGCGTGGATCTTGGTCAGGCGCGATGTTCAACAGGTGGCATGCCGAGCGTGAAATAGGTGAGCCCGGCCGCGTGAGCTTGGTTTGGATCGAGCACACGATAGGGATCAATGACGAGCCTCCCAGGCAGAGCAGCCGCGATTTGGGTCGGCGCGACTTCCCGGTACTCCGGCCAAGGGGTCAAAATCATCAGGGCATCCGCACCGGCGAGCGCCGCCACAGCATTTCCCGCGGTCTCTGCACGTGGATTTTCAGCATTCCCAAGGTGAACCGCAGGATCGTGCACACGAAACCGGACCTCGGGAAGCTGCCGAAGCGTCGCGAGTGACGGAGAATTCTTTACCGAGTGGGTATTCTCTTTGTACGCCAGCCCCCAAACTGCAACCAGCGGGTCCTTCCGATCTACGAGCACCGTGCGCCGCAACGTCCGCAGCGCCCAATCGCGGCAATGGCGGCTATTGGCGATCCAAGCCTTGACGATACCGCTGTCGGTGCCGCGCTCGCCTGCGAGCCTAATCACCGTCGCAAGGTCGCGCTCAAGGTTTCCGCCGGCAATGCCAAGGCCAGGTGCCAAGTAGCTGTATTGGCCGATGCGACGATCAAGCTTCAAGGCCGGCACAATCTCGCTCCAATCCGCACCGAGCGCTTCGCACAATTCGGCCATGGTGTTTGCGACTCCAATCGACGCCACGAGACACATGTTGATTGATATTTTTGCGAGCTCCGCGCTTTCGTACCGCATCGGCAAAATCGGACAATTGAACGCCTTGAGGACTGCGTTGAATCTCGCATCCAGCGGCCGGCTTGGGTCCGCACATCCGACAATGTAGCGTTCCGGTTTGGTAGCGCGCTCAACCGCCCGGCCAAACACGAGGGTTTCGACTTGGTAGTAGCGCCGGTCGGGTGGCGGCGCCGTCAGAGCGCGCGTGAATCCGGGTTCGACCTGCGACAGGACCACGAGCACCGCGGTCTCTTGCATTGCCGGAACGATGGCGCCGATCAACGTCCGCAATGCCGAAGTGTCACTCCGTCCGGCATCGTCAGTTGCGATGTCGGGCGCAACGTACACCACGTCGCATTGGCCGATATCGCCGATCGACGAAGTAAATCTCTGCCGTCGCCCATTCGCGATGATCATTTCGGGCAAGTTCGGCTCGAGCACCGGCAGTTCGCCGCGGGCAAGACGGCGGATGAGCACCTCGTCTGGATCAAAGCAGATCGTGTCAAAGCCCGCGGCCGCCACCGCGGACGCCGAAACCAGGCCAAGATGAGTCATGCCTGCAAACGCAACAACCGGTGACGTCATACGTTCGCTCTCGCCATTGCAGAGGCTTCTTCGCCGAGTCGCGATAGCACATCATGTAACCAGCGGTCGTTGGACAGATCGCTCGTGCCGGAACCCATACACAAGTTTTTGAAATGCGCGTATTCCGATGCCCAGGTCGGGTCATCCTGAACTAATGTCACGCTTTCCTCCGGAGGGCGGCCGCTTGGAAGAATGCGCGACCGGTGGATGAACGTGGTTGGGCCCCACTTGCAGAGTGACGTAATGTGGGCAGTTCCGTTTTCGGCGAGAATGTCGCAGGTAAAATGATTGCGCCACATCAATAGTGTCATCTCGAGCTCGAGGCGCGGCCACATCGATTGGTTGGCGATGACGACGTGATCGGGCGCGCGATTTTCGAATGTGTTTACCGCGATAACTGAGAACTTCGGGTCTATGTCGCCGAACCAGAACCGGCACGTATCGAGGAGATGAGATCCTAGATCAGGCAGGACGCCCGCTCCGGAATCACGCCATACCGAATCACGTACCAGCCGCGCCGTACCATTGCCGTAGAACATCCGACAACTATATATGCGGCCCAATGCGCCGGACCGGATGAGATCGCGCATTCGCACGTAGTGCGGCTCGAAGCGGTGATTGTAGGCGGTATAAACCGTTACGCCCTTCCGCCGTGCTTTCTGCTCGATCTCAGCAAGGTCGTTCGGGTTTTTCACCCAGAGCGGCTTTTCCACCAACACGTGCTTACCGTGCTCGACGCAATAGCGCAGCAGATCGAGTTTCGGCTCGTCTGGAATACAGGCGAGCACCGCGTCGTAGGCACCGATCGGAACGTCCTTAAGCTTGCGAAAATCCGCTTCACCATTCGCGGGATCAACCGACGCGACAAAGTCAGCACCAGCGAATTTCTTGCGCTTATGACCCTGAACACCAAGCCCGGCAACGACAACACGCATGTCAGCCAAAACTCATCTGGCGTTCGATGGCCGAGATTTTTTGTCCCACGTCGTTCGGTGTGACCGGGACATTTCCATCGCGTTCGCATTCGCATGCAGCGGCAACAGTCCCAAGAATAGTGGCAATTGCATCATTGCCGCAGGCCAACATCGCCAGCGTCGCATAGGCCAGGAGCGCATCGCCGGCGCCTACCGGCTCGACCAGATTTTCCACAAAGCTGTCGATAACGAAGAAGCTATCGAGCGACTCGTGGTCTGAATTCTTGCACGCGAGAACGCCGCGTTCGCCGAGTTTCAAGATGAGGAGTTTGCAGCGCGCGGCGTCGTAGAGGCGAGATGCAAGTGGGCGAATTCCTGAGTCCTGATCGGCGAGCACAAATCGTGCCTCACGCTCGTTCGGCGTAATGAGATCAAAATCGAGAAACTCGGTAATATTGCCCCAGCGACTCGCAACTTGGCTGTCCGCCACCCGATAAGCGCCCTTTGGAATTGCGTCGATTAATTCCGGAATGGTGCGGCGATTGAATAGTCCGTGCCTGAAATCGGAAAAGACGACGGCATCCGTCGCGGTCGAACGAATTGTATCCGTGATCGAGCCGAGGATACTGTCGGAAATTGAACGATTATCGAGGGTATCGACTTTCAGGAGGCGATAGCCGCCGACCACAATCGCATTTTTATTGATCGAAGGCCGAGACGGATCGACGATCGCGCGCACGTCGATACCCGACGAACGAAGATCTTCGAGGGTAAAATTTTTCAGCGCATCGTCGCCGAGAACCGTCGAGAAGGTGACATTGGCGCCGGCCGCCTTCAGATGCTTGGCGACAACGCCGGCGCCCCCGACATAATCGACGCGCCGCTCATAGAGAACACTCATTGTCGGCGTCTTGGTTTGTCCGCCGACCATGGCGCAGTGCGTATAGCTGTCGATGATAGTGTCACCAACGACGTGAACGCGCTTACCTGCCATGTCATCCAAGACTTTGCGCAGTCCGTCGAACGTTAGCCCGTAACGCTCCATCAGAATCTGCAGCGTCTCGAGCTTAACCGATGGTGGCGCAAGGTTGATGAGAGCGCTTGATGAATAGACCACATCACCGGGCGTGAAGATCATCTCGCCGCCATAGGATTCGACCACTTCGGCCTCTTCGGCGGATTTCGGTGCCGGACCTACCGCGTTGTACTCGAAACCCTTTGCGAAATAGTCCGGCTGAATCAACGCGATATTTGCCAGCGGCTTATCATTTCGGTCGATGATGACGTAATCGACCATCTCGAAAGCCGCGAGATTGACCGCGCGCAGATCCTGCGTGATGTGCGGCCGATGAGAACCCTTCGTGATGTGCTTATCAGCCGTAATGCTCGCAACGAGGATCTCCGCCTTGCTTTTGGCATAGAGCAAATGCCTGACGTGCCCAGGATGCACGACATCGAACACGCCATGGCACATAATCACGCGCTGCTTACGCGGCCGCGCACCGACGATTGCGCGCAATTCTTCCGGCGTCTTGATCTTATGCCGATAGCGATCCATCAACGGGACGATCATCGATCCCCCTGTCCAGCCACTTCCTTGCCGAGATAGCGAAACCAGGTTTCGGTCGCACGCTCGATCGAAGCCGGATCCCACAGTGGGGCATCGCGCCAACGTTCAATGTCGGTGAGCATACGGTGCACTCCATCCTCGAATGCGACCGTCGGCTTCCACCCGAGCTGCGATGTGATTTTTCCGATATCCGCGAACGTGCAATCCGGCTCGCCGGGTCGCTTGGGAACGTAGGTCACATCGCCGCCAAGGATCGACACGAGCCGGTTGACCGACTGGGGATTGCCCGCACCAACATTGAACCGTTCACCGACAATAGACGTCTCTGCTGCTGCCAAAAACGACGTGGCAACGTCGGTGGCATAGACGAAATCTCGAGTCTGGTTTCCATCGCCTACGACCGTGAAAGGTTTCTGCGCAAGCTTCTGGCGAAAGAACACCCCGAAAACCGCACCATAAACGCCAGTTGTGCGGACGCGCGGACCGTAGGCGTTAAAAATACAAATCGAGTTGACCGCCAGACCATACACTTGGTGCCAATGAAACGTGGCCTGCTCGCCCATGTATTTCGACAATGCGTACGGGTATTGCGGCTTGATCGGATGGTCTTCGCGTGTCGGCGTTGCAGCCAGTCCGTAACAGGACGATGAGGCTGCATAGACGAACTTCGTCACACCGGCGGCGCGCGCACCTTCAAGAACGTGCACCGTGCCTTGCACGTTCGTCGACATGTACTCTGTTGGGCGCTCGATGGAAGGAACAATGTCGCCGATGCCAGCAAAGTGAAATACGTAGCGCACATCCTTGAAGATGGCGGCCTCGGGCGCCAAATCACGAACATCCACCCATTCGACGGCAAGGTCAGCGCTACCTGCGTGGTGGGCGAGATTGCTCTCATGCCCTCCCTTCAAGTTGTCGACGACCCGCACCGCGTACCCACGACCGAGCAGCAGGTCGACCATGTGCGAACCGATGAAGCCCGCTCCACCGGTGACAAGCGCGATCGGACGACGACTCATGCGGCTTTGGTAGCCTTCAACGTGCGGACGTTGTAGTAGCGATCATCGGTCATGCTGTTGGGCAACTTGCCCTCGGCAAATGCCCGGCACAAATCGCGAATTGCGTCTTCAATCGTATGTCGTGGCTTGAAGCCTAAAACGCGCATCACCTTATCGGAGTTGATGTGATAGGAGCGATTGTCGTTACTCGGCGTGGTGACAATATCGATCGGCGCTTTTTCGGGAAACACCTCCTCGACCACCTTCTTCGTCAGCGCCGCAAGATCGGCGATGCTCATGTTCTGGAATCCGACGTTGAAAATCTGATTTGCGATCTTGTCCGCCGGCGCGGTCATGAACAATTCCACGGCGTCGCAATAATCTTGGATGTGCAGGTTCGGGCGCATTTGCGCGCCACCGAACACGGTAATCTTCCTGTTGGTGACCGCATGATTCGTCAGGATATTCACCGATAGATCAAGACGCTGACGCGGCGCATAGCCGCATACGGTCGCCGGGCGGAAAATTACGCCTACAAATTCACGGCTCGTGTGCTTACGCAGCAGCGGCTCGCATAGACCCTTGTACTTGTTGTAGAGCGTCAGCGGGACCAGTGGGTGTTCCTCGGTCACATTTTTTTCCTCGGAAACCCCGTAGACAGAACTCGACGACGCGTATACGAACCGGCCGACGCCAGCCGCCTTGGCGGCGAGCACCATGGGCTCGAACGCGTCCATATTGATCGTCGTGCTCAGCCTTTCGTCGAGCTCAAAACTCGCATCGTTCGAAATGCACGCGAGATTCACGACGATGTCGATGCCATTGAGCGCGCGCTTGACAGCATCTAGATCGCGAATATCGCCAACGACGAGCCGAAAATTCGGATCGCCGTGCGGCAAGAAACTCGAGCCGAAAAAGCAGGTATCGAACGCCGTAACCTTGTAACCGCTACGCAGCAACTGCGGACAAAGCAAGCTACCGATATAGCCTGCACCGCCAGTGACAAGCACGTGCCTCATGTTGAATTCCTCGTTGATTATCTTTGAAAAGGTTGTCAGCCGATATCGTAGCCGGCAGACACAGCATCACGGCGAAACATTTCGACTGTTTCGCGCGAATAAGCGCCCAAGTCTTTGCCGACCAAATCGAGCTTTTTCAAAATATCGTTGGTCGCGGTGATGATGTGACACCCGATGGCATCAGCCTGAAAGACATTGAGCAACTCACGCGGACTAGCCCAAAGGAGTTCCGCTTTTGGTCTGTCGGAAAGGATGCGCAAGCATTCCGCCATATGAGGCACGGGATCCACACCCGTATCCGCAACACGCCCGGCGAACACTGAGACGATTGCCGGAGTATCCGGCACCAATGCCCCTCTGACCGCGCGCACCTGTTCGAGCGTCATCATCGCCGTGACGTTGACGATCACACCGGATTTCGACAAACGTTCAATCAGCGGAGCCGCGCTCGTGCCCTTAGTATCGGTAATCGGAATTTTGACGTTAACGTTGGCGCCCCAGGATGCAATCTTGCGCGCCTGTCGCTCCATCTCAGCAAAGTCATCGGCAAACACTTCTAACGACACCGGCCGGTCGCGCACCTTGATCAAGAGCGCTTTGGCAAAGGCCTCGTAGTCGGCGACGCCGGCCTTCCTCATTAAGGTTGGATTCGTCGTGAATCCGCGGATAAGCGGATTGGCGTACATCTCAAGGATGCCAGCCAAGTCCGCTCCATCAGCGAAAATCTTGATCTTCAATTTCTCAGGTCTCGTCACTGTTCCGCCCCACGGCCGTCATCTTTTACTGTCCCTTCGGTGGTGTCGCAAATCCATGCCACGGCTTCAGCCAAATTGCGGACTACCACGGTGTTCGGCCCTTGCGAGCCTGGCTCACTGTATCGGCGGTCGATAAATACCGTCATACAGCCGGCGCGCCGCCCGGCTTCGATGTCACTCACGCGGTCACCGACCATAAAACTCTGACTCAGATCAATCATCCATTTTGCCGCTGCATCTCGCAGCATACCGGCACCCGGTTTGCGGCGTTCGGTTGCCTGGTCGCGCGTCTCATAGCATACCTCGATATCATCCACGGCTACGGTTGCCCGGAGAAGGTCATGCATCGCCTCGACTGTCTCGCGGGAAACGAGACCAGCGCCGACATCGGGTTGGTTGGTTACGACAATCACGACGAACCCGGCGCGCTTCAAGCGGTCCACCGCGGCAACGGCGTCCTCGTAAATTACGAATTTTTCGAGACGGCGCGGGGCATAAGACCGACCGTTACGAAATTCGGGGATCGACAACACCCCGTCTCGGTCAAGGAACACGGCCGCTTTCATTACAGACGTCGGCGCCCCATCACCACTTGGTGGCGTTTTTCTTCAGCGCCGGATGCGACACGAGACAGTGCCATACGATCGCCTGAAACGCTTCAGCATGGGGCGTCACAAGTGCCGGATCAACTGTCGGCACCACCACCGCACGATCAGCTGCTCGGGCGGTATATCCACCATCGCGCCCCACAATGCCGTACACAGCTAAGTGACGCTCTTTGGCCTCTTTAACCGCATGCACGAGGTTCATACTCACATTGGCCTCGGCGTTGCCGCCCCCGACCGAGAACACCATGATCGCGTCCTTGGCATTCGCACGGCTGGTCCTGAGCCATGCAGCAAAAACCGTTTCCCAACCCTCGTCGTTCGTACGCGCGGTCAGTTCAGATACGTTGTCGGTCGGCGCATAAGCTTCAACATCGCACAATTTGCGAAAGTCATTGACCGCGTGGCTCGCGTTGCCGGCGCTTCCCCCGACGCCGAGAACGAACAATCGACCGCCGCGATCGCGTACGGCAGCGATACCGGCGGCGATATCGTCAATCGCTGCATAGTCCAGCCGCTCGCAAATATCGCGAGCATGGTCGAGAAACACTTTGGAAAAGCTCGTCATATCACCCGCCCTCGAAATCCTGTGTCAGATTCCCCCAAAAGATCTCGGCATGCTACCGCACTCCGGGTGACTCATGGTCACCAGGCTGAATCCGTTTTCAAGGTTTCCGGCCGCTATTTCGCGGCCGGTCACATCACGCCGCCGCGACTGCACTCGCGGGCACGACCACCCGCACGCTGCGACCGAGGAGCGTGAGTAGCAGCAGCACGCGTTCGCCGTCGTGCACTTCCTCAAAAATTCCACAGACATCGGCCATCGGCCCATCAACCAACCGGACCTCCTGGCCTCGTACAAGCGAGGGTCCGTTCAGCGTAACCACTCCAGTCTCATCCTCGCGCGTCACGATCTCCTGCACGACCCGCTCAGGCACACACCTGGGCCGCTCACCGTCGGTCAATACATACCGGACGCCCACGGTGCCGTTGATCGACCGCCAGCGTGTCTTGGCAGGATCAAATCGCACAAAGAGATATGCCGGAAAAAGTGGCCGGAGCACCATTCTGGCGCGGCGCGCATGCACCACACGTCGACGATAACGCGGAAGATAAGGCGCAAACCCCTGATTGACGAGATGGGATCGCGCTTTTTCCTCGGCGCAAGGCTGTGTTCGAACAACCAGCCAACCCGCGTCATGCATCGCGTTTCTCCCCGGTATTTTGCCGCGTTGAAACACGAAGGAACTCTGGCGCCAATACACGATCTGGACCAAGAGTATCGCTCAACTCTTCATAGATCTCTTGAGCATTTCGGGTACTCGTGAGCACAACCATATCAATGGTCCCAAGCGCTACGAGATCACGCACCACTGGCAAACCTGCGATATGCGCCTGATTCGTGGTCCGATCGAAAATCCCGATGAGCTCGATGCCCGTACCATGCGCCGATAATGATGCAATTTCCGCCAACTCATCCGCTCCAGAGAGCAGAATTCGTTTTCGGCCTGCCGCCTCACACCGCGCAAACAGATCGCTGTATTCTTGGCGTGCCAGACGAAAAAAATTGAGCGAGTAGTCAAGGTATTCCGCAATAAGGCGACTCTTCTCGGCAAAACCTTTCGGCGTGAGGTAATAGCCGTAGCGTCGCGCCGGCGCTTCTTTGATCTTGATGAGGCCCTTGCGAACAGCACGATGCAACAGCGCGTTGACGAGCCCGACCGACACTCCAATTTGCCGTGCCAGGGCGCGCTGGTTCGGTATGCTTCGCTTGGAGACGTCGTCGAGCAACCTCACCGTCTCGGCGAGATTTCCACCCTGCGCCACCGCTCCGCGCCTTTCACTTACCACGCGATCCTCAAGAATCCGGAAGCCTGTCCTAGATCTGAACCAAGCATGTTCATAATATGAACATACGCGTTCATGTCATGAACAGTCAACAGATTTTATCTGTTTTATTAAAGACTTAGGTCGTGTTTCTTTGTATTCGTTGTGCCATACACCCAAAGTCGTGCGGTTGTCCTGTCTCGCACCGGGGCTAAGATTGTGTCGCTTGGCCTGAGCGCTGATATTGTCGGTCCTTGCGCGACGGTCGATGGGAACTTGTGAGCGTCATAGAGGAGCGCAAGTGCCAGCCGGTTTTTCACCGCTGCGAGGATACGATTTGCGGAGACTCGTCGGCGATGTTTTCCATTGAATACTTGAACACCTTGCGCGCCGCTGAGATCGTCACGATCGTGCCATACCTGCCGTCTGGCGCTCGCATTCTAGAAATTGGCGCCGGTACCGGCTTGCAAGCGCTCGAATTGCAACGTCGCGGTTTTGATGTGATGGCAATTGAAGTAGCCGACTCGGCGTATGCCAGCGTTCGCGTCTTTCCGGTGATCGATTACGATGGCATCCACATTCCATTCGGGGCACAAAGCTTCGACGTCGTTTTCTCGTCAAACGCATTGGAACACGTTCGTGATCTTGAAGGGCTTCATGCTGAGATCCGACGCGTCCTGAAGGCCCAGGGTATCGCAATTCACGTGTTGCCGACCCACGCGTGGCGTTTTTGGTCGATTTTGTCTTCGTATGGCAATGCATTGGTCTACATTCGTTCGGCCATCCGTCGATCCATGCCGCATTCGGGCGACCCACGCAGCCTTGGTTGCGCTTGGTATCAGGCGGTGCGCGCGTGCGGCGCCGCAGTGTTGCAGCCCCGTCACGGCGAACGCGGCTTCGGGTTCGCAGAACTTTGGCTGTTCCATCCCCGCTGGTGGCGCAAAAATTTTCGTCGCAACGGATTCGAATTGTTCTACGACAGGCCAATGGGTCTGTTCTATACCGGCTCGATGGTGTGCGGCGCGCGCATACTGTTGGAGCGACGCGCCCGGCTGGCACAAATATTGGGCAGCTCTTGCCATCTTTATGTCATGCGCTTCCCAGACACTCCGGTTTCCTAGCTCCGCAAGGAGAGACGCATTTGACCCACATTCCCGTCTGCGTCACATCAATGCCTCTGGGGGTGATGCAGCGGGTGCGGACATCGAATCCTCGAATTTTAAGTGATATGGTCGTCACCAATGATGAAAACTCAACCGCTTAGCGCGACATTCGCGCGCATGCTCCCGTTTGTGTACCTCGGATTAAGTTGCCGCAAAGCACAACGATGAAACCCGCGATCGTCCACGTCATCACCGAATTAGGCGCAGGCGGCGCCGAACGCATGCTGTTGCGGCTCGTCACGGCGTCGACGCGGTATCGTCATGTCGTGGTGTCGCTCTCGCGCGACGGCACCTTGGTTCCGGCGCTCCGTGACGCTGGGGCCGATGTCGTTTCACTCGGCATGCGGCGTTACCTTCCATCGCTAAGAGGAATATTTGGCCTAGCCAAAATCATTCGGCGTGAACGGCCTATCGTCATTCAAACGTGGCTTTACCATGCCGACTTGATCGGCCTCATCGCCGCAAAGTTGACGGGATATCCCATCGCGTGGAACCTCCGCTGCTCGAACATGGATCTGTCACAGTATCGGTGGTCGACGCGGATTGTTGTCCGATTTCTCGTCTGGCTCTCGTCCCTGCCGAACTTGGTCATGGCGAATTCCGAATCCGGACGCCGATGGCACTTACATCTGGGCTATCGCGCACAGCAGTGGGCACTCGTTCCAAACGGCATCGACACAGCCATTTTCTGCCCTAACGTTGATGCACGAACACGTTGGCGGCAGCGTCTAGGCATCAAAGACGGCGTCACTCTTGTTGGCATGGTCGCGCGGCGCGATCCGATGAAGGATCACGAAGGTATGTTGCGAGCGGCAGCCGAGGCCGCGCGTCACCTACCGAACTTGGAATTCGTACTCGCCGGACGCGGGATCACCCAAAACGATCAAGCCTTGGCGAGGCTAGCAAATGTGGTGAGCGCACCCGTTCACCTGATCGGTGAGTGTGACGACCCTGCCGGTTTGAACGCGGCTCTCGATATGGCAGTCCTTTCATCGGCATACGGCGAAGGATTCCCCAATGTCTTGGCAGAGGCGATGGCAACGGGCGTGCCGTGTATCGCAACCGACGTTGGTGATTCCAAATTGATCATCGACAAGACAGGATTGGTCGTGCCACCGCGCAATCCACAGGCATTGGCTGAAGTCATTGTGAATCTGGCGGAAGACCAGGCCCTTCGCCTCCGGCTTGGCAAAGCGGCGCGCGACCGGATGGAGCAGCATTACGGTCTTGCGGCTGCGATCGCGCGCTATGAAGCAATATGGGAGCGCATCGCCACGGCAGCGGAACGTGCCGGAAATGATCGGAAAAACCGCAGAACCCAGGATGAACGTCGCCAGGATTTCGACGGAGGAAAACCTGCGCTGGCAGCGGCGCAAGCCAATACGTCCAGAGATGCAGCCTGGAATGTCGCCGCATATGAACGGATGACGGAACCAGGCCCCCTGAATACGCCTATGTCAGCTCCAGCCGATGATGGCCTTGCGCTTCCGGAAAAATCGCCCAGAAGGCCCACGCAGTTATCTGAAAAACCGACGCTCTTCAAAATTGCGCAGCACGGGCTGCCGATCCTTGTCACGGTCAGCGCGCTTGCCGTGGCCTTCAGTCGCTTCGACCTTGGTAAGCTGTGGAAGACCGCAGCCAGTCTGCAAATATCAACATTGGCCATCGTCCTGATTGCGCTAACGCTTGGCAACTTGCTCGCCTGCATCCGCCTCCAGCTACTTGCCCGCGATTTGCATCATCCAGTCCGCTTCAGGGATGCGTTCGCGGCGACGGCTTTGGGCCAACTTGCTGGTAGTTTCTTCTTCCAGATCATCGGCCAGACTCTTGCACGAAGCGCCGTGTTCTCGAAGGTCGGCGTGTCGATGCCGACCACCATCATCATCACCGGATATGAGCGTGTTGTTGCGGCCGCGATCTCCCTGGCGCTTGCACTGATCGGTACTTTCTATTTGTTCGGCCATATCACGCTCGATCTTGCCGGGGGTGGCGACGAATTCCTCAAAATCCTGGCAGGAATTGCCATTGTCGGCGCCGCTGGAGCGGTATTTGGTTGGGGAACCGGCGCGAAGCGCGCGCTCGAGCATGTCGCGTGGGTCGATGCGATCACGATTTATTTCCGGACATCACTGGTCAGCTTGTTAATCCAATTGACGACCATGGCCGCGTACATCGTTGCGGCCGTGGGCCTCGTGCATTCGGTTGGACTTATCAATCTCGTCGCGGCGACGACTCTTGTGATGTTTGCGGCCAGCATACCGCTAAGCCTCGCCGGCTGGGGCTTGCGCGAGGTGAGCGCTGTTTATGCACTGGGCGCCGTTGGCGTGCCATATTCGACGTCGCTCGTCATCGCGTTGCTCATCGGTTTCTCGTCGATTTTGATCATGGCGATGCTGGCACTTGTGAGCTCTGGATTCACCAAATTCGCCCCGGCGAAGACTTCACAACAAATTGGGTCGCGCGCGAGTGCAACTCACAGCGACTTCCTCAATTGGTGCATCCCAATTTTCGTAGCGTCCGCCGTTTTCTTCCAAATCCACGTCCCCGTGGGCGCCGGCCAACTCGACGTCAACCTCGCCGACTCCGTCGTACTTTTCGGCGGCGCGCTGTTTGTTCGTCAGATGTTTTCGACATCTACACGCGCACGGTCTAGTCGCGTGCCAAACGCCGGCATAATCGTAGCGCTCATGAGTGCGGTTATTGTGCTCGCGTTTCTGCACGGCTGGCTCGTTGACGGCTGGACCGCCTGGGCGTCAACGAATCGGCTCTTTGGATGGTTGGTCCTGTTGGCTTACGCGGCGACTGGTGCGCTGCTTGCGATGCAAAACGGCGCCGAGAGCACCCGGGTTTTGTTGCGGACATTTGTTGCCGCCGGATTGGCAGTGGCCGCGCTCGAATTAGCCCTTCTCGTCGCAGTCGCGTTAGGGGCAGATATTCCGACCAATTTAGTCTCATACCAAACGTACCGCATTGAAGGGTTTGCCCAGAATCCGAATGCGTTCGGCTTTCAGCTTTTGCTCGTGCTCGCCGCCATCATTGCGCTCCGTCTGGTTGGTTGGCGACAACGTCTTTCTTTAACACTCACCTACATGGCAGTTTATTTTTCCGCCTCGCGTGCTGCCGAGGGAACATGCCTTGTGGTTTGTGTCGTGGCGGCCATGCTTGGCTACATCAACTGGCGGTCTCTGTTGGTGCCCCTTGCCTACGCCTTTGTCGGCGTGCTCGCCATTGCGTCGATTGGGCATCTTGTGGTGTTCATCAACCACGCTAATCACGCCACCGCCGCGATCAACAGGTATTTCGACTTCAATTATAATCAGCTGACGAAAGGAGATTCTGCATACGAAGTTAATAATGATCGGTGGATAGGCTTAGTAGCCGCATTCAAAATGTTTCTGGCGCATCCCTTATTCGGAGCGGGTCTCGGAGCCTTCGTCTTTTCCTTCGAACAACACCGCGGGATGTTTTTGATCGTCCATTCGACGCCGCTCTGGCTATTGGCAGAGACGGGACTGGTCGGCTTTTTGGTGTTTGCGGTTCCTTACGTCATTGTCCTCCACCGCGAAATCCGTGGCTCGTTACGAAGCCAAGCGGATTGCGCGCGCATCCTGCTCGTCTTGTCGCTGCTGGCATTCGGCGTGATGTCTCAAGTGCACGATCTTATGTATCAGCGCGCGTTCTGGTTGCTGATCGGCGCCGCGGTATATAGCGCAATACCCGCGTCGGTTCGGGACCCGGTGCCAACTCCAGAAGCTGTAACTGCTGGCGCCGTCCGAATCGCCGGCTGATCAGGCCTGCGTGGCTTTCACCGCCGCGATCACGCGCGCCACATCGGTGGCGCCGAGTTCCGGGAACATCGGCAGGCTGAGCACCTCGCGCGCTGCGCGCTCGCTTTCGCCGAGACCGCCAGGATCGAGGCCGACGCGGCCGCGATAGGCCGGCTGCAAGTGAACTGGCACGGGATAGTGGACGGCGGTGCCGATACCGGCGCGGTCGAGCGCCGCCCGCACGGCGTCGCGCCGCGGCGTGCGGACGACATACTGGTGGAAGACGTGCGTGGCGCCGGAGCGACGCACCGGCAAACCGAGACCGGTCTTGGCAAGCCCGCGATCATAGCGCGCCGCGATCGCCGCACGCCGCGCGTTGGCGCGGTCGAGACCCGGCAGCTTGACGCGCAACACCGCCGCCTGGATCGGATCGAGCCGCGTGTTCATGCCCGACACGGCGCTGACATACCGCTTGCGCCAGCCGTATTCGCGAATCTCACGGAGCCGCGCGGCGAGATCGTTGTCGCTGGTCAGGACTGCGCCGCCGTCGCCGACCGCACCGAGATTCTTGGTCGGGTAGAAGCTGAAACACGCGACGTCGCCGATCGACCCAAGACGTCGGCCATCGAGCATCGCGCCGTGGCTTTGCGCACAATCCTCGATCAACGTGACGCCATGGCGCCGCGTCAACCGCGCGAGCGCATTGAGATCCGCCGCTTGGCCGTAGAGATGCACCGCAATCACCGCGCCGATACGCGGGCTGTCGGCGAATGCGCGCTCGAGCGCCGCCGGCGCCAGCGTGTAGGTTGCCGGATCGATGTCGAGCAACAACGGCGTTAGCCCGGCGAGCTCGATCGCCGCAACGGTGGCGACCGCGGTATGCGACGCCGTCGCAATTGGCGTTCCGGGCGACAGCCCAAGGGCACGCAGCGCGAGCACCAGCGCGTCGGTCCCCGAGCCAACACCGACCGCGTGACGGCAGCCGATATAGCCGGCGAATTCGCGCTCGAAGGCTTCGACTTCCGGACCCAGGATGTAGCGGCCGCTCGCCAGGACGCGGGCGACGGCGCGATCGATACGCGCGCGCGACGCGCGATAGGCCGCGAGCGGTGCCGTCTGGGGAATGGGTTTGCGTCGGCTCGCCATCGCTCAGAGATAGGGTGCGAGATTACGGCGATAATAAGCGAGCGTCCGCGCCAGCCCGTCCTTGAGCACGACGCGCGGCTTCCAGCCGGTCACGCGGCGAAACTGTCGATCGTCCGCATGATAATCGCCGATGTCGATGCGCTTGCGGGTCGCCGGAAACGGCTCGATCGAATAACCGCCGCTGCCGTGTGCGGCCACCAGCGCGTCGGCCAATCGCTTCAACGCGACGCGCCGGCCACCGCCGATATTGAAGACGCCGCCCGCGGCTTTTGGCACCGCGGCCGCGAGCAGTAAAGCGTCGACGGCGTCATCGACATAGGTCAGGTCGCGCAACTGCTCGCCTTGCCAGACCTCGAAACGGCGTCCTTCGAGGACCGCTCGCACCCAAACGCCGAGGAACGTCTGCCGTGCGTCCTTGATACGCATGCGCGGCCCATAAGTGTTGGTCAGCCGCAGCACGCACGACCGGACGCCGTACACATTGCGATAGAGCGTGTGATAGGCCTCGGCCGCCAGCTTATGAACCCCGTTGACGTCGACCGGCGCGAGCGGATGGCGCTCATCGACCGGCAAATAGTTCGGTTTGCCGTAAACCTGGCGGGTCGACGCGAAGACGACGCCGATCGCCGGCGCGCTCTTGCGGCAAGCTTCGAGCAGGCGCAACGCCACGCGGCAGTTGAGATCGAGATCGTCCAGCGGCGCGTCCATCGAGCCCTGGTGGCTGGTCTGGGCCGCGAGGTTGAAGAGGTATTGCCGGCCAGCGACGAATGGCGTGACGTCCGCCGTGCGCAGATCGGCGATCTCGACGGCGATGTGCCCTTGCGCGCCGTCGAGATTGTGCCGGTTGCCGCCGAGTTCGGGCAGCAATGCGTCGACCGCCAGCACGTCGGCACCCAGCGTGCCGAGCCGCCGCGCCAGATTCGAACCGATGAAGCCGAGGCCGCCGGCGACGGTCACGCGCGCGCCGGCATATGCGGCGCGCAGCGCCTTTTCGGTCATCGATCGGGTCCGGCCGCGACAAAAGACAGCGTCATGGCCGGGATGTTTGCCGAGCCGTGCTTGCGGCGCAAGCCCCGTTCTGCGTAACGGGAGCCGGATATGGCGTGTTTCGCCCGAGCAACCCATAAACCAAACGCCGACGGCGACCGTTGGGCGTCGCCAGCGACTGGAGGGTTGGTTTGAGCACCTGTGCGCCGCCTGATCCGGTACCGAAGCAGCCGAAATTCGCGATGCCCACAGGCGGAATGGCGCGCGAGCCTCGACGTTATTCTCGCAAAGCTGAAGCGCGTTCGGACGGGCTAAGACGTCGCAACCTCGCGCAACGCGTCCGTTATCGCTTCGCAAAATGGATGACGGGATCGCGGTGACTGGTGCCAACGTCGCGCTCGACGACGGTGAACCCCGCCTTTTCGAGCGCGGCGCAAGCCCGATCGAGTCCCCAGTGGTACCAGGCACCCGGCACGTGCGGCGTTTCAGTCGCCTTGTCGAGCGGATCGGCGATGAAGCGCCGGCGCATCAATTTGAGCGACAGCCAATAGGCACCGCGCACGAGCCTGAACCGGCGTCCGTGGAACGCATGCTCGATGGAGGTATCGGCATGATGCGCCATGCACGCATTGTGCTTGTCGTAATCGGCGATCATCAGAAAGCCGCGCGCGCCGGATTTCATCGTGCGCGCCAACGAATGAACATAGGCCTCGCACATTTCCGGCCGCAGATGGCAGAAGCAGCCGAACGAAAAGAAGTAGTCCACGGCGTTGTCCGGCACGACCGCTAGCGAGAAATCGCCGGAAACGACGTAATCGATATTCGGCTGGCGGCCGACATAGTCCCAGAACCCCGAATGCTCGGCCGGCACCGTGTCGACGGCATAAATGCGCCGCGGCCCGAGCTCGGCGATGGTCTTTGTCCATGCGCCACGCCCCGGGCCGATTTCGAGCACGATATCGCCCGGCTTGACGTAAGGTTTGATGCAGGCGCGATAAGTCAGATAGAGCGAGCTGTGCCAACCGAAAACGCCGTAGCTCGAGCGCGCCATCGGATCGCGCGGATCGCCTTCAAAATATCCGCCGCGCCAGATCCGCGTAAAACTCGATAAGAATGAATCCGCCAACGACACCCCCTGCGCCGCCTATTGATGGCCTATGAGATTACGATAAGTCCACCAATTCTCGCAGCCGCCACAGGCTTCGACGAACCGTCAATGCTCGACCGGGATCACCGGACGAAAATTTCTTTGAGCTGCTTGACCATTTGTTGGTGGCGTGACGCATCGGCGACATTGACGCCCTTGCCGACGCCGAGATAGCGCTCGGCGACCTCGGGATTGTGCAGCAGATCCTTGCCGGTGCCGGCGAGCGTCACGCGGCCGTTCTCGATGACATAGCCGCGATCCGCGATCGCCAGCGACAGCCGTGCGTTCTGCTCCGACAACAGAATGGCGCGGCCTTCCGAGCGCAAACCGGCAACGAGCCGGAAGATCTCGGTCACCAGCACTGGCGCCAGGCCAAGCGACGGTTCGTCGAGCACCAGGATGCGTGGCTCGGCCATCAAGCCGCGCGCAATCGCCAGCATCTGCTGCTGACCGCCGGAGAGGTTACCAGCCTGCTCTTTAAGTCTTTGAAGTAGAATGGGAAACCGCTCGCAGACCCGGTCAATCCGCTGCGCCATGGCGCCTTCGTCGAGGTTTTTGCGCCGCGCATAGGCGCCGAGCCGCAGATTCTCCAACACGGTCAGGCCGCCGAAAATCTGCCGCCCTTCCGGAACCAGCGAGACGCCGGCGAGGACCCGCGCCCCCGCGTTGAACCGGTCGATGCGCTTGCCGTCGAGCGCGATCGTACCGGCGCGCAAGGCCAATAGGCCCGCGATCGTCTTGACCAGCGTCGACTTGCCAGCGCCGTTGGCGCCGACCAGTGCGACGATCTCGCCCGGCGCCACGGTGAGATCGATATCGTGGATCACGTTCGCCGTTTCATAACCGGTGCAGACGCGGGACAGTTCGAGCATCACGCCTCCGCCCCGACATAGGCGGCGATCACGCGTTTATCCTGCTGGATCGCACGCGGCGATCCCGCGGCGACGATCGAGCCGGCGTCAAGCACCACGACCTGGTCGGCGACCCCCATCACCAGCGACATATTGTGTTCGACGACGATGACGGTGATGCCGCTGTCGCGCACGGCGCGCAGCAACTCGGCGAGCTCCGCGGTTTCGGCGTCGTTCAAACCCGCCGCCGGCTCGTCCAGCAGCAGCAGCCGCGGCTCGGCCATCAGCGCGCGAACGACCTCGAGCATCTTTTGCGCGCCCATCGGCAGATCCGTCGCGGCAACATCACGAAAAGCCGCCAGACCGACGAGTTCGAGCAACCGATCGGCTTTGGCGGCCAGTGCGGCTTCCTCGCGCCGCGCGCCCTTGAGCCAAAGCATGTGCTTCCACGTTGGAACCTTGAGATGCATATGCGCGCCAGCGACCGTATTCTCGCGTGTCGTCATGCCCGGAAAGATGCGTGCCGACTGGAAGGTGCGGATCAGGCCCATGCGCGCGATCGCGCCGGGCGAGCGGCCGCGGATCGACCGGCCTTCGAAATCGATCGCGCCGCTGTCCGCGACATAGAGGTTGGTCACCAGATTGAACAGCGTCGTCTTGCCCGCGCCGTTGGGTCCGATCACCGCCGTCAGGCTGCCCCGCGGTACGGTCAGCGAGACATCGGCGATTGCCCTGACGCCGCCGAAGCTCTTGGATAGGCCCCGGATTGCCAGCGCCGCGTCGCTCATGGCATCGCCTTTTCGGCGGCCGTTGTCGGCGGCGCGCGCCGCCGCAGCCAGCGGGTCAGCCATACCGTGGCAAAGCCGAACATGCCTTCCGGCAGCCACATAAAGCACAGGACCAGCAGCAGCCCTTCGGCCAGCGTCTTATAGAGGGCGAACGGCTGAAACACGGTCGGCAGCAAGGTCAGCAGCGCGACGCCGAGCGCCGAACCCACCAGCGTACCCTCGCCGCCCGCCACCAGCATCGCGATCATTTCGAACGAGCGCGGCGTCGCGACCATCTCGGGCGCGAGGAAGTGAAAATAGAACGCATAGAGGCTGCCCGACAGCGAACCCAGCGCGGCGCTGATCAAGAATGCCGCCAGCTTGTAGCGCACGACATTGACGCCGAGCGCCACCGCCGCGGTCTGATCGGTGCGCACCGCGATCAGCGCCCGGCCGAACCCGGAACGCATGGCGCCGTAGAGCGCCAACACCAGGGCGATGATGATGGCGGCCACGAGATAATACATTTCCATCGGACTGACGAAGGCGATGCTGCCGACGCTGAACGCGGGAATGCCGGCCAGGCCCGACGGACCGCCCGTCGTGTCGACCATGCCGACGGTGAGTGAATCGATCAGCAGGCCGAAGGCCAGTGTCGCCAGCGCCAGGTAATGTCCGCGCAGGCGCAAGGTGACGAACGACAACACCCCGGCTGCGGCCACCGACAGCACGATTCCCGCCAAGGTTCCCCATAGCGGCGGCACGCCGTACGTCACCGCCAGGATCGCAGCGGTGTAGCCGCCGATCGCCATGAAACCCGCTTGGCCAAGGCTGACCTGGCCGGCATAGCCCATCAGGACGTCGAGACCGAGCACCGAGATGTAGAGAATGCCGGTGATCACCAGCGAACTGAGGATGCCGGCGCTCGAAAACAACAGCGGCAGCACCAGCACCAGCGCAACGGCGGCGATCGCGAAAACGAGGCCGCCCTTGCCCTGCACGCGAACGATCGCGTGATAGATGCGCTGCTCGTCGCGCACATCCGTGCGCCGGGCCACGCCGCCGCCGAACAGGCCGTTCGGCCGCCACAGCAGCACGATCAACAGCAGGGCCAGCGCCAAGGCATTGGCGAAGAGCGACGAGACATAACCGGCCGCGAGCTGTTCCGCGACGCCGAGAAACAGGCCGCCGGCAACGGAGCCGAGGAACGAGCCCAGGCCACCGATCGCGACCGATATGAAGCCGAAATTGGTGAAGAACCCGCCGGTATCGAACT
The DNA here is from genome assembly GCA_035934235.1 of Allostellaceae bacterium. GTDB lineage: Bacteria > Pseudomonadota > Alphaproteobacteria > ATCC43930 > CGMCC-115725 > REEB95. Next base: position 46,952 of record DASYYB010000025.1, on the reverse strand, counting down.
CGAGCGAGGTGATCGGCGCCACGGCGATGCCGCTGATGGCGGCGATCAGCACCGCCAAGCCGAAGCTCAGCAGCGTCATCCGCGGCACGTCGATGCCCATCAACCGCGCGGCGACGCGGTTCTCCGCGCAAGCGCGCAGCGCCGTACCCAAGGTGGTGCGCTGGACCATGAACCACATCGCGACGACGACGGCGATGGTGATGCCCGCGATCCAGAAACCCTGGGTCGGAACTCGGATGCCCCACAACACCACGGGCGCCTCGCCCGAGAAGGGCGGCAAGGCATAGGGCTGGCTCGACCAGCCGATGAGCAGGAAACCCTGCAGCAGCGTCAACAAGCCCGCGGTGAGGATCAGCATCGAGCTCGTCGGCAGCCGCGGCACCGCCGGCACGAAGCACAGCACGCCGAGCGCGAGACCGAACGCCGTCGTTGCCAACGACGCTGCCACCGCGGCGACCGGCATCGGCCAGCCCCAACTCACTTCGATCGTGTACATCACCAGCGCGCCGACGACGCAGAACGCACCTTGCGACAGATTGAGCACGCCGGTGACTCGGAACACGAGCGAGAAGCCCAAGGCGATGACGGCGAAAACGGCGCCTTGCAGCAACCCGCCAATGACGATCTGTATGGCGAGGTTCATGCTACGGGCAGCATAGCCGCCGCAACTGCGCTAGGGCAGCGGAATGCCCGTCGGCTTGCTGACGACTTCCCAGGTCGCCTTGTCCGGCGACCAGCGTGTCACGACCGAGTCCGCGACATCGAGCCCGCGTTGCGGCGTCTTGGTGAAATCGTAGACGCCGTTGACTCCGGCGAAGCCTCGCAGCTTCGTCATATAGTCGCGCAGTTGCTTCGCCGTCGCCGTGGGGCCGAGCTGCCGCAGCGAATCGACAACGATCCAGGCCGTGTCCCATGCGAGTTCGGACGCGATGTCCGGCTTCGTGCCCGCCGCCTCGAACGCTTTGTAGAAGACCTCGTGCGGCTGGCGCAGCGCCGGCGCCAGCAGCGCCGGATCACGCACCACCCATTGCGCCGCCGGAATATAGAGCTGCTTCGGCAGGAAGTCCTTGTACTGCGTCATCTGGGCGTAGGTCATGTTGCCGTCGGTTGTCGCGACCGGAATGTCGAGACCTTCCTGTGTGATGCCGCGGAAGATGGTCGCGATCGGCGAGCCCGTGCTCCAAGCGACCATCGCCTGTGCGCCCGAAGCCTTGATGTGTGCGATCTGCGCCGACACGCTCAAATCGGTCGTGTTGAAGTGCTCGGTATCGACGACTTGCATCTCCTTGAATTCAGGCTTCGCAAGTACCGATTTGACGCCGTTCTCGGCGTCCTGGCCGGTGGCGTCGGAGCTGAACATCAGCGCGAGTTTGTGCCATCCCTTGAGCCGGTAATAGTTCAACAGCGAATGCGCCAGATCGAGCGTCGAAACGCTCGAGGTGAAGACGTAGCTGCCGGCATCGGGATGGATGCCCGGCGAGAAGCAGTAATTAACCGGTCCATTCTCCATCAACGGTGCCATCGCCCGGCAGATTGCGACCAGCGACGACCCGAGCAGGATCGCCGGCTTCTTCGCCATCACCTGATTGGCGAGCTGTACGCCGGTTTGCGGGCTGGTGCCGTCGTCCTGGATCACGAACTTGACCGGCCGGCCGTTGATGCCGCCCTTCGCGTTCATCGCTTTCTCGGCCAGTTCGAGCGAAATCTTCTCGCCATTGCCGAGAAACGCCGCCGGTCCGGTCAGCGGCAAAATGACGTTGATTTCGTAGGGTTCGGCGGCGCGCGCCGGCGGCGCCAGCATCGCAACCAGTGCCACCGCAGCGGCGCCGATGCTCAAAAGGAAGCCGGATTGTCGTGTCACGGTGCCCCCTCCCCAATATTTTTTTTATTCGCGCACGATTATCGAATTAGTTCGAATCCGAAGCAAGCGGCAAAACCGCCAGTGTTTCCTCAGGTTAGCGGGCAATAGTCGCGCCACCATCGACCACAATGGTTTGACCGGTAATGAAGCGGCTCGCAGCGGGCGCGAGCAAAACAACGGCGCGACGCGACACACCGAGCCGGTTGCGAGAAACGATCACGCCGTGCGAGCCTCGCGGCCGGGAGGAACCGCCATGACGATGAAGCTGTTCACCTACTTCCGTTCACAGGCGAGTTTTCGCGTCCGCATCGCGCTCAACCTCAAGGGTCTCAAGCGCGAAGATACGTTCCTGCATCTCGAACATGGCGATCAGTACGCGGCCGGCTACAAGAAACTCAATCCGCAGGCGGTCGTGCCGACGCTGCTCGACGGCGATCACAAGCTGTTTCAGTCGTTGGCGATCCTCGAATATCTCGACGAGACCCACCCCGATCCGCCGCTGTTGCCGAAGGACGCATTGGCGCGCGCATGGGTGCGCGGCTTAGCGTTGATCAACGTGGCGGATTCGCATCCGCTGATCGTGCCACGCGTGCGTAATTACCTTACGGGTACGCTTAAGATTTCCGACGAGCAGAAGCTGGCGTGGATCCAGCACTGGCTTTCGCTCGGTCTCGAGGCGATGGAAACGCTGCTCGCTGAGCACACCGAGAGCGGCCAATTCTGTCACGGCGATGCGCCGACGATGGCTGACATCTGCCTCGTCACCCAGGTGTTTCCGGCCCGCATGTTCAAGGTCAAGCTCGAGCCGTACCGGCGTGCCCTGCGCATCTATGATTCGTGCATGGCGATTCCGGCGTTCGCCGACGCCGCGCCACCGAAGCAGCCGGACGCCGAAAAAGCCGCCTAAATTGCAAAGGCGGGCGCGTTCGGCCGCGGCCGCATGACACGCATGCTCCGGCGGGCCTCGCCCGTTATCGGGCCGCGTGGTACATAGCGACACTCATGGCGCAACTCGCTGAAACCGCTGCGCGGCCGCCACGGTCGCGGGACGCGAAGATCATCGGCCTGGTCAGCGGCGCGCATTTCGTCAGCCACGTTTACATGCTGGTGTTGCCGCCGCTGTTCGCGTTCGTCCGCGCGGACTATGCCGTGAACTACGCCGAATTGGGCATCGCGATTGCCGCATTCAACGTCGTCTCGTTGGTTTTTCAACCGCCGGCCGGATTCCTCGCCGACCGGTTCGGGGCCCGGCGCCTGCTGATCGGCGGACTGGTGCTGAGCGGCATCGGCGTGATCGTCGCCGGCTCGATACCGTCCTATGGCGCGTTGGTCGGTGGCATGGCGCTAATGGGCCTCGCCAACACCATCTATCACCCCGCCGATTACTCGATCCTGTCGCATTCGATCCCCGGCCAGCGGATCGGCCAGGCGTTCTCGATCCACACGTTCTTCGGCACCTTCGGCACCGCCATCGCGCCGGTGACCATGCTGTTCCTGGCCAAGCTCTGGGGCTGGCATGGCGCGTTCATCGGCGCGTCGATCTTCGGCTTCGGCATGGCGCTGGTTCTATTGCTGAACCGCGACGCCTTGCCGGAACCGGTCGCCGCTCCGCGCGTCGTTCCGGCGGCACCCACTGCCGGCGACAAAACCGGCTGGCGCCTGCTGTTCTCACCGCCGATCATCCGCAACGTCGCGTTTTTCGTGATCCTGTCGATGGCGACGGGTGGAATCAGCGGGTTCTCGATCGTGGCTCTGGGCGCGCTCTACGGCACGCCCGTCGCCACGGCGAATTTCGTCCTGTCGGCCTATCTGCTGTGCAACGCGATTGGTGTCCTCGCCGGCGGCTATGTCGCGACGCGCGCCCGCCGGCACGAATTCGTCGCCAGCACCGGCTTCATCGGCAGCGGCGCGCTCATCCTTCTCGTCGGCCTCGTCGACATGGGCGCCGGTGTCCTGGTGACGGTGATGGCGCTGAGCGGGTTCCTCAACGGCGTCATCCAGCCGTCGCGCGACATGATCGTGCGCGCCGCGACACCGCCGGGCTCGTTCGGCAAAGTCTTCGGGTTCGTCTCGACCGGATTCAATTTCGCCGGCATCGCCGCGCCGCTACTGTTCGGCTGGCTGATGGATCAGGCGCATCCGCGCAGCGTCTTCATCGTAGTCGCCGGCCTCACGCTGCTCTCGTTGCCGCTGCTGACCGGCCGGCCGGCGCGTGCGTCGGACGCGGCGGCGGCCGACTAACGACGCGCGCGGCGGGCGCGCAACAGCAACCGTCCTTCGAGCCATTGCCACATGAGCAGCGCGCTAATCCCGAGCGTCAGCTCGCGCGCCCGCTTCATCAACGACAGCGCCAGCGCGAACTCGGGGCCCAGTCCCAGCGTTGCGCCAACCAGCACGTAACCGCCTTCCTGCACGCCGGCCGCAGCCGGCACGAAAAAGGCGGCGCTGCGCATCGCATAAGTCAAGCTTTCGAGAACGATGACCGAGCCAATATCGAGCGGCGTGTCCATGAAATAGAGGATCAAACCGGCTTCGCCGCAGCCGACGATCCATGCACAGAAATGCGTCGCGAGCGCACGGCCGATCCGCGGCCGATCGGAATACATCGCCAAGATGTGGTCATGGATGCCGCGCACGCTGGCGAGGCGCGACCAGCCCCGGTCGACGATCAGGCGTTCGGCCAGGCGTTCGAGCAGCCGAAACGCGCCGAGCCGCTGAATGATGAAAAACCCACCCGCAAACACCAGGACGATCCAGATGCCGGCCAGCATCCAGCCAACCATTGGATCGTTCGGGCGCTGGGCGATCAGCAACATCAATCCCAAGATCGTGAAGGCCGCTTGCGCCGACATTTCGACCGTCAAGTCCACCACGGTCGACGCCGCCGCCAGGGCCGGCTCGACGCCGCACGCGATCATGGTGCGAATGCCGGCTAATTCGCCGCCAGCGGGGACGATGCCGAGAATGTCGCCACCGGCATCCCGCACCCAGCGGAACCAGACGAAGCCGGAAATTCCGGGTTTCGGGTTGCGCAGCAGGATGCGCCACGCCTCGGCGCAACAGCTCACAGGGACCGCGTGGAAAAGGCAGATAATCGCCAAACACGGCAACCCGGCCAGCTCGAGCGCCGAGCCGACGGCGGCAAAACCCTGCCACGCCACAAGCGCGCCGCCCGAGAGCACGCCGACGATCGCACACAGCGCAAACCACGCCCTCATGCGGCCGGCCGCGTCAAAGCGGCAAAGGTGATCGGTCGCACGCCAACCCGGCGCAGCGTCGCCAACACATTCGCGTCGATCAGCGCCTCGAATTCACCGCGGCAGGCATAATTCTGGGGCCAAGCCTCGGGACCGCTCCACCGCTCGACAGCGGCGTGCACATAGAGTTCGGAGACCCCCTCCGGCAAATTCGCCAGGTAGCGGGCGACCCGATCGGCGCGCATGTCGCCCGTATCGCTCAAGCCGAGCACGCAATCGTTGGTGCGAATACCGGCACGATCAAGCTGCCGACGCAGCGATCGGGTCCAGGGAACCTGGGTGATCGATGCAAGAAGGCGCCGCAGCAGGCGATCGCCGGCGGCGTGCCAGCTTTCGATCGGCCGTTCGGTCGGTACCCGTATGGCTTTGATGCCGTATTGCGGCGCGAGGCGCACCAGCGTCGCCGCGATCGTCGGATGAATGTGAAAATGATGGTGCGAATTGACGTGATCCAGCGCGAGGCCGGTCTTGCGGAACAATTCGAGCTGGGCGCGAATCTCGCGTTCGAGCTGGGCGCGGGCCCGCGGCCGGCAAAAGATGTTGATCCCCGCTGCCGTCACGTCGGTCGGAAAACGGCCATCGGACCCGACGAGATCCGGAATCTCGTCGGGCGGCAGCGCCGGCCGGCCATCGACCAATACGAGGTGCAGCCCGACGCCGAGTTCGGGCAAACGCCGGGCGCGATCAACTGCATCATCCGCCGCCGATGCCGTGACCATCAGGCTGGCGGCCGACAGGATGCCCCGACGATGCGCCTGCTCGACCGCCTCGTTCACGGCGGGCGCCAGGCCGAAATCATCGGCGGTGACGATCAGCTGCTTCACAGCCCTGCCGTTATCATGACGCATACCGGCTGGCCAGCGGGATCAGGCGGCCACCAGCGTCGATCACGAAATCGCGATTGCGCCACCGCACATTGCTGCCGGCGAAGCTTGCGACCCAGACAGCGAAACACAGGCACTCGCGCAACGGCACCAGCCACGGGCACGGCGGCACAACGGCAAAACGCGCTCGCAGCGCATAATGCAGCGCAAGGCGCAGTGCCATCACCGCGCCGATCGCCGACCAACCGAGCGCCCCGTGATTGAACAGAAGTAGAGCAATCAGCGGCAACGGCTCGGTAATGCCGGACATGAAATGCTCGCCGGGCTTGACCGCCTTGACCGTGCGCGCCCACCGCAGCTCATGCGCGAACAGCGAGTGCCAGGTCTCGGCCACCACCGTTTCGACGATCACGTCTGCGAGCTCAATGCGATATCCGGCAGCGGCGATCAATCGGCCCATCATGAAATCGTCGGCCAAATGCGAGGCCAGCCGCGAGAAGCCGCCGATCGCCTCAAGAGCGTCGCGACGGACGGCGCTTACCGGCCCAAAACAATACGTCACCTCGCGCATGCGCGCGTCCACCACCGCCGACGACAGAAACCAATCGTCGATGAACAGTGCACCGAGCCGCGACGCGAGACCCGGTGTCGGCGCCGCTTTGTACAAGCATGTGACGGCGCCGGTTCGGGCATCGGCGAGCGGCGCCACCACCCGCGCCAAGCAATCGCGACCAACGCGCGTATCGCTGTCCGACACGATGATGACGTCGTGCTTGGCGAAGCGGGCCATATTGACGAGATTGCTGACCTTCAAATTCTCGCCTTGGATGTGAGCATCGATCGTCAGGATCAGATCCCGCGTCGGGAATTCGGACATCAGCTTCTTGACGACGGCGACGGCACCGTCAGCCGCGTCGGCAACGCCGAAGACGATTTGGAATTCCGGATAATCTTGATCGCAAAACGATCGGAGGCAGGAATAAAGTTCCGGCTCAGCGCCGCAGAGCGGCTTCAGAATGGTGATGGCTGGCCGGAAACCGGTATCGACTGTCGGCGCGGTGCGATAACGCAGCACGCGATAGATCGCGAGGCCGAGATACCCCGCCGACAGCAGGGCGAGGAAAAGCCCGACGAGCAGCGCAATTGATAGCTCCGACAGCTCTCCCGGATCGGAAATACAGTCGAAAAATCCGAAACCGTCAGCCCCGGCTAAGCACAGATCGGCCAATCCCATGGCGCCCTCACGCGACAAGACCCAAATTCGGTGTCGCGGCGGCGCTCACGAGCGCTCACGATAGAGACAAGGAATTACGTAGGATCACCGGGTGCCTAATCGTGTAAAATCACTCGACTCGGCGGCGCAGACTCTCGCCGCAGACTCGTGACCGCGATTGGCCCGATCCCCCAACTCCCCACCCGATTTAACAGCCGCGCGCAACGAACGTTTTTATGTGTTGGCGCCAGTCGTAAATCATCACCGCCGCACGGTCAACCGCACCCGTATCCACGGCCAAGCGCCCGCGTCGTTATCCATGAAAATGCGTCAGGTTCCGATCAAATGAAGGGCGATCTCGCGCCGATGCGGACGCCGCCGATGTTCGACCACGTAAATCCCCTGCCAGGTGCCGAGAAGCAACCGGCCCGCCGCAACCGGCACCGAGAGCTGGACCGGCAACAGGGCGGCCCGCGCGTGCGCCGGCATATCGTCGGCACCCTCGTCGTCGTGGCGCCAGCGCGACGGATCCTCCGGCGCGAGCCTGGCCAGGAAATCCGTCAAATCGGTCCGAACCTCGGGAGCCGCATTTTCCTGGATCAGGAGCGAGGCCGAGGTATGCCGGATGAACAGCGTCAACAGGCCGGCCTCGACCCCCTGTTCGGCGACCCAGGCCGCCGCCTGGGCCGTCACCTCGTAAAAGCCCGGGCCCGTGGTCGCGACGTCGATCCGTCCTTGTGCCATCCGCATTTTCGGCCATTTCCTTGCCATTTTGTCGCTCGGCCGGCTTGAAATAGGGCTCGCTCGGCGCTATGGTCCGCCCCTTCTTCCATTCTTTCGCGGATCGACGCCATGGCCAAGGGCGGCTCAATCATCGTTAAGCTCGTCAGCAGCGCGGACACCGGGTTCTTTTATGTCACGCACAAGAATCCGCGTGGCACCAAGACCGAGAAGCTCGAGCTGAAGAAATACGACCCGATCGCGAAGAAGCACGTCGTCTTCAAGGAATCCAAGATCAAGTAGGCTGGCGGTCTGCCGCGCCGACAAAAAAGCCGCATCCGAGGATGCGGCTTTTCGCTTTTTGCGATTGTGTCCGGTCGTCGTCAGGCAGCTGCGCCGTTGGCGACGGCGGCGTCCGCCGGATAGGTCATCACGCAATTCCGGCCGTGCGCCTTGGCCGCGTACAGCGCCTCGTCGGCGCGGCGCATCAACGAAGCGGCGGTTTCGGTGGCATCGCGCGTCACGGCGACGCCGACGCTGATCGAGACGTTGATCTCGGTCCCGTCACCGACGGCGACGGGTTTCTCGGCAACCACCGCGCGCAGGCGCTCGGCGACCACGACAGCGACGGGCAACGGCGTCTCCGGCAGGACGACGACGAATTCCTCGCCGCCATATCGCGAGACGAGATCAAAGGCGCGGACATTGCGCGCGACGCGGGCAGCGACTTCGCGCAACACGGCGTCGCCGGCCGCATGCCCGTGCGTATCGTTGACGCGCTTGAAGAAGTCGAGATCGAACATGAGCAATCCCGGCCCTTTGGCACCGTCCGCGACGCTTGGCAGCAAGCTTTCGAGATGGGCCGAAAGATACCGGCGATTGTAGAGCCCGGTCAGGCCGTCGGTGAGGGCGAGCGACAGGCTCTTTTGATAGTTTTCCTGCAACCGGTCCTGCACGCGCTTGCGGCGGATGCTGGTGCGGGCCCGGGCGATCAGCTCGTTGCGATCGAGCGGTCGGACCAGGTAATCGGTGGCGCCGAGATCGAGGCCCTTGGCCAGGCGCGGCAGTTCCGATGGATCGGCGATCAGCAGAATCGGCACGAGGCGGCTCTGCTCTTGCGCGCGCAGCTGCGACACGAGGCGCAGCGCGTCGAGCTTGCCCGCCAGCGAAAGAATGACCAGCTCGATCGAATGATCGCAGTTGTGAATGAGCTCTTCGGCGCTGGTCGGGCGAACCACTTCGCTCGCCACCGGCGCCAACAGCTCGGCGATGCGGGCACCGGAGAAGCTGTTCTCCTCCCACAACAGGATGCGCGCCGGACCGCGGTCCTCGGCCGGAGCCTCCCGGTCGAAGAGGGCGTTGAATTGGTCGTAGACCTCCTCGCGATGCCGCCACTCTTCCATCATGCGGCGCAACCGCACGAGCGAGCGGACCCGTGCGAAGAGCGCGATGTCGTTGACCGGCTTGGAGAGAAAATCATCGGCGCCGGCCTCGAGTCCGCGGACGCGGTCGGCTGCCTCCGTCAACGCCGTGACCATCACCACCGGAATGTCGGACGTGCGCGCATCGGCTTTGAGTCGGCGGCAGGCTTCGAATCCGTCCATGCGCGGCATCATGACGTCGAGCAGGATGAGATCCGGCCGCTCTGCTTGGGCGATCCGAAGCGCGCTCTCGCCGTCGTTGGCGGCAAGTACGTTGAAATACTCGCTCGTCAGCTTGGCTTCGAGCAGCTTGACGTTCACATCAACGTCGTCGACGACAAGGATTCGGGCGGACATGTCGTTTCGTTCAATTCAGGAAGCGGGCCACAGTCTGGAGGAAGTTGGCGACCGAGATCGGCTTCGCGATGTAAGCCTCGCATCCGCCTTCGCGGATCTTCTCTTCGTCGCCTTTCATAGCGAAGGCGGTCACCGCGATCACCGGGATGGCGCGCAGCTCCTCGTCTTCCTTGATCCATTTAGTCACTTCGAGGCCGGACACCTCAGGCAACTGGATGTCCATCAAAATCAGGTCCGGATGATGCTGACGCGCCAGCTTCAGCGCCTCCATGCCATCCTTGGTCTGCAAAATGTCGTAGCCGTGCGCTTCCAGCAGATCGTGGAAGAGCTTCATGTTGAGGTCGTTGTCTTCGACGATGAGGACCCGCTTGCTGGCCATATGAATATTCCCGTCCCCGACTGCTACGCGTTCGAAAGCTCGGCAGGCCCACGATCCTAAGGATAACTAGTTAAAAGATTATACGGGCCGGAACCGGATTTCCCGTCCTATCGCCGACCGCCGCAGGCCGCCCAACCGCTTGATACGTTGACGGGCCTTAATATTTGGTAACCATTTCCGCGCGGCGTGGGCTAGCAGCCCGGACGCGGCAGCGTCTTGATATCGCTCAGGGTGGCGCCGACCACATAGTCGCTGTAATCGAGCTTCATCTCCTGGGTCACCCCGTTGTCCAGCAACCGCATGCTGAGCTCGTAATCGGGCTCGGTCTGATCGGCTGTGTCGCTGTCGCTGGCCGGGAAGAATGCCAGTCGGATCGGCCAGCCAGTGTGTTGCAGCAACGGGTCGTTGAGCGGCTTCGCCGCCTTGGGGCCCGGCGGCGGGAGCGCGCCGCCGATAAAGGCGGAGACCTGCCCGGCGTTCTCCACGTCCGAGCCGTCGAAGACATAACGCGATATGAACTGCTGATGCGCTTGCGCGGCCGCGATCAACGCCAGCGTGTGCGCCGTCGGGAACAGAACGCCCGGCCGCAACGTCAGGGTTGCCGCTTCCGGCTTGGTGAACTCGGCGACACCCCCCTTGCCCGGCCCGTCGAGATGCGCCTCGCCGCGAATTTCCGCGTCGAGCTCGCCGTTGCGCAGGCGGCGTTCGTTAAAGCGGTAGCGCAGCCCGTCCTTCGATTCAAAGGTGACGACGGTCGAGCTGATATCGGTGGCGTCCTCTTCGGCGTAGGAGATGTGCAGGTGAAACCGCTGCTCGAGCGTCCAGCCGTCGCAGGTTTCGCCCCACTTGTAGAACATCGCGCCGTTGGCGCCGACGACCCCGCTCGCCGATTTCGCGGATTCGAGCGTCAGATTGTAAAGTGCCTCATGCGGATCGATAGCGATATTGGCGGCCCAAGCCGGCGCCGCCATGGCAATCAATGCCGCCAGCAAGGCCGATCCCCCGCCGCGCCGTACGATCGCTCTCAATTTGCGCGCCTGCGTGCCCACTGCGAACCGAAGAAATCCCGTTCTGTGCTTAGGCTAGCACGGCCGCGTCCATCCCCTCCACCGCCCCAGAGACCGTTTATCCCGGCTTTTTCGGCTCTTTTTCCGGCGGCATGACGACGCGGATATGCAGCTCGCGCAACCGCTCGGGCGGCACCGGCGCCGGCGCCTGCATCAGCAAATCCTGGGCTTGCTGATTCATCGGGAAGGCGACGACTTCGCGGATATTGGGCGTATCAGCCAGCAACATGACGATGCGGTCGATGCCCGGCGCCGAGCCGCCATGCGGCGGCGCGCCGAACTTGAAGGCATTGAGCATGCCGCCGAAGCGGCTCTCGACGTCGCTCGCGCTATAACCGGCGATCGCAAACGCCTTGTACATGATGTCGGGCCGATGATTGCGGATCGCACCCGACGACAGCTCGACGCCGTTGCACACGATGTCGTACTGGAACGCCTTGATCGTCAGCGGATCCTGGCTTTCGAGCGCGGCGAGCCCGCCCTGCGGCATCGAGAAGGGATTGTGCGAGAACTCGATCTTGCCGGTCTCGTCGTTGCGCTCGTACATCGGAAAATCGACAATCCAGCAGAATTCGAAGACGCCGTCGCGCGTCAGATTGAGATCGCGGCCGAGCTTGAGGCGCGCCGCGGCGGCGAACGGCCGGAATATCGCGGGCTGGCCGGCAACGAAGAACACGGCATCGCCGTCCTTGAGGCCGAGCTGCGTCCGCAAACTCTCGGTGCGTTCGGACCCGAGATTGGTGGCGATCGGTCCGGCGCCCTCGGTGCCGCGGAAGAAGATGTAACCCATGCCGGGTTGGCCCTCGCCCTGCGCCCAGGAATTCATTCGGTCGCAGAAGGCGCGATTGCCGCCGCCCGGTGCCGGAATCGCCCAGATGCGCGCTGCCGCATCCTTGGCGACAATGCCGGCGAAGAGCTTGAAGCCCGAGCCGCGGAACGTCTCGGTGACATCCGACATGGTGATCGGATTGCGCAGATCGGGCTTGTCGGTGCCGTATTTCTGCAACGCCTCGTCGAAGGCGATGCGCGGGAACGGTGGCTTGCTTACGGTGCGGCCCTTGGCGAATTCCTCGAATACACCGGCCAGCACCGGCTCGATCGCGGCGAAGACATCGTCCTGCGTGACGAAGCTCATCTCGAAGTCGAGTTGATAGAATTCGCCCGGCGAACGGTCGGCCCGGCTGGCTTCGTCGCGGAAGCACGGCGCAATTTGGAAGTAGCGGTCGAAGCCCGCCACCATCAGCAGCTGCTTGAACTGCTGCGGCGCCTGCGGCAGGGCGTAGAACGTCCCAGGATGGAGCCGGCTCGGCACCAGGTAGTCGCGCGCGCCTTCCGGCGACGACGCGGTGAGGATCGGCGTCTGGAACTCGGTGAACCCGCTTTCGATCATGCGACGGCGGATCGACGCGATCACTTGCGCGCGCAGCACGATATTCGCGTGCACGGATTCGCGCCGCAGATCGAGAAAGCGGTATTTAAGCCGCATGTCCTCCGGGTATTCCGCTTCGGCATTGACCGGGAACGGCAGCGGCTCGGCCTCGGACTGCAGCGTCATTTCGGCAATCTGCACCTCGACGGCGCCGGTCGGCAGCTTGGGATTGACGGTCTCGGGCGAGCGCCGGACCACGCGGCCGGTGACGGTCACGACGCTTTCGAGCTTGAGCGCGTCGGCCTGCTTGAACAGCGGGCTCGCCACGTCGATGACGCACTGGGTGACGCCGAAATGATCCCGAAGGTCAACGAAGAGCAGCTGACCGTGGTCGCGCTTGCGATGCACCCAGCCGGACAGCCGTGCCGTCTTACCTTCATGATCCGGGCGCAATGCGCCGCAATTATGCGTCCGATAAAGATGCATCTGCCGACCCGTCCTTCGCGCGAGCGAGGCGAAAAGCGCACGGGACCAGGCTTTTTGTCAAGGCGCGCGTCCTTCGCGGTTTCTGGCGGCCGTCGATTCGGTGTATGAAAGCGGCATGAGCGTTCTGATCACCGATCGCGCCGCGCTCGAGGCGTTTTGCCGCGGCCTCGCCGGCGCCCCTTACGTCACCGTCGACACCGAATTCATGCGCGACAAGACCTATTGGCCGCAGCTGTGCCTCGTGCAGCTGGCGGGACCAGTCGGCGCGGTTGCGGTCGATCCGCTGGCGCAGGGCATGGACCTAGCACCGCTCCATGCCTTGATGGCCGATCCGGCCATCCTCAAGGTCTTTCATGCCGCCCGGCAGGACATCGAGATTTTCTACAACGCCACCGGCAAGGTGCCGGCGCCGATCTTCGACACGCAGGTTGCGGCGATGGTGTGCGGCTTCGGCGAATCGGCGAGCTACGAGACGCTGGCGGCGCGCCTCGCCGGCGCGCATATCGACAAGACGTCGCGCTTCACCGATTGGGCGCGCCGGCCGCTGACCGACCGCCAGCTCAAATATGCCATCGCCGACGTCGCCCATTTGCGCCTGGTCTATGAGAAATTGGCCGCCCAGCTCGACCGCAGCGGCCGCCACGGCTGGCTCGACGAGGAAATGGCGGTGCTGACCAATCCGGCGACCTATCGGCTCGATCCGGCTGATGCCTGGAAACGGCTCAAGGTCCGCAGCAACAACCGGCGGATGCTGGCCCTGGTGCGCGAATTGGCGGCGTGGCGCGAAACCGCAGCGCAACAGCGCAACCTGCCGCGCAGCCGGATCATCCGCGACGAGGCGCTGCTCGAAATCGCCGCGCACGCGCCGGCCGACACGGACGAGCTGGCGCACACCCGTGGTCTCGGCAAAGGTTTTGCCGAAGGCAAGTTGGGCGGCGAAGTGCTGGTCGTCGTCGCGCGTGTCGCGACGCTGCCCGAAGCCGACTATCCGCAACCGGCGCCGCGCCGCGAATTGCCGCAGGGCATCGGCCCGCTGGTCGAATTGCTGCGCGTGTTGTTGAAACTCCGCTGCGAAGAAAATCACGTCGCGACCAAGCTGGTCGCCGACAGCGAGGATCTCGAAATGATCGCCGCCGACGACCAGGCGCCGGTGCGCGCGCTACAAGGTTGGCGCGCCGACCTGTTCGGCAAGGATGCGCTCGATCTGAAGCACGGCCGCCTGGCGCTGACCGCCGCCGGCAAGCGCATCAAACTGGTGCGCACGGCGGCAACCGAAGCCGCCGCTCAGTAACGGTCAGGGCCGCTTCATCACGCCTTTGCGGCCCATGGCCTTGGCCAAGGCATCGAGCCGCCGCTGCACGCTTTCGCCGAAGCGCTGCGCGCCGTCGCCGTTCAGCGACAGCAGGATTTCGTGACCCTGAAGCGCAAGCGTCGTGCCGTGAAGAGCAGCCGGCACGCCGCCGCTGATCGTATAGGCCAGTCGTAACGCCAGGCCGATAAGGCGCGCCGTCGGCAGCTCGGACTCGTCGAGCAATTCGAGCGGCGCCAAGAGCTCGACGGTGCCGCGGCCGCCATAACGGGCGTGCAACGCCGCGGCAACGAACGCCCGGCCGGCGTGATCGATGCCGGCCACCGGCATGTAGAGCGCGTGCCGGACCGCCTGCTCGGCGCGGTAATCCGGATGATCGTTCCAGGCGACGTCCGACAGCAGCGACGCCGCATGGCGGAGGCGTTTCAGCTCGGGCCGCTCCTTGGGAAACAGCGGATTCATCCAGGCAAACAGCGCGTCGCCGATGTCGCCGAAGCGCATGTTGGCGCGGGCGGTTTCGAGACAGGCCGTAATCAGCGGATCGGCCGCGCGTTCGGCCGGGTCGAGCAGGCTGAAATGGTGGCCCTCGCGCAATCCCCAGGCCGAGAAGACGACGCGCTTCGGGTCCATGCGCTTCATGATGCGGGCGAGCACGCGGCCAGCGAGCGGCACAACCTCGAGCCGCTTCTTCGACAGGCCGGCGATGCCGTCGAGCGATTTGCGCGTCTGCTTGGCGATGAAATCGAGGAAGCGCTCCGCTTCGCCGCGCGACAGCGTGTAGTTCTGGATGATGTGCAGCGGATATTGGCTTTCGGCCATGTGGATGCGTGCGAGTGCACGCCACGAGCCGCCGACGGCATAGAAGTTGCCGCCGTCGGCAGCGGTCAGCCACGGCACCGTTGTCAGCAGCCGATCGATCACGTCCTTCAGCTTCTTGTCGTCGTCGGCCAGGTCGGCGAGCCGCAACGGGCCGAGCGGCAAGGTCGCGGCGCGGCCGACCGCGCCTTTGCCGATCTCGATCAATTCGATCGATCCGCCGCCCAAATCGCCGACGATGCCGCCCGCCTCCGGCATGCCCGCGACCACGCCCAGCGCCGACAACCGGCCCTCTTCCTCGCCCGACAACACGCGGACGCGGACGTTGTAGCGTTTTTCGATTTCCTGAACGAAGGCCGGACCGTCCGCCGCGTCGCGCACCGCCGCCGTCGCCAGGACGTCGAATCGCGTCGCACCCAGCGTCCGCGCCAGCGCCACGAACCGCTGCATATTAGCGCGCGCCATCTCGACGCCCTCGGCGTCGAGCTTGCCCGTCTTGTTGAGGCTGCGGCCGAGGCCGCAGAGCACCTTTTCGTTGAACAGCGTACGCGCGGGCCGCTTCAGCCCATCGAAGACCACGAGGCGCAGCGAATTCGAGCCGATGTCGACGACGGCGACCGCATCACGCCGGACGGCTCCTTCGACCGCCGCGGCAAAACGCGGCGCCATGTTCAGGATTCGCCTCGTTCTGTCACCAATCGCGGCGATGGCCGTGTGCGTTGCTGCAAGGCACTGCCACGACCGGAGAGGCTCGGATTGGTCATGAAATATGTATGCGCGCTCGGCGCGTTGGAATCAACACTCGCCCGCTCGTAGACGCCGTCCGATCCCAGCCACCACGTCTGCGCCTCGTCCTTGAGCGAGGTTTGCATGATTTCGACCATGACCTGCCGGTGCACGGTCTCGTTCTCGATCGGCACCAATGCCTCGACTCGCCAATCGAAGTTGCGTGGCATCCAGTCCGCCGACGAGATGAACACCAACGCATCGTGTGACGGCAATGCCTTGCCGTTGCCGAAACACACGATTCGCCCGTGCTCGAGGAAACGGCCGATGATGCTCTTGACCCGGATATTGTCCGATAGGCCTTTGACGCCCGGCCGCAGACAGCAGATGCCGCGGATGATGAGGTCAATCTTCACGCCTTCCTGCGAGGCGGCGTAGAGCTTGTCGATCATCGCCGGATCGACGAGCGAATTGAGTTTCGCCCAGATTTGCGCCGGCCGTCCCGCCCGCGCATGCGCGATCTCGGCGTCGATCAGCTGCGTCACACGCTGGCGCAGATTGATCGGCGCGATCGCGATCTTCTCGAGCTTGGCCGGGGTCGCATAGCCGGTCATGTAGTTGAACAGCTGCTGCGCGTCGCGGCACAGCGCCGGATCGCAGGTGAAGAAGCTGAGATCGGTATAAACCTTGGCGGTGTACGGATGGTAGTTGCCGGTGCCGTAGTGGACGTAGAGCCGCATCTCGCCGCTCTCGCGCCGCGCCACCAGCGAGACCTTGCAATGGGTCTTGAGCTGGATGAAGCCGTAAACCACCTGTACGCCAGCCCGCTCCAGGTCGCGCGCCCAGCGGATGTTACGCTCCTCGTCGAAGCGGGCCTTGAGCTCGACGAGCGCCGTCACCGATTTCCCGGCTTCGGCGGCTTCGATGAGGGCGCGGACGATCGGACTGTCGTCGCTGGTGCGATAAAGCGTCTGCTTGATGGCAACGACCGCCGGGTCGTGTGCCGCTTGGCGCACGAACTGCACGACCACGTCAAAACTCTCGTAGGGGTGATGGACGATGATGTCCTTTTGCCGGATCGCCGCGAAGCAATCGCCGCCGAAATCGCGGATGCGTTCGGGAAAGCGCGGATTATACGGCGTGAACACCAGGTCTGGACGCTCGTCGATGATCAGCTGCTTGGTGTCGGCCAAGCCGAGAAGGCCGTCGAGCGGGAAGACGTCGTCGACCGAGGCATCGAGCCGTTCGACGAGGAAGCGGCGCAAATCTTCGGGCATCGCCGCTTCGACACCGAGATAGATGACATGGCCGCGGCGGCGGCGCTTCAGCGCGGTTTCGAACAGCCGCGCCAGATCTTCAGCCTCTTCGTCGATTTCGACTTCGCTGTCGCGCAGGACGCGGAACATCCCCTTGCCGACGACAGCGAATCCCGGAAAAAGCTCCGAGAGGAACTCGCCGATCACCTGCTCCACCGGAATGAAGCGGATGTCCTTGCCCGGCAGGCGGACGAACCGCGCGATCGACGACGGAATCAGGATCAGCGCCTGCATGGGGTTGCCGTCGCTCTTGCGCGTCAACTCAAGCATCAGGCCGAAGCCGAGATTGACGACGAACGGAAACGGATGCGCCGGATCGATCGCGAGCGGCGTCAACACCGGAAAGATGTCCGCCATAAACCGTTCGTGCACGAAGGTCTTGTCGGCGGCAGTCAGACCCTCGGGACCGACCACGGCGACGCCGCGCTCGGCCATTTCCTGGCGCAGCGCCCGCCAGGTCACCTGCTGGTCCTGCATCAGCTTGCCGGCGCGGCGGTTGATCGCCACGAGCTGCTGCGGCGGCGTCAAGCCGTCCTGGCTGGGCGTGGAGATGCCAGCCTGGACCTGGCCCTTGAGTCCCGCGACGCGCACCATGTAGAACTCGTCGAGGTTGTTCGCCGAGATCGACAGAAAACGCAGGCGCTCGAGCAAGGGATAGCGGCGATTGTCGGCTTCGGCGAGGACGCGCTCATTGAAAGCAAGCCACGACAACTCGCGGTTGATGAACCGGTCGGGCGAACGTTCGCCCACCGGCGCGCCTGCCGAGCGCGTCTGCGCTTCCGGCCTAACCGCCATTTCCCGCTCCATGCCGCAAGTTTATAAACCCTATGTGAACATCTTATTGCGGTGTGGAGCAAGCGGTTGAGCACCCTCTTCCTGTTACGCCACGCCAAGGCCGTGGCCCAACACGCCGATGGCGACCGCACCCGCGGCCTGAGCGACGTCGGCCGTGACAGCGCCCGGACGATGGCCGCGGCCGCGGCCGAGCGCCATTTCGCACCGTCGCTGGTCCTGTGCTCGGACGCGGTCCGCACGCGCGAAACCCTCGACATCGTGCTGCCGGCGCTCAAGCCGGAGCCGGAGATCGTCTACGAAGAGGCGCTCTATCTCGCCGACGCCAAGCAGTTGCTCCAGCGCCTCCGCCGCATCCCCGACGACGTGCGCTCGGTCATGCTGGTCGGCCACAATCCCGGGCTACAGGAGCTCGCCGTTATGTTGTCCGACCAGCCGACCGGCCCGTTGATGGCGCGTTTGACCGTCGACTTTCCCACTGCGGCTCTCGTGCGCTTCGAAATCAATTTGCCGTGGTCGGCGCTCGAGCGCGGCAGCGCGCGGATGATGGCGATCCTCGCGCCGGCCGTGCTGGCAAAACGCTAGAGCTTGAGCACCCGACGCGCGAACGGCGTGGTGATCGCGTGCTTCTCGGCAAGCGCCGCGGCGTCGAGCGCCGCCACCGCCGCGCGCGCGGCGGCGAATGAGCGTTCGATCCGCGCGACGAGATAGCCGATCACGTCAGCGGCGACCGTCACCTGCCGATCCGCGAACAGCTTCACCAGCACCGCGCTCAACAGCGCGTCATCCGGCGCATTCACCGCAACTGCCGGCGCCGCCAGCAGCCGCGATCGCAGATCGGCCAGCGCGATCGGCCAGCGCGAGGGCGACTCGGCGGCGACGATCAGCAGATGTCCGCGCCGCTCGGCAACGAGATTGTGCAGATGCAGCAGCGGCTGTTCGGGCGCCCGGTTCGCGTCGTCGACCACAACCGCGCGAGCATCGCCCATCCGGCTTGGCACCGTGGCAACGTCCAGTGTCGCCGGCTCGATGAAGGCGGTGACGATTCCGGCGGCACGCGCGCGCGTGGTGAAAACGTGCGCTAGGTGCGTCTTGCCCGAACCCGGCGGACCGTGCAGCGCCAGCGCCGGCCGCGGCCAGTCCGGCCAGCGTTCGAGCCATTTGACCGCGGCCTCGTTCGACGGCGCGACCAGAAAATCTTCGCGGCCGAGCGCCGGCAGATGACCGAGATCGAGCGGCAGCTGCGCCACGCTAACCCCGCTTGCGCGGCGCGGCCGAGCCTGAATCGTAAAACGGACTTTGCAGATAGCGGCTCATGCCAAACCGGGCTAGCACGCCGACCACCGCGGCCGCCGGCAGCGCCAGGAGCACGCCGAGGAACCCGAAGAGCTTGCCGAAGGCGAACAACGCGAAGATCACCCACAGCGGATGGAGATTGACGCGGTCGCCGACCAGCTTGGGCGAAAGGAAATTGGCCTCGACGCCCTGTCCGATCGCGAAAATCACCAGCACGCTGCCCGCCGCCGCCCAGGTCGGCGTCTGCACCAGCGTCAGGCCCATCGCCAAGACGAAGCCGATGGCGCTGCCGATGATCGGGATGAACGACAGGATGCCGATCAGCAGACCGATGACGATCGCGAAATTGGTGCCGAGGATGCTGAGCGTGCCGGCGTACCAGACTGCGAGAATGAGGCCGACGAGGATCTGGCCGCGGATGAAGCCAGCCAGGGTCTGGTTCACGATCGCCGCCTCGGCGCGCACCGTCGCGACATGCTGGCGCGGAATCCAACTCTCGATGTGCGCGACGAAGCCGTGCCAGTCACGCATCAAGTAAAAAGCCACCAGCGGCGTGATAAACACGAGCGACAGTATGTTGGCGAGCGCCACGCCACTGCCGAGGACGTCCCTGGCCACGGTCGCGGCCCAGCCGAGCACGGCCGAGGACCAGTCGCCGATCATGCCACGTAGCTTGTCGACGTCGGCCGGCGACAGCCGTTCTTGCGCCACCTGAAGCAGCTGCTGAATCACGTGGCGACCCTGGTCCATCGCCGTGGGCGCGACGCGCGCCAGCTGGCTCACCTGCACTTCGACGAGCGGCGCTATCATCAAGACGATGAGGGCGATTACCAGCAGGAAGACGGCGAGCACCGCGAGCGCGGCGAGATTGCGCGACAGGCGCCAGCGTTCAAGCCGATCGACCGTCGGCACCAGGAAATAGGCGATGCCGAAACCGGCGACGAACGGCACCAGCACCGATCCGAGACGGTTGATTGCATAGAGCAGGACGAGAAGGACGGCGGCCCAGAATAGCGCGACGGCGCGCGGCGTCGGTTTCATGTCACGCCTCTTCTGCGCCGGGGAAGCCGCGCATCCAACGCACGAGATAGACGCCGCCCGACAGGACGGTGGTTGCCGCCACCGCATCGATCAGGATGACGGTGAAATGGCGATCCGCAACCCCAAGTCCGAGATGCGCGAGCACCCACGCGACCAGCAGGATCTGCAACGCCGTGTTGAGCTTGCTGATCATCAACGGCCGCCAATTGAGCGGCTCGGCCGCGAACTGCGTCAGGATGAAGCCGCCGATGATCAGCAAGTCGCGGAACACGACCAGGATCACCAGCCAATTCGGCAGATATCCGGCAAGGCCGAGCGTGACCACCATGCTGACGATCAGCGCCTTGTCGGCGATCGGGTCGAGCAGCGCGCCGAGTTCGGAGCGGCTGTTGAAACGCTTGGCGACGAACCCGTCGACTGCGTCCGATAATCCCGCCACCAGGAACAGCCAAAACGCATCGGCCAAGTTGCCGTTGAGGATGAACCAGATGCCGACCGGCGCCGACAGCAGGCGCGCGAGCGATATGTAGTTCGGCAGGTTCATCGCGTCGTCGCGTTTCAGTGCGGCGTACCGGCGGCGTGCGGCGCGAGAACGTAGTTCGGCGCATCGCCATTGAGGTCGAGATTGTTCTGCGCCAGCGCCAAGCGCAACTGCGTCAGATCGCCGACGTAATGGATCGTGACCTCGGCGTGCTGCCGATCGATCGCCACGAGGTCGGCCTTCTGCACCGCCGGGATGGCGCCAAGCCGACGGCTCACCGAAACCCAATCGTTCAGCGCCGCGATCGGCACCGATGCCGTGAGCGTCGCGACTTGGGAAGCATCGAGAATGTTCGCGGCCTTCCATGCGTCTTCGATTTGCGCGGCCGTGCCAGCGACCGCGCGGGACAGGAGCGCGCCTTCGTCCTCGCTGGCGCCGAGCTTGTACGCCTGGTTCCACGTCTGCGGCGTGGTGTTGGAGCCGGGCGAATACCGCGTCGTGGCGACCGCGACGGATTCATTCGCGGTGCCGCCATTCGCCACGGTCGCATGGGTGACCAGGACATCGGCGCCGTCGTAGCGTTGCGAAATCGCCGCCAAGGCGCCGGTGTCGGCGGCGAGCGCGGTCTTGGCGTCGATCGCCGCGATGTCCTCGGCACCGCCGAACGGCATCACCAGCGGCACCAGGCCGGCGGGCGCGTTGCGGGCGTTCCACGCCGCCCGCCACGGATTCGGATCTTCCCATAAGGCCGTGGCTTCGCCGCTGTCGAGCACCGGCAAGACGAGCAGCGGCTTCGACGGCGTCTCGGCAAACGGCACCCCGGCGCCGCGGAGAAGCTGGCGCACGGCGTCGGGGCGGAAATGGAACGTGTAGTTGGCCAGATAGCGGACGGCGGAATGGCGCTCGTTGGCGACCTCGAAACCTTGAACGAGATCGTTGAGCGCGGCATCGCTCGCCGGCGGTAAGCGGCTTGCGTCCGACGCCCGAGTCAACCGCGCCAGCAGGATGGCATAGGCTTGGTGCTCGCCTTGCAACCGCGCCGCCTCGCGCGCGGCGTCGGCCGAAGCGGCGGTCGCGTCAACCGGCACGTTGGCGACCGTGTACACACCGGCTTGCGCCGATGCGGTTTGGGCATTGGCCGATGTCGCCGCGAGCGCGAGGCAAATCGCCGCCAATGCCGCCTGCAAGTGCCGCTTCGCCGTTCGCGCCGCCACCGTCACACCTTTGCCCGAGGCGTCGGTCATAACCCAGAACCGGCCGCCACGCCAGTGAGCGTAGGAGCATGGCGGCGACCGGGGAGACATTCTCGGCAGCGGGCGCACGCATCGCCGCGATCGACGACGCGCTTGTCCTGCCGCTCGCGCAGCAGAATATAGATGACGGGTCGCGGCGCGCGTCAGAGGCCGACGCGCTTGAGTTGCGGCTCGGGATAGCGCGCGCCGGCGGCCGCGCCTTTGGGAAAGGCGTTGTCGAGCGCGGCGAGCGTCGCCGGCGAAACGGCGATCTCGGCCGCTTTGGCGTTCTGCTCGAGCCATTTGCGGTGACTGGTCCCCGGCAACGCGACGATGAACGGCCTGCGTGACAGCACCCAAGCCAGCGCGAGCTGCGCCGGCGTGCAATTCTCCTTGGCCGCGAGCTGCTTCATCGTCGGCAGCAGCGAGACGTTGCGCGCGAGATTTTCGGCGGCGAAGCGCGGGTGGGCGCGCCGGCGATCCTTCTCGTTCAGATCGTCGAGGCCGCCGATCGTGCCGGTGAGAAATCCGCGCCCTAGTGGACTATAGGCGACGTAACCGACGCCGAGCTCTTCGCAGGCCTGAAAAAGCCCGTCCTCGGCATCGCGCGTCCATAGCGAATATTCGGTTTGCAGCGCCGCAATCGGATGCGCCTTGTGCGCGCGACGCAACGTCGCCGCCGACGCCTCGGAAATTCCAAGGTGCTTGATCTTTCCTTGCTGCTTCAGCTTGACCATCGCGCCCACGGTGTCTTCGACCGGCACGTCGGCGTCGACGCGATGGATGTAATAGAGATCGATCACGTCTTCGCCGAGCCGCTTCAGGCTCTTCTCGCAGGCCTCGATCACGTATTCGGGCCGGCCGCACACCGCTTGCTTGCCGTCCGGCGTCTGCAAATTGCCGAACTTGCTGGCCAATACGACCTTATTACGGCGGCCTTTGATCGCGCGGCCGACCAGCTCTTCGTTCTTGCCGCCGCCGTAGACGTCCGACGTATCGATCAGATCGACGCCGAGCTCGACCGCACGGTGGATGGTGGCGATAGCCTCGTCGGGATCGGGCTGGCCATAGATCGGCGTCATGCTCATGCAGCCGAGGCCGATACACGACACTTCGAGCGAGCCGAGCTTCCGGCGTTTCATGGCCATCTCCCGTTGATTTTTTCGGAGCGCTGCCGCCGACGGCACGCGCAATCGAGTGCGCAAATTATAAGGAAAAACGCCCTACTTGCCAGACCCGATTCGGCACGCGAAGCTAGTTCCATGGCCGAAAACAAGGCACCCGCTCCGGCTGTCACCGCCGCCGAAATGCGTTATGCGCTGGCACTCGTCGTGGCGCCGGAAGACGCCGCGCGACTGAAGCGCAGCGGCCTGCTGCGCGGCGGCCACCTGACCCAACGGCGGATCACCAGCACCTATTACGACACGCGCAAAAACGAGTTGCAGCGCCGAACGTTGGCGTTGTCGGTGC
The DNA here is from genome assembly GCA_035934235.1 of Allostellaceae bacterium. GTDB lineage: Bacteria > Pseudomonadota > Alphaproteobacteria > ATCC43930 > CGMCC-115725 > REEB95. The sequence goes on along the minus strand of DASYYB010000025.1, from coordinate 23,519 downwards.
GGCGCGAAGGCCGCCGCGTGCTCGAAACCCTCGAAGCCATGCCAGGCTCCGCCGCGGCGAGCGGTGAGCGGCCGATGTGGCAGACGCCGCTGGCGCGTCCGGTTCCGGATCTAAAACCGCTCGCCAACGTCGACGGCATCGGCAAACTGGAAAACGAGCCGCTGAAGCCGGTGTTCACTTGCCGGCTGTGGCGCAGCCGTGCCGTGCTCGAACCGGACGGCGCGGCGGTCGCGCTCTCCTTCGACGAAGGCGAAATCCGAACTCGCGGCGGCCGCAAACTGCCGGTCTCGGAGATCGAGCTCGAACTGCAACAGGGGACGCCGCGCGCCGTCTTCACGCTTGCCAATGCGCTCGCCGACGAAGCGCCGCTGCGCGTCGAGTTGCGCAGCAAGGCGGCCCGCGGCTACGCCTTGGCCCAGCGCGCGGAGCCGCGCGACGCGTCGGCGACGTCGCGATTCGGCGCGGTCGATCTGCATCGCGGAATGGCGGCCGAGGACGCGCTGGCCGTCATCCTACGGCGGTGCCTGGCGCATCTGTTGGCAAACGAACCGGCGGCACGCACCGGCAAGGAAGAAGGCGTCCACCAGATGCGTGTCGCGCTCCGCCGCTTGCGCGTCGCGCTCGCATTATTCCGGTCAATGCTGCCGGAAGCGGAGCGCAGCTGGGTGCGCGGCGAGGTCAAATGGCTGGCAAGCGCACTTGGGCGCGCGCGCAACTGGGATGTCGTCAATGGCCTGATCCGGCGCGTGCGTATCGGCATGGTCGACGATCGCGATCTCGCCGCGCTCGCGCGCGCCACCGAACGCGAACGTCGCCGCGCGTACGACGCCCTGCGCGACGTGCTCGCGACCCGGCGCTATACGCAGTTCACGCTCGGCTTGATGGGATGGATCGAAACGCGCGCCTGGCGGCGGCCGGGTGCGCTGGAGACGTCGATCCTGCAGGTTTCGGTCGTCGGCAAGCTCGCCGACGCGGTACTGGAGCGGCGCTATCGCAAGGCGCGCAGCCGCGCACGTAATTTCGACCGGCTCGGCACCGTCGGCCGCCATCGGTTGCGCATCGCGCTCAAGAAAATTCGCTACGCCGCCGATTCATTTGCGTCGATCTATGCGGACAAGGCGGTCCGCCGCTATGTCAAGCACGTGGAGACCCTGCAAGACGGCCTCGGCCTGCTCAACGATATCGCATCGTCCGAGACGCTGTTGCGGAATTTGGTGCAGCGGCGGCCGTCGCAGGCGCTGATCCGCGCCGACGCCTTGGTGCAGGGGTGGTGCGCCCATGTCGCACTCGAGTGCGAACCCGCCCTGAAGAAAGGGCTCAAGCGGCTGAAGAAGGCCGAGCCTTTCTGGCGCCGGCCGGCGAAGGCGTGAACCCGACGCGGGCGATCAGCCGCGCAGCCAATCTCGCAGCGGAAGCGCGGCCGCGGTCGCCGCCAGAATGCCGAGCATGAGGAAGGTCATGTTGCCGTCGGCCGCCGCGATGCGCAGGCATACCGCCGACAGCAAGGCTTCACCGACGAAAATGATCAGATCGACGACGAAGTTGTGCAGGACCATGTCGTCCTCGATGCTGCCGTCGAGCCGTCGGCGGAGAAACAAGCGATGCCCCCAATGCTCGTTGGCTTTCATTTCACCGGTCTTCATTGCAGGGCACTCGTCGCCGAGGCGTGCCACATCTGCACGGCGAGAATCTGGAGGGCGAGCTGACGGCGGCGCTCGCGTACTTCCGCACTCGGCGGAGGCATTGGTACACCGTCGACCGAATGCATCAACGGCAACGGCTCGACGTTCCAGGGCGCCAGATGCCGCATCCGCTGGCGGGCGATTTCGATGTCGTCGACCGGCAAAGCCGGCGAGCCAAAGTCGTGTGGAACGGCTAACAAGCGTATGCGTAAATCGTCGCGGATCGTATCCATGGTCGATCTATCCTCCTGCTCGGCAAATGCCGCAGAGGTTCAGAGACCGTGTGCCGTCCGGATCGTGAATGTCGGAATGTCGGGCAGCCTGACTTCCATGTGAACGCGGCGGGCGCCACGCCACAATTCGATGCCGTGGTAATGCGGCCGATGCTCAAGCATGTCACGGGCCGTTTCGACAGCATCCTGTTCCTCCCGGCATTCGATCATTTCGTCGGACCCGATTGAACCCGTCGAATCGAGGAAATAGCACCGGTACTGAACCAAGTTCGTCATTGCGAGCCCCCTCGCCGCGTCCTGCCACGGCACGGCCCTGGCGCCGGGAATTGGAGGCACGCCCATCGACCCAAGCGATTGCGATCGTCTGGGCGGCGTTTTTTCTTGTTCGTGACCGCCGACGATGACGGTCGGGTACGAGCCTCCGGTTCCGCACAAACTGTGCGATGCGCGCCCAAAAGGGTCAATCCGCCACTCCCTGAGGGGGGCTGCGGAATCTACTGAGACGGGACGTTTGGGCGGCGGGGAAGACCCCGCGAAATACGGCTTATTTCTCGGGTGAAACCAAGCCGTGACGAATCGCATAGCGCACCAGGCCGGCGACATCGTGAATATCGAGCCGTTCCATGAGGCTTGCGCGATGCGATTCGATCGTCTTCACACTAGCGTCCAGCAACTGTGCGATCTGCTTGGACGATTTGCCTTCGGCGATCAACTGAAGGATTTCACGCTGGCGCGGTGTCAAAAGGTCGAGCGAATTGGTCTGACCCTCGGCGCGATTGAGATAAACGTCGATCACGTGCTTCGAAATCGCCGGACTCAGGAAGATTTCGCCCCGTGCCACGGCCTCGATCGCCATTTCAAGCTCGCGCGGTGCCGATCCTTTGAGGACATATCCTGACGCGCCGGCCCGAAGGGCCTGAAGCACGTGGCTCTCATCCGCATGCATGGACAGCATCACGACTCGCACCTGTGGATAATCTTTGACCAGCCGGCGGGTCGCCTCGAGCCCGTTGAGACCGGGCATTGCGATATCCATCAGCACGACGTGGGGCTGTAACTTGCCGGCGTGCTCCAGCGCCTCGCGTCCATCGCCAGCCTCGCCGACGACTTGGATGCTGGGAAACTCGCCAATCAGGGATTTCAGGCTGGCGCGAATGAGCAGATGGTCGTCGCACAGCAGGATGCGGATGGGATTCATCGTCTCACTCGAGCCTCACTGGCGCCACACCACCTGCCGGCACCGTCGCCGGGAGGGGCAGAGGTGACACTATAGGCTCGCGCGCGCGCAAGGTTAAACCGCGCCAGCCACAAGGCCCGGAAAGCCTCGTTGAGTCCGGCGATTATGCGGGTTTTCCCGCTATGAAATCAGGTTTTCCCCGATGAGCCGGTGCCAAGGCGGCGTTTAAACTCCAGCGCGGTTGGCTGACGCATGGTGCCGGGGGATGATTGTTTGGCACCGCCGGAATAGGCCAGGAATTACGACCTACTTGGGCCGACCGACCCGGCGATACCGTGGCGCGACGCCGCGCGTGGCTGGGATACGCCAACGGCGGCATCGCATTTCGATTGGGTTACAGTGATAGGGCCTTGCCGGATTATTTTTGGAACGCAAGGCCGGCGCGCAACGAGCGCGCAAAGGATAAGGACAGTGTCGGCGACCAATGACGGATAATGCCGAGTGGTTCACACTGATCGCCGCCGCCGTGCCGGTGGCGCTCTATACGGCCGACGCCGATGCCCGGCTTGCCGGGCCGCGTATCGTCAGCGAGGCCTTGGCGCATTCGCTCGGTTATCAACCGGCTGATTTCGTCAGCAACCCGGGTCTGTGGATGTCGCGCGTTCACCCCGCCGATCTGCCGGGGCTCATCGCGCGTGCCGAACAAATCGCCATCACCGGCTCGTTCGCCGTCGACTATCGCTGGCGTGCCGCCGACGACAGCGAGCGGATTTTCGCCGAACACGCCGTGGTGATCGGCGACCAACGCGGCCGTCCGTCGCGCGTCCAGGGTATCGCGCTCGACATCACCGAACGCGCGTCGATGCAACGCCAACTGAGCCAGGCGCAGCGCATGGCAGCGGTGGGCCGCATCACCAGTACCGTTGCGCACGAGCTCAACAATCTGTTGACCGTCATCATGTGGAATCTTGACCTGATGACGCGTTCGCTCGACGGCACCAGTAAGGACTTCGATCGCGCGCACATCGCGTTAAGCGCCGCGCTCAATGGGACCAGCCTGTTGACGCAACTCACGGGGTTCGCGCGCCCCGACCGCGTCGCGGCCGATGCGATCGACGTTGGCGGCATGCTGACGCGCGTGACCCAGGTGCTGCGCTTCGTCCTCGGCGCCGATATCGCGGTCGAAACCAATGTCGTGTCCGAATTGTGGCCGATCGAAGCCAGCCCCGATCAGCTTGAGCTGGCGTTGGTCAACCTGGCCATTCACGCGCGGCAGGCCATGCCAGAAGGCGGTCGCCTGGTGATCGAAGCCAGCAACCTGCCGGCGCGCGATCCGCGAAACGGCAACAGTTTCGGGCGCGATGCGGTGGTGATTTCCGTCAGCGGCGCGGCGTCGGGCCCCGTCAGTCCGCCGCCGGAAGGCCGCGGCAACGAAATGTTGGCGATGGTGCGCAGCGTCGTCGAGGCGTCGGGCGGACGCTTGGCACTGGACGGGCCGGACGGCACGATGCAGACGCGACTGCTCCTGCCGCGCGCGGCCGCGGCCGGCAGCAAGACGGCCGCCCCCGTCGATCGCCGCGACGAAAGCAAAGCCCGCGCCGCCCGCACGGTTCTGGTCGTGGAAGACGATCCCGACGTTCGCAACATTACCGTGGCGCGTCTCGGCGAGTTTGGTCACCACGTCCTTGAGGCCGACAACGCCAAAGCTGCGCTCGATATCCTTGGCCGCGACGACGCGATCGACCTGCTCTTCACGGACATCGCGATGCCCGGCGGCATGAACGGGCTCGAACTGGCCCGCCGCGCGCTCCAATTGCGACCCGACATCCGGGTGCTCTTCGTTTCCGGATACACCTCGTCGGCGCACACCGAGGGCAGCACTCCGGGCGAGTTCCTCCAAAAGCCGTACCGCCAGGATGATCTTGGCCGCGCCCTGCATCGGGCGCTGCATCGCGGCACGACGGCCGCCGCCTAGCTCGACCGGGGAAACGCGGCGCGGCGACCCGTATGCGTGTCGGCCGGTTTGAGCCGAGTGACAGTCTATGATCTACTGGCGACATCCATGCCAAACCACCGGCCCGGTCATCGGACGACGGCACACGACACCGCGCCAGACAGGCTCTGCGTGCTGGTCGTCGAAGACGACGAGCTTGTCCGCGAAGCGACCGTCGGTAACGTCGTCGATCTCGGCCATCGGGTTCTCGAGGCCGCCGATGCCGACGCGGCGCTGCGAATCATCGACGACGGCGCCGCCGTCGACGTGCTGTTCACCGACGTGCGCTTGCCGGGCAAGGACGGCAGCCAGCTCGCCCGCGAGGCACGGCAGCGGCGTCCGACGCTCAAAGTGATCCTCACCAGCGGCGGGCCGGCTCCCGACACACCGGCCAACGGCGCCGGCGGCGCGATCTGGCTTGGCAAGCCCTACAAGTGGGACGATCTGAAGCGCGCCTTCGCGCTGGTGTACGAGCGGCACCGCTAATTTCCAGCCGTCGGAACACCGCGAACCGGCTACACGGCCGCAGCGCGACACACAAAAATCACCGTTAATCACAGCATCCTTGGCTAGGCTTTCCGGTACGTTGCGCGGCGGGCCGCCAGCGTGCCCGGTCATCGGGTAGGGAGCCGGAAATGCGTGCTGTTCGGCATGCCGTCATCGTGGCGACGGCCGTTTTCGCGGGTTGGCTTGTCGTGGCCGACGGTGGTCACGGCGCGCCCCGGGCCGAGGCCGAAAACGCGGTGCCAGCCGGCACGCCGGCGGCCGTGCTGACCAAGGACAAGGCGCAAGCCATCCTCGGCAAGCCGGTCACCAGCACCAAGGGCGAAGCGATGGGCCGCATCGTCGACGTGATCGTCGACAAGGCCGGGACGACCCGCGCCGCGATCATCGATTTCGGCGGCTTTCTGGGCGTCGGCAGCCGCCAAATCGCCGTCGATTGGGCCGCGCTGCATTTCTCGCCGGCGGGCCAGCCCGAGCGGATCACGCTCGACCTGACGCGCGACCAACTCAAATCCGCACCGCAATACGAGAAAGGCAAACCAGTGGTCGTCCTGGGTGCGTCGGGCAACACCCAGCCACTGGCAGAGGGCGAATACCCATTGGATCACTAACCGTGGATGGCGGAGCGTGCACGTTTACGAGAATCTTGGGTCGGACGTGCGCCACCCGCCTGTGCCGGCGCCGGTGTCCGCGCCCGTGCACGCGCCGTCACGGCGCAGCCTACGGGGCCTCGACGGTTTCAATTTCTTCATCGCCAACATTCAAACCGGCTTCGGACCGTTCATCGCCGTCTATCTGACGGCGCAAGCCTGGACCCAGGTCGATATCGGCTTCGTCCTGACGTTGAGCGGGATCGTTGCGCTGGCCGCCCAGGTGCCGGCCGGCATTCTGGTCGACGCCGCGAAACATAAAAGAACGCTTGCGGCGATTTCAGCCGCGGCCATCGCGCTCAGCGCACTCATGCTCGCCGCCTGGCCGATCTTGCCGTTCGTTCTCGGCGCGGAAATCCTGCACGGCTTGGCCAGTTGTTTGATGGGTCCGGCCATCGCGGCGATCAGCCTGGGTCTGGTCGCGTCCCATGAAATCGGCGAGCGCCTGGGCCGCAATGCGCGCTATGCCTCGGCCGGCAACGGCATCGCGGCGATCTTGATGGGCGCCTGCGGCCGCCTGTTTTCCAACCGCGCCGTGTTCGTGTTGACCGCCTTGCTCGCGATTCCGGCCTTGGTCGCGCTGTTTCGCATCCGGTCGCAGGAAATCGATCCGGTGCGCGCGCGCGGCGGCCAGCCCGGTGGGAGCGAGCGACATTCGCCGCTGCATGGCATCGCCAGCAATCGCCCCTTGCTGATCTTCGGCGCCGGCCTGATCCTGTTCAGCCTCGCCAACACGCCGATGCTGCCGTTGGTCGGCGGGATCATGACGATGCGCTCGAGCCATTGGGCGACCGTGCTCATCGCCGCCTGTATCGTCGTGCCGCAAATCTTCGTGGCCATCTTGTCGCCGTGGGTCGGGCGCCGGTCCGAAACCTGGGGACGGCGGCCGCTGCTGATCCTGGGATTTGCCGCGCTGCCGATCCGCGGTGTCTTGTTCGCGCTGTTCGCGAGCCCGTACTTGTTGGTGGCGGTGCAGATTCTCGATGGCATTTCGGCGGCCGTGCTGGGCGTAATGCTGCCGCTCGTGGTCGCCGACGTCACGCGCGGCACCGGCCGCTACAATGCCGCGCTTGGCACGGTCGGGGCGGCCGCCGCCGTGGGCGCTGCGGTGAGCACGACCTTGGCCGGCTATGTGAACGACCGGCTGGGCAGCACAGTAGCGTTTCTCAGCCTTGCGGGCGTGGCACTGCTCGGCGTCGGCTTGCTGCTGTTGTTTATGCCCGAAACGCGACCCGCGGAACGCTGACGAATCATGACAGACATCCGATCAAAGCCACAATCAAAGCCGGACGCCGGTACGGGCGATTTCCACATCGGCGCGGCCACGTCCGGCGCCGAACGCCGCCCCCCGCGCGCGCTCAAGCACGGCGACACGTTTGCGGTGTTCCACGACAACGGCGACGTGGCCGGCGGCGCCTTGAATCCGGCGGGCCTCTATTATCGCGATACGCGCCACCTTTCGCATTTCGTTCTGTCAGTTGATGGCGAGCGCCCGCTCCTGCTGAGCTCCAATCTCCAGGACGACAATGCGGTGCTTTCGGTTGACCTCACCAACCCCGATCTGCAGCGGGCCAGTCGCCTGGCGCTGCCGCGTGACACCATCCACGTCCGGCGGACGACGTTTCTCTGGCAAGGCGCCTGCTACGTGCGCCTGGCGCTGCACAACTTCGACCGCCAGCCGCATCGCATCCACCTCGGGCTGGAATTCGCCGCCGATTTCCGCGACCTATTCGAGATTCGTGGCAGCGTCCGAAACCGCCGCGGCACACTGGCGATCGATCGGCACGACGCCTCGACGGTCGTGATGCGTTACCACGGCCTCGACGGCGTCGTGCGCATCACGCGGCTCGACTTCACGCCGGCCGCCGACACGCTGACCGACGATGCGGCCGAATTCGACGTGACGCTCGCGCCGGGTGAGCGGACGAGTATTTTCCTGACCATTCGCTGCGACACCGACACGCCGGCAGGGCCCGACACCTTTTTCGGCGCGATCCGGGCGGCGCGGCGCGATCTCCGGGCCGCGACGTCGCGCGCCGCCGTGATCGACGGCTCCAACGCCGTGCTCAATCGGATCCTGTGCCGGTCGGTCGCCGATCTCTACATGTTGCTGACCGATACACCGGAAGGCGCTTACCCGTATGCGGGCATCCCATGGTTCAGCACGCCGTTCGGCCGCGACGGCATCATCACGGCGCTCGAATTGCTGTGGTTCGATCCGGCCATCGCCAAAGGCGTACTGCGCTTTCTCGCCGCCACGCAGGCAGAGCGGGTCGATCGCGAACACGCCGCGCAGCCGGGCAAAATTCTGCACGAGATGCGCCAGGGCGAGATGGCGCGCCTCGGCGAGGTGCCGTTCGGCCGCTATTACGGCACAGTCGACGCCACGCCGTTGTTCGTCCTGTTGGCCGGGCGTTACTTCGCACGCACCGACGACCGCGAAACGATCAAGACACTATGGCCGCATATCGACGCGGCGCTGCGCTGGATCGACGGCGACGGCGACCCGGACGGCGACGGCTTTGTCGAGTATGCGGCCACGGCGGGCAAAGGCCTCGTCAATCAGGGCTGGAAGGATTCCGCAGACGCCATATCGCACGCCGACGGCACGCTGGCGAGCGGCGCGATCGCGCTATGCGAAGTCCAGGCTTATGTCTACGGCGCCAAGCGCGCCGCGGCGGCGATCTGTCGGGCGCTCGACATGCAAGCGCGCGCCGACGAGCTGGAAGACGCCGCGCAAACGTTGCGGCGTCGCTTCGACGCCGCGTTCTGGTGCGACGACATCGGCACCTACGCCCTGGCGCTTGACGGCGACAAGCGCCCCTGCCGCGTCGTCAGTTCGAATGCGGGACATGCGCTGTTCACCGGGATTGCCGAACCGTCGCGCGCGCGACTTGTGGCCGCAACCTTGCTCGGCCGTGATTCCTATTCAGGCTGGGGCGTACGCACGCTGGCCGCCTCCGCGCGCCGCTACAACCCGATGTCGTACCATAACGGCTCGGTGTGGCCGCACGACAATGCCATCATCGCGCTTGGTTTGGCGCGTTACGGCCTTAAACGCGAGGCCACGACGATATTCGACGCACTGTTTGCCGCCACTCAGCACATGGACCTGTTGCGGCCGCCCGAGTTGTTCTGCGGTTTTGCGCGGCGGCACGGCGTCGGACCGACGCGTTATCCCGTCGCCTGCTCGCCGCAGGCCTGGGCGAGCGCAACGCCGTTGGCCCTGGTCGAGGCGTGCCTCGGGCTCCACTGCGACAGCATCCGTGGCGAGGTTCGCCTTGAAAACCCAATCTTGCCGCGACACGTCGACGAATTGCGCCTACGCCGCGTTCGCATCGGCGACGGCGAAGTTGATCTTCTCCTGCGCCGGCATGCGAGCGAAGTCGCCGTCACCGTCCTTCGGCGTCACGGCGATATCCGTGTCATTGTCATGAACTGAGCGCCGCCACGCGCCCTCGCCGGGCCAAGCCCCCGACACGATTTGCGGTCTGTCCCGGCGACCGCTTTCCAAGCCGCGCGCGTTGGGCTACACAACGCTATGCCCTTCGGGGCAAGGGGCCGCCGACAGAAGCGGCCCGGCTAGGGAGCGACCGAACGTGGCGGAGATCATTCTCGAAGCGCGCGGTCTGTCCAAGGAGTTCCTTGGCTTCGCCGCCGTGCGCGACGTCTCACTGAAGGTCGCCCGCAACTCGGTCCACGCGCTGATCGGACCGAACGGCGCGGGCAAAACCACCGTCTTCAACCTGCTGACCAAATTTCTCGAGCCGACGTCTGGCTCGATCGTCTTCATGGGCCGCGACATCACGCGTGCCAAAGCGGCCGATGTTGCGCGCCTGGGAATGGTGCGATCGTTCCAGATTTCGGCGGTGTTTCCGCATATGACCGTGCGCGAGAACGTCCGGGTCGCGCTCCAGCGCCCGCTCGGCACGTCGTATCAGTTCTGGCGCCCGATCGAAGCCCTAGCTGACCTCGACGGCCGTGCCGACGCGATACTCGCTTCAGTCGGATTGCGCGATCAAGGCGATCTGCTGGCGGCCGAATTGCCGTATGGCGGCAAACGCGCGCTCGAGATCGCGACGACGCTGGCGCTCGAACCGGCGTTGCTGCTGCTCGACGAGCCGATGGCCGGACTCGGCTTGGAGGACATCAAGCGGATCTCGGCGTTGGTACGCGAGGCCGTGAAAACGCGCACGGTCCTCATGGTCGAGCACAATCTCTCGGTGGTTGCCGATCTCTCGGACGTCATCACCGTGCTGACGCGCGGCCGCGTCCTGGCCGAAGGGCCTTACCGCGAGGTCGCGCACAACGCCGATGTGCGCGAAGCCTATCTCGGGACCGGCCATGCCTAGCGCCGCCGCCGACACGCTGCTCGACGTTCGCGGGCTGGAAGCCTGGTACGGCGAATCGCACGTGCTGCATGGCATGGATTTCACGGTTGCGGCGGGCGAAGTCGCCACCCTGCTCGGCCGCAACGGCGCCGGCAAGACCACGACGCTCAAATCGATCATGGGCATCCTGCCGGAGCGGCACGGCGCCATCACCTTCGACGGGCGCGCCATCGTCGATCTTCCGGCTTATCGCATCGCCCGGCGCGGCATCGCCTATTGTCCCGAGGACCGCGGCATCTTCGCCAGCCTTTCGGTCGAAGAGAATCTGATGCTGCCGCCGGTGATCGCGCCGGGCGGCATGTCGGCCGAGCAGATCTACCAGCTCTTTCCCAATTTACTCGAACGCCGCACCAGCCAAGGCACCAAGCTGTCGGGCGGCGAGCAGCAGATGCTGGCGATCGCCCGCATCCTGCGCACCGGCGCGCGGCTGTTGCTGCTGGACGAGCCGACCGAGGGCCTGGCGCCGGTGATCGTGCAACAGATCGGCGCGGCAATCGGCCGGCTCAAGCAGGCCGGCTTCACGATCCTGCTGGTCGAGCAGAACTTCCGCTTTGCGGCGACGGTCGCCGACCGCCACTTCGTGGTCGAACACGGCCGGGTCGTCGACATGATCCCGAACGAACGGTTGGAGGCCGAGACCAACAAGCTGCACGAATATCTCGGCGTATGAAACGCATCAGGGGAGAGGAAACATGAAACGCAGATCGCTTCTGGCCGCGGGTTTTGCCGCGGCGCTGGCGTTTGGCGCGACGGCTCCGGGGGCCCAAGCGGCGAACAACAAGGTGGTCATCGGTGTGATGAACGACATGTCGTCGGTCTATTCCTATCTCGGCGGCATGGGTTCGGTCGTCGCGGCGCGGATGGCCGTGAAGGATTTCGGCGGCAAGGTCCTCGGCAAACCGATCGAGGTGATCTATGCCGATCACCAGAACAAGCCCGACGTCGGCGCCGCGATCGCGCGCAAATGGTTCGACCAGGACGGCGTCGACGCGATCGTCGATCTGCCGACCTCGTCGGTAGCGATCGCCGTGCAGCAGGTCGCGAAGGAACGCGGCAAGGTAACGCTGATCTCGAACGGCGGCTCGTCGGAGCTGACGGGTAAGTACTGCTCGCCGACTGGCGTGCACTGGACCTACGACACGTACGCGCTGGCGCACGTCACCGGCAAGGCGATCGTGCAGCAGGGCGGCAAGAAATGGTTCTTCATTACCGCCGACTACGCGTTCGGCCACCAGTTGCAGGACGATACCGCGGCGGTGGTCAAGGCGTCGGGCGGCACGGTCGTCGGCTCGGTCAACGTGCCGTTGAACAACGCCGACTTCTCGTCCTTCCTGCTGCAAGCCCAGCAATCGAAGGCGCAGGTGATCGGCCTCGCCAACGCCGGCGGCGATACCGTCAACTCGATCAAGCAAGCGGCCGAGTTCGGCATCGTCAAAGGCGGCCAACGGCTGGCCGGCCTGCTGGTCTTCATCGCCGACGTCAACGCGCTCGGCTTGCAGACGGCGCAGGGCCTGATGCTGACCGAGGCCTATTATTGGGACCAAAACGACCAGACGCGTGCCTTCGCCAAGCGGTTCGAAGGCGAATACAACGGCAAGGTACCGACCTCGGGCCAGGCGGGTGTCTATGGCGCCGTGCTGCACTATCTCAAGGCGATGGCGGCGGCCAAGACGGAAGACGGCGTCAAGGTGGTCGCGGAGATGCGCAAGATGCCGATCAACGACTTCATGACGCATAACGGCAAAATCCGCATCGACGGCCGCGTCATCCGCGACATGTACTTGTTCCAGGTCAAGAGCCCGCAAGAGTCGAAATATCCGTACGACTATTACAAACAGCTCGCGGTGATACCGGGCGACCAGGCGTTCCGGCCGCTCAGCGAGAGCGAGTGCCCGCTCGTGAAGCACTGAGCGCACCGGGATGGGGCCGATGCTGGACTGGTTGCATATCGCCGTGCCGCCGGCACCGGCGCTGTTCGGCCAGCTCCTCATTGGCCTCATCAACGGCGCGTTCTATGCGATGCTGAGCCTCGGCCTCGCGGTCATCTTCGGCCTGCTCAACATCATCAACTTCGCGCACGGCGCCCAGTACATGCTGGGCGCCTTCTGTGCCTACCTGATCCTGAATTATCTCGGCATCGGTTATTGGCCGTCCCTGCTGATCGCGCCTATCGTGGTGGGCGTTTTCGGCATGCTGCTTGAGCGGTTTGTCATCCGCTGGGTCTATCGTCTCGACCACCTTTATGGCCTGCTGCTCACGTTCGGCATGGCCCTGATCATCCAGGGCGTGTTCCGGCAGTACTACGGCAGCGCCGGCCAGCCCTATTCGATTCCAGACCTGCTGAGCGGCGGCCAGGATCTCGGCTTCATGTTCCTGCCGAACTATCGCGCCTGGGTGATCGTCGCGTCGTCGGTATTCTGCTTCGGAACCTGGTTCGTCATCGAACGCACGCGGCTTGGCGCCTATCTGCGCGCGGCGACCGAGAATCCGGCGCTGGTCCAGGCCTTCGGCATCAACGTCCCGCGCATGGTCACGCTGACCTACGGGTTCGGCGTCGCCTTGGCGGCGCTGGCCGGCGTCCTCGCCGCACCAATCTATCAGGTGAGCCCGCTGATGGGATCGAACCTGATCATCGTGGTATTCGCGGTCGTGGTGATCGGCGGTATGGGCTCGATCCTCGGCGCGATCATCGGTGGCTTCGCGCTCGGTATCATCGAAGGCCTGACCAAGGTTTTCTATCCCGAGGCCTCGTCCACGGCGATTTTCGTCATCATGGTGGTCGTGCTGCTGGCGAAGCCGGCGGGCCTGTTCGGCCGGACGGCGTGACATGAACGAGACTGCCACGGTCCGCACGATGCGCCGGCTGGCCTTGCTCGCCGCCGCCCTCGTCGCGCCGCTCGTCTTTTATCCGATCTTCCTGATGAAGGCGGTGTGCTTCGCATTGTTCGCCGCGGCGTTCAATCTGCTGATCGGATTCGCCGGTTTGTTGTCGTTCGGGCACGCTGCCTTTTTCGGCAGCGCGTCCTATGTGACGGCTTACGCAGCGAAAATGTGGGGCTTTTCGCCGCTGCCGGCCATCCTGGCCGGAACCGCCGTCGCGGGCGTCATGGGTGTCGTCTTCGGCTGGCTCGCCATTCGCCGCAAAGGCATCTACTTCGCGATGGTGACGCTCGCGCTGTCGCAGATGGTTTACTTTTACGCCCTTGAGTCCAAATACACCGGCGGCGAAGACGGCATTCAGGCGGTGCCGCTCCGCGATCTGTTCGGACTGATCGATCTCAACCAGCCGCTGACGATGTACTATTTCGTCCTGGCGGTCTGTCTGCTCGGTTTCGGCATCGTCTATCGCGCCATCCACTCGCCGTTCGGCGAAGTCCTGCGCGCGATCCGCGACAACGAACCGCGGGCGATCTCGCTCGGCTATCGAACGGACCGCTACAAATTGCTGGCGTTCACGCTGTCGGCGACGCTGGCAGGATTGGCTGGCGCGACCAAGGCGCTGGTGTTCCAGCTGGCATCACTGACCGACGTTACCTGGCAGATGTCGGGCGACGTCGTGCTGATGACGCTCATCGGCGGGCTTGGCACTATCTGGGGACCGGTCGTCGGTGCGTTCATCTCGATCACGATGGAAAACTATCTGGCCGAGCTCGGCTCGTGGGTGACCGTCATTCAAGGAGCGATCTTCGTCGTCTGCGTGCTGGCGTTCCGCCGCGGCGTGGTCGGCGAGATCGTCCACTTCGTCACGCGGCGGCAGCGCCAGCCGCGGCTTGCCGAAGAGCCGGGAACATTGTGAGCGTTTGCACGCTGTCGCGTTCTGCCGCACGGTTTCGAGCAATTGGCCCGCATTCGGATCGGGATCGGCAAAGGAGGCCATCATGATCCGCAAGCTGAAATCCGGCCGCTATCGTCTCTACTCGCGCAAGATAAACCCGAAGACCGGCAAGCGTCGCAACCTCGGCACGTTTGCGAGCCGCGGCGCAGCCTTGCGGCACGAACGCGCGGTCCAATTCTTCAAGCGCCGGCGCTAGGCAACGGGCCGTTCCGGCGGTTTTAGCCGGTCGTCCGGCTTTTGCCTTGTTCCGAGGAGAGTCGCCGCGCACAATCGTGCGGCCATCGCACGGATGACCGCTCTTTGCCGCTCGATCCCCTGCTCGTCAAATTTGCTTTGATCCTCGGCCTGTCGCTGTTCTTCGGGCTGGCGTTCGAGGATTTTCACGCGCATAGCGGCTTGCCGCGGCCTGGCGGCATCCGCACCTTTCCGCTCCTCGCCCTGGCGGGCGGGCTGCTCTACCTGCTCGACACCGAGCGCAAATTACCGCTGGTCGCGGGTCTGTTGGTCCTCGGCGCGTGGCTGGCCGTCGCCTATTGGCGTCAGGGCAGCGAGCGGACCGAAGACAACCGGTCCGCGGTCGAGCTGGTTGCGCCGATCTGCAACGTGTTGGCCTATCTGATCGGGCCGGCGGCGCTGACCGCGCCGGCGTGGCTCGTCGTCGCCGTCACGGTGACGGCCGTGCTGCTGTTGACCGGCCGCAGACGGCTGCACGCCTTAGCACAGCGCGTGCCAATCGGCGAGATCGTCACCGCCGCGCAGTTCCTGATCCTCACCGGCATCGTGCTGCCGCTTCTACCGGACCATCCGGTCACCACGCTGACGGCCATCACGCCCTACAAGGCGTGGCTCGCCTTGCTGGTGGTGTGCACGCTCTCCTATGCGAGTTACCTGCTGCAACGGTTCGCCACGCCGGCGCGCGGCGACCTGATGGTCGCGCTGCTCGGCGGCCTTTATTCGTCGACGGCGACCACCGTGGTTCTGGCGCGCACCGCCGCAGCGAAACCCGCGACCAATTCCCTGGCGCAAGCCGGAATCATCCTGGCCACCGCGATCATGTATCTGCGGATCCTGGCGATCGTAGCGATTTTCGACCTGCCGCTCGCGCTCGGCATCGCGCCGGCGGCGATCCTTCTGTCTCTGGCCGGCGTCGGCATGGCGGCGCTGCAATACCGTCGCGCGCGGCGCGTCAGCGTCGGTGCAGACCGAACGCGGCCGCGCAACCCGCTCGAACTGACGGCGGCGGCGGTGTTCGCCGTCTTGTTCGTCGTCACCTCGATCGCCACGCAATGGGCGCAAAGCCGCTTCGGCGCGCTGGGTGTGAACGCCCTGGCGGCGGTCGTCGGTTTTGTCGACATCGACCCGTTCGTCTTGAACCTGGCACAGGGCGGACCCGGCGGCTTGCCGCTCGACGGCCTGATCAGCGCCGTCTTGATCGCCATGTCATCGAACAACGTGCTGAAAGCGGCCTACGCGGCGGCCTTTGCCGGCTGGCGCGCGAGCCTGCCCGCAGCGACGGCGCTCCTCGTTCTCGCCGCGGGCGGCATCGGCGCGGCGCTGATTCGCTAGCCGGCCGGCGGCACAAACGCCGCTGGCGGGCCATGGTCGTGTGATATAACATAACATTGCGAATCCGCTGGCAGGACCGGGCATGACAGCCAAAGGACGCCGTGGCGTCACGGCTCAACTCGATCGGGCAGCCGCCGCCTGCGCGCGCAACGGCGCGCAGCTCACGGAATTGCGTCGCAGCGTCCTTGGCCTCGTCCTCGAAGCCGACGGCCCGGTTACGGCCTATCAGCTGCTCGACCGCCTCCGGAAGGTTCGCAAGGGCGCGGTGCCGCCGACGGTCTATCGCGCGCTCGAATTCCTGCTCGAACAGGGCCTGATCCACCGGCTCGAACGCCTCAATGCGTTCATCCCCTGCGCCGAAACCGGCCATCGGCATGTTGCCCAATTCCTGATCTGCGGCGAATGCGGCTCGGTCGCGGAGATCGAAGACCAGGCGGCCGCCCGCGCGCTGACGCATGCCGCCGAACGCAAGGGTTTCCGGGCACGCGATACGGTTGTCGAGATCGAAGGCACCTGCGCCGCGTGCGCACGCGCCGCCTAGGTGCGGACGGCGGCCGGCCAGCGCAGATTGGCGAGCAGATAAATCGCGACGCTCAGCGCGGTGATCCAGAAGCTGGTCGGCCAATCGGTGTAGAACGCCAACGTCAGGCCGAGCCACGCTTCGACGACGGCGAGCAGAACCGACAGTAGCACGCCAGCCGCCACCGCATGCGTCAATCGCATCGCCGCCGCCGCCGGACCGACCATCAGCGCGAAGACCAGCAACACGCCGACGATCTGGGCGCATTCGGCCGTCGTCAGGGCGACGATCGCCAGGAACAGGACCGAATAGAGCCGCAGCGAAACGCCTTTCGCCTCCGCAAGCTCCGGCTGCAGGCTGGCGAACAACAGCGGCCGCGAAATGACCGCCAGCAAAGCGACGCTGATTGCGCCCAACACCAGCAACGTCCAGACGGTTTGGATATCGACGGCAAGAACGTTGCCGAACAACAACGCCGTCGCCTGGCTCGCGTAGGCGGTGAAGAAATGCAGGAAGAGAAGGCCAAGACCGAGCGCCAAGGCGAGCACCAGGCCGATAGCGACGTCGCGTTGCGCCAGTTTCTCGCCGATGAAACCCATGCCGAGACCCGCCGCCAGCGTCACCAGCACCAGCCCCGACAACGGCGACACGCCGATCAGCACCGCACCGGTCGCGCCGGTGAAGCCGACATGCGCGAGCGCGTGACCGGCGAAGGTCTGGCTGCGCAGCACCAGGAAATAGCCGACGGCGCCGGCCACGATCGCGACGATGGTCGCCGCGGCAAACGCGTTGCGCATGAAATCGTATTCAAGCATGGCCGGAATGCGCGTGGTGATGTCCGTGCGAATGCGGCAATCCGGCATCGTGGCGATGGCCGTCGCCCTCCAACTCGTGACCGCCCGACATCACGAAGATGCGGCCTTTGATCCGGACGACCTCGATCTCGGAACCATAAAGGCGGGACAGCACGGGTCCGGTGATGACTTCGTCGACGGTGCCGAGCGCCGCCTGGCCGCTGCCGAGATAGAGCACGCGGTCGATGGCGCCGAGCAGCGGATTGAGCTCGTGGGCGCTGAACAGCACGGTGATCCGCAACTCGCGCTGCAGCGATTTCACCAGGCCGATCACTTCGGCCTGGTGGCGTGGATCGAGACTGATCAGCGGTTCGTCCAGCAACAACAATTGCGGATTGCCGATCAAGGCTTGAGCCAGCAACAGCCGCTGCCGCTCGCCACCCGAAATCTCGGCCAGCGGCCGGCGCGCCAGCGCCCGCGCACCGACCCGGTCCAGCGCGCGCTCGATCTCGCGCCGGCCTGCCCTACCCGTCAGCGGAAGACCGACGCGGTGGCCGTTGACGACGCTGGCGATGAAATCCCAGCCGTTCAAATGGCCCGCCGTTGGCGCAGCATGGACTTGAGGCAAATAGCCGATGGCGGCGTTACCGCGCGTCGCCGGGCGGCCAAGAATCTGGATTGTCCCGCGGTTGGCCGGCACCAAGCCGAGCAGCGCGCGCATCAACGTGGTCTTTCCGGCACCGTTCGGCCCGAGCACGCCGACGAACTCGCCCACCGCGATGTCCAGCGTGATTTTGTCGAGAACGACGCGATCGCCCAGCGTCAGCCGGACATCACGCAGCGCGATAGCGGTCATCAATCCCTATTTTGGCAGCGCCTGATCGACCGCATCAAGCTCGCTCGTCATCCATTGCTGATAAGTCTTGCCGGGCGGTTCGGTCTCGGCCGCGCCGACGACGGGAACATGCGAAGCCTTGGCAAGCTTCATCATGCGTTCGGCGATCGGATCGGACGCCTGGCTGTTGTAGACCAACAGCTTCACCTTATGGGTCTTGAGATCGCGCTCGAAGCCGGCAACATCGGACGCGCTGGGTTCGGTGTTGTTCATCACCGCCAATTGGAAAGACTGGTTTCTGACCTGCATGCCGAGCACCTCGAACATATAGCCGAAGACGGGCTCTGTCGCCGTCACCGGCGTGCTCGCCAAGCGTTCATGCAGGGCGGCGATCTTCGCCTGGATCGGCTTCATCGATTGCTGAAACCGGGCCAAACGCTCCTGGTAACCCGACCGGTGCGCGGGATCGGCGGCGCTCAGATCGTCCGCCAAAACTTTGGCAAAGGTCAGCATCGTGTTCGGATCGTACCAGATATGCGGATTGTCACCCGTCTTCTTGCCGGCGAGCTCGGCCACGACAATGACGGTGCGGTCGGAACTGCGGGCGGCGCCCAGCAGTTTCGCCATCCACGGATCGTAATCGATGCCGCTGTAAATCACGAACTTTGCCCCCGAAATCGCACGCGCAACCGAGGGGCTGGCCTCGAACAGATGCGGATCTTCGTCTGGGTTACTGAGTATGCTGGTTACCGTCACGTCGGCGCCGCCGATCTGCCGCGCGATGTCGCCATAGAAATTCTCGGCGGCGACGATCGGAACCGGGCCAGCAGCGAATGCCGGCGCGCCCGCGCCCAGCACGCCAGCGACCACGGCCAGGACGAACAAGCGTTTCATGTGGTTGCCCCCGCAAAAGATGGACGAAAACCCGTCCGTTGAATTGATACGATATAACGTATCAATCGATCGGGTCCAGCACGACGTTATAATATACGGTCGTCGGCCATGGTTCGGGTCGCTGCGGCGGCGCGTGCGGCCGTCAGGTCAAGAACGAGTGGACGATCTCGACAAGCTCCTCGGCGGCCTGGGCCCGCGGATCGTCGCGCGACGCCTTGGGGTCGACCAGATGCTCAAGGATGTGATCCTCGATCACCTCGGCGATGAACCCGTCCAATGCGCCGCGACAGGCCGTCGCCTGCTGCAAGATAGCGGCGCAGTTCGCGTCTTCCTGCACCCGGCGCTCAACCGATTCGAGTTGGCCCCGGATCCGTCGCAGACGCAACAGGAGCTTCTGTTTCTCTTTTTCCTCGGTGGTGTGACTCATTTTCCGCTTGATCCTATCCTATATGGGGGTATATGTCAGTCCTCTAGGGGGGTATATATCCCCTCGAGCGTCGGAAGTCGATCCCGGCGTTTTGCGCAACCAGTCGTAAGGGATCTGATGAACCCGCGATCTAGTAATGCCCCGACCGACAGCCATAGTCGCAGCGCGACGATGATTTCGGCCGGGTTCAATACCCGGGAAATTCACGAGGTCCCGGAGCCGCGCTCGATTTAGAACGCCCTCCTCCCCTCGCGCCTCCCGGGTCGGTGCAACCGATCTGAGAAAAGGAGGCGCGGACATGACTGCCGCAATCCTCGACATCCGCCGCAACGTCCGGCCGACGACTGTACGGCCGAACGACGATGTCACCCCAATCCGCGTACGCCCGGTCGTTATCGGCGATTCGGCGAACGCCAAACGTCCCCTCATCTGCCGGTGGCGCCACGACACCAAGGGCCGGTTGGCTTGCGCTTGGGAGCCGGACATAGGTCCACGCCTTGAGCATTTGATTACCGCCAACGCGAGCCGTCAGCGCCTGCCGAAATTCGTTGGACGCGCCCGCAGAATCGCCTAACCGCGATCCGCATATTCTTTATTACCGGAGATTGCCGATGTCCGTCGAAACCCAAACCTTCTCGCCTGCAATGACAGCGCCCATCACCTATACTGAAGGGCTCGAGCATCGCATCCGTGACCGGCTGCGGATCGAGCGTCTGCGCACCGGCAAGCGTAGTTTTCTCAACCGCCTTGCCCTCGGCCTTGCCCTGATCGGCCCCGGCCTCCTGGTCATGCTCGGCGACAACGACGCGGGCGGTGTCATCACCTATGCCCAGACCGGCGCCACCTATGGCTTCAGCCTGTTCATTCCATTGATGATCCCGCTCGGCTTCATTGCCTATCTGGTCCAGGAAATGACCATCCGGCTCGGCGCCGTTACGCGCCGCGGCCACGCTGAGATGATCTGGAAGCGCTACGGCAAATTCTGGGGTGCGTTCTCACTGATCGATCTGGTCGCGGCAAACATCCTGACACTGATGACCGAGTTCATCGGCGTGCGCGTCGCCAGTGCGATCTTCCATGTGCCCTATCTGGTCACGATTCCGATCGCTTTCGGGCTAGTCACCGGCGTCCTCGTCTTCCTCAAATATTACTCCTGGGAGCGGGTTTCGCTGTTCATCGCGGCGTTCAATCTGATCTTCGTGCCGCTGGCCCTGCTCTCGAATCCCGACTGGAGCGCCATCGGCCGCACCTTCACCGGCGAAACCGGCTGGGTCGTGCCCGGCGGCCTGTTCTCGGCGTCGTTCCTGATGCTGGTTTCGGCGAACATCGGCACGACCATCGCGCCGTGGCAGCTGTTCTTCCAGCAATCGTGCGTCGTCGACAAAGGCTTACTGGTCAAGGACATCAAGGCGAGCCGGCGCGACTTGATGCTGGGCGTACTCGGCATGGTGCTGGTGGCGGTCGCGATCATCGTGGTTGCGGGCCAATATCTACACGCCTTGCCGAACGCGTCTTCGCTCGACGACGACACGGTGGTGCACGCCATCGGCGCCAAGCTCGGTCAGGACGCGATGATCGTCTTCGCGCTGGGACTGCTGGAAGCAGGCCTCATCGCGGCGATCGTCATCACCGCCAGTACCGCCTGGGCCATCGGCGAAGCGCTCGACGTGCCGCGCTCGGTCAACGTCTCGCCGCGGCGGTCGTTTTATTTCTATGCGCCGGCCGTCCTGGGCACGGCGATCGCGGCCGGAACCCTGATGCTACCGAACGTGCCGATCGGGTTCCTGAACCTTACCGTTCAGGTCATCGCCACCGTGTTCATGCCGGCGGCGATGCTGTTCCTGCTGATGCTGTTGAACGACCGCGAATTGCTCGGCGAGCACGTGAATTCGCCCCTGCGTAATGCCTTGTCGATCGGCGTCATGATTCTGTTGATCGTTTGTAACGGCCTCTACGGTATTTCAACCGTCTTCCCCAATGCACTCTAAGCGAGGTGTGTCATGACCCATGAGCAATCCGATCTCGACACAATTGCCGTGCGCGAAGGCTGGCATGTGCCGCCGCCCGAGGTCACCCGCATCGTCCTTCATCCGTGGCAGCAAGCCGTGTTCTGGGGCCTGCGCATCTACATCGTCGCGATGCTCGCGATCATGGCGGTCGGCTTCGCGCAGGTAGCGACCGGGCACTAGAAATATATACGGCGAGATCGTTGATTAATGTTATGATATAACATATCGCTCGCGCCGCCCATCCCGCCACAGTGCAACGAATCAGGAATTACATGCGGCATGTTCGAGATCTCCTGCGCCCAGCCGCCGCCGCGGGGGCTTTACTTTGGGCACTACCAGTCGCGGCGCAAACCACCGCGGCCGACCAGACGCCGGCGCCCACAGGGCTATGGGAGCGTTCCAATCTGCTCGGCGATATCGGCGGCTTGCGGCCGACGCTGCTGAATGTCGGCGTCACTTTCAACCTGCAGGAAATCGACGAGGTGCTCGGCAACGTCATCGGCGGCACCCATACGGGCGTCGATTACGATGGCCTAACCACCGCCAGCCTCAGCCTGGACACCAGCAAAGCGTTCCAATGGTCGGGCGGCACGTTCGACGTCAGCGCCTTGCAGATCCACGGCCGCAATCTCAGCACCGACAACCTTGCCACCCTGCAAACTGCCAGCGGCATCGAAGCCAGCCGTACGACCCGGTTGTGGGAGCTGTGGTATCAGCAGGCATTTCTTGGCGGCAAAGCCGACGTCAAACTCGGCCAGCAGAGCGTCGATCAGGAATTCATCGTCGGCCAGTATGGCGGCCTGTTCGTGAACACGATGATGGGCTGGCCGATGCTGCCGTCGGCCGACCTTTTCGGCGGCGGTCCGGCTTATCCGCTGTCGTCGCCGGGCGTGCGCTTGCGCGTTCAACCGACCGACGCCATGGCCGTGCTCGCCGGCGTCTTCGACGACAATCCACCCGGCGGCCCGTTCAACGCCGATCCGCAGCTGCGCGGCGCCGAGGCCTCGGGAACGAAATTCAATTTCGGCGGCGGCGCACTGTGGATCGGCGAGCTTCAATATGCCGCCAATGCCTCGCCGGCCAAGGGTTGCGGCAACCTCGCCTGCGGCCTGCCCGGCACCTATAAATTCGGCGGCTGGTACGACAGCGGCAGCTTTCTCGATCAGCGTTTCGACAGCAACGGCGTGTCGCTGGCGAACCCGGCGAGCAACGGTCTCGCGCGCCGCCATCGCGGCAATTTCAGCGTTTATGGCGTCATCGACCAGATGGTGTGGCGCCAGCCGGACGGGCCGCGTTCGGTCGGCGTCTTTGCCCGAATCATGGGCGCGCCCGCCGATCGCAATCTGATCGACGCAAGCCTCAACGCCGGCGTCAGCCTGAAGGCGCCCTTACCTGGGCGCGACAACGACACGGTCGGCATCGGCTATGGCTGGGCGCATGTCAGCGGCCGGGCCACCGCGCTCGACCAAGACACCGCCCATTTCACTGGCGCGGCATTTCAGGTGCGGAGTGCCGAGCATTTCATCGAAGTGACCTATCAGTATCAGGTCGCGCCGTGGTGGCAGCTGCAGCCGGACTTCCAATACGTGATCAATCCCGGCGGCGGAATCCAGAATCCGCAGCACACGAGCCAAATCGTCGGCGACGAAGCAGTTTTCGGGCTGCGCACCACGATCACGTTCTGAACGCAACGTGCCGGCACGAAACGACAAACGGCCGTCAAAAGGACGGCCGTTTGTAATCGGGCAGGATGGTTGCGGGGGGAGGATTTGAACCTCCGACCTTCAGGTTATGAGCCTGACGAGCTACCGGGCTGCTCCACCCCGCGTCATCGGAGGACGAATGAACATGGTGCGAGGGAGTGTCGACGGAGCTTGATAGGCTTGGCAGCGACCTACTCTCCCGTGTCTTAAGACACAGTACCATCGGCGCTGAGGGCTTTCACGGCCGAGTTCGGGATGGGATCGGGTGCTTACTCCCTCGCCATAACCACCAAGCCAATCAAGCTC
>DASYYB010000048.1:0-41972 GCA_035934235.1 Allostellaceae bacterium | reverse complement strand
GTCATCGTCATGCCCGAGACGCAGAGCCAGGAAAAGAAGGACATGCTGCAGCTATGCGGCGCGGACCTGCGGCTGGTGCCGGCGGTGCCCTATACCAATCCGATGAACTATGTCCGCTATTCCGAGACGCTGGCGAAAGAGGTCGCGGCGCAATCGCCGCGCGGCGCGATCTGGGCGAACCAGTTCGACAACGTTGCCAATCGGCGCGCGCACATCGAGACGACCGGACCGGAAATCTGGGAGCAGACCCAGGGCAAATGCGACGCCTTCGTCTGCTCGGTCGGCACCGGCGGCACGCTCGCCGGCGTCGGCATCGCGCTCAAGGAATTCAATCGCAAGGTGAAGATTTATCTCGCCGATCCGATGGGTTCGGCGATCTATTCCTGGTACGCGAAGCACGAGCTCAAGGCCGAAGGCAACTCGATCACCGAAGGCATCGGCCAAAGCCGCATCACCAAGAACCTCGAAGGCGCGCCGCTCGACGGCTGGTTCCAGGTCACCGACGAGGAGATGCTGCCGGTGCTGTTCGATCTGGTCACCGACGAAGGGCTGATCCTCGGCGGCTCGACCGGCATCAACATCGTCGGCGCCATCAAGGTGGCGAAGGAACTCGGGCCCGGCCACACCATCGTCACCATCCTGGCCGACTACGGCACGCGCTATCAGTCGAAACTGTTCAACCCCAAGTTCCTGCGCGAAAAGAACCTGCCGCTGCCGAGCTGGATTCCCGAGGTATAAGGTGGCCGCCGTTTACGGCCATCCCGAAGCGTTGGTCGAGACCGCATGGCTCGCGGCGCATCTGAACGACGGTAAACTCCGCATTCTCGACGGCAGCTTCACCCTGCCCAACGTCCGTCCGAGCGGACCCGAGCTTTACGCCCGGCAGCACGTTCCCGGCGCGGTCTTCTTCGACATCGAAGAAATCCGCGACACCGCCAATCCCCTGCCCCACATGTTGCCCGACGAAAAGAATTTTGCGGCGGCGATGCGCAAGCTCGGCATCGGCAGCGAGCACAAGATCGTCGTCTACGACGCGTTCGGCTTGACCTCGGCGCCGCGCGTCTGGTGGACGTTGCGCGTCTTTGGCCACAAGGATGTTGCCGTTCTCAACGGCGGCTTGCCCAAGTGGCTAGCCGAGGGCCGTGCGGTTACCGCCGACGTGCCGAAATTTCCGCCGGCGACATTCGACGCCAAGCTCAACAAAAGCCGCGTACGCGACAAGGCACAGATGCTGGCGAACCTCGCATCGAAGCGCGAACAGGTGATCGACGCGCGCAGCGCCGGGCGATTTAGCGGCGAAGCGCCGGAGCCACGGGCCGGCCTGCGCGGTGGCCATATCCCCGGCAGTTTTTCCCTCCCTTCGGATCAATTGATCGACAAGACGACGCGCGTGGTTCTGCCCGCCGATGCGTTGGCCGCCAAGTTCCGTGCGGCCGGCCTCGATCCCGCGAGGCCGACGGCAACGAGCTGCGGCTCGGGTGTCACCGCTTCAGCGCTGGCCTTTGGCATGTATCTGCTCGGCTGGCCGGAGCCCGCGGTCTACGACGGTTCGTGGTCGGAATGGGGCCTGCCCGGCGACACGCCAGTCGAAACCGGCGCGCGCTGACCCGCGCTTACCAGAGCCAGCTGGTGACGTTGTCGTACGGCGCGGCGTGGCCGACGAACCGCAGGCCTTTGACGCAGCGGACGATGAACCAGACCAGCGTCAGGAACAGAATCAATCCGCCGATCAGGACATGCAGCGTGATGAAGCCGATCACGCCATAGAGCAAACCGATCCAGAAGGTGCGGATCTGAAACCGGTGATGCGTCCGCACCCAGTCGGGCCCGTCGTGGCGATAGATATAGGCGACGATCACGCCAATCAGATGCGTGACTTGAATGATCAGGCCGACGAGATAGAGAATATAGACGATGGTGGCGGTGCGGCCTTGCGCCGGATCGTGGCCGGCAACGATCGCTTGCGTCATCGAACCCCCTTGGCGGCCTGGGCGCCGCAGCGCTCAAGCGTTACGCGTCCGACGGCGCACGTTCAAGCGGCTTGGCGCTAGACGCCTTCCGCCTCCGGCGCGCCGGAAGCGGCCTCGGCGGCTTTGGAATGGTCGGCCGCGACCAGCATGTAGACCGCGGGCACGACGAACAGCGTGAACAGCGTGCCGATCGCGATGCCCGACGCGATCACCAGGCCCATCTGAAAGCGCGAGACCGCGCCGGCGCCGCCGGCGAAGATCAACGGCGCCACGCCGAGCACCATCGCCGCCGTGGTCATCAAGATCGGCCGCAGCCGGATGCCGGCCGCCTGCTCGATCGCCTCGCGCTTCGACTTGCCCTGTTGCTGCAGCACGTTGGCGAAGTCGACGATCAGAATGCCGTGCTTGCTGATCAGCCCCATCAGCGTGACGAGACCCACCTCGGTATAGATGTTGAGGGTCGCGCCGCCGACGCCGGTGCTGATGAAGATCAAGGCGCCGGCGATCGACATCGGCACCGAGACCAGGATGATGAACGGATCGCGGAAGCTTTCGAACAGCGCCGCCAACGCCAGGAAGATGATGATCAGGGCGAAGCCGAAGGTGACGACGAACCCGCCGGTTTCCTGGATGTATTGCCGCGACGTGCCGGCATAGTCGACGGTATAGCCGGGCGGCAGCGTGCGGTCGGCGAGATTCTTGAGCGCGGTGAGCACGTCGCCCATGGCGACGCCGGGCGCGGCGACGCCCTGGATGGTGGCGCTATTCAATTGCTGGAAGTGATTGATCGATTCCGGGATCGCTTCCGTCTCGATATGCGCGATGGTCGACAACGGCACGACGGAGCCGTCCGACGCCTTGATGTAATAGTGCAGCAGCTGATCGGGATTGAGGCGCGAGACCTGCGCGACCTGCGGGATCACCTTGTACGAGCGGCCTTGCATATCGAAATAATTGACGTAGCCGCCGCCGAGCATCGACGACATCGCCGCGCCGACGTCGCTCATCTTCAGGCCGAGGCCCGCGGCCTTGTCGCGATCGATGACGATGGTCGATTGCGGCAGATCGACCCGGAGGTCGGTGTCGAGGAACATGAACAGACCGGTCTTCAGCGCTTCGTGCAGGAAATCCTGCGACACGGTATTGAGCCGGCCGAACGGCTCCGTCGTTTGAATGACGAACTGGATCGGCAAGCCGAAGCTGCCGGGCAGCGGCGGCGGCTGGAACGCGACAGCGTTGATGCCGGCGATCTGACTGAGCTGCTGCTGCACCACGGGCTGCAAGTCGTTCGAGGTCTTTGAGCGCTCATCCCATGGCGTCAGCACCATGCCGGCAATCGATTGGCCGGGCGTATCGAGCTGGAAGACATGCGCCGTCTCGGGATGCGACGCGAAGGTTTGATACACCTGACGCGAGTACAGCAGCTTTTGGTCCAAAGTCGCGTCGGCCGCCGGCCGCGATGATTCGATGACAACGCCCTGATCTTCGATCGGCGCCAATTCGGTTTTCGCGCCGGTATAAAGGAAATAGATGCTGCCGAGCACGATGACCGCCAACGTCGCCGTCACCGGCAGGAAATCGAGACTGCCATGCAGCCGGCGTTCGTAGGCGCCGCGCAGCCGCGTGAAATTACGGTCGATGAATTCGGTAAAGCGCGCCTGCCAGCCATGACCGAGCTCGGCCGGCGGCTTCAGCAGCCGCGACGTCATCATCGGCGATAGCGTCAGCGCGACGATCGCCGAAACCGTCACCGCGCCGACGAGCGTGAAGGCGAATTCGGTGAAAAGCGCGCCGGTCAAACCACCCTGGAAGCCGATCGGGATGTAGACCGCGACCAGCACGGCGGTCATGGCGATAATCGGGCCGCCCAGTTCGCGCGCGGCGCGAATCGCCGCCGCCATCGGCTTCATGCCCTCTTCCAGATGACGATTGACGTTTTCGACCACGATGATCGCGTCGTCGACGACGAGACCGATGGCGAGCACGAGCGCCAGCAGCGTCAGCAGATTGATCGAGAAGCCGAACATCTGCATCATCGTGAAGGTGCCGATCAGCGACAGCGGGATTGCGATGGTCGGAATCACCACCGAACGCACCGAGCCGAGGAACAGGAACACCACGGCGGTGACGATCAACAACGCTTCGACCAGCGTGCGGATCACCTCGTTGATCGCGCTGTTCACGAATTTGGTCGAATCGTAGACGATTGTGCCTTCCAGGCCCTGCGGCAGCTGCGCCTGGATGTCCGGGAAGACGTCCCGGATGCCTTTGGTGACGTCGAGCAGATTGGCCGACGGCGCGACCTGAATGCCGATATAGACCGCGCGCTGCCCGTCGAAGCCGACTTGTGAATCGTAATCGTCGGCGCCGAGCGTGACGTTGGCGACGTCCTTGAGGCGGACGATCGAGCCGCCGGAATGCTTGATCACCAAGTTCTTGAATTCGTCGACGCTGTGCAGGTTGGTCGAAGCGCTGAGATTCACCTGGACCATCTGGCCCTTGGTGCTGCCGATGCCCGAGATGTAGTCGTTCTGCGTCAGCGCCTGCGACACGTCGGCGCCGGTCAGGCCGTAGGCCGCGAGCTTCGCCGGATCGAGCCAGGCGCGCAGCGCGAAGGTGCGGCCGCCGAGAATCTCGGCGGTCTGCACGCCGGGCACCGCCTGGAGCTTGGGCTGCACGACGCGCACCAAGTAGTCGGTGATCTGGTTCGGCGCCAGCGCCTTGCTCTTGAAGCCCAGATACATGGCGTCGAAGGTCTGGCCGATCTTGATGGTCACCACCGGCTGCTGCGCGCCGGGCGGCAGCTGATTCAGCACCGAGGTGATCTTGGAATTGATCTCCGTCATCGCCTTGTCGGCGTCGTAGTTGAGCCGCAGATTGGCGGTGATCGTGCTCGTCGACATCTGGCTGATCGACGTCAGGTAGTCGATGCCGTTGGCCTGGGCGATGGCGTTTTCGAGCGGCGTGGTGATGAAGCCGGCGATCACGTCCGGATCGGCGCCGTAATAGGTCGTAGCGACCGTCACCACCGCGTTCTCGGTGCGCGGATATTGCAGGATCGGCAACGTGCCGACCGAACGCAAGCCGAGCACGAGAATCAACAGGCTCACCACCATGGCGAGCACCGGCCGGCGAATGAAGATGTCGGTGAACTTCATCGCCTATTCTTCCTGCGGACGCGGGTTGGGACTGTTGGCCGGAACGACCGAGTTGTTGACGATCACGGGCGAGCCGTTGCGCAGCTTCATCTGGCCCGCGGTGACCACCGTGGCGCCCGCATCGACGCCCTTGAGGATCGCGACCTGATCGCCGCGCGTCGGACCGGTGGTGACGAAGGCCTGTTGCGCTTGGAGCTGCGGATGGCCCTGCGCGTCCTTGCCCTTGTCCTCAACCAGATAAACCGTGTTGCCGTACGGGTTATAGATGATCGCGGTTTGCGGCAGCGTGACGTAGCGCTCTTCGGAGCCGACATCGATGGTCACCTTGGCGTACATGCCGGGCAGCAACAGATGGTCGGGATTGGCGAGCGTCGCGCGCACGCTCACGTTGCGCGTCGCGACATCGACCAGCGGATTGATTGCCGTAATCTTGCCGGTGAAGCTCTGGTCCGGGTAGGTGTCGACCGTCGCGGTCATCAACTGGCCTTCGCGGATTTCCGACAATGCCTGTTGCGGCAAAGTGAAATCGACATAGATCGGGTCGAGCGCCTGGAGCGTCACGATCGTCGTGCCCGCGTTCAGGTATTGGCCGACGTCGACGGCGCGGATGCCGAGATGGCCGGCGAACGGCGCCCGCAGCGTCTTTTTGTCGACGACCGCCTGCTGCTCCGCCACTTGCGCTTGCGCGTTGCGCAGCGTTGCCGAATCGGTATCGACCTGCGCCTTGCTGACGGCATTGACCTTGAGCTGCTTTTCATCGCGCGCCAGGTTGATCGCGTCGAGATCGGCCGTGGCTTGAAGCGCGTGCAGCTTCGCGACGTCGTCCTCCGACCGCAGCGTCATCAGCACGGTCCCGGCGGAAACGTCGTTGCCGGAATCGAAGTAGATTTTGTCGACGACGCCCGCGACTTCGAGCGACAGATCCGCGCCATTGACTGCGCGCAACGAACCGACGGCCGTCGTCGTTGGCTGCCATTCCTGCGTCGTCGCCACGATCGTCGACACGGTCTGCGGCGGATTGGCGAACGACCGCATGAATTTGCTGATCATGTACGATTTGAAGGCTTCGTAGCCGAAGATGATGATCAGCACGACGGCCGCAAGCGCCAGCATGATGATCATGCGCTTGGCCAGCGGGCCGCGGATGCGTTGCGTCACGTCGCGTGGATCGAACGGCATGGCTTAGTCCTGGGTTTGAGTCTGGGCGACGTCCGAACGGTGCCACCAGCCGCCGCCCAGCGCCTCGAACAGCGCGGCGGTATCGGCATAGCGGGCGGCCTGCGCCTGGACGAGGGCGATCCGCGCTTGCTCATACGTGGTCTCGGCATTGAGTAACTCGATGAGGCTGACCGCGCCGAGACGATACTGATCGCGCGCCAGGCTCAGGCTTTCATTGGCCGAACGTTCCGCGGCGGTGTCGGCCTGCAGCGCATCGGCGTCGGACTGCAGCGCCCGCAGCGTGTCGGCGACGTTCTGGAACGAGGACAGAACCGTGCTGCGATACTGCGCCGCCGCCGCGTCGTAGGCGGCTTCGGCGGCGCGCTTCTCGTGCAGCAAGGTGCCGCCGTGGAACAGCGGCTGGGTCACGCCGGCCGCGATGCTCCAGATCCCGGTGCCGGCAGCGAACATGCTGCCGATGGTCGTGGCTTCGGTGCCGATGTCGCCGGTCAAATTGAACTGCGGCAGCATGTTCGCCGTGGCGACGCCGATTTCGGCGCTCGCTTGATGCAAAGTCGCCTCGGCGGCCTGCACGTCAGGCCGCTGCTCGACCAGGCGCGACGGCAGGCTGACCGGCAAGGCTTGCGGCAGCGTCAACGTCGCGAGATCGAAGGTCTCGTCCGGCGGATGATTGGGGAAGCGGCCGGCCAACGCGGCGATGCGATCGCGCTGCTGCGCCAGCTGCTTTTGCAACGGCGGCAACGTGGCCTTTTCCTGCGCCAGCGTCGCCGTCTGCTGCAACACGGCGCTGCGCGCCACGGCGCCAAGCTGGAATTGGTGATTCAACAGATCGAGTTGATCGCTTTCGGCCTTGACGATGTCCTGCGTCGCCGCGATCTGCGCGCGCAGGCTCGCCTCCTGCACCGCCGCCGCCACGACGTTTGAGGTCAGCGTCAAGTAAGCTGCTTCGAGCTGGAAGCGCTGGTAGGTTTCGGCGGCTTCGGACGCCTCGACCTGGCGGCGCGTGCCGCCGAACACGTCGGGCGCGTAACCGACGGTGACCTCGCCGGTGTTCAGGCTCAAGAAGCCGTGGTTGTTCGGCTGGCCGAAAGCAGCGCCGCTGAACTTCTCGCGGGTATGGGTGTACTCCGCACCGATCGTCGGGAAGAAATTGCCCTCGGTCGCCAGCGTGTTCTCGTGCGCCTCGCGCAACGACGCCTGCGCCGCGGTGAGGTCGGGATTGTGCGCCAGGGCTTCCTTCACCAACGCATCGAGCGCCGGCGAATGGAACAGGCTCCACCATTCGCCGGGAATGTCCTCGCCGCTGTTGAAATGCTGTGCGCCACCGCCGACGACGTCGGTTGCGGCCGTGTCGGCGAGCTTTTCCGGCGTGTACCCGGCATCGACCGGCACCGCCGGCGACTTGAAATCGGGACCAACCGCGCAGGACGCCAGCGCGAAGGCCGCGACAAGAACCAGCAGGCGGCGGCTCATCGGCCGGCTCCCGCGAAAATCGCTTTCGTGTGCGCGCAGACGACGCGCTGCACCGCCCGCACGCGCGTGCGATCCATGCGGCGCCAATGCAGCGTACGCGCTGCCGGCTTGTTGCAGAACACCGTCGCCTGACCGAGGATCGCGGCAGTACGCAGCCAGGTCTGTTCGTCCTTGAGCGAACGACCGATCAGCCGCGCCACCAAGGCCGCGCACGGCTCGCCGACGCTGCGCCGCATGCTGGCATAGAGGGATTCCAGCGCCGCCGAGCGTTCGACTTCGGCGCGGGCGATGAACAGCTTCCGGCTTTCGACGCTGGCGCGCGTGTCGCCATCGCCGCCTTCGAACACCAGCGCGACAAATTCCTCGAGCAATTCGGTCAGCAGACGCAAGGCCACGCCGCGCGACGGCTTGCCCGCGGCGAACACCGCTTTCACCCGCGCGCCGACCGGCGCCATCTGTTGCTCGATGTAATCCGCGAAGTAACCGACGACGGCGCGATAAAGCCCTTCCTTGCTGCCGAAATGATACTGAATCGCCGGCAGGTTGACGCCGGCGCGTTCCGCCAGAAGCCGCGTGCTGGTACCGTCGTAGCCATGGGTCGCAAAGACGTCGATCGCGGTCTCGATCAATCGTCGGCGGGTGTCGGCGCCGCGCGCCGAGACGGTGTTCCGCCGGGTCGCGCGCGCCACGGTGATCTCGGGCGCTAGCATAAGGGTATGGGTTTATATCTATCGATCGATAGTATCAAATTATAAAGTCTGCTCGGTTGCACGGCCACTAAAATATCGCAGCCCAGCCATGCGCCAGGATCGAACGGTTGCAATCGCCGCAACCGCCGGCAATGACATTTCGGCCACACTTTCTGCCGCTTACGGCCGCGCTATAATCGTCGCCGTGAAGAAAGCGAAAACCGGCGGCCGGGGGAGCAACCTCGGGCGTTACCGCCGCAATCTGCAAGGCGAGGTCGACAGCGCCGCGCTTTACCGCGCGCTCGCCGACGCCGAACCCGACACAAAACTGAAACAAGTCTATCGCCGCCTCGCGGGCGTCGAAGAAGCGCACGCCGAATTCTGGATGCGGCGGATCGCCGGCGCCGGCGGCCGTACTGGCCGGTTGCAGCCCGGCATACGGTCGCGTGTGCTGGCGTGGCTGGCGCGGCGGTTCGGCACCGAGATCGTGCTGCCGATCGTCGACACGCTCGAGCGCAGCGACGTCACGCAATACGACAACCAGCGGGAAGCAGCGGCGGCCGGCATGCCGGACGACGAGCGTTCGCACGCGCGCATCGTGCAAGCGCTGGCGCGGCCGCCGCGCGGCGGGCTGAGCGGCGGTGAATTGGCCCAACTCGAAGGCCGACACCGCGGCGGCAGCAACGCGCTGCGTGCCGCCGTGCTCGGCGCCAACGACGGACTGGTGTCGAATCTGAGCCTGGTCGCCGGCGTCGCCGGCGCCGACCTCAGCAGCCACGCCGTGCTGATCACCGGCATGGCGGGATTGATCGCCGGCGCGTGTTCGATGGCGATGGGCGAATGGTTGTCGGTCAACAGCGCCCGCGAGCTGGCGCAAGCGCAAATCGACATCGAAGCCGAGGAGCTGCGCACCTTCCCCGAAGAGGAAAAAGAGGAATTGGCGCTCATCTACCAGGCCAAGGGCCTGTCCGAGCACCAGGCGAAGCTGCTGTCGGAACGCATCATCGACGACAAGGGCGCGGCGCTCGACACGCTGGCGCGCGAAGAGCTCGGCATTGATCCGAACGAGCTGGGCGGTTCGGCCTGGGTCGCCGGGGCAACTTCGTTCCTGCTGTTCGCCGGCGGCGCGGCGATGCCGATCCTGCCTTTTACCGTGCTCAGCGGCACGACGGCCGTATGGGCGGGCGCGGCGTTGAGCGGCGCCGTGATGTTCCTGATCGGCGCCGCCACGTCGCTGTTCACCGGCCGCGGCGTGCTGTTTTCGGGCGCACGCCAGCTGGCAATCGGACTTGCCGCCGCCGCCGTGACCTACGGCATCGGCCGACTGATTGACGTCGCCATCGCCGGCTAATGCCGTCATCCGGCGCGCACGGCCGTAACACGCTCCGCCAACCGATCGAGAGTCTGGCTCCAGCCCTCGTTCATACCGGCGAGGTACGGCGCCGCCGCGTCCGTCTGCATGAGCACCGTTGCGCGCAGCATCAGCCGGGTTTTGCCGCCGGCGTTTTCGAACAGAACCGTAGTGCGGATCTGGAACAACGTCTGACCATTCTCGTCGGGGACGATGTTGGTGAAAACCAGACGTTCGGGCGGCACGACTTCCTCGAAGATGCCGGTCATGCGATGCGTGCGGCCGTCAGGCCCCCGCATGTGGATGCGGATGGCGCCGCCAACGCGCGCATCGGCCTCGCATACCGGGTTGGTGAAGCCGCGCGGCCCCCACCATTCCCGCAGGTGCTTGGGATCGGTCCACAGCGAAAAGACCAATTCTCGGGGCGCGTCGTAGATGCGCGTGACGACCAGATCGGGCACGCCTTTTGCGGCGGCCGCAATCCGCGCCAGGTGCTCGGCCAATCGGCCGATGGTCTGCTTGAGGCCCTCTTCGGCGCCATGCTCGCGTACGATGCGGTCGCGCTCGGCGACGCTCGGAAACAGCATGTGCCAGGTCAGCCGCGTCTTGCCGCCTTCGTCGGCGAACGTGAGCGTAGCGCTGAATTCGGCCGGCTCGACGTCGTCGGCACCGCCGTGGTGGTAGACCAGCCGTTCCGGCGCCGTGATCTCGTCGAAGGTGATCCGGTTCTGGTAATCGCGCCCATCGGGCCCGTGCATGACGAAGCGCCAGACGCCGCCCGGACGGAATTCAAACGCGTGCGTCGTGGTGGTGAAGCCGTTCGGCCCCCACCACTGCCCGAGATGCACCGGGCTCGAAAACGCCGAGAACACCAGCGCACGCGGCGCGTCGAAGGTGCGGACGAAGATGATCGAGCGCGCTTCGATCGCCTCCCGGGATTCACTTTTTGCGGCCACGCCTCTCCTCCTTGCCTTGCAGCTTTTGCAAATACGCGTCGAGCCGGTCGAGACTCTCTTCCCAAAACCGGCGATAGCGCCGAAGCCAAACGTCGATGTCCTTGAACGCCGCGCCCTCGATCCGGCACGGCCGCCATTGCGCCTCGCGCCCGCGCGCGATCAGGCCGGCGCGCTCCAACACCTTCAAATGCTTCGATATCGCCGGCAGGCTCATGTCGAAGGGCTCGGCCAGCGCGGTCACCGACGCCTCGCCCAGCGCCAGACGCGCGAGGATCGCGCGTCGGGTCGGGTCGGCGAGCGCCGCGAACGTGGCGCTGAGGTGGTCGACGGCCATGTTTATATTAAACCACTTTGTTAATTAACTGATTGGCTAATTATACCCGGACGCCGACGGCGTCAAGCGCTTTCGCCGCCAGGTCCGGCACCGAAGCACGGCCCTTCCGCCCGCGCGTAACTCTCGGCAGAATGCCGCGGAAAAGAGCGAGCCCCTGATGAAAAGCAAATCGAAGAAGCCCGACACGCTCCTCGCCCATGCCGGGCGCGATCCGGCGGGGAATTTCGGCGTCGTCAATCCGCCGGTCTATCACGCTTCGACCATCATCCATCAGACGGTCGCCGATCTCGAAAAAGCGCAAAAGAACCGCTACGGCATCGACCAGGTGGTGTATGGCCGTTACGGCACGCCGACGACCTTCGCGCTGGAACAGGCGGTGGCGGCGCTCGAAGGCGGGGCGCGCGGCCTCGCCTTCTGCTCGGGCGCGGCCGCCTGCTACGCCGCGATCCTCGCCTTCGTCAAAACCGGCGACCACATCCTGATGACGGATTCCGTCTATGGCCCGGTACGCGGCTTCTGCAACGGCCTCCTGGCGCGCTTCGGCGTCGAGACCACGTTCTACAATCCGACGATCGGCGAAGGCGGCGCCGCCCTCATTCGACCGAACACGCGGCTGATCTATCTCGAAAGTCCAGGCTCGCTCACCTTCGAGATGCAGGACACGCCGGCGATCGCCACTCTCGCCAAGGCGCGCGGCCTCAAGACCGTGTTCGACAACACCTGGGCGGCGCCGCTCTTCTGCAAGCCGCTGGCGCTCGGCTGCGATGTCGAAGTCATCGCCGGCACCAAGTACATCGTCGGTCATTCCGACGCGATGATAGGTTTGGCGGTCGCCGACGAGGAGAATTTTCTCAAGGTGCGCGAAGCGGCAACGCTCATGGGCAATCACGCCGCACCCGACGATTGCTATCTCGCGCTGCGCGGCCTGCGCACCGCCGGCGTGCGACTGCGGCAACACCAGGCGACCGCACTCGAATTGGCGAATTGGCTCGCTAAGCGGCGCGAGGTCGAGCGCGTCCTTTACCCCGCGCTCCCGCATGATCCAGGCCACCGTCTCTGGAAACGCGACTTCACCGGCGCGTCCGGCCTGTTCAGCTTCGTCTTGAAGCCCAGCATCCAAAAGCGCGCGGTCGACGCGCTGCTCGACGGCATGGAACTGTTCAGCATGGGTTTCTCGTGGGGCGGCTTCGAAAGCCTGCTGGTGCCGGTTTATCCGCAACATCTGCGCACGGCGGCCCCCTGGCAGGAAGGGCCGACCCTGCGCGTCCATGCCGGGCTCGAGGATCTGGGCGACCTGATTGCCGACCTCGAAGCCGGATTCAAACGCCTCAACGCGGCCGTCTAGAACTTTGGCATGCGTTGTCGGAAAAGCTCGACGCCCGCAGACTTGGTATTACGCGCTTTTCGACACGTCAGCGGAAATTTGAACCTGTCGGTCGCCTTCCCACAGTTCGATACCTTCGTAGTCCGGCTTGTCCTCGAGCATCGCCTCGGCCACGGCGGTCGCGGCCTCATCCCCCTCGCAGGTGATGACTTCGACCGCAACGATGTGGTGTCCGCGAAAGAAATAGCAGCGGTAGCTATTCATGACGCGCCCCTTACGCGCCGGGCATCAGCGCAAAGTCTGGTCTCGACGACAAAGGTCTGCGCGAAAGCCGGATGCAATCCGCCGCGCCCTCGCGAAAGGGTGCGGGAGGCAAAAATAGCGATGTGAAAAATCATCATCTCCTCCCGTCCGATGAGTCGGGAGCGCGTGCAACCCTCCTAGAGGGGCCACTTGTCTCTCAGCCGCCGATGATGAGGTCGACGATAAATTGAATTGTACGCCACGACTCGATTGTCAGCAATCGTACAATTTAACGAATAATCTAACGGTCAACCCGGAGGTAGAACCTTCCGCTAGTTCAACAACGTGCGGTAGGACTTTCGGACCGTGCCATAGCATTCGCAGGCGGCGGCCTCCAGGCCGCGACGGTCGCGGATGGTGATGCACCCGTGGCCGGTGGCGACCAGGCCTGCCGAACGTAGCTTGCCCAGCGCCGTCGTGACGGAAGCCCGGCGCGTTCCCAGCATTATCGACAGAAACTCGTGGCTCAGCACCAGTTCGTCGCCGTCGGCGCAGTCGTGCGCCATCAGCAGCCACCGGGCTAGCCTTTTTTGAATTGTATGCCGGTTGTTGCAGGCCGCGGTTTGGGTAACCTGGCCGTGGAGCGCGTGGGTAAATCCTAGCAGTCGCATCCGCAAGCCCTCGTTGCGGGCAATGGCCTGACGAAAGGCCTTTGCCGTCATCCGCAACGCCGAGCCCTTCATCTGTACGTTGGCCTCCGACATGCCCATGCGCGCTCCGAGCAGCACGGGGATGCCGACGAACCCCTCGCGCCCGATCAGGCCGACTTCGGTCACGGCGCCGTCGGCCATGCGCTGGATCAGCGAGACCATGCCGGCCTCGGGAAAATAGACGTGCGCGATCAGGCCGGCAGCGGGCGAAACGACGTCGCGCAGCGATAGGTCGACAGGCTCGAGCTGGGCGTACAATCGCTTGAATTCGGCGGGCGCCAGCGCGGCGAGCAGACGGTTGCGCGGCCGGAGCGGACGAGTGCTGGGACGAGTGCTGGAAAGATGCCGCATGTGCCGCTCCGCCAAAAAGGGGGAAGAGCACACGCATCTCTCAGCCGCCCGCGCCCAAGGCTCGCTGGCGGGCGATGAGCGGAACATGAGCCTTACCGGCAAGGTTTACAAGGGCGTGGCAAACAGTCCGAACGCGGCGGCCTAGCGCGCGTATCACCCTTATCCGTTATATCTGATTGGATATAATCGCCGGCGCGGGAGGGACCGATGCTGACGCTGACGCCGGTCGAAACGGCTGCACTATTGTTGAGTCTGCGGGTTGGGCTTGCCAGCACGCTGTTCAGCCTGCCGTTGGCGCTTGCCGTCGCCTGGCTTCTGGCGCGGCGGCGGTTCGTCGGCCAGCAATTGCTCAACGGCCTGGTGCATCTGCCGCTCGTGCTGCCGCCGGTGGTGGTCGGCTTCGCGCTACTGGTGCTGTTCGGGCGACACGGCGCGATCGGCGCCTGGCTCTACGACACGTTCGGCTTCACCGTCGCCTTCAACTGGAAAGGCGCGGCGCTGGCTTCGGCAGTGATGGGCTTTCCGCTGATCGCGCGGGCGATGC
Source organism: Allostellaceae bacterium (assembly GCA_035934235.1). Taxonomy (GTDB): domain Bacteria; phylum Pseudomonadota; class Alphaproteobacteria; order ATCC43930; family CGMCC-115725; genus REEB95. The sequence continues at coordinate 27,690 of DASYYB010000048.1, read as the reverse complement.
GCCTGTCGCTGGAGGCGGTCGACCATCGGCTCGAGGCGGCGGCACGGACGCTCGGCGCATCGCGCCTGCGCGTGTTCTGGACCATCACGTTGCCGCTGATGTCGCCCGGCATCCTGACCGGCGCGATTTTGGGTTTCGCGCGCAGCGTCGGCGAGTTCGGCGCGACGATCACCTTCGTCTCCAACATTCCGGGCGAGACCCAGACGCTGCCGCTGGCGCTCTACGCTTTCACGCAAGTGCCCGGCGGCGACCCGCCGGCGTTCCGGCTGTGCATCATCGCCGTGATCGTCGCCATGACGGCGCTGCTCGCGTCGGAAGTCGTGGCACGACGCCTCGATAGGCGCGTTCGGGGCGTGCGGTGATCGAGATCGACGTCGAAGCGACCCTCGGCGATTTCGCGCTGGCGGCCAAATTCCTGGCGCCGAGCGCCGGCATTACCGCGCTGTTCGGCCGCTCGGGCGCCGGCAAGACCTCGATCGTCAACGCCCTCGCCGGCCTGCTGACGCCGTCGCGCGGCCGCATCGCGGTGCGCGACGACGTGCTGTTCGACAGCGAGCGGCGCATCAACGTGTCGCCGAACCGGCGGCGGCTCGGCTATATTTTCCAGGAAGGCCGCCTGTTCCCGCATTACTCAGTCAAAGGCAACCTGCTTTACGGCGCGAAGCGAAACGACGCCGCGGCGTTCGACCGCATCGTCGCGCTGCTCGGTCTCGGCGATCTGTTGCACCGGCGCCCCGGCGACCTTTCGGGCGGCGAGAAGCAGCGCGTCGCCATCGGCCGCGCCATCCTGGCCGAGCCGCGCCTGCTGTTGATGGACGAGCCGCTGGCCGCGCTCGACGCCGCGCGCAAAGAGGAAATCCTGCCGTTCATCGCCGCGCTTCGCGGCGCACTCGACATTCCCGTCGTCTATGTCAGCCACGCGATGGACGAAGTCATCCGCCTCGCCGACACGCTGGTGCTGATCGACGGCGGCAAGGTCGCTGCGACCGGCACGGTCGAAGAATTGACCAGCCGGATCGATCTGCGGCCGCTGACCGGCCGGTTCGAGGCCGGCGCAGTGATCCGCACCGTCCTGCGCGGCCACGACAAGGTCTATGGGCTGAGCGAATTGGCTTTTCCGGGCGGCCGGCTGCGCGTACCGCATATAAACCTACCGCTCGGCACGCCTTTGCGCCTGCGCATCCAGGCGCGCGACGTCGTGCTCGCGTCGGCGCCGCCGAGCGGGTTGTCGATTCGCAACGCCTTCGCCGGCCGCGTGGTGGAGATCTCGCCCGACAAGGGGCCCTTGGTCGACCTTCGCCTGGATATCGGCACGCCAGCCGAACCGGTGATGCTGTGGGCGCGCATCACCCAGCGCGCGCTGGCCGATTTACGACTCGCGGTGGGCAGCCCGGTGCACGCGATGGTCAAGACGGTGGCGCTCGAACGGCCCAGTCCGGGGACCGGCCGCGGCATCAGTGAGGCGCACGAAGCGGTGTAAGGCCCGCATGGCAGCGGGGAAATTTGCTAAAATCCCCGTCGATTCCAGGATATTGCTACCGGCGATTAACGCACGCTCAAGAAAAGGCGTGGCAAAGTAGCGCATTCATTTATTCTTCGGACGTCCGGGAAGCCGGAAAATGGCGGAACCGTTGTCGCAAAAAGACAGTAACGAGTTCGACGAGCTGTGGCGCATTCGCCAAGCCGCCGAGCGCGAAGCGCGCGAGATGGAAGATCGGCGCGCGTTCGAGCGCAAGAACGTCTTCTGGCAAGCACGTCTCGTGCTGCCGGAAGGCGCCATCAACTGCGTCGTCTATGACCTGTCGATGGGCGGCGCGCGCGTGCGCCTGGTTGCGCAATTACAGAAACTCCAGCGCGTCCGGCTCGACATCGAGAAGCTGAGCCCGCTGAACGCCGAAGTCGTCTGGCTCGGCATCGGCATGATCGGCATCCGCTTCACCGACGATCCGGCGTTCATCGGCCGCACGCTCGGCCCGCTGCTCGCCGGTGGAACCTCTCAGCGCTCGCCGTAAAGCTGCCGGGCGCGTTTCTCGAACGCGCTCACCATCCGCTTCACCGCCTCGGTGAAGACGGTTTCGACGATCCCCGTCAGGACGCGCGAGCGAAACTCGAAATCGACGTGAAAGTCGATCAGCGTGCCGCCGTTTTGCGGAATGAATTTCCAGTGGTTCTCGAGATACTTGAACGGCCCCTCGGCGTATTCGACGTCGATGCGATCGGGTCGGTATAGGTGGACGCGCGAGGTAAACCGCTCGCGCACCATGCGCCAGCCGATCAGCAGATCGCCGAGGATATAGTCGTCGCGGCGTTCGCGGATGCGCGCGCCGACGCACCAGGGCAGGAATTCGGGATAGCGTTCGACGTCGGCGACGAGGTCGAAAAGCTGCTCCGCCTTAAAAGGCAGAAGCCGCTCTTCGGCGTGCGTCGGCATCGGTTCAGTGCGTACGCGCGAGCCGGGCGGCGCGAAGCTTGGCGAAATCGTCGCCGGCGAAATAGGACGAACGCGTCAGCGGCGACGCCGAGACCATCAGGAATCCTTTGGCGAAGGCATGCGCCTTGAGGTCGGCGAATTCCGTCGGCGCGACAAAGCGCGCGACGGCATGGTGCTTCGGCGTCGGCTGGAGATATTGGCCGACAGTGAGAAAATCGACGTCCGCCGCGCGCAAATCGTCCATGACGGCGCATACCTCGTCGAGGGTTTCCCCGAGACCAACCATGAGTCCGGACTTGGTGAACATCGTCGGGTCGAGGCGTTTCACCTGCGCGAGCAATTCCAATGACGCGTCGTAGCGCGCGCCGGGCCGCACCTCGCGATACAGCCGCGGCACGGTTTCGAGATTGTGGTTGTAAACATCGGGCTTGGCAGCGACCACGGCCTCGACGGCGCCGTCCTTCTTGAGAAAATCGGGCGTCAGTACCTCGATCGTCGTCGCCGGCGCCTTGCTTCGGATGGCGCGAATGGTGCGGACGAAATGATCGGCGCCGCCATCCGGCAGGTCGTCGCGGTCGACCGACGTGACGACGATATGGTGGAGGCCAAGTTTGCCGACTGCCTCGGCGACATGGTCTGGTTCGTGTGGATCGAGCGCGCCGGGCTTGCCGGTGGCGACGTTACAGAAGCTGCACGCGCGCGTGCAGACCGCGCCCAGGATCATCACCGTCGCGTGCTTTTCCTTCCAGCACTCGCCGATGTTGGGACACGCCGCTTCTTCGCAAACGGTATTGAGCTTGAGCGCGCGCATGAGATCGCGCGTTTCCCGATACTCGCGCGACACCGGCGCCTTGACGCGGATCCATGCGGGCTTGGGCGGCGACGGCTGATCCGGCTTGTGCGCCTTCTCGGGATGGCGCAGCGGCGCGGTCATGCCGTCAGATGTGGAGGGCGCGGCCATAGGCTTCAAGCACCGCCTCGTGCATCGTCTCCGACAGCGTCGGATGCGGGAAGATGGTCGACATCAGCTCCTGCTCGGTGCTCTCGCAGCTCTTGGCGATGGCATAACCCTGGATCAGCTCGGTGACTTCGGCGCCGATCATGTGCGCGCCCAACAGCTCGCCGGTCTTGGCGTCGAATACGGTCTTGATCATGCCTTCGGGCTCGCCGAGCGCGATCGCCTTGCCGTTGCCGATATAGGGGAAGTGGCCGACCTTGACCTGATAGCCGGCGGCCTTGGCCGCCTTCTCGGTCAGGCCGATGCTGGCCACTTGCGGCATGCAATAGGTGCAGCCGGGCACGTTCTTGACGTCAAGCGGATGCGCGGTATTGAGGCCGGCGATGTGCTCGACGCACAGCACGCCTTCGTGCATCGCCTTGTGCGCCAGCCAGGGCGGACCGATGACGTCGCCGATGGCGTAAACGCCGGGTTCGCCGGTTGCGCACCATTTGTCGACCACGATGTGTGTCTTCTCGACCTTCACCTTGGTGCCTTCGAGACCGACATTCTCGACATTGCCGACGATGCCGATGGCAAGAATGACCCGTTCAGCCTTGATTTCGAAGCTTTTTCCCTGCGATTCAACGGTCGCGGTGACATCGTTGGCGCCCTTCTTGAGCGCCTTCACCGTCGCCGACGTGTGGATCTTCATGCCCTGCTTCTCGAAGCTCTTGCGCGCGAACGCGGAGATCTCCTCGTCTTCGACCGGCAGGATGCGGTCCAACACTTCGACCACCGTCACCTCGCAGCCGAGATTGCGGTAGAAGCTGGCGAATTCGATGCCGATTGCCCCCGAGCCCACGACCAACAGCGACTTGGGCATGGTCGGCGGAATCATTGCCTCTTTATAGGTCCAGACCAGCTTGCCGTCGGGTTCGAGTCCCGGCAACGACCGCGCCCGCGCGCCGGTGGCGACGATGACGTGCTTGGCGTTGAGATCGGCGCTGGTCTTGCCGCTGACCTTCACCTTGCCCTTCCCCGCCAGCACGCCGCTGCCGTCGAACACGGCGATCTTGTTCTTCTTCATCAGGAAGCCGACGCCGGACGAAAGCTGGTTCGCCACCTTGCGCGAGCGTTCGACGATCTTCTTCAGGTCGAACGACACGTCCTTGGCGCTGAAACCGTAATCGCCGAGATGGTGCAGCAGGTGATTGATCTCGGAGGTACGCAGCAGCGCTTTGGTCGGAATGCAGCCCCAATTGAGGCAGATGCCGCCGAGATGTTCGCGCTCGACGACCGCGGTCTTCATGCCGAGCTGCGCCGCGCGGATGGCGGCGACGTAGCCGCCCGGCCCGCCGCCGATGACGATCAGGTCGAAAGAGGTGTCCGCCATGGGTTCTCCTAGACCAGCAGCGCCGCCGGCGCCTCGATCAGCTTCTTGAAGGCTTGCAGCCAGACCGCGCCTTCGGCGCCGTTGAGCACGCGATGGTCGCAGCCGAGCGTACAGGTCATCACATGGGCGACCGCGAGGCCGCCGTTGCGCGCCACCGCCCGCTCCTCGCCGACGCCGACGGCGAGGATGCAGGCTTGCGGCGGGTTGATCACCGCCGTGAACTCGCGCACGCCGTACATGCCGAGATTGGAGATCGAGAACGTACCGCCCTGGAACTCCGACAGCTTGAGCTTGCCCTGACGCGCGCGCATGCCGAGATCACGCATCTCGGCCGCAATTTCCGGCACGCGCTTTTGGTCGGCGTTCTTGACGATCGGCGTGATCAGGCCATCGTCGAGCGCGACCGCGACCGCGACGTTGACGTCGTTCCAGCGCAAGATGGCGTCATCGGTGTACGACGCATTGGCCAGCGGCACCTGGCGCAGTGTCAGCGCCGCCGCACGAATGACGAAGTCGTTGACCGATACTTTAAGGCCGGCCGCGTCGTTGAGCTCCTTTCGCGTCCGGAGTAGCGCGTCGATCTCGCAATCGATGGTGAGGAAGAAATGCGGCGCATGCACCATCGATTCCGCCATGCGCGTGGCGATGACGCGACGCATTCCCGTGAGCGGAACTTCGGTATAGGGAAGGTTGCCAGCCTCGGCGACGATGCGCTCCTTGCGAAAGCTTGGCGCGCGAATGCCGGACGCGACACCGCCACCCGACCTTGCCGCTTCGACGTCTGCCTTGACGATGCGGCCGTGCGGGCCACTGCCCCGGAGATTGGCGAGGTCGAGCTTGGCGTCCTGTGCCAGCCGTCGCGCCAGCGGACTGGCGAAGATGCGGCCGCCGGCACGCGGTTGTGGCGGCGCCATCGGACGCAGGGCCGGTGCAGCGGCAGGCTGCGGTGACGACGCCGGCGCAGCGGCCGGCGCTGCCGGCTTCGCTTCGGCCTTGGGCGCAGGCGCGGGTGCGGGTGCGGCTTTCGCCGACGGCGTCGCCTTGATGTCGGCGGCGCTTTCACCTTCGCCGAGAATCACGGCGATCGGTTGGTTGACGGCGACGTGCTGCGTGCCTTCGGGCACCAGGATGCGGCCGAGCGTGCCTTCATCGACCGCTTCGAATTCCATCGTCGCCTTGTCGGTCTCGATCTCGGCAAGAACGTCGCCGGCTTTGACCGCGTCGCCTTCCTTCTTGTGCCACTTGGCGAGGCTGCCCTCGGTCATCGTGGGCGACAGCGCCGGCATGAGAATTTGCGTCGGCATGTGCGCGCTCAGCGATAGCCGACGGCCTTGGCCGCGGCGACGATATCGTCCGGCTGCGGCAAGGCGAGGTGCTCAAGATTGGCGGCATAGGGCATCGGCACGTCCTTGCCGGACACGCGGGCCGGCGGCGCATCGAGCCAGTCAAATGCATGTTCCATGATCTGCGCCGCGATTTCGGCGCCGATGCCGGCGAACGCCCATCCCTCCTCGACCGAAACCAGCCGGTTGGTCTTCTTGACGCTGTCGACAACGGTTTCGACGTCGAGCGGCCGCAGCGTGCGCAAATCGATCACCTCGGCGGAGATACCCTCGCCGGCAAGCGCATCAGCGGCGCGTTCCGCGACTTCGACCATGCGCGAATAGGCGGTGATGGTGACGTGCTCGCCGGGGCGCACGATGCGCGCGCGGCCGATCGGCACGATGTAGTCGGAATCGTTCGGCACCGGGAAACTGGCGCCGTAGAGCATTTCGTTCTCGAGAAAGATCACCGGATTGGGATCGCGGATCGCCGCCTTGAGCAGGCCCTTGTGGTCGGCGGCGGTATACGGCGCGACGACTTTGAGGCCAGGCACATGCGCGTACCACGAGGCGTAATCCTGGCTGTGCTGCGCCGCGACGCGCGCCGCCGCGCCGTTGGGGCCGCGGAAGACGATCGGGCAATGCATTTGACCGCCGGACATGTAGCGCGTCTTCGCCGCCGAATTGACCAGATGGTCGATCGCCTGCATGGCGAAATTCCAGGTCATGAATTCGACGATAGGCCGCAGGCCCGCCATCGCCGCGCCGACGCCGAGGCCGGCGAAGGCATGTTCCGAGATCGGCGTGTCGATGACGCGCCGCGCGCCGAATTCCTCGAGCAAACCCTGGCTCACCTTGTAGGCGCCTTGATATTCGGCGACTTCTTCGCCGAGCAGGAAGACATCGCCGTCGCGGCGCATCTCCTCGGCCATGGCGTCGCGCAAAGCTTCGCGCACGGTCACGGTCGTCGTCGGCCCGGACCATTCGCTTTCGGCGGCAGGCCGCGGCATCGCCGGCACGCTCGCCGGTTGCGGCGGAGCTTTCGCGGCGGCCGGCGGCGCAGCCGGTTGCGGCGTCGCCGGTTTGGCCGCGGCGGGTTTCGCCGGCTCGCCTTCGCCGGCGATGCGCGCGATCGGCGCGTTGACGGCAATGTGCTCGCTGCCTTCGGGCACGAGGATTTCGGCGAGCGTTCCCTCGTCGACCGCTTCGAATTCCATCGTCGCCTTGTCGGTCTCGATCTCGGCAAGCACGTCGCCCGCCTTGACCGCGTCGCCGACCTGCTTATGCCACTTGGCGAGTTTGCCCTCGGTCATGGTCGGCGAGAGCGCGGGCATCAGGATGTCGACCATGATTAAGCGCTCGCTTCGCCGTAGACGTCGGTCCACAGCTCGCTCGGATCAGGCTCCGGGCTTTGCTGCGCGAAATCGGTGGCTTCGGTGATCTGCGCCTTGACCGCGTTGTCGATCTCCTTGAGCCGGTTTTCATCGGCGAGGCCGCCGTCGATCAGACGCTTACGTACCTGGTCGATCGGATCGTGCTCTTGGCGCATGCGGCTGACTTCGTCCTTGCTGCGGTACTTGGCGGGATCGGACATCGAATGGCCGCGATAGCGATAGGTCAGCATCTCGAGAATGAACGGACCCTTGCCGCTGCGCGCATGGTCGACGGCTTCCTGTACGGCCGCGATCACCGCCAGCACGTTCATGCCGTCGAGCTGATAGCCGGGAATGCCGAAGGGCGCGGCGCGGCCGAACAGGTTGGGCGATGCCGATGAACGCGCGATCGACGTGCCCATGCCATAACGGTTGTTCTCGATGATGTAGACGACGGGCAGCTTCCACAACGCCGCCATATTGAAGCTTTCGTAGACCTGCCCCTGGTTCATCGCGCCGTCGCCGAGGAAGGTGAGCGAAACGCGCTTGTTGTCGCGGTAACGATGCGCGAAACCCAAACCGGTGCCGAGCGGCACGCACGCGCCGACGATGCCGTGGCCGCCGAAAAAGTTTTTCTCGCGCGAGAACATGTGCATCGAGCCGCCTTTGCCGCGCGAATAGCCGGTGCGGCGGCCGGTGAGCTCGGCCATGACGCCTTTCGGATCCATGCCGCAGGCCAGCATGTGTCCGTGATCACGATAGGCGGTGATGACGGTGTCGCCGGGTTCGGCAACGGCCATGGCGCCGGTAACCACCGCTTCCTCGCCGATATAGAGATGGCAGAAGCCGCCGATCAGCCCCATGCCGTACATCTGCCCCGCCTTCTCCTCGAAGCGGCGGATGAGAAGCATGGCGCGGTAGAGGTCGAGCAGCTTTTCGGCGGAGACTTCGGCTTCGACGGGCTCGTCGGGGCGGGACTTCGGCTTGCGCTTGGCAGCTACGGCCATGGTGTCTCCCGGAATTCAACGGCGACGCAGCGACCGCGGCGACGCACCGCTATCCCTACCCAGCCGTTGCCAAGAATGCAACCGAACTCTTCACAAATGGTTGTTATACAAAGCAAAATGAAACTTAACTGATTTCAGGTTAAACAGTCTGAAAAGCTTGCTGGACGGCCGTCGCGTTCCGGCCCTAAGGCGCGCGACGGTATCGCGGACCGGCAGCATGGGCGTGTGATCTTTCCGCGAACGGCGGAGCCGCGCCGCGAGCCAGCCGGTAAGCCAATCAACTCGGGTTATTGCGGCGGCGGGTAATAGATGACGATCTCGCCCGGCGCGCCGTAGCTCAGCACCGCGCGCACACGCTCATCGAGGAAATCGCGATCGATGTGATTGCCCTGGAGAAGCGCCACGCGCTTGGCCAGCGGATCGCGCTCGGCCTGGAGCCGGCTCAGGGTTACCTGCGCGTCACGCACCTGGGTTTGTAGGTTCCACAACGCCAGCAAGCCGCGATCGCCTTCGACCAGGTGATAGGCGAAGTAGGCGCACAGCGTGAAGCCGAGTACCGGACCGACGATCTGGCGTGCGCGGGCGCGCAACGCATAAAGCACATCCATGGCGACTCGTTTGAATCACGGCCGAGTCACCGGGTCAAATGAATTCCGATTCCCTGATTTTGAATCAACGAGTCGTCAGCCGACTCTACGGCCAGATCTGAGGTAAACGGCGCGCTCGGCGCTCGGCCAAACCCATGCGTGGGCTAGACGCGAATCGTACCTAGCGGCGGAAGGCGGCGCGGCCGGGATAGCGGGTGGCGCCACCGAGCTGCTCCTCGATGCGGATGAGCTGGTTATACTTGGCGAGCCGGTCCGAACGCGCCAGCGAGCCGGTCTTGATTTGCCCGCAATTGGTGCCGACCGCCAGATCGGCGATGGTCGCGTCCTCGGTCTCGCCCGAACGATGCGACATGACCTGGGCGTAATTGGCGCGGCGCGCCAGCGCCATGGTCTCGAGCGTCTCGCTGAGCGAGCCGATCTGATTGACCTTGATCAGGATGGCGTTACCAACGCGCTTTTCGATCCCATCCGCCAGCCGCTTGGGATTGGTGACGAAGAGATCGTCGCCGACGAGCTGGATCTTCTTGCCGAGCGCGGTGGTGAGCGCCTGCCAGCCAGCCCAATCGTCCTCGGCCATGCCGTCCTCGATCGAGACGATGGGATAACGCGCCACCAGGCCTTCGTAGAATTTCACCATCGCGCCGGCGTCGAGCGTCTTGCCTTCCATCTTGTACTGGCCGTCCTTGCAGAATTCGGTCGACGCCGGATCGAGCGCCAGCGCCACCTGCTCGCCCGGCTTGTAGCCGGCGGCTTCGATGGCGCGCACGATGAAACTCAGCGCCTCGTCGGCCGATTGTAAATTGGGCGCGAAGCCGCCTTCGTCGCCCACGTTGGTGTTGTGGCCCTTGTCCTTGAGCGCTTTCTTCAGCGCCTGGAAAACCTCGGCGCCGGTGCGGATCGCCTCGGCGATGGTGGAGGCACCGACCGGCACGATCATGAATTCCTGGATGTCGATCGGATTGTCGGCATGCACGCCGCCGTTGAGGACGTTCATCATCGGCACCGGCAGCACGCTTGCTTCGACGCCGCCGATATAGCGATAGAGCGGCTGGCCGAGCTCGGTCGCCGCGGCCTTGGCGCACGCCAGGCTGACGCCGAGGATGGCATTGGCGCCGAGCCGCGCCTTGTTCGGCGTGCCGTCGAGAGCGATCAGTGCGCGATCGAGGCCGGCCTGGTCGGTCGCGTCGCGGCCGGAAACGGCGTCGAAGATTTCGCCGTTGACCGCATCGACCGCCTTGCGCACGCCCTTGCCGCCATAGCGTTTCTTGTCACCGTCACGCAACTCGACCGCTTCGTGCGTGCCCGTTGACGCACCGGATGGCACGGCGGCGCGGCCACGCGCGCCGCTTTCCAGGGTGATATCGACTTCGACGGTGGGATTGCCGCGGCTGTCGAGGATTTCGCGCGCGGTGATATCGGTGATGGCGGTCATGCGCTTCCGTTGGTTTTCTTCGCGAGTTTGTCGAATTCCATAAGCTGCCGGAGCAAGGCCGGCATGTCCTTCAAATGGACCATGTTGGGTCCGTCCGACGGCGCGTGATCGGGATCCTGATGGGTTTCCATGAACACCGCGGCAACGCCGACACTCACGGCCGCGCGTGCCAGCATGGGCACGTATTGCCGTTCGCCGCCGCTTTTGTCGCCCTGGCCGCCCGGCTGCTGCACCGAATGCGTCGCATCGAATACCACCGGATAGCCGGTCTGCGCCATGATCGGCAGCGCGCGCATATCCGAAACCAGCGTGTTGTAGCCGAACGATACGCCACGTTCGCACAACAGGATATTATCGTTGCCGGCCTTGGAAATCTTCGCAGCGACATTCTTCATGTCGCCCGGCGCGAGGAACTGACCCTTCTTGACGTTGATTGCGCGCTTGGTTTTCGCCGCCGCCACCAACAAGTCGGTCTGGCGGCAGAGGAAAGCCGGAATCTGGAGCACGTCGACGGCCTCGGCGACGGCCGCACATTGCTCGGACGCGTGCACGTCCGTCAGCACCGGACAGCCATATTTCTCGCGTACCTCGGCAAGGATCGGCAGCGAGGCTTCGAGGCCCATGCCGCGCGGACTTTCGCCCGAGGTGCGGTTCGCCTTGTCGAACGAGGTCTTGTAGATCAGGCCGATGCCGAGCTTGCCGGTGAGCTCGACCAGCGCGTGGCTCATTTCCATCGCGTGCGCGCGGCTTTCGAGCACGCACGGACCGGCGATCAGCGCCAGCGGCCGGTCGTTGCCGAGCGTGATGTTCCCGATATGGACGTGCCGCGGTGCGGTCATGGCGGACACTTATATAGCAGCCGCCTAGACGAGGCGAGACTGCTCCACCGCCGCCTTGATGAACGACGTGAAGAGCGGGTGCGGATCGAAAGGCTTGGATTTGAGCTCGGGGTGAAACTGCACGCCGATGAACCACGGATGGTCGGAGAATTCGATGATCTCGGGCAGCTCGCCGTCGGGCGACATGCCGGAGAAGCGCATGCCAGTCTTCTCCAGCTTCGCCTTGTAGTTGACGTTGACCTCGTAACGATGGCGGTGGCGTTCGCTGATCTCGGTCGCGCCGTAGATTTCGGCGACGCGCGAGCCCGCCGCCAGCTTCGCCGGATAGGCGCCGAGGCGCATGGTGCCGCCGAGATCGCCGTTGGCCTTGCGTTTCTCGAGTTGGTTGCCCTTCATCCATTCGGTCATCAGGCCGATGACCGGATCGGCGCACGGGCCGAACTCGGTCGAGCCGGCGCCGTTGAGGCCAGCCAAGTGCCGTGCCGCCTCGATCACCGCCATCTGCATACCGAAACAGATGCCGAAGTAAGGCACCTTGCGCTCACGCGCGAACCGCGCGGCTTCGATCTTGCCTTCGCTGCCGCGCTCGCCGAAGCCGCCGGGCACCAGGATGCCGTTGACGCCGACGAGATGGCTGACGGCGTCCTCCTGCTCGAAGATTTCCGAATCAAACCAATTCAACTTGACGCCAACGTTGTTGGCGATGCCGCCATGGGCGAGCGCCTCGGCAAGCGACTTGTAGCTATCGGGCAGATGCGTGTACTTGCCGACGACGGCGATGGTGACGGCGCCTTCGGGCTTCCGGATGCGGCCGACGATGTCGGTCCAGCGCGTCAAATCGGGCTCGCGCACGTCGAGGCCGAAATGGCGGCAGACTTCGCGGTCGAGGCCCTGCTTATGATAGGCCGTCGGCACGTCGTAGATGGTGTCGACGTCGAGCGCCGGAATGACGCGTTCTTCGCGTAGATTGCAGAACAGTGCGATTTTCTTGCGCGCGCTTTCGGGAATCTCGCGGTCGCAACGGCAGAGCAGGATGTCGGGCTGAATGCCGAGGCCCAACAATTCCTTGACGCTGTGCTGGGTCGGCTTGCTCTTCAATTCGCCGGCCGACGGAATATAGGGCACCAACGTCAGGTGGACATACATCGCGCGGTCGCGACCCAATTCGTTGCCGAGCTGGCGGATCGCCTCGAGGAACGGCAGGCCTTCGATGTCGCCGACCGTGCCGCCGATCTCGCAGAGCACGAAATCTTCGCCGTTAAGATCGGCCTGGATCGCCTCCTTGATGGCGTCGGTGACATGCGGGATGACCTGCACGGTGGCGCCCAGATATTCCCCGCGGCGCTCGCGACCGATCACCGTCGAATAGATGCGACCGGTGGTCTGGCTGTCGCTTTTGCGCGATGAAACGCCGGTGAAGCGCTCGTAATGGCCGAGATCGAGGTCGGTTTCGGCGCCGTCGTCGGTGACGTAGACCTCGCCGTGCTGATACGGACTCATGGTGCCCGGATCGACGTTGATATAAGGGTCGAATTTCCTGAGCCGGACGCGGAATCCGCGCGCCTGGAGCAGCGCGCCGAGCGCCGCCGCCGAAAGACCCTTGCCAAGAGAGGAGACCACGCCGCCGGTGATGAAAATGAACCGCGTCATGGAATTTCACCATATAGCACCCGCGGGCCGAGGCAAACGGAAAGCGCCGACTCGGGCGGGATGGCGGCCACGCGCGGCGAAACGCATAACACAACGCTTGCACGTCATGGCCGGGCGTGACCCGGCCATCCATATTTTGAAGGCGTGGATGCCCGGCACAAAGCCGGGCATGACGAAGATAAAGACGAAGCGACTTAGCCCGCGTGTGGATGCGCCGGCGTATGACCCTGCGGCCGGCCGTGGCCGCCGCCACGGCGTGAGCGGCGGCGCCGGTTGGCAAATTCGCCGCCGCGGCCATTGCCGTTGCCGCTTCCATGATGGCCGCCGTTACGATGGGCGTGGCCGTTGTGCCCGCCGTTATGGCCGTTGCCGTTGTGGCCTTGCGGCTGACCGCCATGGCCATTGGCGCCCTGGCCCGCCGGCGCGCGGAACGCGTGCTCGGCGACGGCGATCTTCTGCCGCGTCACCTTTTCGATGTCGCGCAGGAAACCCTTCTCGGAGTGATCGCAGAACGAGATGGCGATGCCATCGGCGCCGGCGCGCGCTGTGCGGCCGATGCGATGGACGTAGCTTTCGGGCACGTTCGGTAGCTCGAAATTGATGACATGGGTAATGCCGTCGATGTCGATGCCACGCGCGGCAATATCGGTGGCCACCAGCACGCGGGTGCGGCCGTCGCGGAAGTTGCCGAGCGCACGCTGGCGCGCGCCCTGCGATTTGTTGCCGTGGATCGCCTCGGCGCCGATGCCGCTCTTGGCGAGGCCCTCGGCGACGCGGTTGGCACCGTGCTTGGTGCGGGTGAAGACCAGCGCGCGGGCGATCGTCTTGTCATCAAGCAGCGAGGCGAGCAGCGCTCGCTTGTTGCCGGCGTCAACGAACATGACGCGCTGGTCGATGCGCTCAACCGTGGTGGCGGCCGGCGTCACTTCGACGCGCACCGGGTCCTTGAGCAGCGTGCCGATCAGCCGATTGATCTCATCCGGCATGGTGGCCGAGAACAGCAGCGATTGGCGCTGCTTCGGCAATAGCGGGGCGATGCGGCGGATGTCGCGGATGAATCCCATGTCGAGCATGCGATCGGCTTCGTCGAGGACGAAAACCGACACGCCGTCGTAGCGCACGTGGCCCTGCTGGTGCAGGTCTAGGAGCCGGCCGGGCGTGGCGACGAGGATGTCGATGCCGCGGCGAAGCGCATCGACCTGGGGCCCCTGGCTGACGCCGCCGAAGATCACGGCAGTACGCAAACCCATATGGCGACCATAGACGCGGAAACTGTCGGCGATCTGCAACGCCAGCTCGCGCGTCGGCGTCAGCACCAGAGCGCGCATGGAATTGCGCGGCGCGGGAACGCGGTTCCCGGCCAGGTGCTGGAGGATCGGCAGCGCGAAGGCCGCCGTCTTGCCGGTGCCGGTCTGGGCGATGCCGAGCAGATCGCGCCCGGCGAGGAGATGTGGAATCGCCTGCGCCTGAATCGGCGTCGGGCGCTCGTAATTCTCCGCGCGCAATGCACGCTGGATCGGCTCGACGAGGGCGAGCTCGGAAAAGGAAAGAGTCACTGTGTTATTGCTTTCTATCGATACGGCCGCACGCGCAGGCGCGGCGACCTGTGTTTCTGGCTTGCCTCGCGCGAAACCGAGGTGCCGTCTTGTTGGTGATTTCTCGAAACTGGGGGCGCTGGGGATCGAAATCCGCCGCGCTTCGCGCGATCGCGAGAATGGAACGGCGCATACATGGGGCCTGCGCCGCACGAAGTCAACCGAATATCGCCGCCGGCCCGAAAATGCCGCAGGCGTTAACGGAAGATCACCGCGGCAGTGACGGCGTTATCTGGTCAGCGGCGCGGACGGCCCCGTCGGCGCGACCGGCGCCGGCGCCACGGGCTTGGCCGGTGTCGGCAACGTTGTCGGCGACGCGGGCAGCGACTGAGCCGGGACCGCCTGGTCCATGACCGAGCTCGGCGCGCGGCTGCGTGCGGCAACGATGGCTAGCGCGATGCTGGTAGCGAAGAAGCAAGTGGCGAGGATCGCCGTAGCGCGCGTGAGCAGGTTGGCGGTCGACCGGCCGGTCATGAAGCCGGACATGCCGCCGCCCCCACCGCCGATGCCGAGGGCGCCGCCTTCGCTCTTTTGCAGCAGGATGACGCTCACCAGCGCCACCGCGAGCAACAGGTGAATGACAATGATAACCGTAGACATGGGCCGGGGTTTTAGACCGTCCGGCGGCGGAATGCCAGCCCCACTGTGCAGCGAACATCAGCCGCTATGACGCCGCTCGGCCGGCGGCGCGGCAAAGGACCGCCGGCCGCCGTTCAGCCGAGATCATCGCCCGCGATATTTCGTATTCCGTCGAAATGTGGCTTGACCTGCCGGAAAAGCCCGGCCTATCTTTTCGACTATTATCGAAACATCGGAGGTCGGTATGAAGGCGGAAAACGCGGTGGCGGCCCTTGGCGCAATCGCGCACGACCACCGGCTGGCAGTTTATCGCCTGCTGGTGAGGCGCGGGCCCGCCGGGGTGCCGGCGGGCGAGATTGCCACGCGGCTTGACCTGCCGCCGTCCTCCCTCACCTTTCATCTTCAACAGCTGCTGCGCGCCGGGCTGGTGACGCAGCGGCGGCTTGGCCGCCAGCTCATCTATACCGCCGATTACGCGGCGATGAACGGGCTCGTCGCCTATCTCACCGAAAACTGCTGCGGCGGCGCGGTCTGCGCGCCGGCGTGCGAACCCGCCGCCATCAAGCCGGCGCGCACACGGAAATCCGCATGAGCCGTATCTATAACGTCCTGTTCCTCTGCACCGGCAATTCGGCACGCAGCGTCATCGGCGAAGTCCTGCTCAATCATTGGGGCAAAAGCCGGTTTCACGCCTACAGCGCCGGCAGCCAGCCGAAAAGCGCGATCAATCCGCTGACGCTTGCGTTGCTGCGCGCGATGAAGCTGCCGACCGATGGCCTGCGTTCCAAGAGCTGGAACGAGTTCGCGCGGCCGGACGCGCCGCGCATGGATTTCGTCTTCACCGTCTGCGACCAGGCGGCGGCCGAAACCTGTCCGGTTTGGCCGGGCCAGCCGATCACCGCACATTGGGGCGTGCCCGATCCAGCCGCGGTCGACGGTACGCACGAGAAGAAAATGGCGGCCTTCCGCGACGCCTTCCAGCGGCTCGACACGCGCATCAAGCTGTTCCTGGCTCTACCCTTGGAAAAACTCGACCGGCTCGCCTTGCAGCGCGAAGCGCGGCGGATCGGCACCATTCACACGCCGGAAGACGCAGCGTCGTGAGCGTCGAGGCCGAAGCCGGCGGTGCGACCGTTACGGCGCCACGTACGCGCGCGTTGGCGCACGCTCGCCTCGCCGCCATCGAATTCGTCGCAACTGGATTTCTGCTGATGGCGGTGGTGGGCTCCGGCATCATGGCCGAGCGCCTCGCCGGCGGAAACGGCGCGCTGGCTTTGCTTGCCAATGCCGTCGCGACGGGTGCGGCGCTGACAGCACTGATCCTCGCTTTTGGTCCGGTCTCCGGCGCGCATATGAATCCGGTGGTGACGCTAGCCGCCGTCGCGCTCGACGGCTTCGACCGGCGCCTCGCTGCGGCCTATATCGCGGCGCAGACGGCCGGCGCGGTCATCGGCGTCTGGCTGGCGCATCTGATGTTTGCGCTGCCGGTGATCGAGCTTGGCACCAAAATGCGCGCCGGCAGCGGCCAGTGGCTCGGCGAAACCATCGCCACGTTCGGCTTGCTCGCGGTGATCTGGGGTTGCCGCGCTCACCGTGCGCCGGTGACGGCCTTCGCCGTCGCGGCCTACATTACCGGCGCTTATTGGTTCACGTCGTCGACGTCGTTCGCCAATCCGGCGGTAACGCTCGCGCGAGCGCTGACCGACACCTTTTCTGGGATCCGGCCACAGGACGCGCCGGCATTCATCCTGGCAGAGTTCGCCGGACTGGCCGCGGCCCTGCCGCTGTGTCGAGCGATGATCCGGCGCGGCTAGCTACCGCGACGACACCGCCAGTTGCTCGAAGCGGCGCTCCTTGAGGTAATTGTCGAGGCCCCAGCGCGTCACCTGCGCCATGATCTCGTCGAATTCGCCGTCCGGCAGCTTCTCGTAGACGAACTGCTCGCCGCGGCCGAATTTGCTGAAATCCCATTGCCGGTCGGCGAACTCGGCTGGAATGGCGTGTTTCCATAACGGCAGGTACTTGGCGAGGTTGACGTCGATCGCCTGCTCCGCCCGCGCCAGCGCGCGCAGCACCGCGGCGAGCGTCGCCTGGTCGAGGTGCTCGGGCACCCACCAGATGGTATGGAACGTGTTCTCCATCACCTTGCGCAAGCCGAGTTGCTCGGCCATGGCGATTTGCGGCGGCAGCAGGCTCGCCGCTTCGACCTCTTTATTGAGCAGCGCGGTCAGCCGCGCGCCAAAGCCGCCGACATTGACGACCTTGATGTGCTCGATCGGCATGTAGGGTTCGAGCCGCCACGGCACGTTGAAATGGCTGCCGGCGCGCATACCGACGGCGATCGGCACGTCGCGCAGATCCTCGGGTTTGCGGATCTTGGAATCCGGACGGACATAGATCGCCCAGGGCGAGATGCCGTAGCAATCGGAGACGAAGCGGCCCATGCCGGCGCCGGCGTTACACACGCTGCCCCATTGGCAGGCGCTCTGGATCACCTCGGCATCGCCCTTGCTATAGGGCTGATCCTGCGGCCGATTGAGATAGTCGAGACCCTTCCAACTCGACTGCGTGCCGCGGAAGGTTTTCCAGTCGAATTCGACGGCGAGGCCTTCGGCGGCGAAGAAGCCCTCTTCCTGCGCGACAAAATCGGCGAGGCCCATACCCTTGGGGGCGATGCGGACCGGCTTGAGCGACGGCACCATGTGCGTCTCTCCTGTCGCTGATATCGCGACCTATTCTAAACCACGCCGCGCCGCCGGTCACGGCATCGGAAAGCGCGTCTGGCTAGACCTCTTCCCACTTTGCGGCGCTGGCGCCGGCGAGCGCGCGGACGCGCTCCTCGTCCTTGGCAAATTCGGCGGCGGCACCGGAATAGACTACCTTGCCGTCGTCGAGCACGTAGGCGCGGTCGGCGATCTCGACCGCAGCGCGCACGTTCTGCTCGACCAGCAGCACTGAGATGCCTTCTTTGCGCGCAGCGGCGACGACCTTGAACACTTCCTGCACAATGAGCGGCGCCAAGCCCTGCGACGGCTCGTCGAGCATCAGCAGCTTCGGATTGAGTAAGAGCGCGCGCGAGATCGAGAGCATTTCCTGTTCGCCGCCGGAAAGCTGCCGGCCCTTGTTGCCCTTGCGCTGCGCCAGGCGCGGGAAAAGCTCGTAAATCCGCGGAATCGTCCAGGGGCCCGGCCGCTCCATCGGCACCTTGAGATTTTCCTCGACCGTCAGGCTCGGGAAGATGCGCCGCCCTTCGGGCACGTAGCCGACGCCGAGCATGGCGATGCGGTACGGCGCCCAGCCGGTGGTGGCGTGGCCGAAGATGCGCACCGCGCCGTCGCGCGCATGTGTCAGGCCGACGAGACTGCGCAGCGTCGTCGTCTTGCCGGCGCCGTTGCGGCCGAGGAGCGTGACAATCTCGCCCTCGCGCACTTCGAGACCGACGCCGTGCAGAATGTGGCTCTTGCCGTAATAGGTGTGCAGGTCCTCCGCCTGCAGTACCACCGTGCCGCTCATGCCGCCTTCCCCAAATAGGCCGCCTGTACCGCCTCGTTCTTGGCGATCTCGGCCGGCGTGCCTTCCGCCAGCGGCGTGCCCTCGGCCAGCACCATGATGCGGTCGGCGAGATGGAAGACGACGCGCATGTCGTGTTCGATCAGCACGATCGTCAGCTTCTGATTCTTGTGCAGCTTACGGATGAGCTGGGTGATGTCATAGGTCTCCTGGTCGCCCATGCCGGCCGTCGGCTCGTCGAGCAACAGCAGCCGCGGCTTCAGCGCCAGCGCCATCATGATCTCGGTCGCACGTTGATCGCCGTGCGACAGCTCGCCAACCAGACGATCGGCCTTGCTGGCGAGGCCGCTCATCTCGAGCAGGTCGGTGACGCGGGCGCGGACCTCGCCGTCGAGATCGCGCGAGAGCCAGGTCTTGAGGCGGTAGCCCGCCGCGACCTCGACCGCGATGCGCAGGTTTTCGCGCGTCGTCAGCTCGGGAAACACCTCGGTGATCTGGAACGTACGCGCCATGCCGCGCCACACGCGGTGCGCGGGCAGCAGCTTGGTGACGTCCTGATTGTCGAAGATGATCTTGCCCGCCGAAGGCGTGAGGAAGCCGCTGATCAGATTGAAGAACGTGGTCTTGCCGGCGCCGTTCGGGCCGATCACCGCGCGCAATTCTCCCTGCTCGACTGTCATCGACACGCCGTTGACGGCAACCAGATCGCCGAAGCGCTTGGAGACGTTTTCGACCTGGAGCAGGCTCATTGCATGGTCTTCCGTCGGATCATGCCCAGGACACCGCGCGGGAAGAACAGCACGACGAGAACGAAAAAGAGTCCGATAAATGACTCCCAGTTCTCGGTACGGCTCGAAATATAGTCCTCGAGCACGATGAAGATGGCCGCGCCGATCAGCGGTCCCCAGAAGCTACGCATGCCACCCAGGACGGCCATGATGACGAAATTCCCTGATTGCTCCCAGTGCAGGTCGTGCGGGTCGGAAAAGTTATTCAGCATCGCATAGAGCGTGCCGGCTAAGCTGGTGAAGGTGCACGAGATGAGCCAAGACAACCAGATGTGCCGGTCGACCGGTATCCCGAGGAAGCGCGCGCGGCGCTCGTTCTCGCGGATCGCCAGCAGCGTACGGCCGAACGGCGAGCGCAGCAGCAGCGCCATAATGCCAACCGACACCGCAAAACAGAACAGCGCCACGTAATAGAACGCCAAGTCGTTGTTAAGGATATCGATCTGGGTAAAGCCAAGATCGACCGGCAGCCGGTGCCAACCGGAGAGGCCGTCGTCGCCACCGGTGACATTGTTCCAACGGTAAGCGATGAAATAGAACACCTGGCCGAAGGCAATGGTCACCATCGCGAAGTAGATGCCCCGGAGCCGCACGATCAACACGCCGATGATTGCCGCCGCGACGATCGCGGTGACGATGCCCACCGCCATGCCGACCAGCGTGTTCGGCACCAGATATTTGATGGTCAGCCCGAGGCCGTAGCTGCCCAGGCCGAAATACGCTGCATGGCCGAACGACAGCACGCCGGTGTAGCCGAGCAGGAAATTGAGCGCCATGGCGGCAAGCGCCAGAATCACCACGCGGGTGCCAAGCTGGGTGTAGCCGCCGATCCAGCCGATCCAGAACGGCATAGTCAGCAGCAGCAGCCAGACGATGGTGTCAGCGGCGCGCTTGTCGAGGCGAAAACCAGCGACTGGAACGCTCGGTGCGCTGCTGCGCGCTGCGTCCGTCGACTTATCGAGACGGACCATCAGAAACGTCCCTCCTCACCCAGCAGGCCGCGCGGCCGCACCAGCAACACAAGGCCCATCATCACGTAAATCACTGCCTCGCTCGCGTCCGGGAAGAACACGCTCGTGACGCCCGAGGCAACACCGATGAGCAACCCGCCCAGCAGCGTGCCCGGCAGACTGCCGAGACCGCCGATGATGATGGCAACGAAGCTCGGCATGATCAGTTCGCTGCCGGTCGTCGGCTGGAGACCCAGCATGCCGGCGGCGAGCACGCCGGCAAGGCCGGCCAGATAGATGCCGAGGCCGAAGTTGACGGTGCGCAGGACGCGCACGTTGACACCGAGCACGGAGACGGTCTCGAGATCGAGCGTCCCGGCGCGAATGCGCATGCCGACACGCGTCCGGCTCAGGATCAAGAACAGCGCGGTGACCGCGACCGTCGCCAGCACCACCATGAACACGCGATAGCCGGTGAGGAAGAAGAACTGGGTGCTGAGTTGATTCTGCAGCCAGCCGGGCACCGAAAACGGCAAGGTCTGCGGACCCCATATGAAGCGCGTGCCGTCCTCGAACATGTAGGCGAGACCGAAGGTCAACAACAGGCTGTAAAGCGGATCGCGGCCGTAGAGAGGACGGATCATCAGACGCTCGATCACCAGGCCGAAAGCCGCGGTGAGGAACGGCGAGATCAGCAGCGCACCCCAGAAGCCGACAAATGGGACCAGCACGAAGGCGAGATAGCCGCCGAGCGTGAGGAAGCCGCCATGGGCGAAATTGATCACGCCCGAGAGATTGAGGATCAACGATAGGCCGAGCGCCATCAACGCGTAGAACGCGCCGATGATGAGGCCGTTGAAGACGTTGTAAAGGATGAGCTCGGTCATCGCGCGCGCGTCATGCCCGACGGTTCGTCATCGCGAAAGGGTTCCCACACAAACGCGGCCCGCATGCTCCGGCACGCGGGCCCGGCACAAACCATACGATCGACAACCGAAATTCTCCGTTCGTCCCATCGGGAACCGGGCGCCGCCACCGAAGCGGCGCCCGGCTTTCCCGTCCCAATCAGGCCGGTATCTTCATCTTGCAGCCGGTTTCGGAAACCGGCAGCGCGGCATCGCTACCCTTGACCTCCTGATCGACGACGAAGAGATCTTCGGGGTCGTCCTTGCCCTGCGATACCGCATGACCGACGAAGAGCGTCGGCATGAACTGATTGTCGCCCGCCCGGAAGAACGGGTTGTTCGGCATGAGAGCGACCTCAGGCGGCAGTTTGAAATTCTGCAGGAACCTCGCCATCTTGGGCGTGTCGAGCGACTTGGTGTGATTGGCCGCAAGCGCGCAGGTCCATGCCGCCGCATAGCCGAACCAGTGACGCGCCGTCGGCACCTTGCCGCCGTTGCGCTTGCGGATGTCGGCGACAAACTCCTTCACAAAGGGCACGCCCGGCTGCTTCCAGTACCATTCGAAGACCCAGGTGCCGATACGCGCCTCGGGCGGCAGGCCGTTGAGCACTTCGAGCTCCTGCTGCGCGCCAGCGATGGCGAACTTCTTGTTGAGGCCGAACTGCACCGCTTGCTTCAGCGAGTTGACCGCATCCTGGCCGGCGGTGAGGAAGATGATGACGTCCGGCTTCGCGGCCTGCGCCTTGATGAGATAGGCCGAGTAGTCCGTGGCGCCGAGCGGCGTCAGCGATGCACCCACCTCGGTGCCGTTGTTCGCCTTCAGCGCCGCTTCGAAACCCAGTTGCAGCGTGTGGCCGAACGCGTAGTCCGGCGTGATGAAATAGAATTTCTTGCCGTACTTCTTGAACAGCGTCTGCGAGACCGAATTGGTCTCCATGCGTGTCGTGTTGCAGACACGGAACACGTTCCAGTGGCAGTCGGTGCCGGTGACGGCATCGGTATGGCCGCCGGTGACGACCAGCAGCTTGCCAGCTTGGCCGGCGACTTCGCCGATCGCGAGCGCCATCGCCGAGTTCACGTTGCCGAGCAGGAAGTCGACCTTGTCGCGATCGAGCAGTTTGTGCGCCTTCTGCACCGCAACGCCGGTGTCGGCGCTGGTCGAATCCTCGGAGATCATCTCGACCTTGCGACCGAGAATGCCGCCCTTCTTGTTGATCTCGTCGACCGCGAACTCGGCGCCGAGTTTCTCGTTCGTACCGGTCTCGGCATAGGTGCCGGTGAAGCAATCGTCGAGGCCGATCTTGATGGTGTCGGCCGCACGCGCCGAGATGACAAAGGGTGCGGCGATCTGCGCCAGACCCGCGGCGGCCGTCGCTTTGATGATCGTGCGGCGACCGATAGTGGACGGCTTCGACTCAGTCATCGTTTCACTCCCTGTTGTCTGTCATTGTTTGCGGTTGCTTTTTGAACTGCCACGCTGTTGTGGAACTGGCCGCGGAACGCAGCCAGCCACGTTAATTCAATGACGATGAAGGAAAGGGCGAGCGCCGCTCGCCGCTGTCGTGTCTTGAGCCTCCCCCTACGCGCACAAAACGCATTATTGTTCGTGCGCTCATCATCCGCAAAGCGCGCTGCAGCTTCAAGGACTTTCAGGGGCGTTCGGCCCACCGTCGGCCCGCCGTTGCAAGCGCGGTACATGAATAAGGTGTAAGGCGGTAGGACGCCGTGCGCTGGCAATGGTGGTATGCCACCGCGTCGCGTGACGGCACACGCCGCGGCGACGATTAGTGGCCGATCAGCACGAACCGTCGATTGAGCGGCTGCAGCGGCCGCGCGTTCATCGGATAGAGCGCGTGGAACGCGGCGATGTCGCCCGCTGCGACCTCGATCGACCGCGCATAGACGTTCCAGTCGACGACCTCGCTGCACGGCGGCGTGGTCAATGAGCCGGCGTAGCGATAGACGTCGCTCTTCGCCGGCACCAATTGACGCGGATTGATCGGCCGGCGCAAGGCGCCCTCGCCCAGCGTGCGCGGCGCTGCGGCGACGATGGCGCCGAAGGCGGCATTGGTCGCGCCGGATTTCATGAACGCGCCGACGACAGCGTACCGGCCGCCGGGGCCGGCGTGGACGAAATGCACCTCCATCGCGGTGCGGGCACCGTTGATGGCATGCTCACTCGGCATGTGGAAATGGAATTGCCGCAACGCATAGGTCTCGCCGGCGACGCGCGCGAAGCTGCCGGGCTTGGCATTGGCCTGGACGGTGTGGCCGTTGTTGACGACGGTATAGGCCTGCGGCTTCCAGTCGAGCTCGAGGTGCCCGAAATCGGCTTTGATCGCGCCCTTGAGATCGATCGGCGATTGCTGACTGCCGGCGGCGCACGCCTTGAAGCCGGGATCGAGATCGCCCCATTGCGCCGGCCCGTCGGCGCCTTCGTAACTCCAAGGTGGCCCTCCGGCGGCGCGCGCCAGCGAAGCACACACCGGACACGACAACAGCCCGAGCAGCACGGCGCGACGATCCACCATCACCGCATCCCCTCTCTCCGCTTGCACACGCGGCCGCTCAATCGCAGGCCGAGGCGATCGCCCAGAACTCTTCGGTGCTCAAACTTCCGCCGCCGACCAGCAATCCATCGACGTTGGCGACGGCCATGAGTTCGCGTGCGTTCACCGGCTTGACCGAGCCGCCATAAAGGATGCGCACGGCGTCGGCTTGGGTCGCGAGATCGTGCAGCGCGGCGCGGATGCGCGCGTGCACCGCCGCGACATCGTCCACGGTCGGCGTGCGGCCGCTGCCAATCGCCCAGACCGGCTCGTAAGCGACGACCAGCATCGCGGCGTTCAGCTTCGGCGGCAGCGAGCCGCGCAGCTGGTGCACGACGATCGCCTCGGTGCGGCCGCTGGCGCGCTCGGCTGCGGTTTCGCCAACGCAGACGATGGCGCACAGCCCGGCAGCGACCGCGGTCGCCGCTTTCGCACGCACAACGGCGTCGGTTTCCTGATGATCGCGGCGGCGTTCGGAATGGCCGAGGATGACGTAAACGCAGCCCGCATCCTTCAGCATCGGCGCGCCGATGTCGCCGGTGTGCGCGCCCGCGGCCTCGGTGTGGCAGTCCTGGCCGCCGAGCGCGAGGCCGGAACCGGCGATGGCTTGCGCAACCGGCGCCAACAGCGTCGCCGGCGGGCACAGGACGATCTCGCTGACCGGCGGCTTCGCCTTGGCGCGCGCCGCAAGATCGCGGGCGCGGGCGACGCCGTCGGCGGCGAGACCGTTCATCTTCCAGTTGCCGGCCACCAGCTTGCGCATCAGGCCGCTCTAGCATAGGCGTCGGACGCCCGCCAGAGCGTGGCGCTTTGGGCGTTGCGGCGCCACCGGCCCGCCCCTATCATCCGCGCGCCGCGCCAATCCGGACTTCATCATGCTGCAAGCTATCCGCTCCAGGGCCACCTCGCTGATCGTCAAGATCCTGTTCGCCGTGCTGATTGTGACGTTCGGCATCTGGGGCATTGGCGACATTTTCCGCAATCGCAGCGTCGACACGTCGGTCGCGACCGTCGCCGGCGAACGGATCGAGGCAGCGCAATTGCAGCAATCGGTGCACGCCGACATCGATCGGCTGCGCCGCGCCTCCGGCGGCGCCAATCTCAGCATGGAACAGGCCAAACAGCTCGGCATCGTCGATGTCGCGCTCAACCGGCTGATCGAATCCGCGGTGCTGGCGCACGAAACCAGCCGGCTCGATATCCGCGTCGGCAACGAGGCGGTGCGCAAGGCGATCGCCGACAACCCGGCCTTCCGCGGCACCAACGGGCAGTTCGACCGTAATCTCTACAACCAGATCCTGGCGGCGAACCGGCTGAACGACGCGCAGTACGAGCAGCTGCTGCGCTCCGATCTCGCACGCGACGAGCTGACCATTTCGCTGACCGAAGGCGTCCAGCCACCGCAGGAATTGACCGACGCGATCTATCGCGCCAACGCCGAACGCCGCATCGCCGACGTGCTGATGCTGCCGGCATCGGCGGCGCCGGCCGCGCCGAAGCCGTCGGAGCAGGACCTCGAGACTTTTTATAAAGCGCACCCGGACGCATTCCGCACACCCGAGCGCCGCAACTTCACCCTGGCGACGCTGACCATCGACGACGTCGCCGCGAGCATCAACGTGCCCGACGACAAGCTCAAGGACGCCTATCAGGCGCGGCTCGACGAGTTCCACACGCCGGAGACGCGCCAACTCGAACAGATACTGCTGCCCGACAAGGCCAAGGCCGACGCCGCCGAGGCGCAGCTCGCCGCCGGCAAGCCGTTCGCCGCCGTCGCCAAAGCGGTCGCCGGCGCCGACGCCAGCACGCTTGATCTCGGCTGGATGCGCCGCCAGGGTCTGCCGCAGCCGCTCGCCGATGCCGCGTTCTCGGCGAAGCAAGGTGAAGTCACGCCGCCGGTGCAGACCTCGTTCGGCTGGCACATCGTGCGCGTCAATGCGATCAAGCCCGAGCAGACGCAGACATTCGACCAGGTGAAGGCCAAGCTGCGCCAGGAAGTGGCGCGCGACATGGCCGGCGATCAGATCGCGCAGCTCGCCAATCACATCGACGACGCGCTTGCCGGCGGCGGCGCGTTCGCGACGGTGGCGAAGCAGTTCGGCATGAAGGCGACGGCCATCGCCGACGTCGACGCGCAGGGCAATCTCGCCGACGGCAAGGTTGCAACCCTGCCACCATCGAAGGCCAAAGTGCTGCAAACCGCCTTCGCCACCGCGCCGGGCCAGAACAGCGCGCTCGACGATCTTGGCGACGACGGCTATTTCCTCGTGCATGTCGACAAGGTGACGCCTTCCGGCGTGCCGCCGCTCGACCAGGTGCGCGACCGCGTCGCGACGCTGTGGCAAGCGGAACAGCGCAGCGAAGCGCTCGCCAAGCTCGCCAAGGAGATCGTCGACGAGGTCAATGCCGGCCAATCGCTCAAAGCGATCGCCGCCAAACGCAAGCTGGTGGTCAGCAGCACCGGCCCGGTGATGCGTTCGGGCGGCGGCAAGATGCCGCCGGCGCTGGCCGGTCCGCTGTTCGGATTGAAACTCAACGGCGCCGCGTTCGCACCCGTCGGCGACGGCTATGCCGTGGCGCAGCTCACCGCCATCCAGAAGGCCGATCCGGCGAAGGACAAGGCGACAGTCGACGCGTTGTCGCATCGGCTGGCGCAGCAGATGCAGAGCGAGTTCCTCGCCGCGTTCTCGCAGGCGCTGCGCGCGCGCTATCCGGTCGAGGTCAACCAGACCAATTTGCAGCGCGCGCTCTAGCGCCATGCAATTGTCGCCCGAGTTCAAGGACTTCGCGGCTGCACACGCCGCCGGCAAGCCGGCGCTGGTGTGGACGTCGCTGATCAGCGATCTCGAGACGCCGGTGTCGGCGATGCTCAAGCTCGCCGACGGCAAGCCGCTGAGCTTTTTGTTCGAGAGCGTCGAAGGCGGCGCCGCGCGCGGCCGCTATTCGTTCATCGGCCTCAAGCCCGATTTGGTGTGGCGCTGTTTCGGCGACCGCGCCGAGATCAACCGGCACGCGCGCTCGACGCCCGATCGTTTCGAGCCGCAGAACCAGGGCGCGCTCGCCTCGCTGCGCGCGCTGATCAAGGAGTGCCGCGTCACCACGCCGAAAGACCTGCCGCCGATGGCCGCGGGACTGTTCGGCTATCTCGGTTACGGCACGGTCGGGCTGGTGGAGAAGATTCCCGACAGCAATCCCGACACGCTCGGCATTCCCGACGGCCTGCTGGTGCGGCCGACCATCGTCTGCATCTTCGACACCATCGCCGACCGCGTCACGGTGGTGACGCCGGTGTGGCCCGATCCCGCGGTCAACGCCGAGCAGGCTTATCGCGCGGCGCGCGAGCGCCTGGCCGACGTGCTGTCGGATTTCGAGCGCAGCCTGCCGCATCGCCGTGAATCGGTGGCGACGACCGAGGAGCTGCCCGCGCCGAGCGCCAACATGACGCGCGACGAATGCATGCGAATGGTGGCGACGGCCAAGGAGTACATCCGCGCCGGCGAGATCTTCCAGGTCGTGCCGTCGATGCGCATCAGCGTGCCGTTCAAGCTGCCGCCATTTGCGCTTTACCGCGCGCTGCGGCGTCTAAACCCCTCGCCGTTCCTGTTCTTCCTCGATTTCGGGAATTTCGCCGTCGTCGGTTCGAGCCCGGAGATCCTGGTGCGTTTTCGCGACGGCAAGGTCAGCATCCGGCCGCTCGCCGGCACGCGGCGGCGCGGCAAGGACGCGGCCGAGGATGAGAAACTCGCCAAGGAATTGCTCGCCGATCCGAAAGAACGCGCCGAGCATCTGATGCTGCTCGACCTCGCGCGCAACGATGTC
>DASYYB010000003.1:0-35675 GCA_035934235.1 Allostellaceae bacterium | reverse complement strand
ATGTTGATGGATCAAGGTGTTAGACACCCGCCCGTACGCCCGGGCTACGCCGTCGGACGAGGCGGGGCTGACATAACATAGATGGCGGGCCATGGCCACCCTCGTTCGAACGGCGGTTCACAGCATCGCCAGGCCGCCGTTGACGTGCAGCGTATGGCCGGTGACGTACCGCGATTCCTCGCTGGCGAGAAACAGGACACAGGCCGCCACCTCGTCCGGCGTGCCTTGCCGGCCCATCGGAATGGCGGTTTCGAGTTTCGCCTTCTGCTCGGCCGACAGCACCTCGGTCATCGCCGTCGCGATGAACCCGGGCGCCACGCAATTGACTGTGATGCCGCGCGACGCGACCTCGGCGGCGAGCGCCTTGGTCATACCGATCATGCCGGCTTTCGCCGCGGCGTAATTCGCCTGGCCCGGATTGCCCGTGCTGCCGACGACCGAGCCGATGCCGATGATGCGGCCCCAGCGCCGTTTCATCATGCCGCGCAGCGCCGCGCGCGCAAGCCGAAAGCCGGCGGTGAGATCGACCTCGATCACTTTGGCCCAATCCTCGTCCTTCATCCGCATCGCCAGGCCGTCTTTCGTCAGGCCGGCGTTGTTGACCAGAATGTCGAGCTGGCCGAATCGTTCATCGGCCGCTTTGATCAATGTCTCGGCCGCCGTGGCATCGCCGAGATCGGCGGCGGCGATTTCGGCGCGCTCGCCCAGCGCCTCCTTGAGCGCGGTCAATTTGTCGACCTTGGTGCCGGCCAGCAGCACCTTGGCACCGGCGCCGTACAAGGCGCGAGCGATCGCGCCGCCGATCCCCCCCGATGCGCCGGTGACCAGCGCCGCCTTGCCGTTCAAATCGAACATGGAATTCCGTCCGCCGCTCACAGCGTCTTGAGAAAAGCCTCGATCTCGGCCGGCGTGCCGAGCGATTGGCCGGTCATCTCGCGATCGATCCGCTTGGCGAGGCCGCTCAGCACACGGCCCGAGCCAACTTCGACCAGTGCACTTACGCCCTGGCTCTTCATGTAAAGCACGCATTCGCGCCAGCGCACCAGGCCGGTAACCTGCTGCACCAGCAGGTCCTTGATCTCGGCCGGATCGCGCACCGCCGTGGCGGTCACATTCGCGACCACGGGCACCACGGGCTCGACGAACGTGACCTCTGCCAGCGCCTCCGCCATCTCGCGCGCCGCCGGCTCCATCAACGCGCAATGGAACGGCGCACTCACCGGCAACATGATGGCGCGCTTGGCACCGCGGGTCGCCGCATGCGCCACCGCGCGCTCGACCGCCGCGCGGTGGCCGCTGACCACGACCTGTCCGGCGCCGTTGTCGTTCGCCGCCTCGAGCACTTCGCCTTGCGCCGCCTCACTGGCGACGGCGCGCGCCGTTTCGAGCTCGAGCCCGAGCAGCGCCGCCATTGCGCCCAGACCCACCGGCACGGCGCGCTGCATTGCCCGGCCGCGCCGCTTCAACAGCCGCGCCGCATCGGCGATCGAAACCGCGTGTGCCGCCGCATGCGCCGAATATTCGCCCAGCGAGTGGCCGGCGACGAACGCGGCATGGCGCTTCAGGTCGAGCCCGCCGTCCTTTTCCATCACGCGCATCGCCGCCAGGCTCACCGCCATTAGCGCGGGCTGCGCGTTCTCGGTCAGCACCAACTCGTTCTCCGGTCCTTCGAACATCAGGCGCGACAGATTCTGCTTCAACGCCTCGTCGACCTCGCCGAACACGTCGCGCGCCGTGGCGAACGCGGCATGCAGCTCGCGGCCCATGCCAACCGCTTGCGACCCCTGACCCGGAAAGACGAATGCGCGACTCATGCTCGACTCAGTTCAAAAGCGGATCGGCGTCATCGCCGTGTACGGTTGGCAGCGCAGCTGCCAGTCGGCGATCCGCTCGCCATCCTCGGCCGGGTCGGCATCCTTTTTCTGCACGTCGTAGCCGGGCACGGTACAGATCTGGCTCGCTTTCCAGGCGAGCAGTTCCTGCACCGACGCACCGTCGGCCGCCTTGCCGGTCGCGGCGGACACGCCGATCACGTCGCGCGCCGGATCGCGATCGACCGGTACGCAGCCGGCGACGAGTGCCGCCAAGGCCGCAATAAACCACGTCCGCATGATTCCTCCCGGCGCACCGGATACACCCGCGCCGAAAGCCTGTAAAGCGGCTGCAACGCACGCGGATCGGGCGGCGGCCGGCGCGAAATGCGGCGCGTCCGCGATGCGACGCCTTGCTATACTCGCCGCCAGCCAGCGACCGCCGCCATGATCGACCGCTACGTCATCGAAGATCGCGCCAAGAACACCTTTTCGCTGTCGCGCGAAGCGCTGGTCTCGCCGAGCGTGCTCGAGAAAGAGCACCGCGCGATCTTCGACACTTGCTGGATCTATGTCGGCCACGCCTCGGAACTCACCAAGCCCGGCGATTTTCGCACGCGGCACGTCGCCGGGCGGCCCGTGATCTTCTGCCGCGACAAAGCCGGCACGATTCACGCGCTACTGAATTCCTGCCGCCACCGCGGCGCGACCGTGTGCCGGGAGCGCGAGGGCAGCGCGCGCCAATTCATGTGCATGTATCACGGCTGGACCTACGAGACCGACGGCGCGCTCAAGGCAGTGCCGGGTCCCGAGGCCTACGGCGCCGCGTTCGACAGGCGGAAATTCGGGTTGGTCGCCGTGCCGCGTCTCGAGCATTACCGCGATTTCTATTTCGCCTGCTTCGATCGCGCGGCGGCGCCGCTCGCCGATTATCTTGCCGGCGCCAAGGAGTATATCGACCTGGTCGTCGATCAATCGCCGTCCGGACGGATGGAGATCATCGCCGGCGTCCAGGAATACGACGTCAAGGCGAACTGGAAGCTCTTGGTCGAGAACAGCGTCGACGATTATCACCTGCCGACGGTGCACACGACCTGGCTCAACTATATGAAGAACGCCGGCGTCAACATGCGGCCGCCCAAAGAGGAAGGCCTGTTGCTGCCGTCCAAGGGTTGGGGCAAGGACCTCGGCAACGGTCATCTCACCACCGACAACGTCAATTTCCGCGGCCGGCCCGTCGCGCGCTGGATTTCGATCTACGGCGAAGATGCAAAAGCCGACATCGAGGCTATCCGACGCGAGCTGGTGGTGCGCTTGGGCGAAGAACGCGCCGCGCGCATCGCCGACACCAATCGCAACTTGGTCATCTTTCCCAATCTCGCGCTCAACGATGGTTCGTCGGTGACCGTGCGCACGTTCTTTCCAACCGCGCCCGATCGCATGCGCGTCACCGCGTGGTGCCTCGGCCCGGCCGAGGAAACGCCGGCGCAACGCGCACGACGACTGGACGCATTTCTCACCTTCTACGGACCGGGCGGTTTCGCCACACCGGACGACATCGCCGCGCTCGAAGCGGTGCAGCAGGGGCTGGCAGCGTGGCGCGAGGTCGGCTGGTCCGACATGTCGCGCGGCATGGCGAAGGCAGCGGATGCGCAACTCAACACCGACGAAGGCCACATGCGGGTGTTCTGGCGGCGGTGGAGCGAACTGATGGACCGCGCCGGATGAGCGACCGGCGCAACACCGCGAGCGCGACGCGCCAAGAGGTCGAAGAGTTCCTCTATCGCGAGGCGGCGTTGCTCGACGCGTGGCGGCTCGACGAATGGCTCGCGCTGACGACGGCGGATTGCGGCTATTACATACCGCCCAACGACAAGCCAGACGCCGACCACCGGTCGACCCTGTTTACCGTCGCCGACGACCACGCCCGGCTGACCGAGCGCATCAAACGCCTCAAGGATCCGAGCGCGCATGCCGAATATCCGCCGTCGCGTACGCGCCGGCTGATCTCGAACGTGCGCATTGTTGGCGGCGACGGCGATACCATCGAGGCGGCCGCCAATTTCGTGGTTTATCGCTTCCGCCGCGGCGACGACCAGCGTGCGTTTATCGGGCACTACCGCTTCAAGCTGCGGCGCGAGAACGGCGCCCTCAAGCTCGCCGAACGCCGGGCGATTCTCGACGGCGAAGAACTCGGCACGCTCGGCGCGGTGAGTTTCATTCTGTGAGCGAAACGATCTGCGGACGGCACAATGGCAAGCAGCGTTGATACACCCGATTGGTCCAAGATCCCCGCGCCGATCGACGACGGCGCGGCGCGGCATCTGCCTGGGATGCGAATGGCCGCCGTGCGGTTGCGGGCGACCGACGGGCGCCTGATCGATCTTTCCGCGCTCGACGGACGGACGGTCGTCTACGCCTATCCTCGCACCGGCCAACCCGGCACCGACAATCCGCCCGGCTGGGACATGATCCCGGGCGCGCGCGGTTGCACGCCACAATCCTGCACCTTCCGCGATCACTTCGCCGAGTTGGTGCATCATGGCGTCGCCCAGCTTTTCGGTCTCTCGACCCAATCTTCGGACTATCAGCGCGCGGCCGCCGAGCGGCTTCATCTGCCCTTCGCCCTGCTTTCAGACGCGGATTTGCGCCTGACCAAAGCGATGCGGTTGCCGATCTTCGAAACCGCGGGAATGACGCTCTTGAAGCGTTTCACTTTGGTCATCGATGGCGGCGTGGTGACGCACGTTTTCTATCCCGTGTTTCCGCCCGACCGGAACGCCGCCGAGGTCCGGGCTTGGCTCGCCGACAACCGGGGCGCGAGCCGCTGAAAAGCAAGGCTTTTGCCGCTTGCGCCGCCGCGATCTTGCTGTATATTCCGCCGCCTCCTTGCCGGCTTTGCCGGCTAGGTCCGGGCGGCTGATGCTCGATCCTCGACCAGCGCCGGGCCGTAAACAGCCATAAGGAGCTTGGATGCCGTTTTACGAAAACGTCTTTATTGCGCGTCAGGATGTCTCGTCCGCCCAGGTCGAGACGCTGACCGACACGCTTGCCAACCTCGTCACCGAGCAGGGCGGCAAGGTCACCAAGCGCGAATATTGGGGCCTGCGCAACCTCTCCTACCGCATCAAGAAGAACCGCAAAGGCCATTACGTCCTCCTCAATCTCGACGCGCCGCCGGCCGCGGTCAACGAGCTCGAGCGCAACATGCGCATCAACGAGGACGTGCTGCGCTATTTGACCGTGCGCGTCGAAGCGCTTGAGGAAGGTCCGTCGGCAATGATGCAAGCGCGTTCGCGCGGCGAAGAGCGCGAACGCGAGCGCAGCCGCCGGTTCGACCGCGAAGGCCGCGAAGGCATGCCGACCGAAACCGAGGGAGGCGAAGCATGAGCGACGACACCCGCGGCGGCGAACGCTCCGAACGCGGCGGCGGCCGCCAGCAGACGCGCCGGCCGTTCTTCCGGCGGCGCAAATCGTGCCCATTCTCCGGACCGCATGCGCCGAAGATCGACTACAAGGACATCAAGCTGCTGCAACGCTTCGTTTCAGAGCGCGGCAAGATCGTGCCGTCACGCATCAGCGCCGTGTCGACCTTGAAGCAGCGCGAGCTCGCGCAGGCGATCAAGCGAGCCCGGTTCCTCGGGCTCCTGCCCTACAGCCTGCGTTGACGGAGGCGAGACGATGATGGAAGTCATCCTGCTCGAGCGGGTCGAGAAACTCGGCCAGATGGGCCAAGTGGTGAAGGTGCGGCCCGGCTTCGCGCGCAATTACCTGTTGCCGCAGAAGAAGGCGCTGCGCGCGACCAAGGAAAATCTCGCGATCTTCGAGAAGCAGCGAGCGCAGCTCGAAGCCGCCAACCTGGTGCGGCGTGGCGACGCCGAACAAGTGGCGCAGAAGCTTAACGGCATCTCGGTGGTGGTCATCCGCCAGGCCGGCGAAAGCGGTCAGCTTTACGGCTCGGTGACGGCGCGCGACATCGCCCAGGCGGTGACCGAGGCCGGCTTCACCATCGCCAAGGGCCAAGTCACACTCGACAAGGCAATCAAGACGCTCGGCCTTTATCCGATGCGCGTCCGGCTGCACCCCGAGGTCGCGGTGCAGGTGACGGTCAACGTCGCGCAATCGGCCGAAGAGGCCGAGATGCACGCCAAGGGCATCGACGTCGCCAAACGGACTCAGGAAGAGCGGGACGGCGACCAGGCCGCGACGGAACCGGCGGTCGAAGCTGAAGCTGAAGCCGCAGCCGAGACCAAGCCAAAGAAGGCGAAAGCCAAGGCTAAGGCTGACGAGGACGAAGCAGAGGCAGAGGCCAAGCCCGCCAAAGCGTCGAAAGCCGACAAGGCTGAAAAGGCCGAGAAGGCGGAAAAAGCCGACAAGCCGAAACGCGAGAAGAAAAAGAGCGCCAAGGAATAGTCTCGCGAGCGCCGGCCGCGTCGAGCGGCGGCACCGGAGGCGCACCGATGCGAAGCGTGACGTTGCCCGGCGGCGAGCGGGTTCCCGCGCTCGGCCTCGGCACGTGGATGATGGGCGAGCGCGGCGGGCACGAGCCTGAGTCCGTCGCCGCCCTCAAACGCGGCATCGATCTCGGCATGACGCTCATCGATACCGCCGAAATGTACGGCGACGGCGGTGCCGAGGAACTGGTCGGTCAGGCCATCGCCGGGCAACGCGACCGGGTTTTCATCGTCAGCAAGGTTTTGCCGTCGAACGCGTCGCGGACCGGCGTTACCGCCGCCTGTGAGCGCAGCCTGAAGCGGCTCGGCACCGACCGCATTGACCTTTATCTGCTGCATTGGCGCGGCGGCATACCGCTGCATGAGACGGTGGCCGGCTTCGTCGAACTCCGGCGCGCCGGCAAGATCCGCCATTGGGGCGTGTCCAATCTCGATCTCGACGAGATGAAAGCGCTCTGGGCGGTTCCCGGCGGCGAAAACTGCGCGACCAACCAGCTGCTCTATAATCTCGGCCGCCGCGGCATCGAATGGGACCTGAGGCCGGCCCTGAGCACGCGCGGCGTTCCGGTCATGGCCTATTCGCCGCTCGAACAGGGCCAGTTGCTCGGCAATGCGACGCTCAAGCAGGTTGCCGCCGCACGCGGCGCTACGCCGGCGCAGGTGGCGCTCGCCTGGCTGCTGCAATGGCCGGACGTCATCGTCATTCCGAAAGCGGCGAACCTGGCCCACGTCGCCGACAACTGTGCCGCCGCCGAGACCGCGCTGACACCGGCGGAATACGCGGCGCTCGAGCGGGCTTTTCCGCCACCACGCCGGAAAATGCCACTGGCGATGCTCTAAACGGACTTGTATCCCGACCGCAGATTGCGTGAAAATCCCCGAAACCGGCAAAAATCACCGGGGATGGCATGACTGTCGGGTTGTTGCTCCGTCACCTCGTTCGTCGAGGCACCCTGCGGGTCATCGATGCGACCGGCAAAACGCATGTCTACTCGGGCGCGCCCGGCCCGACCATCATCATTCGCCTGCATGACCGCGCGATCGAGCGGCAGCTGCTGTTCAACCCGCGTCTGATGCTGGGCGAGGCTTATATGAATGGCCGCCTCACGGTCGAGGACGGCGCCAGCCTCTACGATCTCCTCGATTTCCTCGGCGCCAACATCAACCTGGCGCCGCAAAACGTGCTGACGCCGCTCTATAATGGTCTCGGTCGTGCGTTTCGGGGCTTGCAGCAATGGAATCCAGTCGGCCGCGCCCGTCGCAACGTCGCCCACCATTACGACCTGTCGGATGCGCTCTACGACATCTTCCTTGACCGCGACCGACAATATTCCTGCGCCTATTTCACGGCGCCCGATCAGACGATCGAACAGGCTCAAGCCAACAAGAAGCGCCACATCGCCGCCAAGCTGATGCTCAAGCCTGGTCAGCGCGTGCTCGACATCGGCAGTGGTTGGGGTGGGCTGGCACTCTACCTGGCGAAGGAATGCGACGTCGACGTCACCGGCCTGACGTTGTCGGTCGAGCAGCACCGGGTCGCCGAACGCCGCGCCGCGGCTGCCGGGCTGGCGTCGCGCGTGCACTTCAAGCTGCTGGATTACCGCCAGGAGCGCGCCCAATACGACCGCATCGTATCGGTCGGCATGTTCGAGCACGTTGGCGTGCCGCAATATCCCACCTTCTTCAATCGGGTGAAGTCGCTGCTCACCGAGGACGGCGTCGCCCTGCTCCATGCCATCGGCCGTTCGGACGGCGCCGCCAGCACCAACCCCTGGATCCGCAAGTATATTTTCCCGGGCGGCTATTCGCCTGCCCTGTCCGAGGTGCTGCCGGTTGTGGAGCGCACCGGCCTTTGGGTCACCGACATCGAGATCCTGCGGCTCCACTATGCCGAGACCTTGCGCACCTGGCGCACCCGGTTCATGGCCGAGCGCGACCGTGTCAAGGCGCTTTACGACGAGCGCTTCTGCCGTATGTGGGAGTTCTATCTCGCCGGATCGGAGATCGCCTTCCGCTATCAGGGCCACATGGTATGGCAGATGCAGATGGCGCGGCGCGTC
Source organism: Allostellaceae bacterium (assembly GCA_035934235.1). GTDB lineage: Bacteria > Pseudomonadota > Alphaproteobacteria > ATCC43930 > CGMCC-115725 > REEB95. The sequence goes on along the minus strand of DASYYB010000003.1, from coordinate 27,350 downwards.
GATACCGTGCCGCTGACGCGCGACTATATGTTCGATTGGGAGCACAGCCACAAGGCGCCTGCCGCCGCCGAAGCCGGACGCGCCGCGTAAGAAAATTCTGCGCGCGTCGTTTCGACAAGGTCGGCAACGAGTCGCGAAAACTTAACACCATGTTTCAACTGATCCACAGGACGCGCGCTCCATTTCCACCATGCTGCGCGTGCATCGGGGTGCTACAGTTCTGTCATGGAAAACGCATTGTCAAAAGTGACGCCGCTGCACGATGGCGATGCGGGTTATCGTGTGCCGCCGCAAAACTTGGCGGCCGAGCAGGCGCTGCTTGGCGCGATCCTCCAGAACAATAACGTCTACAACAAGGTCGCCGACTTCCTGCGGGCCGAGCATTTCGTCGAGGCGGTGCATGGCCGGATCTTTGCCGCGGTCACGCGGCTGACCGAACGCGGTCAGCTCGCCAATGCCGTCACTCTCAAGAACCAGTTCGACCAGGACGCCGCCCTCGCCGAGCGCGGCGGCGCGAAATACCTGGCCGAACTGCAATCGAAGGTCGTCACGATCATCAATGCCGGCGATTACGGCCGGACCATCCACGACCTTTATCTCCGCCGCCAGCTCATTGAGGTCGGCACCGACGTGGTCAACGAGGCCTATGCCCAAGACCTCGATCTGACCGCGCCGCAACAGATCGAGGCGGCCGAGCAGCGGCTGTTCAACCTGGCCACCGTGGGCCAGACCGAGGGCGGATTCCAGCCGTTTACGGCCGCCATGACCGATGCGGTGAGGATGGCCGAGGCCGCCTTCAAGCGCAGCGGCAAGACCACCGGCGTCGCCACCGGCTTCACCGACCTCGACAAGCTGCTGGGCGGCCTCCATTCGTCCGACCTGATCGTCCTGGCCGGCCGGCCGTCGATGGGCAAGACTGCGCTCGCGACCAATATTGGCTTCAATGCCGCGCGCGCCTTCCGGCCCAAGGCCGATGAGCCGACCAAGGCCGAGGACGGCGCCGTGGCCGGATTCTTCTCGCTCGAAATGTCATCCGAGCAGCTGGCCACCCGCATCCTGGCCGAGGAATCCGGCGTGCCATCGCACGAGATCCGCCAGGGCAAGGTCTCGAACGAGGATTTCGACAAGTTCGTCCAGGCCAGCCAGCGGCTAGCCTCGGTGCCGTTCTTTGTCGACGACACGCCGGCGATCACCATCGCAGGGCTGCGCACCCGCGCGCGGCGTCTGAAGCGGACGCACAGCCTCGGCCTTATCATCGTCGACTATCTCCAACTCATTCGCGGTACCAGTGAGGGCGGCGGTTTCGAGAACCGGGTGCAGGAGATCTCCGAGATCACGCGCGGCCTCAAGGCCTTGGCCAAGGAGCTCAACGTGCCGGTGCTGGCGTTGTCGCAGCTGTCGCGTGCCGTCGAGCAACGCGAGGACAAGCGGCCGATGCTCTCCGACTTGCGTGAGTCGGGCTCGATCGAGCAGGACGCCGACGTGGTGATATTCGTCTTCCGCGAGGAATACTACCTGATGCGCACACCGCCGACGCAGCGGCCCGAAGAAAGCCAGGAAAAGTTCAACGACCGCATCGAAAAGCACCGGCAACGCTGCGAGGAAGTTTACGGCCTCGCCGAGATCCATGTCGCCAAGCAGCGCCACGGCCCGATCGGCAAGGTGACACTGCGCTTCGACGGCAACACGACGAAATTCGACAACTACGTCGGCGGCGACCGCCTGCCCGATGCCTTCTGACCGCAAGGTCGTGACCGACCGGGCGAACGCCATCCTCGAAATCGATTTGCGCGCTGTCGCAGCCAATTGGCGGCGACTGAAGCGCGAGCTGGCGCCGCGCACGCGCATGGCGGCGGTGATCAAAGCCGACGCTTACGGCCTCGGCGCCGCCGAAGTCGGCCCGGCGCTGGCGCGTGCCGGTTGCGACCTCTTTTTCGTCGCCTCGCTCGACGAGGGTGCGGCCCTGCGCAAGATCTTGCCCAAAGCACGCATCGCCGTCCTCGACGGCGTACTGGCCAAAAGCGAAACGGAATTCGCGCGCCGCCGGCTCATTCCGGTGCTCAACGATCTCGGCCAGGTCACGCGCTGGAGCAAGGCCTATCCCGGCAAGCCGGCGATCCTCCATCTCGACACTGGCATGGCGCGGCTCGGCCTGTCGCGTCGTGAGCTGGATCGTTTGACGGCGGATCCCGGCCTGTTCGCGCGCCTCGACCTCGCCGCGATCATGAGTCACCTCGCCTGCGCCGACGAGCCCGGACATCCGAAGAATCCTGAACAACTCGCGCGCTTCCACGCCGCGCTTGCACGGCTGCCGATGGCACCGGCGTCGCTCGCTTCGTCGTCGGCGATCTTTCTCGGACCCGCCTATCACTTCCAGATCGTGCGTCCGGGTGCGGCGCTGTTCGGCATCAATCCCGTGCCCGGCAAGCCCAATCCAATGCGCGCGGCCGTCGTCCTCAAGGCCCGGATTCTCCAGGTCCGTGACGTTGACGCAGGGGAGACCGTTGGATATGGTGCGACGCACCGCATGGAGCGGCCGAGTCGCATTGCGACTGTCGCCGTCGGCTACGCCGATGGCTGGCTCCGCTCCGCCAGCGACCGCGGCAGCGCGGCGATCGTCGGTCGAAGGGTTCCCCTCGTTGGACGTATCTCGATGGATCTGCTGACGCTCGACGTGACGGGGATCGAGGCGGATCGGGCGAAACCCGGTGCCTACGTGAATTTGCTCGACGACAGTTATGGCATCGACGACGCGGCGGCAGCCGCGCGTACGATCGGCTACGAGATGCTGACGCTGCTCGGCCGGCGCTACGCCCGGGTCTATCGCGGAGCGCGCTGAATGGCGTTCGTCGCGCGGATCGGCCGCGTCGTCCTGGCGTTCCTGTCGGCCGCCGGCCGTTTGGCGCTGTTCACGCTCAACGCAGTCAGCCACTGCTTCCGGCCGCCGATCTACGTCAATCTGATCCTCCGGCAATTCGTCGACATCGGCTATTACTCGCTGCCGGTCGTCGGCCTCACCGCGATCTTCATCGGCATGGTGCTGGCGTTGCAATTGCACACCGGCTTCAACCGCATCACCGGCGGCGAGAGCGCCATCGCGCAAGTGGTGGTCCTGGGCATGACCCGCGAGCTTGGGCCCGTGATCGCCGGCCTGATGGTCGCCGGACGCATCGGCGCCGCCATCGCTGCCGAAGTCGGTACGATGCGCGTCACGGACCAGATCGACGCGCTGTCAACGCTGTCGACCAATCCGTACAAATATCTGGTCGTGCCGCGGCTGCTCGCAGGCGTGGTCGCCTTGCCGGCGCTGGTGCTGGTGGCGGACTGTATCGGCGTCTTCGGCGGCTTTCTCGTCACGACCTATAAATTCGGCTTCAATCCGTATGCTTATCTCCAGAACACCGCGGATTTCCTGCGCACCGACGACGTGGTCTCGGGCCTGATCAAATCGGCGGTGTTCGGCTTCCTGATCTCGCTGATGGGCTGTTATACGGGCTATCATTCGAAGGGCGGCGCGCAGGGCGTGGGCGCTGCGACAACCTATGCGGTGGTGTCGGCTTCGGTGCTGATCCTGACGTTCGACTATATCCTCTCGGCGTTGCTGTTCTCGTCATGACCAGCGCGCCCAAAATCTCCGTCCGCGGACTGAAGAAATCCTTCGGCTCCAAGGTCGTACTCGACGGGCTCGATCTCGACGTCGGCGTCGGCGAGAGCGTCGTCGTCATCGGCGGTTCGGGCACCGGCAAGTCGGTGATGGTCAAATGCATCATCGGGCTGATGGAGCCCGACGCCGGCTCGATCAAGATCGACGGCCAGGAGGTTACCGGCCTCAAGCGCGGCGAGCGCGAGCGGTTGATGCGCAAATTCGGCATGCTGTTTCAAGGCGCCGCGCTGTTCGACAGCTTGCGCGTCTGGCAGAACGTCGCCTTCGGTCTCATCCAGGGTCACGGCATGGGCCGCGACGAAGCCAAGGCGACCGCGATCAAGACGCTCGGCGCCGTCGGGCTCGGGCCCGAGGTCGCTGAGTTGTGGCCGGCGGAACTTTCGGGCGGTATGCAGAAGCGCGTCGGCCTGGCACGCGCCATCGCCGCCAAGCCCGAAATCATTGTCTTCGACGAACCGACGACTGGCCTCGATCCGATCATGGGCGACGTGATCAACGATCTGATCATCAAATGCGTGCGCGATCTCGGCGCGACCGCGGTGTCGATCACGCACGACATGGCCTCGGCGCACAAGATCGCCGACCGGATCGCCATGATCTACAAAGGCAAGATCATTTGGCAGGGCTCGTCCAAGACGATCGACCAGTCGGGCAATCCCTACGTCGATCAGTTCATCCACGGCCGCGGCGAAGGTCCGATCAAGATGGAGGTGCGCGCGCTGTGACCGCCCGGAATTCCATCCAGGCCTGACCATGGCCCGCGCCGAAAGCCGCTACGTCTGCCAAAGCTGCGGTGCCGTACACCCGAAGTGGACGGGCAAGTGCGACGATTGTGGCGCGTGGAATAGTTTGGCCGAAGAAACCGTGCGCGCCAGCGCCCCGAAAGGGCTCAGCGGCGGCAAAGGCGGCCGCCCCTTGCAATTCGTCGGCCTCAACGGCGACGCGCAAGCCACCGCGCGGCGCGCTTCGGCGATTGCCGAGTTCGATCGCGTCTGCGGCGGCGGCCTCGTTCCCGGCTCGGCGCTGTTGATCGGCGGCGATCCGGGCATCGGCAAATCGACCCTGATCCTTCAGGCAATGGCCGCCCTCGCCGCCGGCAAAAGCGGCCAGAAGCTCGACTGCGCCTATGTCTCGGGCGAGGAATCCCTCGACCAGGTGCGGCTGCGCGCACGCCGGCTCGGCGTTGTCGACGCGCCGGTGCGGCTGGCGGCGGCAACCTCGATCCGCGACGTCGCCGCCAGCCTCGACCGCGCCGACGCGCCGCAGGTGGTGGCGATCGATTCGATCCAGACCATGTATCTCGACAATCTCGACAGCGCGCCCGGCACGGTCAGCCAGGTGCGCGCGTCGGCGCAGGAACTGATCCGCCTCGCCAAAGCGCGCGGCTTCACGCTGCTGCTGGTCGGTCACGTGACGAAAGAAGGCATGATCGCCGGCCCGCGGGTGCTCGAGCACATGGTCGATACCGTGCTCTATTTCGAGGGCGAACGCGGCCATCAGTTCCGCATCTTGCGCGCCGTCAAGAACCGTTACGGTCCGACCGACGAGATCGGCGTCTTCGAGATGACCGACGTGGGCCTTGCCGAAGTATCCAACCCGTCGGCGCTGTTCCTCGGCGACCGGCAGCGCGAAGTGGCGGGCTCGGCGGTGTTCGCCGGCATCGAAGGCACACGGCCGATGCTGGTCGAGATTCAGGCGCTGGTCGCGCCCTCAGCGCTTGGCACGCCGCGCCGCGCCGTGGTCGGCTGGGACGGCAATCGTCTCGCGATGGTTCTAGCCGTGCTCGAAGCGCGTTGCGGCGTCTCGATCGGCGCCAACGACATCTATCTCAACGTCGCCGGTGGCTTGCGCGTCACCGAGCCAGCCGCCGATCTGGCCGTGGCGGCGGCGCTGGTCTCCGCCTTGGCGCACGAACCGGTGCCCGCGGACATGGTCGTGTTCGGCGAGATCGGCCTGTCGGGCGAAGTCCGGCCGGTGAATCAGGCGGACGCGCGACTCAAGGAAGCCGAGAAGCTCGGATTTGCGACGGCGCTGATGCCGCCGCGACGCGGCCGCGGCAAGGACCGCGCGGCGGTGGCCGGCGCCTTCAAAACGCGCGAGATCGCCCATTTGAAACATTTGCTCAACCTGTTCGAGAACGCGCCGCATAATCTTCGGCGGGCCAGCGCCGGAGGAGGACGTCCGTGACCGGATTCGACATCGCCATCATTGTCTTCGTCGCTGCGTCGGGGCTGTTCGCCTTCGTGCGCGGCTTCATCAAGGAAGTGCTGTCGATCATCGCCTGGTTCGGCGCGTCGGTCGCGGCGCTCTATGCCGTGCCATATCTGCGCCCATTCGCGCTGCGCTTCACGCCGAGCGACCGGCTCGCCAGTGCAGCGTCGGCGTTCGTCGCCTTCATCGTCGCGCTGATCGTGCTTTCGCTGATCACTGCGGCGATCGCCAATCGCGTCAAGGACAGCCCGGCCGGCGGCATCGACCGCACCTTCGGGTTCGTATTCGGCCTGGCGCGCGGCGCCCTGCTCGCCTGTCTGGTCTATGCGGCCATGCTGGTGGTCATGCCGGCGCTCGAGGCATCGCCGCAATGGTGGACGCAATCGCGCACCCGGCCGATGCTCGCGGCCGGCCTGTCGATGCTGGGTCATTTGGCGCCGGGGTCGGGGCACTCACAAAACGCCGGCTCGATGGAGCAGCAACTCCAGGATGCACTGCATGCGCTGAGTATCCCCAAAGCCGGGCCGGCGCCGCAGGGCGGCTCACCCGATTACTCGTCGCAGGACCAGCACGAGATCGACCGGCTCTTCCAGCAGAATCAGGGCACGCATTAAGCATTGTCATCGGTGCGCCGTGGGCCGCCGCTGCGGGTGCGACAACCCGCTCTGGCGGTCGTGCCGCAATCCGTGTAGAAGGCTGTGGGCCTCGACGGCGCCGGCCGGCGACCCCATCTAAGGCTTGCGGCCACCGGACGGCGGGCGGCCGAAGCGCGCATAAAGGCGGTAGCATGCTGACCACCCACCCCTGGGACGATGACCATTTCCGGGAGGAATGCGGCGTTTTCGGGATTTACGGGCATCCCGATGCAACGGCCCTGACCGCGCTGGGTCTGCACGCCTTGCAGCATCGCGGCCAGGAAGCGGCCGGAATCGTCGCCTACGACGGCGAGCAGTTTCACGCCCATCGCGGCCTTGGCCTGGTCGGCGAGAACTTCGGCTCCAAGGACGTCATCGCCCGGCTGCCGGGCCATTCCGCCATCGGTCACGTCCGTTACGCCACCACCGGCGAAGTCGCGTTGCGCAACGTCCAGCCGCTGTTTGCCGATTTCACGTTCGGCGGCCTGGCGATCTGCCACAACGGCAACCTCACCAACTCGTATCAGCTGCGCAACCGTCTGGTGCGGCGCGGCAGCATCTTCCAATCGACGTCGGACACCGAGGTGATCGTCCACCTCATCGCCACGTCGCTCAAGGACACGGTCGAGGATCGGATGGCCGAGGCCTTGCGCCAGGTCGAGGGCGCCTACTCGCTCGCGGCGCTGACCCAGCATGGCTTGATTGGCGTGCGCGATCCGCTGGGCATCCGGCCGCTGGTGCTCGGCAAGCTCGGCGATGCTTTCATCCTGGCGTCGGAAAGCTGCGCGCTCGACATCATCGGCGCCACCTTCGTGCGCGACATTGAAGCCGGCGAGATGATCGCCATCGGTCCCGGCGGCATCAAGAGCAGCAAGCCGTTCGCCAATCCGCACAAGCGGTTCTGCGTGTTCGAATACATTTATTTCGCGCGACCCGATAGCGTCGTCGACGGCATCAGCGTCTACGAAGCGCGCAAGCGCATCGGCATGGAATTGGCGCGCGAAAGCGCGGTGTCGGCCGATATCGTCATCCCGGTGCCGGATTCCGGCGTGCCGGCGGCGATCGGCTATGCCGCGGAATGCCGGCTGCCGTTCGAGCTCGGCATCGTCCGCAACCATTACATCGGCCGCACCTTCATCGAGCCGACCGACCAGATCCGCCATCTTGGCGTCAAGCTCAAGCACAACGCCAACCGCGTCAGCATCGAAGGCAAGCGCATCGTGCTGGTCGACGATTCGATCGTCCGCGGCACCACCTCGACCAAGATCGTCGCCATGATCCGGCAAGCCGGCGCGCGCGAGGTGCACATGCGCATCTCCAGCCCGCCGACGACCCATTCGTGCTTCTATGGCATCGCAACGCCGGAGCGTACCCAGCTGCTCGCGTCGGCGATGGACGTGCAGACCATGGCACAGCACATCGGCGCCGACTCCCTCGCCTTCGTGTCGATTGACGGACTCTACCGCGCGCTCGGCCAGACCAAACGCGACGGCGCCGCGCCGCAATTCTGCGACGCGTGTTTCACCGGCGACTATCCGGTGCCGCTCGTCGACCACGACGCCGGCACGGTATCAACCCAACTTTCGCTCCTCGCCGAGACCGCCTGAGTGCCGGCGCTGCAAGGTCGTCTCGCGCTGGTGACCGGCGCGTCGCGCGGCATCGGCGCGGCGGTCGCGCGGCGCTTCGCCGCCGAAGGCGCCCACGTCATCGCGGTGGCGCGTACCCAGGGGGCGCTGGAAGAGCTCGACGACGCGGTGCGCGCCGCCGGCGGGACGGCGACGCTGGTGCCGCTCGATTTGCGCACGTTCGACGCGATCGACCACATGGGCGCCGCGCTCAACGAGCGTTTCAATAAGCTCGATATCGTCGCTGCATGCGCCGGCGTGCTGGGCAGCCTGTCGCCGATGGGCCACATCGACCCGAAACTGTGGACCGAGGTTTTCGACGTCAACGTGACCGCGAATTATCGGCTGATCCGCTCGCTCGATCCGCTGTTGCGCCGTTCCGACGGTGGCCGCGCGATGTTCGTGACCTGCAGCGCCGGCCGCGATCTAGCGCCATTCTGGGGCGCCTACGGTGCCAGCAAAGCCGCGCTCGAAGCGCTGGTTCGGGTTTATGCCGCCGAGGTCGCGCGCACGCCGATCCGGGTCAATCTGGTCGATCCCGGTCCGGTGCACACGCGCCTGCGCGCCGAGGCGTTTCCCGGCGAGGATCGCGCGACGCTCAAAGCGCCGGAAGACGTGACCGGGTTGTTTGTGCAGCTCGCCGCGGCGGATTGTCCGCATCACGGCAAGATCGTAGGGCCTTAGGCCGCGGCGTTGGCGGCCCGCGGCGTGGCGGTCGACGACACGACACGGTCCGGCGGCAGAATTACCCGCACCACCGTGCCCTGGTTCGGAATGCTTTCGATCACGAAGACGCCGCTATGCAGCTCGACGAGCTTCTTGGTCAAAGGCAGGCCCAGGCCCGTGCCACCGCCGGTGCGGTTGAAGGCATTGTTGACCTGACCGAACGGCTCCAGCACCATCGGCAAATCGCTTTCGGAGATGCCAACGCCGGTATCGCGCACCTCGATGACCAAGCGGTCGAATTCGATCGAAGCGCGCACCGCGACCGAGCCGCCGGCCGGCGTGAACTTCACGCTGTTGGTCAGCAAATTGAGCACCACCTGGCGCAAACGACGTTCGTCGCCGCGCACGCCAGCAACTTCGGGCGCAATCACGCGGACGAGGTTGATCTCCTGCGCCGCCGCACGGCGCGCAACCATGCGCACGCAGGATTCGATCAGGTCGGTGACGTCGATAACTTCGTCGGCCAGATCGAGCCGCTCGGCCGTGATCTTCGTCAGGTCGAGAATGTCGTTGATCAGCTCCAGCAGATGCCGGCCGCTGGCGTTCAGATCGCGCGCATATTCGAGGTATTTCTCGTTGCCGATCGGTCCGAGCACCTCGCCGCTGATGATCTCGGAGAAGCCGATCACCGCATTGAGCGGCGTGCGCAACTCGTGGCTCATGTTGGCGAGGAATTCCGACTTGGCGCGTAAGGCGCTTTCCGCGCGGCGATTGGCCTCGAACAGGCGGCTGACCAGCTTTTCCTTCTCCGCCTTGTTGCGGATGAGCGCGATCAGCGACGCGAAGGAACGCCGCGCCATGAGGCTGAGGTTGAACGCGAAGGCGAGATACAGCACGCCAAGCGCGATATGCGCCGGATCGCCGGCGGCGAAGGTGACGACGATGAGCGGCGCTACCACCGGCCAGACGAACGCGTCGACCACCGGAACGTGCGCGGTGTAGCCCGAGGCGATGCCACCGGCGAGGCCGGCGATGATGATCGGTACGAAGCTGTCGGTCGGCGCATTCGACCGGATGGCGACCGCCATCGCCAAACTGCCCCATTGGCAGCCAGTCGCGGCGGCGAAGTACGTGACGCGGCGGATCCATTGCTGTGGCTCGAACGTGTCATCGTGACGATGCTTGTGATAGAGCCGCCACAGCACGATGCGAATGATGCAAATGCCGACGATCGACACGCCCCAACTGAGGAAGACGGGCGTGTCGAAGACAATCGACAGCAACCCGACCGCCGTCAACGTCACCACCAGATTGGTGGCGACCGGCCACGGCGACGAATAGAGCATGTCGGCCAGCTCGCGCTGGATCGCGGCATCGCCGACGTGCGGCGTCGACGCAGCGGTATCCGCGTCGGCCGCAACGGTCGGGGGTTCACGTGTCAACTGGGCAGGAATCATCGCCGCGGAGTCTAGAAACGATGTCCTAATAGTTTCCTAGACTTTGGCGGCATGTCGCTCAAATGCTGGTCGCTGCAAGACGCCTCAAATGCCGTCTAAGAACGGCCGCCGCAGCGAGCGGACTCAACCCACGGGACGGAAGATTCCCGGCGCAAAGGCGATGCGCTGTTGAGCCTGCTTCATGCGGTCGGTCGGACCGATGGCAATACCCCACTGATCCATCCGGCCCGGTGGCCACGTCCAGTCTTCCGGGCCCCGCGGCTTATAGCTCTTGCCGATGCGAGCGATCTCGGCGGTGTACTCGATGACCACTTCGTCCGGTCCGACGAAGTAGGCGAACACATTGTTACCCGGCCCATGGCGGCCGATGCCCCATTCGATCGCAAAGCCGCTTTCGCGCAGGCGGCCGGCCCCGCGCATGACGCTGTCGATGTCCGGCATCTCGAACGCGATGTGGTTGAGCGTCGGCGCCGTGCCGCGTGCGAACGCCAGGACATGGTGCTGATCGTTGCAACAGAGAAAGGTCATCGTCCGCGTCTGGTCGATGACGCGGAATCCGAGATTGTCGACGTAGAAGGCGCTGATCGCGTCGACGTCCGCAGAGTTGAGCACGACGTGGGTGACGCCCATCGGCCGGTCCGCCCGCGTGCTCGCGTCGGCATGACGCCGGTCGCTGGTGATGACCCGCATGGTCCGGCCTTCGGGATCCTTGAACGCAAAGCCGTAACCACCGCCCGGCTCGTTGATCGTCCCCGGCTTCTCGAGTTCGGCGAGACCCGCTTTCTTGAGGCCGGCATGGATGGCGGTGATCTCGGCCTTGCCGGGCGCGGTCAAATCAATGCGCAACAGCTCGGCGCGCGGCCGGGCATGGAGGCCGAGGACGTGATGATACGGGCCGGTGCCGCGCAGATAGACCGATCCGGGATGTTCGACCACCGGCGCCAAGCGCCAGATGTCGGTGTAGAACCGCGCCCGCGATTTGAGGTCGGTGACCCCGAGATCGACGCTCCGCAACCCGTCGATGCGCCCACCTTTGGCGCTCGCGCGCCCCACCGTTCCGGTTTTACCCGGCGATTTCAGTGGCTTGGCCATTGTCCTCCACTTCGCCGGGGCTCCGGCAGCGCGCGCCACGTTCGCACAAGAGGCGCTTGCCTGTCGAGGCTTCGCGTTCAGAAACCGATCTTATAGTTTTAAAATCAATAGTTTAGGGCGATATCCGGATAACTGCTGCTAGGAATTCGCCGCGAACGGATTCCGGCCTTTGCGCAGCATCAGCCGCAGCGGTACGCCCGGCAGATCGAACTGCTCGCGCAACAGGTTCGCCAGGTACCGCCGCCAGCTGTCCGGCAGCTCCCCAGGCTTAGAGGCAAACAGGGCGAAGGTCGGCGGCCGGATATTGACCTGGGTCATGTAGCGGAGCTTGAGCCGTCGGCCCCCAACCAGCGGCAGCGGATGACGCTCTTGCGCCCGCGCCAGGAGGCGGTTGAGCGCGCCGGTCGGCACGCGGTGGTTCCACGCCGCATGCGCCTTGAGCACCGCCGGCAGCAGCTTGGCCACGCCGGTGCCGGTCGCGGCCGACAGCGTCAGCGGCCTCAGACCTGCCAGTTGCGGCAGCGACTCGGAAATCCGCTCGATGATATCGGTCAGCGCCTTCTTGGGCCCGGCGACGAGATCCCATTTGTTGGCGGCGAGCACGATTGCCCGCCCCTCGTCCGCAATGAGTCGCGCGATGGCCAAATCCTGGCGCTGCACGCCGGCGGTGGCGTCGACGACCAAGACCACCACTTCGGCGAACCGGACGGCCTTGAGCGTGTCGCCGACGGCGAGTGTCTCGGCGCCTTTGGCGACCTTCGCCTTGCGCCGCAGCCCAGCGGTGTCGATGAGCTTGATCGGCTGACCACGCCATTGCCATTCGATCGCAATGGCGTCGCGTGTGATGCCCGGCTCGGGTCCGGTGAGCACGCGCTCCTCGCCGAGCAGGCGATTGATCAGCGTCGACTTGCCGACGTTGGGACGCCCGACCACCGCAAGCTGAAGCGGCGCGACCGCTTTTGCCGTTTCCACCGCCGGCGCATCGCCGGATTCGGACGGCGCGAACGGCAGCAGTGCGTCGTACAGCGCCAACACACCCTCGCCGTGCTCGGCCGAAACCGGCACCGGCGTGCCGAGACCGAGCTCGAACGCTTCGGCCAGTCCGGGTGGCACGCGGCCCTCAGTCTTGTTGGCGACCAGAACCACCGGCTTGCCCTGCCGGCGCAGCCAGCGAGCAACGTCGCGATCGAGCGCCGTCACGCCCTCGCGCGCGTCGATCACAAAGAGAGCGACGTCAGCGGCGGCTAAAGCCTTTTCGGTTTGAAGCTGGAGCCGCGCCGCCATATCGCTGCGCGCCACCGTTTCCAGGCCAGCGGTATCCATCAGCTTCAAGGCAAGCCCGGCTAAATCGACCGTGGCCTCGCGGCGGTCGCGCGTCAGCCCGGCTTCGCCGGCGACCAAAGCCGTCTTACGGCCGGCCAGGCGATTGAACAGCGCCGATTTGCCGACATTGGGACGGCCGACGATGGCGACGGAAAGCGGCATGGCGGTTTGCCCGTCACCGCAGCGCGGTCAGATTGGCCCCGTCGGTGATGACGTAAAGCGAACCGCCCGCCACCACCGGGTCAAGATAGACGCCATCCGAGAATTTCATTTGGCCGAGCGGCTGACCGGTATAGGGCGAGATCGACAATGCCTCGCCGTTGGACGAGACAACCACGAGGCGATTGCCGGCCAGTACCGGTCCCGACCAGCGCAACGGGTGCTTCTTGTCTTCCTCATCTTCGTAACGTGGCAACGGCCGCACCCAGCGCACGTGCCCGTCGGAGCGCAACAGACAGATCAGGTCACGATCGTTGGCCAGGACATAGATGTAATCGCCGGCCACCCACGGCATGTGCGTGCCGCCGATATCCTGTTCCCACACGCGATCGCCGGTGCGCAGATCGATCGCCACGAGAATACCCGAATGACTGATGGCAAATACGCGGTCGCGGTCGATCACCGGCTGACCGCGGATGTCGGCGAGCGACGACAGGGCGCCGAGTGGGCGTGAAGTCGCGAGATTGTCGGACCATACCGACCGGCCATTTTCGACGCGCAGCGCGTAAAGTTCGCCTGACGAGTAGGGCACGATCACGGTGTCGCCCTGCACCGCCGGGCTCGCACCGATCAAGAGGTCGGTGGGTTCCGGCAGGCCGTTGTGCGTCCACAATCGATGCCCGTCGGCGGCCGCGAGGACTTCGAGTTCGTTATCGACGGTGATCGCGAAGACACGGCCGGCAAAGGCAGTCGGCGGCCCGTGCGCCGGGCTCGCCAGGCTCTGGCGCCAGATTTCCTTGCCGGTTGCGGCATCGACAGCAACCACCTGGGCGAAGCCAGTGGCGATGAAGATGCGCCCGTCGGCATAAGCGATGCCGCCACCGAACATTTGCGTCTCGGCATCCTTTGGCTGCGGGTTGAAACGCCATATGCGGTCGCCGCTTTTCGCATCAAAGGCCGACACGACGTCGTTGGCGTCGGCCGCGAACACCCGGCCGTTGGCGACGACCGGTTGCGCGGTGACGCGGCCGTAGCGCCAAGTACCCTCGCCAACATCCTCTTTCCAAGCGCGGCCGATGTCGGGCGCGAGCGCAAGATGATACATCGCATGATTGGCATAGCCGCCGGCGCCCGGCCATGCCGGATTGTTGAACGGGGGCGGCAGCGTGATCGGCGTCGCCTCGAGCTTGGGATCCGGCGTCAGCGTCTTTTCCAGCTCGAGAACGGAGATGCGCGTTCCTTCGAGATGAGCCTTCTTGGTGCTGCCGCAGGCTGCAAGCGCGACGCACGCCGCAAGCGCGACGCCGGTCGCAAGGCGAAAGGTCATGGATTCAGGGCCGCAATCATCTGCGCGGCGCGTTGCCGCGCACCCGGCGGCGCGTTCGGATCGTCGGCGAGCTGCTGGAAACTCTTGCGCGCGCCGGCATTGTCGCCGGCCTTCAGTTGGGCGAAGCCTGTGAGCTCGACGGCGAACGGATGCCACGGGCTGACGCCGTCGGTCATGGGCTTGAGCCGCTGGATCGCGCCAGCGGCGTCGCCTTTGTCGAGGGCCGCGCCGGCCGCAAGCAACGTCGCCGCCGCGCGATAAACCGGATCGGCCGACGTATCGGCCGCCAGCTGGTCGTAAATCGCGAGCGCGCCGGCGGTATCGCCGGTGCGCGTCTTGATCGCCGCCTCCTCGAAGCGCGCCAGCATGGCGTGCCCCGTGCCCGCCTTCTGCGCAATGGCCGCGAAAGCATCGACAGCGTCTTTGTCCTTGCCGTCACGGACGAGATCGAGGGCCGCCGCGAAGCGGGTGCCATCGGCGGCGCTGCGCTGATCGCGGTACTGCCGCCAGCCGACGCCAACCGCCGTCGCGACGACGAGGAGGACCGCCGCGACGATCACCCACCGGCCATGACGCGCCCACAACTTCGCGAAGTTCTCCTTGCGGAGTTCCTCGTCGATTTCCCGGAAGATGTCGCTCAAAACCTAGCCCCGACCCGCGAAAAATGCCCGGTACCATAACGCCTTGCCGATATTCCTGCAAACCCCGGACAGCGCATTTTTCGGGGCGCGTTGGCGGGCGGGGCGGCTGGATTTCAGCCGTGAAATAGGAAAGACTGAGGCATCAGGCACGCACAGCCCCGCGAACCGCCGCCACACATTTCAATGGCCCCGATCACCCGCCTCAACGATCACCGCAGGCACCGGCGCGTCTTCTTCAGCCGCACCGAACTCGATCAGCTGTTACAAATCTATAGCCGCCAGGTGATGCGGGGCGTCTGGCGCGACTATGCCATCGATCAGCGCGACGGCGCGGCCACGTTCTCGATCTTCCGACACAGTCTCGAAAGCCCGCTGTTCACGGTCGTCAAAAGCGTGCCCGGTGAATCGCGCCACGGCGCCTATGCCCTCCTGCATCGGCGCGTGCGGCTTGCTGCCGGCGGCACATTACGGGAGATACTGGCCGAGCTCGAGCGCGAGACGCGACGCGGCGGACGCGCGATCGGCGCGCTTGCTTTGCTGACGCCAGGCTGACATCAGCGGGCGGAATCACTTGGCAAACACAAGGATTTTCGCCAAAGTAACGCGCCGTTCGGAACGGCGCGGGGGTACCCGGAAGATGGGCATGCGTGGGGGACGTATTGCCTGGATCGTGGCCATCGGGCTGACGCTTCTTCCGTTTGCGGCGCACGCCGGGAACGGCATCGTCGACGAAATGAAGCTGGGTGTTCTGGATCATGACGTTCCGATCGGCGGCGATCACAAGGAGTGCTGCGTCGACGCCAACGGCGAGATTCTGTTCACGTCGCCGAGCATTCTCAGTTGGTTCTGGGCGCCGCGACCGAACCTGGGCGTCACCATCAACACCGCGGGCAAGAACAGTTACGGCTATTTCGGCTTGGCGTGGGACGGCGATTTCCTGCACAACGCGTTCCAGCCGAACGACAGCTTCTTCTGGGAACTCGGCCTCGGTGGCGCGGTGCATACCGGCCCCAATCAAGCCAGCCCAGCGACCCGCGACCACAAAGGTTTGGGCTCGCGGATCCTGTTCCATGAAGAGCTCGACATCGGCTATCGCTTTACCTGGCGTTCGAACCTGTCGCTCTTTCTCGATCACATCTCCGACGCCAATCTCACGTCGCACAATCCCGGTCTCACCAACCTGGGCGTGCGCATGGGTTTCCGGTTCTAGCCGAGCCGGCGCCGGCCGCGCATCGTAGGGCACCGATGTCGCCGCTGCTATCGCGTCGGCCGCTGGCCGTTCCAACGAGTACCTTCACATGATGGGCCGCATCATCGCCCGGATCGTCGAGTGGTCGCGCGCCCACGCTGTTATCGTCGTCGCGGCGGCGCTCGCGCTGGCGATCGCGTCCGGGTTCTATGCGGCAAGCCGCGTTACGGTCGATACCGATCTCGACAAGCTGATTTCCGCCAACCTGCCCTGGCGCAAGCTCGCGCAGGAAATGGACAAGGCGTTTCCCCAGAAAACCGATCTGTTGGTGATCGTGGTCGACGGCAAGACGCCCGACCAGACGGAAGACGCCGCGATTGCGCTCGCCGACAAGCTGCGTAGCGAACCAACGATATTCCGCGATGTCCGCCTGCCCGATCTCAACAAGTTTTTCCGCCGCAACGGACTGCTCTTCCTGCCAAAAACGCAGGTACAGGATTACGCCAACCAAATGATCGCGGCGCAGCCGTTTCTCGGATCGCTGGCCGCCGACCCAAGCCTGCGCGGCGTATTCGGCATCGTCGACTTGATGGTCCAAGCGGTGCAGCAGGGCGCCGTCCAACCGCGCGACATTTCTGCGGCGTTGCACGGCGTGCAACACGCCGCCGAGAACACGCTGTCGGGCACCTACGCACCCCTGTCGTGGCAGACCATGCTGAGCAACACGGCGCCTACGCCCGACGATTTGCGCCGCATCGTTCTGACGCAAGCCGCGCTCGACTATAAGTCGCTGACGCCAGGTGCGGATGCGATCGACGCGATACGCAGCGCCGCCACCGAACTCGGTCTGACACCCGATCGCGGCGTGCGGGTCCGGATCACGGGCTCGGTCGCGCTCGATGACGACCAATTGGCGACGCTCGCTAAAGGCGCCGGCTTTTCGACGGCATTGTCCCTCGGCCTGCTCTGCTTGTGGCTGCTGCTTGCCCTCCGCTCGCTCCGCATCTTCGTCGCCATCATCGTCACGTTGACCGTCGGACTTGCGGCGACCACGGCCTTCGCGGTGCTCGCGATCGGCCCCTTCAATCCGATCTCGGTCGCCTTTGCGGTGTTGTTCGTCGGCATCTCCGTCGACCTCGGCATTCAGTTCAGCGTGCGCTATCGCGATGAGCGTTATCGCGTCGGCGACCTGACTGAAGCGTTGACGCGCGCGGCCCGCGGCATCGGCCGCGCGATGGCGGTTGCGGCGCTCTCCGCGGGCGTCGGCTTCTTCGCCTTCATCCCGACGGACTACAGCGGCGTATCCGAACTTGGCTGGATTGCCGGTGTCGGCATGATTATCGCTCTCGTACTCAATCTGACGCTGCTGCCGGCGCTGATCGCTCTCATGCGGCCGCGCGGCGAGCCGCGCCCCGTTGGCTTCGCCTGGGCGCGTGCGGCGGATCGCCTGCTTCTTCGTCGCCGCAGCGCGGTGCTGATCGGCGCAGCGATCGTGGCCGTGCTTTGCCTCGTCACCGTCCCCTACATCCACTTCGATTTCAATCCGCTCGACCTTCAAAATCAGGGGTCCGAATCCGTCGCGACACTCAACGATCTGATGTCGGACCCGATGAACACACCCTATACGATCGACATCCTGACGCCCTCGCCGACCGCGGCAGCGGCGCTTGCGAAACAGCTGGACGCGTTGCCTGAGGTCGACCAGACCATCACGATTTCGAGCTTCGTGCCCAACGACCAGGACGCCAAGCTGGCGATCATCGCCGACGCTCGGACGCTTCTCGCGCCGACCTTATCGCCGGCGAACGTCAAGACGCCGCCGACCGATTCCGAGATTCTCGATGCGATGCGCACGACCGACGGTGAGTTGAAGAAAATCACCAGTCGTTATGCGGGAGCCGAGCGCGTCGCGCGTGTGCTGGACGCCTTGCTGGCGAAGAAAACCAGCCCCCTGCCGCTACTCAAGGCGAACTTGTCCGACGAGATTCCAAATCGTCTGCAAGACGTTCGCCTGGCGCTCGACGCGCAAAAAGTGACACTCGACAATATTCCTCCGGCGGTGAAACGCGATTGGGTGACCGCCGACGGCCGCGCGTTGGTCGAGGTTTATCCGAAAGGCGATCCGCGCGACAACACCGTGCTGCGCCGCTTCGTCAAAGCCGTCCGCGCGATCGCGCCGGATGCGACGGGCTCGCCCGTGACGATACAAGAGTCGGCCCGTACAGTGACCCGCGCCTTTGTGACGGCGGGCATCATCGCCGTCGCAGCGATCGCCCTGCTCTTGCTGATCGTGTTGCGCCGCGCGCGCGATGTCGCGGTCGTGCTGGTGCCGTTGCTGCTGGCGGGCTTGCTGACGTTGGCGACCACGGTTGTGTTCGACTTGCCGCTCAATTACGCGAACATCATCGCGTTGCCGCTACTGCTCGGCGTCGGGGTGTCGTTCGACATCTATTTCGTGATGCGGTGGCGCGCCGGCAGTTCCGAGCTGCTGCAATCGAGCACGGCGCGCGCCATCCTGTTCAGCGCACTGACCACCGGCACCGCGTTCGGCAGCCTGGCGCTGTCGAACCACCCCGGCACCGCATCGATGGGCGCACTGCTGACGATATCGCTCGGCTATACGCTGCTGTGCACGTTCGTCGTGCTGCCGGCGCTGCTCGGCCCGCCGCCGGTCAAGACCGACTAAACGCCGGCGGCTAGTGCGCCAGTTCGCGCTCGCGCAGGAAGTGGAAGAACTCTACGCCTTCGCGCAACCGGCGCACCATCATCTCGGGGCTCCGCACCATCTCGCCGACGATCGACGCGATCTTGCCGGCGCGGAAGTAGAACCTTTTGTAGAAGGTCTCGACCGAGTCGAAGATCTCCTGGTGCGACAGATGCGGGTATTGGAGCGGCGCGATCTGAATGCCGTGATCGTCGATGAGCTCGGCATGTGCGGCATCGAGCCAGCCATTCTCGACCGCCTGCTTGTGCAGGAAGGTGCCGGGATAGGGCGCCGCGAGCGAGACCTGAATGGTGTGCGGGTTGATCTCGGTCGCAAACTTGATGGTCTCTTCGATCGTTTCCCGCGTCTCACCCGGCAGCCCGAGGATGAACGTGCCATGGATGGTGACGCCGACGTCGTGGCAATCCTTGGTAAAACGCTTCGCGACGTCGATCAGCATGCCCTTTTTGATGTTGTGCAGGATCTTTTGGTTGCCGGATTCATAGCCGACGAGCAGCAACCGCAGCCCATTGTCCCTGAGCACTTTGAGCGTTTCGCGCGGCACGTTTGCCTTGGCGTTGCATGACCAGGTTACCCCGAGCCGGCCGAGTTCTTTCGCGATCGCCTCGGCGCGCGGCAGATTGTCGGTAAACGTATCGTCGTCGAAGAAGAACTCGCGCACTTGCGGGAAATAATGTTTGGCGAGGCGAATCTCTTCGATCACGTGATCGACGCTGCGCACCCGGTACCGGTGTCCGCCCACGGTCTGCGGCCACAAGCAGAACGTGCAACGCGATTTGCAGCCGCGCCCGGTATAGAGCGAGACGTAAGGATGCTTGAGGTAGCCGATGAAATAATCCTCGATGCGCAGGTCGCGCTTGTAGACTTCGGTGACGAACGGCAGCGCATCCATATTCTCGAGCGTCGCGCGCTCGGGATTGTGGACGATCACGCCGGCGTCGTTGCGGTAGCTCAGGCCGTCGATACGGTCCCAAGCGCGCCCTTCGGCGATTTCCTTGATCGTGAAATCGAATTCGTTGCGGCCGACGAAATCAACCGCCGTCGATGCCTTAAGGCTCTCCTCCGGCTCGACCGCGACCTTGGCGCCGACAAAGCCAACTTTAAGACGCGGATTCTGATCCTTCATCGCCTGTGCGACCTTGACGTCGTTCGCGAAGGACGGCGTCGACGTATGCGCGACGACGAGATCGTAGGTCTTGGCCAGCGGCAGCACTTGGTCGAGCGTGATGCCGGCCGGCGGCGCGTCGATCAACCGGCTGTCCGGGACGAGCGCAGCCGGCTGGGCAAGCCAAGTCGGATACCAGAACGAGCGAATCTCGCGCCGCGCTTGATAGCGCGAGCCGGCGCCGCCGTCGAAACCCTCAAACGAAGGCGGTTGCAGGAACAACGTTTTCATCATACCGAACTGTCTCCGTCGAGGGTGAGGCGGCCACCGCTGGCGATCTGATAGCGCCGATCGCGCCAAGCCACGCTCTGCGCGAAGAAGCTAGCGATAAACACGGCAAACGACAACCCGTCGCGCAGCGGAATGAGGTAAATCGGCGTGCCGCCAAGGCCCAAAGCCCGGTCATTGAGCCAAACCGCACTAAACCGCGCCAAAATCGCCGCGATTAGGCCATAAAATGACCACGCGCCGGGGTGGATCAGGACCGCGAGTGCCGCCAGCGCGATAGGATGCGTAACGACCGATCCGGCGTAACCGGCGGGCGCCACCATGCGGACCGTTCGCGCCCAGCGCAACTCGTGACGGAACAACGCGCCCAGCCCAGGCTCGAAGACGATGTTGTCGACGATCACCGGCGCCAACACGACCCGGCGGCCGACGCGCCGTACCGCCGCGCCGAGCGCATGGTCGTCCGCCAGTCGATCTGAAATCGCTGCGAGACCGCCGATGGCGTCGAGCGTGGCCCGCGACAGAGCGAGCGTGGCACCAAACGCGCCATCGCCCGCGTGCAGCACTTCGCCGACGGCAGCTTCCGGCAAAAATCCGTGGTTGATGTGCAGACAGGCGATGCGCGACCAGAAGTCGGTTCCAGCCGGCACGCCGCGATAGAGGCAGGTCACCAGGCCGGCATCCGGCGCCGCGAGCAGCGGCGCGATGGTCGCGAGGTAATCGGGCGTCACGCGCATGTCGCTGTCGGAGATCGCGAGCTGTTCGTGCCGAGCGGCCGGCAGCATGTTCATCAAATTGGCGACCTTGCGATTCGGCGCGCGGGCAGTGCCGCCGGTCACGAGGACCAAATCGAGCGCGGGAAACTCGGCGATCAGTCGGCGAACCACCGATGCTGCCGGATCGTCCGCGTCGGCGACGCCGAAAACGATCTGGAACGGCGCATAAGCCTGCAGGCAAAACGAACGCAGATTCTCGTAGAGTCCAGCGTCGGCGCCACGCAATGGCTTTAGGACGGTGATCGGAGTCGCCGCGCCGCTATGGCGCGGCCGCGCCACCAGGATTCGGACCGCGCACACGGAAACCGCGAGGTATAGCAAGCCGGCAACACTCGCCGCCAGGCACGCCAATCCCGGAAAAACAAGCCATTCCAATTGTATCCACCCACCACTGCATGCGGTCCCGAAGGGTCAAGGCTCTAGTCACCGACACCAGTAAAAAAATGCTGTTGCATTCCTGTGAACCGCTGTCAACCTTGCGCACACAAACGCCGGTGCGGTACCCGACTCACGAACACCACCACACGAAGAAGGACGAAGCCGGTCTCCATCTTGTCCAATCCTATCCAAACGATCCGTGCGCTGCTCCTTGCGGGTCTGTTGCTCCCGCT
The DNA here is from genome assembly GCA_035934235.1 of Allostellaceae bacterium. GTDB lineage: Bacteria > Pseudomonadota > Alphaproteobacteria > ATCC43930 > CGMCC-115725 > REEB95. Next base: position 5,856 of record DASYYB010000003.1, on the reverse strand, counting down.
GGTTGCCTGCGCCACACCGCCCACCGACCCGGCCGCGCGCGCCGAATTCGAGGCCACTAACGATCCCTTCGAACCGACCAATCGGGTCATTTTCGAAGGCAACGATTTCTTCTACACGTATCTCGTCCGCCCGATCGCGAAAGCGTATGTCTGGGCCGTGCCCCAATTCGGGCGCGACCGGATCCACAATTTCCTGCAGAACCTGAACGAACCGGTGATCTGGGCGAACGACATGCTCCAGGGCGAGTGGCACGCCGCCGACGTCACCACCGGCCGGTTCTTGGCGAATAGCACGTTCGGCATCGGCGGCCTTTGGGATATCGCCGGCAATTCCGGCCTGGAGAAGCAATCGGGCGATTTCGGACAGACGCTGTACCATTACGGCGTGCCGGACGGCCCCTATCTCGTGCTGCCGATCCTGGGACCGTCGAACCCGCGTGATGCCATCGGCATGGGTGCCGACAGCGAAGCCGATCCGTTCGACTGGCTGGCGAGCCATTACGGCCACGGCGGCGCAACCTGGTATCGCTTCGGCGCCGAGGGCATCGACGAATATGCCGGTCATATGGATGAGCTCGACGAGCTCAAGAAGAACTCGATCGACTATTACGCCGCAATTCGCAGCTTGTGGCGTCAGCATCGCGCCACCGAACTCCGCCACGGCGCACCAGCACCGTCACCGGTGGGGCTCGAGGGTCTCTATGATGGTTCGACGCCGGCGTCGTCTCAGAGCGCTTCCCGAACGGCAAGCGACGACCGTCACGAGTAACGTCGTTCAGCTCGCGAGCTGAGCCGCCTTTTCGTGCAAACTCTGGATAAGAGCGGCGACGCCGCCTTTACGCAGAACCGAGGTGAACTCGGATCGCTGCGCGGCGAGTTGGCTGATCGTGCCGCTGAGATAGACGTCGACGATCTTCCACGTGCCGCCCGTCTGGCGCATCAGGTAATCGAGCTCCACCGGCTCGCCACTGCCGGGCACGAGTTTGGAACGCACGATGACGTCGCTGCCGGTCGACGGGGCCGCCTGCGGGCTAACGTCGAATTTCTCACCTGAATAATCGTCGAACCGGTTGGCATAGGTCGCGACACTGTATTCGCTGAACGCGTGGATCAGTTTCTCCTGATCGTCGGCGGAGAGGCTGGCCCATTGCGGCCCGACGGTGATCCGCGCCATCAGCGGCAAGTCGAAGGCACGGGTCACGGCCGGCGTCAACAGATCGCGACGCCCCGCGAACCCGAGCTGCTTTCCGCTCTTCATAGCTTGCAACAACGTGTCGTAGAACCCGCTCACGGTTGCGACCGCGCCGTTGTCGGCGGCGCGCGCGACGAACGGCGGGATGAGAACAACGGCGGTGGTGGCGACGATCAGGAACCGGCGGGAAATCACGGACATCAACCTCAATTTTGCGGGCGGAGCTTATAGGACGCGTTTAAGGCCGTTTTAGGGCACCTAGGTCCGCCGGTCGACGACGAAATGCGCGGCATCGCGAAGCAAGTTGGCCTTTTCTTTGAACAAATCAAGATGGGCGACCGCCTGCCGCACCAATAACCCCGCCTGCGCCCGAGCGCGCTCGACGCCGAGAATCGACACGAACGTCGCCTTGCCAGCAACGGCGTCGCGCCCCACAGGCTTGCCAGTTTCGCCCGACGACCCCTGCACGTCCAGTAAATCATCCGCGATCTGAAACGCCAGCCCGAGATCGTGCGCATACCCGCGCAACGCCATGCGCATTTCCGCCGGCGCCTTGCCAAGCACGGCGCCCGCCTCGCAAGAGAATGCGATCAGCGCACCGGTCTTCAACCGTTGCAGCCGGGTGATCGCGCCGATGTCGAGTTCGGGATGCTCCTCCGCGATCAGATCGAACATCTGACCGCCGACCATACCGGCCGCACCCGCCGCCTGCGCGAGCGATGCCACCAACTCGCAGCGTACCGCGGGGTCGCCGTGGGTGTCCGGATGCGCCAGCACTTCAAACGCGAGCGTCAGCAAGCCGTCGCCGGCCAGGATCGCGGTTGCCTCATCGAACGCCTTGTGCGCCGTCGGCCGGCCACGACGCAGATCGCTATCGTCCATCGCCGGGAGGTCGTCGTGCACGAGGGAATAGGCGTGCACCAGCTCGACCGCGACCCCGGCCTGGAGAGCGCTGCGCCGACCAACGGAAAAGAGCTGCGCGCTGGCGAGCACCAGAAACGGCCGCAGGCGTTTGCCCGGCGCCAGCGCCGCGTAGCGCATCGCCTCGACAACGCGCGCCTCGAAACCGCTGGGAACCGTGAGCAACCGGTCGATCGCAGCGTCGCTTAATTCTGCGGCCTCGCTCAGCGAGTCATTAAAGCTCGCGCCGGCCGCCCAGGTCGTTTCACTCAAGGGTCATCGGCTCCGTCGCCGGCTTGCCATCGGTGCCGAGCACGATCTTGTCGACACGCGCTTGCGCCTCGCGCAACTTGCTTTCGCAATGTTGTTTCAACAACGCGCCGCGCTCATACGCGGCGAGCGCGTCGTCGAGCTTGACGTTGCTCGCCTCAAGGCGCCGGACGATGTCCTCGAGCTCCTTGAGCGCATCCTCAAAGCTGAGCTTGGCAATTTCAGACGGCGTCGATCGCTGCGCCATCGCCTCTAAGTCCCCTTCCCCGCAAACGCCACTCTAGGTTCGACAGCCGCGCGGAGCAACCCTCACGCCGCCACCAGGGCCGCGACGTGCGCCGCCGCCGAGGACGAAAGGGCTTCGAGGTCGTAGCCGCCCTCGAGGGTCGAAACCAGGCGCCCTTTGGCATGTTTCTCCGCCAATTCGAGCAGCCGCTCGGTGACCCAGGCGTAATCCGCCTCTTCGAGCTGGAGCTGCGCCAGCGGATCGGCGCGATGGGCGTCGAATCCGGCCGAGACCAGGATCAGCTCGGGCCGGAAGGCGTCGAGCGCCGGCAGGATGATGTCGCTCATCGCCGCGCGGAACTGGTTCGAGCCTGACATCGGCGACAGTGGCACGTTGAAGATGTTCCCGACCCCGCGCTCGCTGCGTGCGCCGGTGCCCGGATAAAGCGGCGACTGATGGGTCGAGGCGAAGAACACGCCGGCGTCGCTTTCGAATGCGGCCTGGGTGCCGTTGCCGTGATGGACGTCGAAATCGACGATCGCGACGCGCGCGAGTTTATGCGCCTTGCGCGCACGTTCGGCACCGACCGCCACGTTGTTGAACAGACAGAAGCCCATCGGATGCTGCGGCTCGGCATGATGGCCCGGCGGCCGCACGGCGCAGAAGGCGTTGCTGGCGGTGCCTTCGACGACGGCATCGACGGCGGCGACGATCGCACTGGCGGCGCGCAGGGCGGCCTCGCCGGAGCCAGGCGACAGCACCGTGTCGGCATCGATGGCGGCGTGACCGCTCTTGGGCACGGCTGCGAGAATCGCGTCAATCAGCGCGCGCGGATGCGCGCGCGCGATATCGGCGAGATCCGCCTTGGGTGCCTGACGGTGCTGGAGCCGGGCGAACGGCGCGCCGGAAAGCCCGTCGAGCACGGCCTTCAGCCGGGCCGGCGATTCCGGATGATAGGCACCGGGATCATGGCGCAGGCAGGCCTCGTGCGTAACCAGAAGGGTCGGCATATCGCGTCGCGTTCCTTTGTTTGTTTCCGGCTAACGTGCGATACGCAGTGTCGCATAGGCCGCCGCCGTCGGACAACCAATCGGACCTTTTCGCCGCGCGGCGCGCAGTATAGGCTCGCGCCTTCGGCGGTGGGGAAACGGTTCGCGCGGTTGTTTCGAGCGATGAAGACGGGATTGCGGGTGACGGCGCTGCTGGCGGCGATGGTGATCGCCATGCCTGCGCTCGCGGCGGAAGTGACGATCACGGTTCACGCGGGCAAGGCAGACAGCCCTAACTATGTTTTGGCCCGGCAATTTTCGGAAGCGCTGGCGCTCGCCGGCAACGGTGCCTACACGCTGGTCGTCGCCGAAAGCCAGGGATCGATCCAGAACGTCGCTGATATCGACAAGGTCGGCGGCAATTACCTCTTCACCGCCGCGCCGAGCGTCATCCGTCAGGCGCGCCGCGGCAACAAGCCTTTTACGAAGAATCCGCATTACGACCGCGTTCGCGCACTGTTTCCGATCCCAGCGCAGACGATCCATTGGGTGGTGCGCCGCGACGGGGCGATCAAGGATTTTGCCGACCTTGCCGGTCAGGCGTTCATTCCCGGCACGCGCGGCACGTTGGGCGAGCGGGTCACCGAGGAGACCTTCCAGGCGCTCGGCATCGGCAAGACGGTTCAGTTGATCGACAGCGATGCCGCCGGCGCACCCAAGGCGCTCAAGGACAAGCAGATCGGCGGTTTCGCCATCGCTGGCAGTTTCCCCCTCCCCGCGCTGGTGCAGCTGGCCAAGACCACGCCCATTCGTCTGCTGAGCATGCCGCCATCGGCGATCGCCAAGGTTCACGCCGCCGACGACAGCATGATGGCGATCGTCATTCCGCGCGGCACTTACCCGGGCATCGAACGCGACGTGACAACCGTGGGGCTGCCGGCCGGTGCGTATACGACGCTGAGCATGTCCAATGCGACCGCCTATGCGCTGACCAAGGCGTTCTGGTCACAGCGCCTCGCGCTGGCGAAAAAAAATTCGGCCTGGTCGGCGATTTTGCCGTCGAAACTCGGCTCGCTTGGTGTCCGGCTCCATCCGGGCGCCCTGCGCTATTACCTCGAGGCCGGCGTCCCCATTCCGGCGAATTTGCGCTGACTTAGCGCGCCGGTCGTGCGGCGAGCGCGGCGGCCAGAACAGCAAGCCAGCCGATGATGAACAGCGTGCCGCCGATCGGAACGGCATGTGCCCAGCCCGGCGATCCGCCAGCCGCCAATAGCCAAAGACCGCCGCAGAAAAAGATAAAGCCGCCGACAAAGCTGGCGGTCGCGCCACCGAGGCAGATGCGGGCACCGCGACCGATCCCGTCACGCAGATACGCGGCGATCCCGACCAGGACTGCCGCATGCACCAGGGCAAAACGCACGGCCGTCGCCGCGAAGTCGAGATGCGCCGCATCGGCGCCCGCGACCAGGCGATGCTGCACCCAGGCGGCAGCGGCAACGCCAAGCGCGCCCATCGCACCGGCGACGCCAAGAATCAATCGTTGCACGCGTGCCGTCTCCGTTGCCTTGGCCAGTGCCCAGGGAGCGCGCTATAAGTCGCGCTCGACCATTGCGTCAAGGATGTCATGCCGAGCTTCGATATCGTTTCGCGCGTCGATCTTGCCGAAGTCGACAATGCGCTCGCCGGCTTGGCGCGCGAGCTGGCGACGCGCTTCGATTTCAAGGGTAGTAAGTCCGCCGTGACCCGCGAAGAGCTGGCGCTGACGGTCTTGGCTGACGACGAGATGAAGCTGCGGCAGCTCGAAGAACTCCTCAAAGGCCATATGACGCGGCGTAAGGTCGATGCCGCCGCGCTCGACTTCAAGCCGGCGGAAAAGGCGGCCGGCCAGATGCTGCGGCAGGTGGTGACGTTGAAACAGGGCATCGGCGCCGAACCCGCGAAGAGCATCGTACGCGCGATTAAGGATGCGAAGCTCAAGGTGCAGGCCGCGATCCAGGGCGACGAGCTGCGGGTCACCGGCAAGAAGCGCGATGACCTGCAAGCCGCCATCCAATTGGTGCGCGGGCTCAAGATCGAGCAGCCGCTGCAATATCTGAATTTCCGCGATTGAGGGATCCGGAGTTTCGGGTCAGGCGGTCCTGAACGTTCGGACCCGATTCCCTCAAAAGTACCCTGCGTGAGTACGCCCCTTGATTATTAAGACGGCAGTTTACCTGGGTTTTTTGAGCCGGTGACGCACCACCCGGGGTGAATTTCGGGCATTGCCCGGGGGGTATAGG
>DASYYB010000065.1:0-5085 GCA_035934235.1 Allostellaceae bacterium | reverse complement strand
CGACCGCTGTCGGTGACGCGGCCGATCACCGCGAAATCGAGCTCCCATTTGTCGAAGATCTGGCGCGCAAGCTCCTGCCGTTCGGGCTTGAGGATCATCAGCATGCGCTCCTGGCTTTCGGAGAGCATGATCTCGTACGGGCTCATCGCGGTTTCGCGCGTCGGCACCTGGTCGAGCGCAAGCTCGATGCCGAGGCCGCCTTTGCCGGCCATCTCGACCGACGACGAGGTGAGGCCCGCCGCGCCCATGTCCTGGATGGCGACGATGGCGTCGGATTCCATCAGTTCGAGGCAGGCTTCGATCAACAATTTCTCGGTGAAGGGGTCGCCGACCTGCACCGTCGGCCGCGTGCTTTCGTTGTCCTCGCTGAACTCGGCCGAGGCCATCGTCGCGCCATGGATACCGTCACGGCCAGTCTTGGCGCCGACATAGATCACCGGATTGCCCGGGCCGGCGGCGGCGGAATAGAAAATCCGGTCGGCGCGCGCCAGGCCCACGGTCATAGCGTTGACGAGGATGTTGCCGTTGTAGCTCGGATGGAAATTGCACTCGCCGCCGACGGTCGGCACGCCGACGCAATTGCCATAGCCGCCGATGCCGCGCACGACGCCGTCGATCAGGTGCTTGGTCTTGGGGTGATCCGGGCTGCCGAAACGCAAGGCATTCAGGTTTGCAATCGGCCGTGCGCCCATGGTGAAGACGTCGCGCAGGATGCCGCCGACGCCAGTCGCCGCACCCTGATAGGGCTCGATGAACGACGGATGGTTGTGGCTTTCCATCTTGAAGATGGCGGCGTCGCCGTCGCCGATGTCGATGACGCCGGCATTCTCGCCCGGGCCGCAGATCACGCGCTTGCCCGTCGTCGGCAGTTTTTTCAGCCACACCTTCGACGATTTGTAGGAGCAGTGCTCGCTCCACATCACCGAGAAGATGCCGAGCTCGGTGAAATTGGGCGTGCGCCCCATGATGCGGCAGGCGCGCTTGAATTCGTCCTCGGAAAGGCCGAACTGCCGCGCCTGGTCGAGGGTCGCCGCGGCATCGGCGCCGGTATCGGGACTCACGCCAAGGCCTCGGCGAGCGAAGCGAAGAAACCCTGGCCGCCGGTCGAGCCGAGCAGTGGATCGGTCGCATCCTCGGGATGCGGCATCAATCCCAGGACGTTGCGTCCTTCGTTCAGAATCCCCGCAATCGCGCGCGCCGAGCCATTGTCGTTGGCCTCGTCGACGGTCTCGCCGGCCTCGCTGCAATAGCGGAACGCGACGCGGCCTTCGCCCTCGAGCCGGTCGAGCGTGTCCTTGTCGGCGAAATAATTGCCGTCGTGATGCGCCACCGGCACGCGGATCACCTGACCGGCATTGTAGCGCCGCGTGTAGATGCTCTGGCTGGTCTCGACGCGCAGATGCACGTCCTTGCAGTGGAAGCGCAGCGTCCGGTTGGTCAGCAGTACGCCGGGCAACAGGCCCGCTTCGGTGATGATCTGGAAGCCGTTGCAGATGCCGAGCACCGGCGTGCCGGCGTCGGCGCGCGCCTTGACCTCGCGCATGATCGGCGAATGCGCCGCCATCGCGCCGCAGCGCAGATAATCGCCATAGGAAAAGCCGCCGGGAATGACGATGAGATCGGCCCTGGGCAAGTCGGTGTCACGGTGCCAGACCTTGAGTGGCGCCTTGCCGGTCGCGCGTTCGAGCGCGTCGTGCACGTCCTGCTCGCGATTCGAGCCAGGGAACAGGATGATCGCGGCTTGCATGGACGGGCGGCCTCGGGCGCGGACTACGCCCTTGAGATAGCCCGCGGCGGGCGGCCGATCAAGGCCGGCGGGCGGCGACTCGGCGTGACGTTACGACGCGCGGGCGAGCAGAGCGGCACGCGCCGGCCGCGCCACCGGCTCGAGCACGCGCGCCGCGCCGAAACCGATGCGCACGGTCGTACCGGCGCCGAGCTGGCTGTCGATCGTCAGCTCGGCGCCGTGCAACTCGACCAGGGATTTCACCAGCGGCAGGCCCAGGCCGGTGCCATCGTACTTGCGGGTAAAGGCGTTCTCGACCTGGGCGAACGGCGTCAACGCGACCGTGATGTGCTCGTCGGTCATGCCGATGCCGGTATCGGCCACCGACAGTTCGACGCCGCCGTCCGGCAACAGCGCCAGCCGCACCGCGATGTCGCCGCCGGCCGGCGTGAATTTGACCGCGTTCGACAGCAGGTTGAGCAGGATGTGGCGCAGCGCGCGCTGATCGGCGCTGAGCGTTATGGTCTCCGCCGGAAGTTCGCTCGACAGCGACAGGCGGCCGGCTTCAGCGCGCCCGCTGAACACGCGCACGAGGGTGTCGATCAACGACTTGATATCGACCGGCTCGTCGTGCAGCACCATCTTGCCTTGCTCGATCTTCGCCATGTCGAGCACGTCGTTGATGATCGACAGGAGCTGGTTGGCGGCGTTGTTGATGTCGGTGAGGTACTCGCCGTAACGCGGTGGCTCGATCTTGCCGTACGTGCCGCTTTGCATCAGATCGGTAAAACCGATGATGGCGTTGAGCGGCGTGCGGAGCTCGTGCGTCATGATGGTGAGGAACTGCGACTTGGCTTCGTTCGCCGCCTCGGCGCGGCTGCGCGCGTATTCGAGTTCGCGGTTGCGCCGCGCCGTGCGTGCCATGCTGAGCCGCAGCAGCGACAGCGCGCTGGCGACGCCGACATACTGCCCGTCGCGGGTGACGATGAAGCCGCGCATCAGCGCCGACGGCTTTTCGTTCGCGATGATGGCCTCGAGCTCGTCGACGCTGACCGATTGGTCGACGACCAGCGGCTGCGCGTCCATCAGGTGGATGACCGACTTGTCGGCGTAGAGCGCGTTGCCGTACTTATGCGCCAACCCCATCATCAGCGTGGTGCGGTACACCAAGCCGACCGGCTTGCCGTCGGCGACGATGGGGATCGAGATCAGTTCGGGGTCGTCGCGGAAGCGGTTATAGACGACGCCGCTGGTGATCTGCGGCGTGACCGGTGCGATGTCGAGCAACACGTCGGCCAAGCCGGCGTGGCTGCTGTCATCGGGCAGGGCGGGCAGGGGAGACGGCGACAACATCCGTAAGAATCCGTTGGTAACGGCCGGACGCTAAGGGCCGAACCGCTAATTCTTTCTGAATAGACGATCAATTCCCGATTTTGTTGCATGCCAACAGCGTGCGGCGACATGCAACTGACAAATTTACTGCTGAATATGACGCCGCTATTTCAGTTTTATTGCAAACACGCGTCATTGCCGAGCACGGCGACGATGGCGTTGACCAGCGGTTTGAGATGGAACGAGCCGCCACTGGGCGCGATCGCGACGCGGCCGCCGATCTTTTCGACGGCGGCGCTCACCACGGGACCGATCGCGGCGATCTTGGTGCGCGCCAATCCGTCGCGCAGTTGCGTGTCGAGGCCGCGCGTGTGGGCAACCTCGGCCAGGCGCTCGAGCTGCATCGAACCGGTGAAGGCGATGGCATCGAGCTTGCCGTTCGCCATCGCACCGATGAGATCGGCAACGCGACCGGTCTCCGCGTCGCTGGCGTAGGCATAGGGCAGCACCGGATCGGCTTTGGCGCCGGCCTGGGCAAGGAAATCAAGCAGCGGTGCATTGGGGTTGCCCGGATAGAGCTGCACGCCCACGCCGCGACCCTTGAGATTCTCATGCGTCAGCGTGGCGATGATGCCCGCGGTCGTCGGCTCGGCCGCGCTAAGCCCCGCCTTGAGGCCGAGCTCGCGCAGCGCTCGCACCGGTTTCGGCCCGCGCGTGACGGTACGCAGCTTGCCGAGTGCGGCGATCGTTTCGGCCTCGATGCCGGCGCGCCGGGCGATGCCGACGAGGCGCCGCAGGCCTTCGCCGGTGAGCAAAATCAGATCGTCGAATTTTCCGGCGATCAGCCGTTTGAGCCAGGCCTCGGCCGGCGCCGGATCGTCCAGATCGCGGATCGCGACCAGCGGACAACGCAAGGCTTCGGCGCCTTGCTCTTCGAGCATGCGGGCGAACAGGTCGAGCTCGCGGCTTTCGGGCACCGCGATACGCTTGCCGGAAAGGGGGCCGGTCATGGCACGCGCCTCACAAAAAGCGTGCGGATCTTAGTTCTGAATCTCGACGCGATAGCTTTCGATCAGCGTGTTGGCGAGCAGCTTCTCGCACATTGCCTCGACCGCGCGTTTGGCTTTGGTGGGATCGTTCTCGTTCAATTCGAGATCGATCACCTTGCCCTGGCGCACTTCGCCGACGCCGTTGAAGCCGAGCGAAGCAAGGGCGTGCGAGATCGCCTTGCCCTGCGGATCGAGCACGCCCGTTTTGGGCATGATCTGGACGCGCGCCTTGATCACTATTTCACGACCTGCGGCGTGCGCACTTCGTTGGATGCGCCTTCGTTCAGCAGACCGAGCCGCCGCGCGACTTCCTGATACGCCTCTTCGACCTTGCCGAGATCGCGGCGGAAGCGGTCCTTGTCGAGCTTCTCGTTGGTCTTCAAGTCCCACAGCCGGCAATTGTCGGGGCTGATCTCGTCGGCAAGCACGATGCGCATCTCGTCGCCTTCATAGAGTCGGCCGAATTCGAGCTTGAAGTCGATGAGGCGAATGCCGATGCCGAGGAACAGGCCGGTGAGGAAGTCGTTGACGCGCAGCGACAGCTGCATGATGTCGTCGAGATCCTGAGTCGACGCCCAGCCGAAGGCGGTGATGTGCTCTTCCGACACCATCGGATCGCCGAGCTCGTCCTTCTTGTAATAGTACTCGACGACCGAGCGCGGCAGCGCGGTGCCTTCCTCGAGGCCGAAGCGCTTGGCGAGCGAGCCGGCGACGACGTTCCGGATCACCACTTCGACGGGGATGATCTGCACCTGCTTGACCAACTGCTCGCGCATGTTGAGTCGGCGGACGAAATGCGTCGGCACGCCGATCTCGGCCAGGCGCAGCATCAGATACTCGCTGATGCGGTTGTTGAGCACGCCCTTGCCGGTGATCGTGCCCTTCTTCTGGTTGTTGAAGGCGGTGGCGTCGTCCTTGAAATACTGCACAAGGGTGCCCGGCTCGGGGCCCTCGAACAGCACCTTGGCCTTGCCTTCG
>DASYYB010000057.1:0-12745 GCA_035934235.1 Allostellaceae bacterium | reverse complement strand
GATGATCCTATCGTCGATGTCCGTGATGTTGCGCACGTATCGCACATGCGCTGCGCCATAGAGGTGGCGCAGCAGGCGGTAGAGCACGTCGAAGACGATCACCGGCCGCGCATTGCCAATATGGGCATAGTCGTAGACTGTCGGCCCGCAGACATACATCCGCACATTCGCGGCATCGAGCGGCGTGAACGGGTCCTTGCGGCGCGTCAGCGTGTTGTAGAGGACGAGTGGCACCAGCCTGATCCTGCGCTCAGGTCACCACCGGCGCCGGCGCGCGCGGCGTCTCGCCGGGATCCTGCACCGGCGTCGGCCCTTTGTCCTGGAAGCCGTTGGTGATGGGGTAGCGGCGGTCGCGGCCGAAGGCGCGGCGTGTGAGCTTGACGCCCGGCGGCGCCTGGCGGCGCTTGTATTCGGCCCGGTCGAGCATCGCCCACACGTTCCGCACGGTGTCCTCGGCAAAGCCCTGCTTGACGATTTCGGCCACCGCCATGTCGCGCTCGATCAGGCACGCCAAGATGCCGTCGAGCGTCGCATAGGGCGGCAGCGTGTCCTGATCGGTCTGGTTGGGCCTGAGCTCGGCGGTCGGCGCCTTGGTCAGCACGCGCTCGGGCATGACACGGCCGGCGGGACCGAGGAAATCGTCGGGCCGGTTGGCGTTGCGCCAACGGCAAAGCGCATAGACGGTCATCTTATAGACGTCTTTCAACACCGAGAATCCGCCGCACATGTCGCCGTAGAGCGTCGAGTAGCCGACCGACATCTCCGACTTGTTGCCGGTCGACAGCACCATCCAGCCGAACTTGTTGCTGAGCGCCATCAGCGTGATGCCACGGGCGCGCGCCTGGATGTTCTCCTCGGCCGTGTCCGGCGCGCGGCCCTTGAAGGAGTCCGCCAGCGTCTTGTCGAACGCCTTCATCGCCGGCGCGATGTCGATCGAGCGCAGCTCGCAGCCCAAAAGCGTCGCGACCTCGGTCGCGTCCTCGACGCTGTCGCGCGAGGTGAACGGCGACGGCATGACGACGCCGTGCACCTTGTCGGGACCGAGCGCATCGACCGCGACCGCCGCGGTCAGCGCGGAATCGACGCCGCCCGACAGGCCGATGACGATTCCGGGAAAGCGGTTCTTGCGCACGTAATCGCGCAGGCCCAGCACCAGCGCGTGATAGATCGCGGCGTCGGCCTCCTCGGGCTTTTCGAGCGCACCGGGTTCGACCGTCCAGCGCCGTCCGGCGCGGCGCCACTTGGTCACCGGCTGCGCTTCGCGCCAGCTCGGCGCCTGGAGGCGTAAATTGAACGCCGCATCGAGCGCAAACGAAGCGCCGTCGAATACCAGCTCGTCCTGGCCGCCGACCTGGTTGACATAGAGCAGCGGCAATCCGGTTTCTTTGACGCGCGCGACGGCAAGCGACACGCGCTCGCCAAGCTTGTCCGTCTCGAAAGGCGATCCGTTGATGACGATGAGCATGTCGGCGCCGGATTCCTGCAGCGTCTCGGCGACGTCCTGCCTCCACATGTCCTCGCACACCATGACGCCGAGCCGCACGCCCTTGAACGGGATCGGACCCGGCGGCGGGCCGGCCGTGAAGACACGCTTCTCGTCGAAGACGCCGTAGTTCGGCAGCTCGTGCTTGAAGCGCAGCGCCGCCACTTTGCCGTCGGCCAGCAGCACGGCGGCGTTGTAGAGCTTGCCGTCCTGGCGCCAGGGCGATCCGAGCAGCATCGCCGGCGCATCCTTCGTCTCGTGCGCGAACGCCGTCACGGCGGCCTGACAGGCGGCGACGAAAGCCGGCTTCAGGATCAAATCTTCGGGCGGATAGCCGGCGACGACGAGCTCGCTCGCCACCACCAGATCGGCGCCCTGCCCGCGCGCCTCGGCGAGCGCGCGGCGCAGCTTCGCCACATTGCCGGCGACGTCGCCGACGGTGGGATCGAGCTGGGCAACCGAAATGACGAGTGAATCGACCATGACAGGGCGCACGCTAGGAGCCGTGCCGGGGGGTGTCAATCAGCCGCCGCGCCAGCGCGCGGGTCAAACCGAGGTCGGATCGGACGGCGCCGTTCGTTCCAGCCGCGCGCTTAGGCAGGTTGGGCACAGGCAGCCGTCGCTCTTTTCCGGCATCGGCAGGCGCGGCAACTGCGCGCACCAGCAATCCGGCCCAGGATCGCATTCGACGGGCGCGCCACAGGCGCTGCAGCGGACTTCCACGGCGGGCTAAACCGCGAAGCGCACGACGTTGACCGGCGGCAGCCGCCCTTCGGGTGCGATCCAGCTATCGCCGGAATCTTCCGAAACCCACACGCCGCCGCTGCTCGAACCGAAGGCGAGCGTCGTGCTGTCGGACGCAACGTCGAGGCCGTGCCGCAGCACCAGGTCGTAGGCGTGGCGCTGCGGCAAGCCTTTGTGCAGAACGTCGAAGCTGCGGCCACCGTCGCGCGTCCGTGCGACCACGATCTTGCCGTCGACCGGCACCCGCTTTTCGTCCTTGATCGCCGGCACGAACCACGCCGTGTTCTTGTCGCTTGGATGCGCGGCAACGGTGAAGCCGAACTTCGAGGGCTTGATCGCCGTGATCTCGCTCCAGCTGAGGCCGGAATCCTCCGAGCGGAAGACGCCGTTGTGATGCTGGCACCAGACGGTGTCGGGATGCGCGGAGCAGCGGGCCAGGCGGTGGATGTCCATGGCGATCGGATCCTCGCGCCGCTCGGGTGGCATGTATTCGTTGTACATGCCGCCACGGTTCATGATGCGCCACGATTTACCGGCGTCGTCGCTCGCCCAGACGCCGGCGGTCGAGACGCCGACACGAATCTTGTCGGGTTTGCGCGGATCGACCAGCACCGCGCTGATGCCCGGCTGCTCGCCGCCGGCGACGCCCATCCATTGCTTGCGCTCGGGCATGGTCCACAGCTTCTCGACTAGCTTCCAGCTTTCGCCGGCGTCGTCGGAGCGGAACAGACCACCGGGCATGGTGCCGGCCCACAGCCGACCGGCGACGAAACCCGGCTCGAGCGCCCAGATCTTGCCGAGCGACCAGGGATGCGGATCATCGGTCGCGTCATCGGGCTTGGGCGGAAACGTCGGCACGCCGAGTTCGCGCCAGGCCTTGCCTTCGCGCTTCCAGAGATGCGTGCCGAAATGGCCAAGATCGAGCGCGGCATAGAGTGCGCCATCGAGCGGCAGGAGCGCCGAGACCGGCTCGCCGAGGAAGTGCACATCGGCGATCTGCCACGCGCCTTTTCCCGTGCGCGCGAGCTCGAACAATCCCTTGCGGGTGCCGACATAGATGCGATCGGTCATGTGTTCCTCCCGTTTCCTTTACCTACCCGCCGGTCAGCGCCTGGAAGACGTAGATCTTGTCCGACACCGTCACCGGATCGCTCAGCCGCGCGCGGTCGCGCACCGGCTTGCCGTTGACGTAGCAGGCAACGTGCCGGCGCAGGCCGCCCTGATCGTCGAGCAGGTAGCCACGGAGCGCCGGCCGCGACGCGAACACCAGGCCGAGCGCCTCGCCCACCGTCGCGCCGCCGACATCCGCCGGCGGCGCCTGGAGAAAGCGCTCGAGTGCGCGGGTGAACGCGACGGTTGGCACGGCGCCACCGCGATCAGCCGCTCCGGCGCGGCTGCATATCTTCGAACCCAGCCGCGGCTTTCTGAACGTCGGACGGAAAATCCTCCATTTCCTGCACCTGCCGGATTTCGATGACCGCGTCGTGCATGACCGGACAGCGCTTGGCCCACGCAATCGCTTCGTCCTGCGACTTAGTCCGGATCATCCAGTAACCGCCAAGCGCCTCCGCCGTACCGAACGGTCCGTGCGTCACGCTCGTCTTGCCGCCGGCGAACGCAACCCGCGCACCCTTGGCCGGCGGATGCAGGCCATCGAGCGACACCAGCACACCGGCGTCCTTCAGCGCCTGGTTGTATTTCATCATCGCTGCGACCGCCTCGGCCGTCGGCACGCAGCCGGCGTCGGCGCTTTCGTAGCCCTTCGGAATCATCAACATCATGAAACGCATTGTCGGATCTCCTGGCTTCTGGTTTTCAAGCCCGTCCGGCGTCGGCGGGCGGCAGCACGACGACCATCCACGACACGCCAAAACGATCCGCGACCATGCCGAAGCTCGGCGAAAAGAAGGTCTTGCCCAGCGGCATCTGCACCTGTCCGCCGTCGGCCAAAGCGTCGAACAGCCGCTTGGCCTCGGCCTCGTTCTTCGCGTTCAACGACAGCGCGAAGCCTTGGAAGTTCGGCTTGCCCTGGCACTGCCCGTCGGACGCCATGATCTCGGTATCGCCGATGCGCACATGTGCATGCATCACCTTATTCTCGGCGCCCGGCGGCGTCATGCCCGGCGTCGGCTCGGGATTGTCCTTGAAACGCATCAGCATCGTCACTTCGGCGCCGACCGCCTTTTTGTAGAACGCGAGCGCCTCGTCGCAGCGGCCGTCGAAGAACAGATAGGGCTGTAACTGCATGACTGCTCCCTTTCCCTTCCGGGGGTTCCTGGGCTGGAGCGTGCGAGTCGCCCCGCCGTCTGTCCAGCCCTTGACATTTACGTTGATACCAACATATTTAAGCCATGTCAAACGACGTTTCGTTCGCAGCCACGGTGCACGTGCGCGACACCTGCCTTTGCCTGCATCTGCAACGCGCCGCGCGCACCGTCGCGCGCCGGTTCGACACGGCGCTGCGGCCGCTCGGCGTGACCAACGGTCAATTCTCGCTGATGATGTCGCTCAACCGGCCGGAACCGCCGACCATGGGCGCCGTCGCGACGCTCTTGGCGATGGATCGCACGACCCTCACCGCCGCGCTCAAACCGCTCGAGCGGCGTGGGTTGGTCGCCATCACCGTCGATCCCGCCGACAAGCGCAATCGGCGCCTACAACTGACGCCTGCGGGCCGCGCGCTGCTCGCTAAAGCGTTGCCGATCTGGAAGCGCACGCACGCCGTGCTCGACGGCGAACTCGGTTGGCCGAGCGCGGCGCGGCTGCGCGCCGATCTGCGCGGACTGTCCTGAGCCGGGACCGCCGGCCCAGGATCATTCCGTCGCGGCGTTAGGGATGCGGATGGTCTTGCCCGCCGCCGCCTTGCGGCTGACCGCCGCCGCCAGGTTCGCCCTGCGGCGGACGATGCTGTTCGCCCTGGCCTTGCGCTTCCGGACGACCCGGCTGCGGCGGACCATGCGGCGCGGGCACGTTGGCGCGCTGGACAGCCGGCCGCTGCTGCGGACGCTGCTGCGGACGCATTGGCGCGGCACCCTCGTGGACTACGCCGCGGGCCTTGAACTGCGCCGGCCGCGGCGTCGCGGCGATGGCGGGGCGACCCTGGTTGGCCGACGAGCGCATCGCCGGATTGGCCCGCGCGGTGTTCTCGTGCCGTTGCTGCAATGCCGTCGGCGCGACATGCGCCTCGCGCGAGAACGACTCTTCCTGTGCCGTCGGCCGCGCGGTCAGACCGCCTTGGCCGCCGTTGTAGCTGACGTGGGTGACGTTGATGTTGTTGACCACCGTCTTGTTATAGACGTTGGTGATGTGCACGTTGCCGAAGTTGTTATAGGCGCGGTTGTAATGGAACGCGCCGCGGTCCCAGAAACCGCCGACATAGCCGACGCCGATATAGCCGAAGCCGTAATTGACGCCGCCGTAGAAGCCGACGTGCGGGCCCCAATAGCCGCCGTGCCAGACATAAACGCCGTCGGCCCAACCCCAATAACCCGGCGTCCACAGGAAACCAACCCGCGGCGGCCGCACCCAGGTGCCCGGCACCCAGTAATAACCGTAAGGTCCCCACGCCCAGTAGCCCGGCGCCCAAATCCAACCCGGCCCCGGAATCGTCGGCTGCACGTAAACCGGCAGCGCCGGCGGCGCGACGGTGATCGAGACCGCAACCTGCGCCTCGCCGGTGCGCGGCAGCGCGATCGCGGCGAGCACCAACATCAATGGCAAAAGCAAACGGCGAACGCTGTGCATGACGGGTCCTTCGTATCGTTGCTGCAAATTAAGGCCGCGCACGGCGCGGCTGAAAATGGGACGCGCATTCTATTCGACGAATTATGGCGGTCCTATGGCGTCATGGCGTGCCCGTGGATCGTTCGGCACGACGAAACCCGAGCGACATTTCCAATGGGTCGGCGTGGAAGGCGGCCGCGCTCAAATTATCCGACGCCGAGATCGCGACGCTCGACGCCACGACGGAATTGCCGCCGGTCTACCCCAATTGGTTCATCGAGCGGCGCGGATCAGCCGACCGCAAAAGCAATCGGCCGCACGCGCCCTTGAGCGCGTGCGGCCGTCTTGCCGTCGGTAACGAGAAACTAGACGCCGGCTTAGTGTGACGTCGTGCCGCCGGCCGGCATTCCGCCACCGGCTGCACCAGCCTGAGTCAGCTTCTTCATTGTCGCGCTGTCGAGGTGAGCGGTCTGCTTCAAGCCGTTTTCCTTCTGGAACTCTTTAACGGCGGCCTTGGTCTGCGGCCCGAACTTGCCGTCGACCTTGCCCTTATAGAGTCCGGCTTCCTGCAAAGCCTGTTGCGCTTCCTTGACCTTGGTCGCCGAGGCAGCATGCGTCGCCGCATGGCCCGTGCTGGCCTTGGGCGCTTGTCCCATCGCGCCACCGCCGGTTGCGGCCGGAGCTGGTGCCGCCGCCGCCGGCGGTGCAGCCGGCGCTGGAGCGGGCGACGAAGAGTTGCCCTGTGCATAGGCGCCGCCGGCCGTGAGCGCCAAAACCGATACGGCCAGCAACAAACGTTTCATCATTCAAAACCTCCTGATGGACCCCCCGGGGCCCCGGGGGAGTGGAATAGCACAAGCGACAACGGCCGTGGACGCGATCTGTTCCGTCACCGACGCAAGCCGCCTGCGGATCACCGTTTTGTCACATCCTCTGTGCGCCCACAAGCTTTGGAAAGGGCTGCGGCAATTGAGATCCCTGGCGGCGATACCCATGCGGACGGGCCGTTCGTGGCGGATAGCCGTGCGCCTCACGCCAGGTCGATGGCGTATTTTTTGAGATCGGCGAGGTTGCAATCCTCAAGCGCGCCTTCGTGCGTTGCGCGTAGCACGACACGCGGCGCCTTGCCGGCGTCGAGCGCCTCCTGCCAGCGCGGCGCACACAGGCACCAGCGATCGCCCGGCTTCAAGCCGGGAAAACCGAACTCGGGCATCGGCGTCGACAGGTCGTTCCCGCGCGATTTCGAAAACGCGAGGAACTCGACGGTGGCGACGACGCAGACCGTGTGGCTGCCGGCATCTTCGACACCGGTGTCGCAGCAGCCGTTACGATAAAAGCCGGTCATCGGCTTGATCGAGCAAGATTCGAGTTTGCCGCCCAGGACGTTGCGCGACGGCGCCCGTCCGCGCCGTTCGCCGCCGCCTTGGTTGGGATCGAAAGGCATGGTTCTCCCTTCCCGCCCCGTCCGCGTCTTGCCTCTCACGGCATGGCCGTCGCGGTCAAGTCGCGCCTGCGACACCATCGCCCGCGGCTTGACGCATAATTGAATTGCCCGCCCCACTCACGCTCTCTACCGTCGACCGCAATAGCGGGGAGCGCTTTCACGGTGGATTCGCCGCGGCGGCATGGCGTTCGTTGGGCGGCGCGCGCTGGAATTCTGGCGTTGGCGCTCAACGCCCTCGTGCCGATCCACCTGGCCTTCGATCTGGCCGAGGATCTCGCGCCAGCGCACCGCAGCACGACCGAACCCGAACACCACGGCGTCGAATGGCGCGTGCTCGCGACGCTGATCGGCCACAACGCGCACGATGCCGACGACACGGACGATCACGGCCAGCATCACGATGCCACCTGCCCGGTCATCGCCGCGTTCGGCGCTCTCACCGGACTCGTCACGGCGACGGTGCCGACGATCGCGCAACCGATTGCGGTCGCGAGCGTCGATCTGCCGGCGCCGGCCGCAACCCGGTCGGCGGACGCACCAGCCGTTGCCTATCGCTCGCGCGCGCCGCCGCGCGTCTGAAGCCGACAAAATCTGATGGTGCCCGGACGCGTTCGCGCGGCCGTGGCGATCGGCATGATTCGAGCTTTGGAGATCGAGATGAAACGCACATGTTGGTGCGCGGCTGCGCTTGCGGCCGCCACCCTGCTGGCAACGAATTCCGCCGCGTTGGCGCACGCCGTTTGCGGCGACCGCGTCTTTCCCGCGACGCTGACCATGGACGATCCGGGTGTCGGCGACGAACTGTCGCTGCCGACGATTCAATATCTGCCGATCCCGGCGACCGGCGGCAATGCCGCCGGCCATTCGGTCGATTACGGCTTCGAATGGGACAAGACGATCACCCAGGATTTGGGCGTCGCCATCAACGACGACTATTTCACCCGGCACGGCGGCGGCCAGAACCTGCACGGTTGGGACAATCTCACGGTGACGCTCAAGGACGAGTTGCCGTGCTGGGACACGCACGAGTTCCTTGTGTCGGTCGGCGTGATCCGCAACTTCGCCCGAACCGGCTCGTCTCAGCTGATCAACGCCGGCGCCATCGGCAACGTGAGCTATACGGCGCCGACGCTCTATCTCGGCAAGGGGCTCGGCGACCTACCCATCGGCTATCTGCGGCCGCTCGCGGTTACCGGCGAGCTCAGCCGTCAATTCTCCGATTCCCCTGAAGCCAGCCCTGATGCGTGGGCTTATGCGGCGTCCCTGCAATACGCCATGCCGTACTTGCAGCAGCACGTGAAGGCATTGAACCTGCCGGCATTCATGGGCCGCGTGATCCCATTGATCGAATTCTCGTACGCGAGTCCCGATCACGGCACGCCCACCGGCACGATCGCGCCTGGGCTTCTTTATGAAGCCGACACTTGGCAGCTCGGCGCCGAGGCATTGATACCCGCCAACACCGCCACACGGCAAAAGCAAGGCACCGGCTTCATCGTCCAGGTGCATTTCTTCCTCGACGATCTGCTGCCAAAATCCCTGGGCGTCCCCTTGATCGACAGGAATCTCTGGCAATGATCCGGCATCCGCTCATCGCGATCGCGTTCGCCGCCGGCCTGTTCGCAGCCGCACCGGCGCACGCGCATGCGTTTCTCGATCACGCCAGTCCGGCCGTGGGGAGCGCCGTGCCAGCGGCACCGGCGGACATCGCGCTGTGGTTCACCGAGCACATCGAGCCGGCCTTCAGCACCGCGACCGTAACCGATGCCGCCGGCCAGCGCGCCGATCGCGGCGACCCCCACGTCGCCGCGGACAATCCGGCCGAGTTGCAGCTCGGACTGAAGCCGCTGCCGCCCGGCACCTACACCGTCCACTGGCACGTCGTCTCGGTCGACACCCATACGACCGAAGGCACGTTCACCTTCGACGTCGGCAAGTAGGCACGATGGACGCCTTCCTCGTCATCGCACGCACGCTGCATTTCGCCGGCTGCGTGTCGCTTGTCGGCGTCGGCATGTTCGAATGCCTGATCGCCGCGTCGGCGCTGGACGGAGCCGCCGGCGCGGCGGATCTGGCGCGACGATTGAAGCGCCTCGCCTGGTTCAGCTTGGCGCTGGCGGTGATTTCGGGCGCCGGCTGGCTCGCCGGCGTCGCCGCCGACATGAGCGGGCAAGGCCTCGGCCACGTCTTCGGCTCCGGCGCCGTCGGTACGGTGCTGATGCGCACGCGCATCGGCGAAGATTGGCTGTTGCGGCTGGCGCTGGCGATCGCGTTCGGCGCGACGCTGGCGTGGCGCCGGCACGCGCGCGTTGGCGACGTTGCCTGGATCGGCTTGGCGCTGTCGGTGGCTCTGCTCGCCAGCCTAGCCTGGGCCGGGCATGGCGCATCCGACGAAGGGACCGACGGCAAGATCCATCTCGCTGCCGACCTGCTGCATCTGATCGCAGCCGGCGCGTGGCTCGGCAGCCTGGCGCCGCTGGCGCTGCTGCTGACGGCGGCACGGCGCGGCGATACGGCCACCACACAAGCGGCGGCAATCGCAACCCGGCGCTTCTCGCTGATGGCCATGATCGGCGTCGCCGTGCTGCTGGCTTCGGGCATCGTCAACACCTGGTACCTCGCCGGCAACGTGCCGGCGCTGATCGGCACGCTCTATGGCCGCCTGTTGCTGATCAAGATCGCGTTGTTCCTGATCATGCTGACGGTCGCGGCGGTGAACCGCTTGCGGCTGACGCCGCGCCTCGTCGGCGCCGCGCCGAACGCGGCGCTGGCGCAGTTGCGGCGCAACGCGCTGATCGAAAGCGGCCTCGGTCTCGGCATCCTCGCGATTGTCGGCGTGCTCGGTATCTTGCCGCCGGGGCTGCACACCGAACCGGTGTGGCCGTTGCCGTTCCGCCTTCTGGCCGGTGCATTGTCGACCGGCGCGATCGTCATGCTGTGGATCTTCGCCGCGGCGTTTTGCGTTTGCGCGATTGTCGCGGTGGCCGCGCTCGCCGCCGGCTGGAAGAAACCGCTTGGCGCCGCCTTCATCGGGCTGATCGTCTGCGTCGCATTCGGCAGCGCGCCGGCGATGCGCGCCTTGGTCGTCGCCTATCCGACGACGTATTTCGCGCCGACAGTCCCCTATGACGCGGCGGCCGTGGACCGCGGCACCGCGATCTACGCGCAGAGATGCGCCGTCTGTCACGGCGCCGACGGCAAAGGCAACGGACTGGTCGCTGCCAGCCTGCCGATCAAGCCGCCGAATTTGGTCCGGCTGCATCTCTTCGCGCACACGCCGGGCGACATATTCTGGTGGGTGAGCCACGGTTACGGCGACGTCATGCCGTCCTTCGCGACCGTGCTCACGCCGCCCGCGCGCTGGGACGTCATCCATTTCATCCGCGCGCGCGCCGCCGGCGCGATCGCCGGCGAGATGGGGCCGACGGTCAGCACCGTCGCCGCGGCGCAGGTGCCCGATTTCGCCTTCGAAAGCGGCGGCGTGCAGGACACGCTCCGCCAAGTGCTGGCCGAGGGGCCGGCGTTGCTGGTGCTGTTCGGATCGGATGCGCCGGTCGCGCGGCTGCAGCAGCTTGGCGCGGCGCAGCTCAAGCTGATTGCCGCCGGCTTGCCGGTGATCGCCGTCGGCGTCGCCGGCGCGAGCCACGGCGCCGTGACGAACCCGCCTTATGTCGTCGGCGTATCGGGAAATGTGGCGGCGGCGCTCAGCCTGTTCCGGAACGACGGCGACGGCGGCGAGACCGAATTGATGCTCGACCGCAACGGCAACGTCCGCGTGCGCTGGACGGCGCGCAACGTCGTGCCGCCCGAAACGCTTGCGGCCGATGCCCTCACGGTGGCGCGTTTCGCAGGATCGGCGCCGAACCACGCCGGCCACGGCGGCTAACGGACGCGCCGTCAGCCGTCGCTCTTCTTCCGCATCAGGAATTCACGGCCGATCTTGACCAGCGGCTTGCCGTCATATTCGACGATGTCGGCGGTGGCGTACGTCTCGTTCCAGGACTCCGGCAGGTACGATCCAGTACCCACAACATCAATAGGCGCTTCGGCGATCGACATGGCGCGGCATTTGGCGGGCGTGAAGCCGGAACTCGCGACGATCTTCACCTTGGGAAAGCCTTCGCCGTCGAGCCGCTTGCGCACATGCCAGATCGCCGCCGCCGAAACGCCGGTGCCGATGAGATAACGCAGCTCGGCCTCGGTGCGATAGCCGCGGATGGCGTTGGGCACGGCGGCTTCGAGCACGGCATAGGACCGCGCCACGTCGAGCTCTTCGATATAGCGGCCGCCATGGGTGTCGAGGCGTATCGCCAATTTGCCGGCGGCGGCGAGATCGGGAAAGCGCCGCGCGACGGCGAGCGTGTCGGTCACTTCCTGGCCGAAATAATCGACCAGCACGGTCAGCTTCTCGTCGGGAAAGGTCTCGCGGAACATCTCGGCGGCGCGCACGGTCGAGCCGGCATAGCCGATGAGCGCGTGCGGCATGGTGCCGAGGCCGAACTTCTGGCCGAAATAATGCGCGGTGGCGTCGGTGGCATTGCCGATGAAGCCGACGGCGTTCGCTTCGCGCTTGGCGGCCGCCGAGCCGACGGCGGCGGCGTAGGCCATCATCTCGGCCATTTCCGCGCCCGCGCAGTGGCGCGCATCCATCGCCAGGAATGCCGCCTTGGGCAGATCCGAACACATGGCATAGGCGTTGTAGGCGGCGACGCAGGAGGCGCCGAGCTTCTGGAGATAAAGCGTCTCGAGATCGACCAGGTGGACCAGCGAGCCAGAGATATAGGCGAGCACCTCGCCGGCGCCGACCCATTCGCCCTCTTTATACGGTAGATCGATCTGAAAGCTTGTGCCGCGCGCCCGCGCCGTAGCTTCGAGAAAATCCACCATGAGACGCGGCGTCGCGATCACCGGCCGGCGCATGAACACGGCATAGGTGACGCGCTTGTCGCCGTGGCGGCGGACGATCTCCTTGGTCTTGTTGAAATAAGCGTCGGTGAGCCGCGTGACCGGATCGTCCGGCGGCGGCGACGGATTGGCGCGCCGGGGCGCGCCGCTCAGGACGCGGCTCGTGCGCGCGCCGCCGCGGCCTGGCCGGCGCGCTTCTTCTTCAGCTCTTCGGCGATCATGAAGGCGAGCTCGAGCGCCTGGCCGGCGTTCAAACGCGGATCGCAATGAGTGTGATAGCGGTCGGCGAGATCGGTCTCGCTCACCGCGCGCGACAGCGGCGTGGCGCCACCGAGGCATTCGGTCACGTCCTGGCCGGTCATTTCAAAGTGCACGCCGCCGGCATAGCTGCCCTCGCCTACGTGCACGGCGAAGAAGCCGCGCACCTCGCGCAACACGCTCTCGAC